>JACCKY010000089.1 GCA_014236755.1 Candidatus Petromonas tenebris | reverse complement strand
GTATAGCAATGTAAAATAGCAACATTTTTATTATTATGCTCAAAACCTTTGCCACCGTTCTGTTTGTTTTGGGAATTTTGGTGAGTGGTGTCTCCAAAATTATACCCTATTTTAAGGGGAGGGTAAGGTTTTGATATAAATTTTTAGCAAAATCAATGGGTTGAGTTGAAGGTTATGTTTAAATCTTTGACAATACCTGAAAGATTAGGAGGGGAAAAGTATGGGACATGTTCATAATCATAGCCACGAAGAAGGTGGTGGGATGAATAAAGATGAAAAAACCCTAAGAGTTTTATTAGTCCATTGGGTTAAGCATAATGACAATCATGTAGAAGACTTTAAACAATGGTCAGAAAAAGCAAGGAAAATGGGGAAAGGAGAAGCTGCAGATTATATTGATAAAGCTATCGAATATATGCAAAAGACAAATGAAATGTTAATGGAATCTAAAAAATATATATAATAATGAAAATAAAACGAAAGCCATAAGGTGCTAAAATTTAAACGTATTTTAACATCTTATGGCTTTAATTTATCTAATTAATCTTCTATTTCAAACCCTATCTTTATAATATCATTTTGAATCTTGTTGTCCCAAAATCTTAAATGAGAATAATTGCCGTAAAGATTAAGTTTACCATTATCCTTTAGTTTAGCTTTGACAGTATCTAGTTTAATTATTGCTAATTCGTCTTTAATAGCTGGAATAACCTTGAAAGCATTAATAAAGTCGGTGAGTTCTGTTATATTATTTTGGACATTGATTATTCTATTAATATCTTTTCCGCAAACGGGACAATTGAGACTATACTTTAGTTTAATAGAATTGGTTGAACTTGTTGTTTTCATTTCCCTAATTGGAACTTGATTGCTACATTCACATTTTTCAAAAACCATAAAAGGATATCTAAAGACTATTTTTTTCATATTAACAGTCATTCCTTTCGTATATACTCAAGGCACAAAAATTAATGAAAAATACTCATCTCCCCTAAAATAGGTTATAATAAAAGTAGGTATGTAGATATACTACAGAGCACGGGAGGGTGAGTGTGGCAGTTATTTAATTGTCCGCATATTGACATGTGCCGTTTGCCTTTTCAAGTACAAATAAGTGTGTCATTGAGCACGTAGATTAATCTTTGATAAATGGTAAGTATTGGATTCCAATTTTTAATGTTTTAGAAAATAGCTGCAAAGTAACCCTTGCAAACCCTAAATTCGTCGGAAATATTCCCGGTAAGAAAACTGACAAAAAAGATTCTTTATGGCTTGCTGACCTGCATAAACATGGTCTAGTACCAGGCAGCTTTATTCCTCCACCTCAAATTCGTCAACTTCGTGACTTAGTGAGATATAGGTAAAAGCTTATAAACTTTAAAACAAGCGAAAAAAACAGATTCCAAAATTCTCTTACTGTTTCTAATGTTACTAATATCAAAACTTGAATCTTCCATTTATGAACTTGCTATTCCTTTTTCCAATGAAGTAAATATAATTTCTTCTATGCCTGGTATTAAAAACTTTTCTGCTATTTGTATTATCTCTGAAATAGGCACTGATATGTCTGTCTTCCATTCTTCTAAACATCTTTGTTCTCATGCACTTTTTTTGGTATCTTTTTTCAGATTATTATTTGCTCCCTACTTTTTTCTTTTAAAATCAAATAAAATCAAAATGTTATTGAATAGTAATATAAAAATATTGTTAAAAATGAAACTTATTCCACAATTTTAGATGATAATTAAAATAGATTTTCTACGGAGCTTATAAAAACTTACTAAAGGACATTTATAAGGAACTAGTAGGGTAATTTAAACTATTATGAAACTTTATTATAGGCTAACTTAGTAATTTTTCCAATTGATACATCCCCTACAAAAGCCAAATCCTCTGCATTAAAATAAAAGGGAGCATTCGCATCAAATAATATTTGAGCTGATGGGGTTAACTCCTCATCTCCTTCCCACAAAACAAAGGTTAGAAAGACATTGTTTATAAATTCAAATCGGTATGCAATATCGCCCAAATCTACTCTTTCAGCTCCAATGCTCTCAAGGGCAAATTTGAAGCCATTGATATTATTACCAAAGGTTTTATGAAGTCTAGTTATACATCTGCCTAGGAAGTTTCTATAATAGACATCACCACCTGGAACGTCTCTATAGGTTATATTTTTATTTGAAGGAGGAACTCCCTTGGCATTTATCAAATACCGTAGTATTAAAGTTTTTATCGGATATTTTTCAATTTCTGTATAATCTTCCTTAAATATGTCGCCTTCGGGATATTTTACTATATAATCTTTTCCCATCAACCTTACTGTAAATTCTGATCTAGTTTCATTGTAAGCACATCCAGTATTTTTAGATATTTTTATAGGGTCATAATTTTTGAAAATAGATTTGTTATGTATATAAGGTATCTTATCTTTTCTTTTTTCCTCAACAGCCTTTATATCCACCAAACCTCTCCCCTTTGTAACCAACACAATAATGTTATTTATTTAACGAATTTTACTTACTTTAATGATATATTACATCGGTATAAAAGTCAATACAAAATAAGGGATAAATTGATATTTAGCTTGCATAATTGTTGAAGCAAGTTAAAACTTTGATTGTGTTATCTACTTGCATAAATTGAAATTCCGAGACTGCTGAAAAAAGTAATGTTTTTTAATACTTAGATCAATTAAAATTGTATTTTTTGAATGTTTTTTATAAAACAATTAAAATTTTGTTTTAAATAAGAACAAAGGCGTCTGACGACGCTTTGTTAGTTCGTAGTTAGTAGTTCGTAGTTGGTAGCCCTGATTAGCTCTTAGTTCTTAGCTCTTGGTCAGCAGTTAGCTGTTAGCCTTTTTAATATTTAACTGGTAAAAGTTTGTAATTTCTTGCATACCTTGAATTTACTTTGTTTTATACCTGCAATTTTTTTCAAAAAATGTTTGAGTTCCTTTACTATAAAAAAGCAAATAAAGATTTGCCAGAGTAGATTATATAAGACTTGTCATTCGGGTTAGCTGAGATATATGTTTCTACAGCTACAAAATTCATGATATAATATGGAAAATAATAATATTAGGAGGAAGAAAATGAGTTCAAAACTAAAGGTAAATCTTTTAAGATATGCACCAGAGCCTGAAAAGCTCATAGCTTCAGCAGCAAAGCTCTGTTATTCATCAGTAGGGGTTAGTGAAATAGAAGAAAAGCTAAATGAAGAAAATATCACAAAATTTTTAGACATGTTA
>JACCKY010000030.1 GCA_014236755.1 Candidatus Petromonas tenebris | reverse complement strand
CCTATGATAGTTTCAAGATCTGCTCCTACGGACTTGGCGGTAGCTATGGCAAAAAAATTGGGAATAACTTTAGTAGGATTTGTTAGAGGTAGAAAAATGAATGTATATACAAATTTTGAAAACATAATTATAGCATAATCCAATAATTGGATCGAGCAATTATTAGATTAGTGCTTGGATCTCCCACTTATACAGAAGATGGGAGACTTACGAACTAGTGGTCAAAAAATTAACTTCGTAAAGTAATAAATCAAAAAATGAAAGCATATATCTAAGGACAAGGTTGTAAGAATGTTACAGTTATGTTATAATTTTATTCAACAAAACTGAATAGTTAAAAAAGTTTTCCGAGTCTATGGTTCTAAGGCAGAGGCTATGAATTATAGACCGTTGGGTATAAAGAGAAATCTTTGTGCCTCCCGTGCTTGGAAAGGAAAATTGAGAGATTATGGGACATTCCTTTCGAAGGGATGTCCTTTGCTTTTTTTAGAATTGACAGAAAATTCCGTCTAAACAGGGGCCGACCCTTTTAGAAAATACATAGAATCAAAGGGGGAAAAGGATGTACTCAAAATACTAGTAAAGAAACGAATAAGTCTAAAAGCAATGTCAGTATAATTCTTGCTACTACTACAAGCACTGAGAACAGTGGCCTTCTGGATTATATTTTACCTTACTTTAAAAAAGAAACAGGAATCGATGTGAAAGTTGTAGCGGTAGGAACGGGTAAAGCCCTTCAAATGGGTAGAGATGGGGAGGCTGATGTTTTACTGGTTCATGCCAAGGACAGTGAAGAAAAATTTGTAGCTGAGGGCCATGGAATCAAAAGATACGATGTAATGTATAACGATTTTGTATTGATAGGACCAAAGGATGACCCTGCTAAAATAGCAAAGAATGCGAAAAGCGATATTCTAAAATCATTCAAAGTACTTTATGAAGGTGAATATAAGTTCGTATCAAGGGGAGACGATTCAGGAACCCATAAGAAAGAAAAAAATTTTTGGCAGGAAATAGATATAAAGCCGCTACTTATCTGTCTATGAAGGATAAAATAGATTTAGAAATACTTGTTGAAGGAGATCCAAGGCTCTTTAATCAATATGGAGTTATTCCTGTAAATCCTGATAAAAATGAAAACATAAACAGTGAAGGTGCCAATACTTTTGTAGAGTGGATTTTATCAGATAAAACTCAAAAACTCATTGGAGAATTTGGCAAAGAAAAATTTGGGCAGGCTTTATTTATACCAAACGTAAAATAGGAATATCATTTGTAGTAAATTCAAACAAAAACTGAGGAGGTGGAAGGTTTGGAGTATATATTCGAAGGCCTGAAGGAAGCAATTAGAATCCTTGTTTCTTTTGATAAGGAAGTTTATTCGATCATTCTGTTATCTATATATGTATCTCTGACTTATAGGAATTCCCCTAGGGTTTTTGCTGGGATTAAAAAAACTTAAATATAAAAAAGTTTTTGCTAGGATCATAAATACTTTTATGAGTTTGCCTCCCGTGGTAGTTGGTCTGGTAGTTGCCCTTATGATTTCAAGAAGAGGTCCACTTGGCTATTTAGAGCTACTGTTTACCCCAGTTGCTATGATCATTGCACAGACTTTATTGGTTACTCCCATCATTACAGGAATAATATTTAACAACTCTAAAGAACGGGGGCAAATTATAAAGCAGGTATGTAAAACATTAGGGGGGGATAGGTTTGATACTCTGCTTTTATTGATAAAGGAAATGAGAATAGACATTCTGATTGCAGTAGTTACCGGTTTTGGAAGAGCTATTTCTGAAGTAGGTGCAGTAATGATAGTAGGTGGAAATATTAGGGGCCATACTAGGGTCATGACATCTTTTATAGTTATGAATCACAGTATGGGAAACTATTCCACCTCTATAGCTATGGGAATAGTACTACTTATCATTTCATTTATTACGAACTCCATATTATACAATTATATGGCAGGAGATTGATTATGGACATAAGGATAAAGGATATTGTAAAGAAATATGACGGAAAAACAGTACTCAATGTAGAAAATCTATGCTTATCTAAAGGTAAAATATACGGCATTATTGGACCAAATGGTTCAGGGAAAAGTACATTATTAAAAATAATAGCAGGACTAGAAGAAAGTACAAAAGGAAAGATTTTATATAATAATCAGATGCTTAGCAAGGTTATTATGAAAAAGATGACATATGTAAGTCAAAATCCATATCTTTTTCGAACTACAGTATTTAAAAATATTGCCTATCCCCTTAAAATTAGAGGGATTGACAAAGAGTTTACATATAAAAGCGTCAAGAAAATAATGGAAGAATTTGAAATTGATAACTTACAAAACCAGCTGGCCACAAGTCTATCAGGGGGAGAATCCCAGAAGGTTGTACTGGCAAGGGCACTAATATTTAATCCGCAACTTCTGCTTTTAGATGAACCTACTGCTAATATAGATCCTAATACAATTGAACTTATAGAAAGGACAATAGTTAAGATAAACAGAGAGAAAAATATCACTATATTTATAGTAACCCATAATGTAGGTCAAGCCAGAAGAATATGTGACGAAGTAATTTTTTTGAAAAATGGAACAGTAATTGAACAAGGAAAGACTGAAGATGTTATCTTGAAGCCTAAAAATTCTGAAACAAAAAAGTTTTTATCATTAGAATATCATATGAGTTGAGGTGTAGCGTATGGAAATGTTTAAGGTTCACAGCGTAGAGGATGCTAGAAAAAAGCTGATAAGCCAGTTTGAGGGATATAATTTAAAGACGGTAGATATCAATATATCAAATGCAGCGGGAAGGATTTTGGCAGAGGATGTTTTTGCAGGAATTGATGTACCGCATTTTAGGAGATCTACGGTAGACGGATATGCTGTCATAGCCAAAGATACCTTTGGTGCCAGTGAAAGTCTTCCAGTATTTCTGGAGGTGGTGGGAGAGGTTCAGATGGGTACATCCGCTGATTATACCATATCTCCAGATAAAGCCGTTTATGTGCCTACTGGAGGGATGCTTCCAGAGGGTGCTGATTCAGTAGTTATGATAGAATATACTGAAAAACTTGATGAAGACAATATAGCGATTTACAAGCCAACTGCTCCCAAGGAGAATATTATAGATATTGGAGACGATATAAAAAAGGGTGAGAAAGTACTGAAAAAGGGGACTAAACTTAGGCCACAGGATATAGGCGTACTTTCATCGGTAGGTGTAAATAGAGTAAAGGTTTTCAGTATGCCTACCTTTGCAATCATATCGACGGGGGATGAAATTGTAGAGCCTGATAAAGAGGTAAAGCCTGGTCAAATAAGGGATATAAATACATATACATTAGCTGCCATGGCAGATAGTATAGGAGGTATTGTCACTAAAAAAGTAGTAGTAAAGGATCAGTTTGATACATTGAAAAATGTATTAGAAGATGTCTTGAAGGATACGGATTTTATAGTTATATCTGGAGGAAGCTCAGTAGGTACAAAGGATATCACAGGTAAGGTTATAAATTCCCTTGGAGAGCCAGGAGTATTTGTTCATGGAGTTTCCATAAAGCCAGGTAAACCTACTATACTTGCAAAGGTTCGGGATAAAGCTGTTTTCGGTCTGCCTGGACAGCCGGCATCGGCAATGATAGTTTTTAAGGTTTTTGTGGAGTATTTCATAAAATATTTGCTTGGAATAGAAAATGAAGAAGAAAGCTTTATAGAGGCAGAAATGGCGGTAAATATACATTCAGCTCAAGGGAAGGAAACCTATCAGATGGTTACATTAGAAAAGAAAGAGAAAGACTATATAGCTCATCCCGTATATGGGAAATCGGGAATGATCACCCTTATGTCGAAGGCGAAGGGTTATGTCAGAATAGATACCGATGAAGAGGGAGTAAATAAGGGAGAAAAAGTACGGGTGTATCTTTTTTAAAAGTGAATATAGATAACAAAGTTCAAGGTTAAATTTATTAGGATTTTGAGAATCTTTCTGGCTCATGTGAAGATTTGTTGCTTTGTTTAAATAAAAGATAGAAGCAGCAACAAATACTTCTAAATCGCTCAGAAGGAAACCTCAAAATTCCTAGAGTAATATAAATTCAATCTTAAAGTTGTTCATCTATATATATAAGAGAAAGCAAAAGCTGAGTGGAGGTTTTACAATGGGGAAATTCGAGAGAAATATTTATCTTTCAAATGTAGAGCTGGAAAAGGCTAAAGAGCTATTTTTAAAGGAAGTTGAAGATTTAATTAAAAATATTAAAACAGAAGTAGTCAGAGTAGATGATTCCTTGGGAAGAATTACAGCTAAGCCTGTTTTTGCAAAAATATCATCTCCTCATTTTAATGCATCAGCAATGGATGGGATAGCTGTTAGATCTGAAAGAACCTTTGGAGCTGATGACAGAAACCCTGTAAGACTTAAGATTCATGAAGATTTTGATTATGTTGATACTGGTGATGTCATCAGGGAGCCCTATAATGGGGTAATAATGATAGAGGATGTAACTTATATAGACGAAGATACAGTAGAAATTATCAAAGCTGCTTCTCCTTGGCAGCACATAAGACCTGTGGGAGAGGACATTGTTGCAAGTGAGATGATAGTACCTGCCCTTCATAAAATAACCCCAGTAGATATAGGGGCATTAGTAAGTGGAGGAATATTAAATATAGAGGTCCTAGTTAAACCCAAAGTGGGGATTATACCTACAGGAACGGAGATAATAGAGCCTGAGGATGAGTTGTCAGAAGGAAAAATTATAGATTCCAATTCAAGAATGTTTGAAAACATGGTAAAAGAATATGGTGGAAATCCTAAAAGATATAGCCCTGTAATAGATGATTATGATTTGATAAAGAAAAGGATTATAAAGGCGACAGAGGAAAACGATATAGTAGTAATAAATGCAGGATCATCCGCTGGAACAGAGGACTATACATCTAAAATAATAGAAGATATAGGAACCCTTATAGTTCATGGTGTAGCAATAAAGCCGGGAAAGCCAGCAATACTGGGCAAAGTTAATAATAAACCTATTGTGGGAATTCCGGGATATCCCGTTTCTGCTTACTTCGTATTTGAAGCCTTTGTGAAACCTCTTTTGTATAAGTGTTTAAAACAAAAAGAACCTGTAAGATCAAGGGTTGAGGCAGTATTATCTAAACGAACGGTATCCTCATTAAAACATTTAGAATTTGTCAGGATAAAACTTGGAAAGGTAGGAAATAAGTTAATAGCTACTCCCCTCAACAGAGGTGCTGGTGTAACTATGTCCCTAGTTAAGGCCGATGGAATTATGAATATTCCTAAAAATGTGGAGGGAATAGAGTCAGGAGAAAGTGTAAAGGTTGAACTGCTTAAGGATTTAGAAAGTATAGAAAATACTATTGTTTCAATAGGTAGCCACGATATTATACTGGATGTTTTAGGAAATATCATTCATACTAAGTATCCTGAAACCAACCTATCATCGGCTCACGTAGGAAGTCTAGGGGGCATTATGGCTTTAAGGAGGGGAGAGGCCCACATAGCTCCAGTACATTTACTGGATGGGAAAACCGGAACTTATAATGTTGAATATATAAAAAAATATTTTAAAAACATGGATATGTCTTTGATAAAAGGAGTTAAGAGATTGCAAGGACTTATAGTCAAGAAGGATAATCCTAAAGATATAAAGTCTATAGAAGATATAATAAGAAAGGATATAGTTTTTGTAAATAGACAAAAAGGATCTGGTACTAGAATGCTTTTGGATTATAAGCTTAAAGAACTAGGAATAAACAGCGAAAAAATAGAAGGATATGATAGAGAAATGACTACTCATATGACTGTGGCTTCAGCAGTGCTTTCGGGAACTGCTGATGTAGGGATTGGCATAAAATCTGCAGCAAATGTAATGGGACTAGATTTTATACCCATAGGTGAAGAGGAGTATGACTTTATAATAAGATCAGAATTTTTACAGGATGAAAATATAAAGAGATTTATAGAGGCATTAAAGTCTGAAGAATTCAAAGAAGAGCTTATGGAATTAGGTGGTTACAAAGTAGAAGAATCAGGAAAAATTATAGAAGGTGTAACCTGTAATCCGTAACCTGTTACCTAATAGAGGGGGAATAACTGTGTTTGATAAACAGGGAAGAAAAATAAATTATATAAGAATATCAGTAACGGACCTGTGTAATCTCAGATGTAGATACTGTATGCCTGAAGAAGGAATCTTTAAGAAAAATCATCAGGACATACTCAGAATAGAAGAAATAGAAGAGATTGTAAGGGTAGGAGCCAAGCTTGGTATTAATAAGGTAAGGATTACAGGGGGAGAACCTTTGGTGAGAAAAGGTATAGTCAAACTTGTAGAAAAAATATCGGATATTGATGGAATCAATGATATAGCTTTGACTACTAATGGGACCTTACTTAAAAAATATGCACGCGACTTAAAAGAAGCGGGACTTAAAAGAGTAAATATAAGTATTGACAGTCTAAATAAGAACAAATATGAAGCCGTAACCAGAGGTGGAGACTTACAAAGAGTTTTAGAAGGAATTGAAGCTGCAAAAAAAGAAGGATTAACCCCTATCAAATTAAACGTAGTTTTAATTGGCGGATTTAATGATGATGAAATCGGAGATTTTATTAAATTAACAATAGACGATGAAATTGATGTAAGATTTATAGAATTGATGCCTATAGGGCAGGCCAGCACATGGGCCAAAGAGCGTTTTACACCCAATACTATAGTTTTAGAAAAATATCCTAAGCTTGTTCCAATATGCAAAGAGGATAAAGGAAGTCCCGCGAAATATTATAGACTTCCAAAGGCGAAAGGTAGAATAGGTCTTATCAATCCCATAAGTAGTCATTTTTGCAGAAATTGTAACCGTATAAGGGTAACTTCCGATGGTAAAATAAAGCCTTGCCTTCATTCAAATTTAGAAATAGATATAAGAGAGTTTCGCAAATTAGAGATGAATTTATTTGATATTTTTAAGAATGCTATAGAATCTAAACCTAGAAAGCACAATATAAACAATCATGAATATGAACCGATTATAAGAGAAATGTATCAAATAGGAGGATAAAATGGAATTTACGCATTTTAATGAAAACGGGAAGGCAAAGATGGTAGAAGTAGGGGAAAAAAGTGATACTAATAGGGTAGCCGTAGCCAGGGGAAGTATTAAAATGAATAAAAGTACTCTCGATATGATAAAAGAAGGACAGATGAAAAAGGGCGATGTTCTGGCTGTAGCACAGGTTGCAGGAATAATGGGAGCTAAAAAAACTAGCGATATAATTCCCATGTGTCATAATATATTTCTTACGGGAGCAGATATAAGATTTGAGATAGATGACGTCTATAGTGGAATTCATATTGAGGCGGAGGTTAAAACCATAGGAAAGACTGGAGTAGAGATGGAGGCCTTGACTGCTGTTTCTACTGTGGCTCTGACCATTTATGATATGTGTAAGGCCGTAGATAAGGATATGGTTATAGAGAATATAAGACTTATAAAGAAAAGTGGAGGTAAATCTGGTGATTATATGAGGAAGGAGGAATTTTAAATGGCTAAAGTAGTAGCAATAAATATTAGTGAAAAAAAGGGCGTACCTAAAAAATTTATTAAAGAGGGGTATTTTATAGAGGACCATGGCCTAGAAGGGGATGCCCATGCAGGAAAATGGCATAGACAGGTTAGTCTACTTGGAAATGAAAGCATTGAGAAGATGAAACAGATAGGAGTTAAAGGACTCTGTACAGGTAAATTTGCTGAAAATATTACTACAGAAGGTATAAAGCTGTGGAAACTGCCCGTAGGAACAAAGTTACAGATAGGGGAAACCATTCAGGAAGTAACCCAGATAGGAAAGGAATGCCATACTAAATGCGCCATATACCACCAGGTTGGCAACTGTATAATGCCTACTGAAGGTATATTTACGAAGGTAATAAAAGGAGGGAAAGTAAAAGTAGGAGATGAGATAGAAATAATTAAATAGTATATATAAGTAACATTTTTATCTCACCAGATTATAATACTCCAATCTAAATTGTTCAACCTTCATAAGAACACTCAATTTATATAGAGGGTTCTTTTTCTTTATTTGGAATACTTTGAAAGTTTCAAATAATAACATATAATTATATTAAAAAGAATGATTATAAGTTAAAGGGGGAAGTTTTTTGCATAGACTGGCAAAAAAACTTGAAAAGGATTATATATACAGATCCCATAAGAGATGTAAGGAGATGGGTGTAGACTTCTCTAGAATTTATAGCAAAAAAATAATTGATGGAGACAAATTACAAAGAAGGCTGGAAGAAAAAAGGGAATTAATTCTTGCTGCAGAGCCCTTTATGAATCAACTTTATAGCTTTGTAAAAGGGTCTAACTTCTTTTCTATACTAACAGATGAAGAGGGATGCATATTGAGTGTGATCGGAGATGAGGATATTTTATCAGAAGCCTTTTCATTAAGAATGATTCCTGGTGCATATATGGATGAAGCAAGTATAGGAACTAATGCAATGGGAACGTCTTTAGCCGAAGGGATGCCGGTGCAGGTATCTGGTGAGGAGCATTTTATTAAAGCATATCATAGATGGACCTGTTCAGGTGCCCCAATTCGGGACATATCTGGTAAAATAATTGGAGCCTTAGATCTTACAGGGTATAGTGAAAATGTCCATCCCCATACTTTAGGTATGGTTGTTGCAGCTGCCAATGCAATTGAAAGAATGCTTCAGGTAAAGAATTACAGTGAAGAGGCAGTGTTATCAAAACTTTATACAGAAACTATTATCGATTCCATACAAGCGGGGATACTTACTGCAGATTTGGATGGGAACTTAAAGGTAGTAAATAAATATGTTGCAAACATGTTTGGCTACACCCAGGAAGAGATGAAAAAAATAAAAATATGGAACTTGTTTGAAGGGTGGGAAAAGGTTAAACATGTTATCCTTTCAAAAAATAATTTTGCAGATGAAGATGTATTTATAAATTCGAGAAAAAACAAACTGCGATTTAATCTAAGTGCATATCCAGTTGTAGATAAGAAGGGCAACATTAGAGATATTGTATTTGTATTTAAAGAGGTTAAAAAGGTTAGAAAGCTGGCCAATAAAATCATGGGAAGGCAGGCAATATATACCTTTGATAAAATAATTGGGAAAAATGAGGACTTTTTAAAAACCGTTGAGTTTGCTAAAAAGGTATCAGATAGTAAATCTACAATATTAATAATGGGAGAAAGCGGTACAGGCAAGGAAGTATTCGCACAGGCAATACATAATTATAGTAATAGAAGTGAAGAGCCCTTTATAGCAATGAACTGTGGAGCTATACCTAAAAACTTAATAGAATCTGAACTGTTCGGATATGAAGAAGGAGCCTTTACAGGGGCCAAACGGGGAGGCCATCCTGGAAAATTTGAAATAGCCGATGGGGGAACAATTTTCTTAGACGAAATAGGTGAAATGCCTTTAGATATGCAGACAAGACTTCTTAGAGTTATAGAAGAAGGTACGGTAAGAAGAATAGGAGGTACGGAAGAGATAATTGTGGATATAAGAATAATGGCTGCCACAAATAAAGATTTAGAAAAGGAAGTTAAGAAGGGAAACTTTAGAAAGGATCTATTCTATAGACTAAATGTTCTTCCACTAAGACTTCCACCTCTTAGAAATCGAAAGGAAGATATACCTCTCTTGATAGACTATTTCATGAATAGAATTTCTAAAAAGCTAAATAAAAAAATGGTAGAAATACCGGAAAACTATATGAATTATCTATTGGAGTATCAATGGCCTGGTAACATAAGGGAATTGGAGAATTTCATAGAACTTATTATAAATACGGAATACATACCTACAGGCCTACATAAAAATAATGCCCAAATAAATAAAGATGAGTTAGACTTAAAACCAAAGCAGGAGTGTTATAAATTAGAACATGTAGAAAAGGAACACATAATCAAAGTATTAAAGATGTGTGAAGGAAATATGACTTTAAGTGCAAAAAACTTGGGCATAGGTAGAAATACATTATATAGAAAAGTAAAAAAGTATAATATTGACTGTTCAGAGTTTGAACAATGTTTATAGAGTTTTATATAATATCTACACTTTTAGGGGGGAATAAGATGAAAAGATATATAAAAAATATGAATATGCTGTCATCGGAGGAAAATGAAAAACTAAAAAAATTTAGAGTATGTGTAATAGGCTGTGGAGGACTTGGGGGCTATATAATAGAGATGCTTGGAAGATTGGGAATCGGGAATATTACAGCGGTTGATGGAGATGTATTTGACGAGACCAATCTAAACAGGCAGTTATTATCCAATTCAGACACTATGGGAAAGAGTAAAGCTACAGCTGCTCAGGAAAGAATGAAACTAGTAAATCCGCTAATAGAAATAAATCCAATTTTAAAACGATTTTCAGAGAATAACGGGGAAGAAATTTTAAGGGGTCATGATGTAGTAATAGATGCAGTAGACAATATAGAGACCAGATTTATTATACAAAAAATAGCATCTAAATTGAATATACCCATGGTACACGGTGCAATTGCAGGATGGTATGGACAGGCAACCACAATACTTCCCGGTGATAATACATTGGATATGGTATACCCTGATAAGAAGGTTAAGGGACTTGAAAATGAGTTGGGAAATCCCTCCTTTACTCCGGCCTTGATTGCATCTATACAAGTAAGTGAGGTTTTAAAGATTCTTATAGGTAGAGGAGAGATATTGAGAAAGAAACTTCTATACATTGACCTCTTAGAAGGCGATTATACAGTTATGGACTTAAAATAACTTGCCTTACTAGTTCCTTATAGATATCCTTCAATAATCCTCTTCAGGCTCCGTAGAAGAGCTGTTTTAATAGAAAAGATTTAAGAGGTAAAAACAGCTTTTAGGAGTCGCTTCAGAGGAAACATTGAAGGATATTTAAAGCTATACTGTTAGAGTAACTAGCACAAGAGGTTAAAATAATAATTTCATAAATTATGTAATACGGATAAAGATAAAATAATAAATATAGGGTAGGAGGTGTGCGTATGAAAAGGAAAGAATACGGGCCTTTTACTCTTTTTTTATGTCTAATTCTCATAGTATTTATATTGTTTGCACCCTATTTTTTAGTAAAACCTAAATTTGATGAGATAATTGACAAAGTCTTTAGAAGGGAAATCAAGTGGAAGGGAATTATAACTATATGGGATTATCCAAGACTAGACATAACTACAGGATATAAATATTCATGGCTGAGAAATAAAATAGAGGAATTTGAGAAAAAACATCCTGGTGTTTTTATAGAATTTAAAGCTTTAGATCCTGATTTTGGACATATTGAGATTGAGACGGCAATCAAAACAAATACATATCCAGATATAGCACCAATAGGCACAGACTATGAAATAATATCAAAGGGTATCCTAGTACCCTTAGACCAATACATAACTGAAGAAGAAATGGAAGAGTATAAAATACAAGCAATATCTTCAGTAAAGTATAATGGACATATATGGGGTATTCCATATATGATGGAGCCATATTCCCTTTTTTTAAATCTGGATATATTTAATCAAATGAATGTGGATCCTCCCAAAAATGGAAACTGGACTTATAGTGAATTTGTAGAGACATTAAAAAAGCTTACGTATGATAAAAATAAGAACGGTAAGCCTGAAATTTACGGGTTTAATTCCTATATAGCACCTAACTCATACAATGCCTTTGGAATAATTTTGAGTGATGGAGGAGAGATTGTAGACAGGGAAACTTTAAAGTATAAATTTTATGGTGATAAAGCAGTTGCAGGATTAAAAAAACTGGTTGATTTGAAATTAAAACATAAGGTAACTCCTGAAAACTTTGGAGCAAATAGTGAAAAAGAGGCGTTTAGAAATTTTGTAATAGATAAGAAGGTAGCTGTTTACCCAGCTAAGTCCTCAACAGTAAATAGCTTAAAAATTCTCAGCAGAAATGGTAAGGGATTCAATTTCGGGGTAGCTAATTATCCCATAGGAGAATTAGACATGCCTATATCTTCAGGTAATCTGGTTACTGCCTATGGTATATTTAAACAGACAGATGAGAAAAAGCTGGAGATGTGCATAGAATTTATAAAGCATCTTACTGACGATGAAAGTCAAAAAGAATTATATAAGCAAGGAGTTTTTTCAGTTAAAAAAAATGTGGGGAACATTTACAAAAATGATGAGATTATGCAAAAAATTGAAAAAAGCTTGCCTTATTCTAAACCCATAGGAATTCATCCTAAATGGAGACTAGTAGATGACATACTTCAGAGTCAGATAAGGATGGCACTTCTCGGAAAAAAGACTGCGAAAGAAGCAATAGAAGAAGCAAAAACAAAGATAAAAGCAGTAGAATAAATAGTTGTGTTTATCATTTCAAAAAGGTATACTTAATTTGATATATCTCAAAATAAACATTATGACCATGCAGCTATTAGTGGGAAAGGAGTCGGATATTTTATGGATATAAATGAAATATACATAAATTTAACCTCAAAAATAAATCCTAAAAATATATTTAAAAAAGAAATGATGAAAAATCATACCTCATTTAAGATAGGTGGACCTGCCGATATATTGGTTATGCCTAAAAGTACCGAAGAAATTAAACATGCCGTAGAAACTTGCAGAAAAAATAATATAAATTATTTTATAATAGGTAACGGAAGCAACTTATTAGTAAGAGATAAAGGAATTAGAGGTGTAGTTATAAAGATTGCCGATAACTTTTGTGATGTAAAAGTAGAAGGAACGAAGGTAAAGGCACAAGCTGGAGTGCTTCTTTCCCGACTATCAAAGACTATCATGAATGAAAGCCTTGAGGGCTTTGAATTTGCTAGTGGTATTCCAGGTACCCTTGGTGGTGCCATTACCATGAATGCAGGAGCTTATGGCGGCGAAATGAAGGATATTGTTTTAGGCTGTTCTGTTATAGATGATAAGGGAAATACTATCTATTTAAAAAAACAAGAATTAGATTTTGGATATAGAAAAAGCATTGTACAGGAGAAGGGATATATAGTTTTAGAAGTAGATATGAAATTTAAAAAGGGAGACTTTGAAAAGATAAAAAGTATAACCGATGATTTAACTAAAAAACGTACTACAAAACAACCCCTACATCTGCCAAGTGCCGGTAGCACTTTTAAAAGACCCGATGGTTACTATGCAGGCAAATTAATAGAAGATGCTGGATTAAAGGGTGTAAGAGTGGGAGATGCTATGGTATCTGATCTCCATAGCGGCTTTATAGTAAATGTTGGAAATGCAACTGCTGATGATGTGTTTAATCTTATAAAGCTAGTTCAAAAGGTAGTGAAGGATAAGTTTGATGTAGAATTAGAAACGGAGGTTAAAATAATAGGAGAGGAATAGTGGTGATAAAATGAAGATATTTGCAGATTATCATACCCATACAAAATACAGTGGTGATGCAAAAGGAACTATAAAGGATAATGTTGAAGCTGCCAAAAAGAAAGGACTTAGGGAAATAGGGATTTCCGATCATGGACCAAATCATTTCTTTTATGGTGTAAAGAAAAAAGATATAAAGAAAATGAGAAAGGAAATCGATGAACTAAATAGAGTAAACAGTGATATTGAAGTAAAATTTGGATTAGAAGCAAATATAATTAGTGTTGATGGAAAGCTGGATATTGATGAAGAAATAAAAAAAGAACTAGATATATTATTAGCGGGGTACCATTTTGGAAGTATGCCAGATAAACTGGTAGAAGGTACTAAAATCCATGTTTACAATTTGCTAAGCCCACACTTGCCCTCAATAGAGAGAAAATCTAGGGTGATTAATACCAAGTCCGTAGTAGAGGCACTATATAAAAATGACATTGATATATTGACCCATCCGGGAGCAAAGGCTTCAATAGATACTAGAGAAATAGCAAAGGCTGCAGCAGCCAATGATACTGCGCTGGAGATAAACAGCAGTCACGGCTATATGACTGTAGATTATATAAAGATTGCCATGAAGGAAGGGGCTAAGTTTGTAATAAGTAGTGATGCTCACAGACCGGAGGATATAGCAAATGTAGATGCAGGTATTAATAGAGCAATTCAGGCAGGGCTCAGTGTAGATAGAATTATAAATGCGGAGGATTAAACTGTAAAATCATATATAATATCATTAAGGTATTAAAGTAATATATGGTAATTTTCATTTGTATATTTTTTGTTAAGAAGAACGTTCATTCCTATAAGGATTTAGAGAAAACAAATGAAGAGAGGTGGGGGACATGAAATTTGTAATTATTACCGGACTTTCCGGCGCTGGCAAGAGTCAGGCTGTGAAGTGCATGGAGGACTTAGGTTTTTACTGTGTAGATAATCTGCCGCCGGTGTTGATTCCAAAATTCGCTGAGCTTTGCTTCAACAGCAACGGGGAAATACAAAAAATAGCACTGGTAATTGATATAAGGGGAGGCAGATTTTTTAATGAACTTTTCGAAAGATTAGGTGAGATAAAAAAAGAAGGATATAAGTATGAAATATTATTTTTAGAAGCTTCAGATGAAAGCTTGATAAAGAGATTTAAAGAAACTAGGAGGATGCATCCTCTAAGCCCTGAGGGTAGAATTATAGACGGAATTAATGCCGAAAGAGAAAAACTTGAAGAATTAAGGGAAAAAGCAGATAAAGTTATAAATACTTCAGACATGACTCCAGGGGAATTAAAAGAAGAAATAAAAAAAATCTATTTAGAAGGTTCAGGGTCTGATAACATAATTATATCAATTTTATCCTTTGGATTTAAAAAAGGTATTCCATTAGATGCAGATTTGGTATTTGATGTTAGGTTTTTGCCTAATCCCCATTATATAGAAGAGCTAAAGGACTTTACCGGAAATGATAAAAAAATACGGGATTATGTAATGAAATGGCCTGAAAGTATAGAATTTGTAAAGAAGCTAAATGAAATGATAGATTTTCTAATTCCTTATTATGAGAGAGAGGGGAAATTTCAGCTGGTCATAGCCATCGGATGTACGGGAGGTAAACACAGATCTGTAACAGTTGCCAATATATTGTATGAATACCTAAAGGATAAAGGCCATAGAGTAAGAATAAATCATAGAGATGTTCCAAAGATAGTGAAGGAGTAAGGGGGATATGAATCTTTTTTTCTGGTTAAAACCAGGGCTTCAAATCAAAAGATGGATAATAATCAATATCACAGGAATTATACTTGTTTTCTTAGGATTGAATTTATTTGTAGAACGTAGCATAGGTATAGAGACTAAAATCGGATATATAATACTATTAATAATCTTTGGTTCAGCGTTGATTGCTTTATCAGTAATTAAGGGATTAAATAATTTGATTAACATAATAACATATTCACGCTACAGTAAAAACTTAGGAACCTTTAGGTCTCAAAATAGTGCCTATGATAAAAACTTATTATCTCGGGGAGTAAAGGTTGTAGTAATAGGAGGAGGGACAGGTTTATCGGTTTTACTAAGGGGACTTAAAAAATTTACTTCGAATATTACTGCAATAGTTACTGTTGCTGATGACGGTGGTGGTTCAGGAAAACTTAGAGAAGACTTAGGAATGCTTCCGCCGGGGGATATCAGAAACTGTATACTTGCCTTAGCCGATACGGAGCCCATCATGGAAAAACTGCTCCAATACAGATTTGAGGACGGAACTTTGAAAAATCAAAGTTTTGGAAATCTTCTTATAGCCGCCATGGCTGGGATATCCGATAATTTTGAAGATGCCATCAAAAGGATAAATGATATTTTTGCAGTAATGGGTAAGGTCCTACCTGTAACAACGGAAGATGTAACTCTTTATGCAAAACTTCAAAATGGTCAGATTATTAAAGGTGAATCTCAGATACCTATAAAGAGCTTAGAGCTAGGCAGTCCTATTGAAAAGGTCTTTATGAAGCCTAAGAAGGCTGCAGCACTAGAGGAATCTTTAGAAGCAATTATGAATGCCGATGTAATTGTTTTAGGTCCGGGTAGTTTATATACTAGTATTCTACCTAACCTTTTAATAGAAGACATACCTAAGGCCATAGAAAAATCTTCAGCTATCAAGGTATATGTATCTAATTTGATGACTCAACCAGGAGAAACAGATGGATACAGTCTTGGAGATCATGTAAAGGCCATACAAAATCATATTAACAAAAATGTCATTGAATATGTATATGGTAATAATGAAGGGATTCCAGAAGATATTTTAGATAAATATAAAGAAGAAGGTGCAGATCCTGTAGTATTTAAAGAAAGAGATAGGCAGTATTTTGAAAAAAATAGGATAAAGCTTATTCAAGATAATTTTGTAGAAATTAAAAAAGGATATTTAAGACATAATGCCGTTAAGCTTTCGGAAGATATAATAAATATAGCTATAAATAGTAAATATATAAATGATAAAATTAAATTTATGGAATTAAACTTGATTATGAAAAGAATAAAGAGTAATGGTATGTTAAAAGATTAAGCACAAAATGCTTAATCTTTTAATTTTTTTGTGAATATATAAAAAAATAAAGGAATTTTAAGAGTAATGTAGAATTAAAATATGATAAAAAATTTTAAAATTTAAAAATTTTCAACAAATTCATTATTAGAGAAGCCTATGGTTTTAAGACACTTTACAGCTAGATTAAAGCCTGTAAAATAAATAATTATTAATTATTTAAAGGTGGTATACTGATGCCGCCTTTTTTTTATTGAAATTATACAGTATAATAAATATATGCAAATTTTCTTAAAATCATAAGTGTTAAC
This sequence comes from Candidatus Petromonas tenebris, assembly GCA_014236755.1. Taxonomy (GTDB): domain Bacteria; phylum Bacillota; class Clostridia; order Peptostreptococcales; family Caminicellaceae; genus Petromonas; species Petromonas tenebris. The sequence goes on along the minus strand of JACCKY010000030.1, from coordinate 14,241 downwards.
TTAGTCCATAATATTCTAATAAGCAAGTAGTATACAAATGAAAATTACTATATATTATCTTAAGTTAACCTCTTGTGCTAGTTACTCTAACAGTATAGCTTTAAATATCCTTCAATGTTTCCTCTGAAGCGACTTTGAAGAGCTGTTTTTACCTCTAAATCTTTTTTATATAAAACAGCTCTTCTACGGAGCCTGAAGAGGATTATTGAAGGATATCTATAAGGAACTAGCACAACAAGTTAAGTTAACGAATATGTATTTTATATATAAACTGGAGATGAACACTATGAAAATAAAGGTTCACAGCTCTGATTTTAAAAGTTCTGATTACGGAAATCCTGAGGATGTTTTGCTTTTAAAGGAAATACGGAATGGTAACAAATATATTTATATCTATAAAATATTAAAACAGGATATAAAAATGCCTGAAGACTCAATTAGATACATGGCTTCTTACTATGAGTTGGGTAAATGGTACAGTGTAATTAAATATTTCAAAAATAAAAAGGAAGCTCTTGGGTATTATATAAACATAAACTACCCTCCTAAACTTGAAGGGGCCGTAATGAAAATAAAGGATTTATTTTTAGATATATGGGTAAATCCCGATTACAGCTATAAAATACTGGACAAAGATGAGTTCAGGGAGGCCATTGACAAGGGAGTATTACAGAATGAATTAGCAAAAAAGGTTTTAGAGACCAAAAATGAAATTATAGATAAAATAAATAGAAAGATTTTACTTGATAAGATGTTAATAGATTTGACTTTAGAAAAATATTGAAATTGTTTTGTTACTATGATAATTTAGTAATAGTGTGCGAATAATAAATTGTTCCGAATTATCATGAAAGCTAATATATTATAATAAAGGATATCTATAATTTTTAGAGTTTAAATTAGAAAAAATTTTAAAAAGGCTAAGCTGACCGCTTGCAGCAAAGAGGTGATAGGACACAGGCCACAGGAAAGACCTTGAAGGTTGACCAGAATATCCCAACCTTAATCTCAACCTAAAAATCAGCTCTGTTGATTTTTTCATAAGGAGTGGAACAATTGAGGGAAGAAATAAGCGCTGGTGGCGTGGTATATTTCGGAAATGCAATATTGTTATTAAAAAAGTTTAACGGCGACTGGGTATTGCCCAAAGGAAAAGTCGAAGAAGATGAAGATATAGTAGAAGCTTCCGTAAGAGAGGTCTATGAAGAAGGTGGAGTTAAGGCAGATGTAATTAAATACCTAGGAAAGATAAATTATTCTTTTAAAAATAGTTGGAATAATAATGAGATTGTAAACAAAACTGTACATTGGTATTTAATGAAGGCCAGAAATATGACTTGCAATCCTCAAAAGGAAGAAGGATTTATAGATGCAAGGTTTATCCATATGAAAAGAGTTGCAGGTATGGCTAAATATGATGATGAAAAAAATATCATAATAAAGGCTATTACTGAAATCAAAAGGACCTCACTATAAAAGTGAGGTTCCCAATTTTAAATTAGCTATTGATTTGGTTATCATCTAATTGTGATATAAAGGTAGTACATACAGTACCGTCACTTGTTTTAGCATAACCGTCTCCCATAGCATTTACTTCAAGTTTATTTGCAAAGCAGTAATTATCTTTGTTATATTTACAATTTGATACAGAACACTTAACTTCTATTCTGGGATGTTTAGCCATTTTTATTCCTCCTGCCAACGGAAATCCATAAACTTTGTGGTTATCTGTTTTCAGCTTCAAAACTTCCGCAATCTGTAGCTTCTACGGTCCTTGCTTCTCCGTGATGCTTAACAACTTTTATATTGTCTAAACTACAGTATTGTTGAGTCTTTGCATGGAATCTACATTCATCTACTTCACATCCGATACTTCTATTTACTTTCATAGAATTCACCTCCTAAATTTACTCAAGATTATTATTATCTTTTTAAAGGTTATTTATTCTTGATTGTATTTTAGAAAATTGTTGAAACTAAATAAAAGGTATTTTTATAAAGAAATATTCATAAAATTATGATATAATATTGAAATAATATATGAAGCAGGTGATTCAATGTCTTTTTCATCCGAATCAAAGAACGAGTTGGTTAGGAAAACGTTTGAGAGAGAATGTTGTAGGTTAGCGGAAGCTTCAGCATTGATTAGAATGAGCGGGACTATACAATTGGCAGGTCTAAAAAGAGTAAATGTAAGAATTACAACAGAGAATCCAGCTATAGCAAGACTGATATTTACTTTGTTTAAAAAGACCTTTAACGTGCATACTGAGGTATTGGTAAAAAAAAATAAAGTTTTAAAAAGAAGTAACACTTATGTAATTTTAATAACTAAAGCTAATGACATATTGGAGAAATTAGGTATCATAGATTGTAAAGATGATAGCTTTACTATAAATTATAAACTGCCGGAAAAACTTTTAGCTAAGAAATGCTGTCGGAGAGCCTATTTAAGAGGAGCATTTTTAGGTGGAGGCTCAGTCAGTGACCCGGAAAAGGCTTACCATTTAGAGTTTGTAACCCATAGCGAGGAATTTAGTGAAGAACTCATGAAACTTATAAATAGTTACGGTTTAAATTCTAAAGTGATTCTTCGCAAAAATAATTATGTAGTTTATTTGAAAGAAGGAGATCAGATAGTAGATCTATTGAATATAATAGGAGCACATAATGCACTGCTCAATTTTGAAAACGTACGCATAGTAAAACAGATGAGGAATAATGTAAACAGAATAGTAAACTGTGAAACAGCAAACTTAAGTAAAATAGTAGAAGCATCTTTAAGACAAATCAACAATATTGAGTATATACAAAAAACTAAGGGACTTAAAATTTTACCCGATAATTTAAGAGAAATTGCCGAGCTGAGATTAAAACATAAAAATGCAAGCCTGAAAGAACTAGGTCAAATGCTAAATCCGCCGGTCGGCAAGTCGGGGATAAATCATAGATTGAGAAAGATTGAAAAAATAGCTGATAAGTTAAGAGAGAGAAAGGAGAATTTTGATGATAAAAAAGGAATTTGAAATTAAAAACAATTTAGGATTACATGCTAGAGCGGCGGCTCTATTTGTGCAAACTACAAATAAGTTTGCTTCGGACATTTTTGTTGAAAAGGATAATCAAAAGGTTAACGCTAAAAGTATAATGGGAATCATGGCATTAGGCGTTCCTAAAAACAGCAAAATAGTTATTGCTATTGATGGGGTAGATGAAAAGGAAGCTATGGAAAAACTGACAAAATTGATAAATGAAGATTTACTAAAATTATAAGAGCTGCTAATGACGCAGTTCTTTTTTTGTTTGCACTAAATATGAGTGAAATGGACTTAACGCCATTTAAATAGTATAATGATATGAGAAAGGCAGTCATATTTAGGAAGGATGAAATTAAATGACACCAAAATTTGTCCATCTACATCTTCATAGTGAATACAGCCTTTTGGACGGGTACACAAGAATTTCAAAATTATGTAAAACTGTAAAAGAATTGGGAATGGATTCCGTAGCAATAACGGATCATGGTTCAATGTTTGGCGTGATAGATTTTTATAAAGAAGCAAAAAAACACGGTATAAAACCTATAATAGGCTGCGAGGTATATACGGCTGCAAGAAGCCGGCATGATAAGGACCCGGTAAAGGACAAAAATATGGGCCATTTAGTACTTCTTGCCAAAAATAATAATGGCTATAAAAACCTCATAAAGGTTGTATCAAAGGGATATACTGAAGGTTTTTATTACAAGCCTAGGATAGATTATGAGCTGCTTGAAAAATACTGTGACGACCTGATTTGTCTTAGTGCATGTCTTGCAGGAGATATACAGAGAAACATAGAGATAGATAATTACGATGAAGCAAAAAGAATAGCTTTGAAGCTAAACAATATGTTTGGGCAGAATAATTTTTATCTGGAAATTCAGGATCATGGAATAGAAGAGCAGAAAAAGATCAACGAAGGGCTTATAAAGTTAAGTAAAGAAACTGGTATTCCACTTGTGGCTACCAATGACGTTCACTATTTAAGTAAGGATGACCACGATATTCACGATATACTTCTATGCATTCAAACGGGAAAAACCGTTGATGATACAGAAAGGATGAAATTCCCGACAAAGGAATTTTACCTAAAATCACCGGAGGAAATGGCAAATCTTTTTTCCTATGCATCGGAGGCCATAGAAAATACTGTTAAAATAGCAGAGATGTGTAACGTTGAATTTGATTTCAGTCAGATGCATTTGCCAAAATATGAAGTTCCTGACGGATATACTCCTAGAGAATATCTTAGAAAACTGTGTTATGAAGGACTTAAAACCAGGTATTCGGAGATAACCGAAGAGATAAGGGATAGACTTGAATATGAGCTAAAAACTATTGAAAGGATGGGATATGTAGATTATTTCCTTATTGTATGGGACTTTATAAAGTATGCTAAAGATAATGGGATAGTAGTGGGACCGGGAAGAGGGAGCTGCGGTGGAAGCATTGTTGCCTATACTCTGAACATTACAGACATAGATCCCATTAAATATAATCTAATATTTGAAAGATTTTTAAATCCTGAAAGAATAACTATGCCCGATATAGATATAGACTTTGAAGACGAGAGACGTGGAGAAGTAATAGAATATGTAATCAAAAAATATGGTAGTGAAAAGGTTGCTCAAATTATCACCTTTGGAACAATGGCAGCAAGAGGCGCGATAAGAGATGTTGGTAGAGCCATTAACATGCCCTATGGTGAAGTGGACAAGATTGCAAAGCAGATTCCCTTTCAGCTTGGCATAACTATAGAAAAGGCTTTAGAGATGAACCCCAACTTGAAGTCGATCTACCATAGTGATGATAAGGCTAGATATTTAATAGATGTGGCAAAGGAAGTAGAGGGAATGCCACGTCATGCATCAACCCATGCTGCAGGAGTTGTTATATCAAAAAAAGCAGTAGACGAATATGTTCCTTTATATCTCCATGATAGCAATGTGACTACTCAGTTTAACATGAATCTTTTAGAGGAACTGGGTCTACTAAAAATGGACTTCCTTGGACTTAGGAACTTGACTGTAATCAAAGATGCCATAAATTTGATTAAATCCCATAGAGGAATAGAAATAGACTTATCAAAAATCTCCTACGATGATCCAAAGGTCTATGAACTTATCAGTAGCGGAGAAACTCTTGGAGTTTTTCAGCTAGAAAGCTTCGGAATGAGACAGTTTATGAAGGAACTAAAGCCGGAATGTTTGGAGGACATAATTGCCGGGATTTCTCTATACAGACCTGGACCTATGGACTCTATACCGAAATATATTGAAAATAAAAATAATCCTGAGAAAGTTAAATATTTACATCCAAAATTGGAGCCAATACTCAAGGTTACCTATGGCTGTCTAGTTTATCAAGAGCAGGTTATGCAGGTAGTTAGAGACCTAGGTGGATATAGCTACGGGCGAAGCGACCTTGTAAGAAGGGCTATGGGTAAAAAGAAAATGGATGTAATGCAAAAGGAAAGGGAGTATTTCATCAACGGTAAGTTCGATGAAAAGGGTAATATTGAAATACCTGGATGTGTAAGAAACGGTATATCTAAGGAAATTGCAAATACCATATTTGACGACATGATAGATTTTGCAAAATACGCTTTTAACAAGAGTCATGCTGCTAGCTATGCAGTTCTTGCATATCAGACCGCTTATTTAAAGAGGTATTTTCCCATTGAATTTATGGCTGCACTCTTGACCAGTGTTATGGGTAATTCATCTAAAGTTGCCCAATATATTGAAGACTGTAAGAGGATAGGTATTGAAATACTCCATCCAGATATAAATGAAAGCTTTGAAAAATTCACAGTGTCTGACAATAAGATAAGATTTGGGCTTTTAGCTATTAAGAATGTGGGGACCGGTATAATCAATTCTATTGTAAAAGCTAGACAAAGAAAAAGATTTGAAAGCTTTATTGATTTTTGTGAAAGAATAGACTCAAAGGAACTAAATAAAAGGGCAGTTGAGAGTATGATTAAGGCAGGGGTATTTGACAGTTTCAATGTAAGCAGAGCCCAATTACTGGCTGCCTATGAAAGAATTATTGAAGGAATACAACAAGACAGGAGAAGAAATATAGAAGGACAAGTATCATTGTTTAATGCTTTTGATGAGAGTTTGCCTGATGTAATGAAATATGACGTTTTGCCTGATGTTGAAGAATTTTCTCATAAATACTTGCTAGCCTTTGAGAAGGAAATGCTGGGCATATATCTAAGTGGACACCCATTATCTGAATATGAGGAACTCATAGATAAAGTGGCTACAGCTACTTCCAGTGAATTAAAGGAAATGCAGGAAAATGAAGAAAGTTCGGGACTTAAAGACGGTCATAGAGTTATAGTTCCAGGAATTATAACTAAAAAACAAGATAAAACTACTAAAAACAATAATCTTATGGCATTTATTACGATCGAAGACCTGTTCGGCCCTATAGAAGTAATAGTTTTTCCAACGATTTACAATAAATCAATGGAATATATTTATGAAGACAGTGCTGTAATAGTTGTTGGAAGAATAAACCTAAAGGAGGATGAGGACCCGAAGATACTTGCTGACAATATATTACCTTTAAATAAGGAAAGTGTAGACATGATATTAAGTACTAAGAGCCTAAGCAAGAAAAAAAATGTTAAGAAAAAGCTATATCTGAAACTAAAAAAACACGATGAAGCTCAAATAAAGAAGATAAGGTTGATATTACAAAGGAGAAGGGGAACTATTCCGGTCTATTTGTATATAGAATCGGAAAAGAAAAAACTGCAGGCAGACAAAAGTCTATGGGTTAATTTAGATAATAATTTAATCAGTGAACTAAAGGGAATACTAGGAGCAGATTCAGTTAAAATCTGCTAATGAGCTTTTGAATGAGCTATTCTAGCCGATGCAGCGGCTGCAATGCCTGCAACTAAATCATCTAAAAAAGTATGAACACCATTGTTTTTGTTGTTCAGTTTTTTTAGTATTCCTGTTTTTTCTTTATCTAGATATCCAAAGTTTGTAAGGCCAATAGATCCATATACATTTGTTATACTAAGAGCCAGTATTTCATCGATACCATAGAGGGGTTCATCTTTCTTTAGAATGTCGAGTAATGGATTTGGAAGCTGATCGTTTTCGGCCAGCTTATCCAGGGCAATACCGGTCAAGATGGTATTTTGAACTTCTCTTTTTTCCAAAACTTTATTTACACTATAGATACAGTCCTCAATAGATAGATCTACATATTTGGATTGGAGATAATATACTAGTTCAGCTATATCACGGATTGTTACTCCTCTTTCCAAAAGTAGCTTTTTTACAATATCTTTCAAGTTAGAACCTCCTTTAAATCCGATAGAATAATTAAGGTTTATTATTATATTATGTGGCAAAAATAAAAATAACACAAAAAGTTATATTTAGTTCCAAAAAGTAATATTTCCCATTAAATCATTGAAATTTTGTGGAAAATGATTTAAAATAAAGACAAAATTATGTTCCGGAAGGGAAGACTGTATATGTGGACGGTAATATATGTTGCACATGATGAAAAGGATGCTCGAAAGGTATCAGAAAAATTGACATCAGAAGGATTTTTAGTAAAAATTAATGAAAGTGATGGAATGTTTGAATTGCTTGTTCCTGGTTGTGAAGCTAAAGAAGCACATGAGGTTATAGATGAATGCTATTAAGTATAAATAATTAGATAATAACAAAAGAAGGATATCATGTCCATTTAGTAGATTATATAAAATTATAAGGGAAGTACTGCAGTACTTCCCTAAAAATATATTGAAGGAAAGTAAAAATAATTTAAGGAGTGATTCAATGAAAAAAATTGGAGTTTTGACGAGTGGAGGAGATGCTCCAGGGATGAATGCCGCCATAAGAGCTGTAACAAGATCAGCTATTTACAATGGATTGGAAGTAGCAGGAATTAAGAGGGGTTATCAGGGTCTGATTGAAGGAGAAATAGAAGAGATGCAACTTTCTTCAGTTGGTGATATAATACATAGAGGTGGAACAATTCTTAGAACAGCTAGAAGCGAAGAATTTATGACAGAAAAAGGCTTTCAAAAGGCTCTAGATGTACTGAGAATATTTGGTATAGAAGGACTGGTAGTTATAGGAGGTGATGGATCCTTTAAGGGGGCTCAAAAACTAAGTCAGAATGGAATAGCTGCCATAGGAATTCCAGGTACTATAGACAATGACTTAGGATATACTGATTTTACAATTGGCTTTGATACTGCTGTAAACACTGTAGTAAATGCTATAGGAAATTTAAGAGATACATCATCTTCTCATGGAAGAGCCAATATAGTGGAAGTTATGGGAAGACATTGCGGAGATAAAAAAGCTTATTCAGGGAAGGAATAGGGGAAAACTCCATAGTATAATTATTTTGGCTGAGGGAGTAGGTAAACCCTATGAACTGGCTGAGGCTATAGTCGAAAAGACCAACATAGAGACACGTGTAACTGTGATGGGACATTTGCAGAGGGGCGGGACACCAACTGCCCACGATAGAATATTAGCCAGCAGATTAGGAGTAAAAAGTGTTGAACTTCTTTTAGAAGGAAAGGCTGGAAGAGCATTAGGAATAAAAAACAATGAAATAATTGATTTAAGTATAGATAAAGCCTTAAGCGTAGAAAAGAAGATTGATAAAAAACTTTATGATATTACAGGCATACTGTCAATTTAAATGCTAAAAATAAAAAATACAAAGTGAGGAGTGAAATTTATGAAAAAAACAAAAATCGTATGTACTATTGGGCCAGCCAGTGAATCAAAGGAGGTTTTTACTGAACTTGTAAAAAATGGATTAAACGTTGCAAGATTAAACTTTTCCCATGGCAATCATGAAGAACATTTGGCAAGAATAAATATGATCAAGGAAGTCAGAGAAGAGCTTGGTATACCTGTTGCCATATTACTTGATACTAAAGGGCCTGAAATAAGGACAGGGGACTTTATCGATGGAGTTGTAGAGCTGACAGAAGGTCAGGAATTTACCCTCACTACAGAAGATGTTTTAGGTGATGAAACTAGATGTAGGATTACATATGAAGGGCTTCCAAAGGATGTTGAAAAAGGCTCTAGAATATTAATTGACGATGGACTCATAGAATTGGAAGTTGTGAATGTACCTAATGACAAAGAGATAAAGTGTATAGTTAAAAATGGTGGTACAGTAAAAAATAAAAAAGGAGTAAATGTACCTGGGGTAAAAATAAACCTTCCTGCCATAACTGAAAAGGATATAAGTGATATAGAGTTTGGGATTAAAAATGGTATAGACTTTATAGCAGCTTCATTTATTCGTAAGGCAGATGATGTCCATGAAATAAGAAAAATATTGGAAAAAAATGATGGCCATCACATACAGATAATTTCAAAGATCGAAAATCAGGAAGGTATTGACAATATAGACGAAATAATTGAAGTATCTGACGGTATAATGGTTGCAAGGGGAGACCTAGGTGTAGAAGTTCCTACTGAGATGGTTCCTTTAATGCAGAAAATAATGATCAACAAGTGTAATAAAGCAGGTAAACCTGTAATTACTGCTACTCAGATGCTTGACTCAATGATAAGAAATCCAAGACCTACTAGAGCTGAAGTTACAGACGTGGCAAATGCTATCTTTGACGGTACAGATGCAATTATGTTATCAGGAGAAACTGCTGCTGGAAAGTACCCTATAGAAGCTGTAAGGACTATGGCAAATATTGCACAGACCACTGAAAGTTCACTGGATTATGAAGCAATCTTAAGAAAAAGAGGTGCAGGAAAAGAGACAAGCGTAACTTACGCTGTAAGTCATGCAACTTGTACAACAGCTCAAGACTTGGGAGCGTCAGCAATAATAAGTGCCACATCTTCAGGATTCACCGCAAGGATGGTTTCCAAATTTAGACCTAAGGCTCCTATAATAGCTGCTACAACTAGTGAACAGGTTTTAAGAAGAATGCTGCTTATTTGGGGAGTTAGACCAGTTTTAATAAAAGAAGCAAATTCAACTGATGAAGTATTTCAGCTGTCAGTTGAGAAAGCTAAAGAATGCGGTTATATAGAAAATGGTGACCTTGTAGTTATAACAGCAGGGATACCTGTTGGAGTAGCAGGTGCTACGAATCTAATCAAGGTGCATATAGTTGGAGAAGTGCTTATAAAGGGAATGGGAGTAGGGAAGAAAGCTGCTTCAGGAAAAGTATGCGTCGCAGAAAATGCAAATAGTCTAAAGGAAAAATTTGAAGAAGGAGATATACTAGTAACTGTTGCTACTGATAAAGATATGGTACAATATATGGAGAAAGCATCAGCTATTATAGTTGAAGAGGGAGGACTTTCATCCCATGCAGCTATTGTAGGATTGAGCTTTGGTAAGCCCGTTATTGTTGGTGCACAGGATGCAACCAAAGAATTGACAGATGGACAGATAGTAACTGTAGATGCAATAAGGGGACTAGTATATAGTGGTAAAGCCAGAGTACTTTAATTGGCTCACAGATTAGGTTTAAGGAAGGAAAACTAGCTTTATAGATAATTGACTTCTAATGGTCAAATGATTAATTGAGGTGATGGTATAATGTATACCTATGATGCAATGATTAGAGTCAGATACGCAGAAACGGATCAAATGGGAGTAGTTTATCACGGTAATTATTATACATGGTTTGAAGTAGGAAGGTCTGAATTTTTCGAGTCCCTAGGCTATACATATAAGAGACTTGAGGAGGAAGGTATAATACTTCCAGTAATAGAAAGCAGCTGTCAATACATACAGCCTGTCAAGTACTATGATGAAATCATCATCAGAACTAAAATTGATTCACTTAAAGGAATAAGACTGACCTTCAATTATGAAATAATAAGAAAAGAAGATGAGACCGTTTTAGCAAAGGGCAAGACTATCCATGCCTTTGTTGACAAATCACTAAAGCCTGTGCGGATCAAAAAGGTTAATAAAAAGGTCTGGGAGCTTCTTAATAACTGCATAACAGAAAAATGATTAGATATTTATAAAGAGATATTTAAAAATTCTAGAAAATTTTAGTTAAAACTTAGTTAACTAAGTATAAAATACAATAAGTTGTACTATAATCTTATTATGCAGCTTTTATGAGAAGTTATATAATAAGCGTTGTGTAACTGATTCTAATATATTAATGGCGCCCTAGGGCGCCAAACTTTTTTTCTATTCAGTTTCAATATTTATGAAACTAGGTGCCTTTAAAGGCTCTGTTATGTTGATTCCATTAAAAGAAGGGACTTCTTTGCTTTGAACCTTTATAGATATTTTTTCCACATTGGGTATGCTTGTAAAGGAAAACAATATGCTATCCAACATCATTTGTCTAATATCCATTCTTTCAGCATAAGCCTCCAGAAACTCTTTGCTTAGATTTAAGGATAAAATACCGTTATCTTCAACACTAAAATCTATTAATTTTACATTTGCAGGGATTGTAGCAAATAAATCCTCATAATAATGGTCATTTATAATACCGGATTTTAATGAACTAAAGATCTCATGGACTAAAGTATTTGCCTTTGACTCTCGATTATTTAACCTAATTGGAACGAGTAAAAATTTCTTAGTGTCTGTTTCGAGTCCCAGATAAACCTTGGTAGAATTATCCTTCGTAAAGGGCTCATCTACAGATGTTCCATGAAAAAGAGATTCTACTTCCTTGCCCGCCTGTAAAAACTTAACTTTTTCTACACCATAGATAGAAGTTAGGGAATTAACAAGGGTGTCTAGAGCAATTTGACTTATAGTCGAACCTTGGTCGTATTTACCTATATCTCTAGGCATGTTAAGATATGCAACGCCTCCCCTAACCCATATACTAGGCACCTCCGGTATGGGTGAACCTTCAGCTAGTCCTAAAGATTTACCTGGTCCCATCTGAAGATTTGTTATAGTAGTTCTAATAGTCTTTCTTGTAAAAGGAACCTTACGGGAAACGGGAATTAAATATTGGGCTGATTTATCAGGGAAATAAAGGAGAAGATACATAAAATTTTCTTCTACGTTATTTTTTGAGCCCACATATTTGGAATCGCTTAAGTATATTACCTCAGTGTTATAAGGAGAAATTTGAGAAAGTTCCTCTAAAGTAGAATAAATTTTAAGTTTATAATAGCCACTAGTTAGATTTAAATTTTCCTGGGAAATATCCAGAGTATATACTAGTTTTAATTTATCGTCGTCATAGTTCTTCAAACCCTTTACAATTTCAGTATTCACATACTTTTTTATTAGTTTATCACCCTTATATGCTTCTAGAATTATTTGATGGTCTTCAGTAAGTACGATTGGGTCTTTATCAAATCTTCCGAAGATGATAAACTCTATATTAGTTGGATTATAAATTAAATTGCCAGTTAAGCTAGTATCATAACTATAAACAATATTTTTAGTATAGTTATTATCGGAAAATGTTTTTAAAAAGTCTTCGGACCAATCAAACCATGACAAATTAAGAGGGATAACAGAAGATGAAAAACAAATAATAAGTACTAAGAATAAATTTAGTAATGCTCTCACGTTAACACTCACCCCCTGGACAAGATTATATAAATATTATAAAGTATTTTCGATGAATTTGCTAATTGATATTATAATTTTAAGAATTATATAACAATTATATTTAATGAATTAACTTACCCAGCTAGTTTATTATAAATATCCTTCAATAATCCTCTTCTGGCTCCGTAGAAGATCTGTTTTAATATAAAAAATTTAGAGGGAAAAACAGCACTTCAAAGTCGCTTCAGAGGAAACATTGAAGGATATTTAAAAAGCCATACTGTTAGATTAACTAGAACAAGAGATTAAATTAGAAAGAGGGATGGTTATGGGGAATATACCTGTAAAAGTAGGAGAAAAGTACTTTATGGACATAGAGGATATTGGAGATAGTGGAGAAGGGATAGGAAGAGTAGATGGTTTTACGGTATTTGTTGAAGGAGGAGTACCTGGAGATAGGGCTATGGTAGAAATAATAAAAACTAAAAAAAGCTATGCCATGGGGAAGATTGTTGACTTTATTGAAACCTCTTCCTTTAGGACGGAAGTAAAGTGTCCTATGGCCGATGAGTGCGGCGGATGTCAATTGCAGCATATAAGCTATGAAGCACAACTAGAATTAAAAAAGAAAAAAGTACAGTCAGCCATCGAAAGAATTGGAAAGCTCAAGGGAGTTCTGGTACATGATGTAATAGGAATGGATGAGCCCTATAGATATAGAAATAAAGCTCAATTACCTATCGGAATAATAAAAGGCAAATCTATTATAGGTTTTTATAAAAAAAGAACCCATGAAATAGTAAATATAAAGGGTTGTCAAATACAGCATGAAATCAATGACAAAGTGATAGAAATCTTCAAAAAACTAATAGATAATAAAAGGATATCGGTATATGATGAGAGGACGGGTAAAGGTCTGCTAAGGCATATAATGACAAAAGTGTCCTACAGTACTGGAGATTTGATGGTAGTCATAATAACCAATGGAAATAAACTACCTTATTCAGATGAGATTATCAAAGAGCTTACTGCTAAAATGCCAAGTATAAAAAGCATAGTTCAAAACGTAAATACTAGAAAAACAAATGTAATACTGGGAAGAGAATGCAGAACCCTTTATGGACAGAATACCATAACAGATTATATAGGGGACCTTAAATTTGAAATCTCTCCTATTTCATTTTTTCAAGTTAATCCATTTCAAACAGAAAAGCTTTATAATAAAGCTTCAGAATATGCAGAACTTACAGGAAATGAAACAGTATTCGATATATACTGCGGTATCGGAACTATATCTTTGTTTCTAGCAAGAAAGTCTAAAAAGGTTTATGGGATAGAAGTGGTCAAGGCAGCTATAGAGGATGCCATTAGAAACGCTGAAATAAACAATATAAAGAATGCAGAGTTCTTTACGGGAAAAGCCGAGGAAATAGTACCAAAACTTTACGGAGAAGGACTCAAAGCAGAGGTAGTGGTAGTAGACCCTCCAAGAAAGGGTTGCGATAAAAAGGTACTAGAAACGATAGCAAATATGAATCCTCAAAGAATAGTATATGTATCTTGCAAACCAAGTACATTGGCAAGGGACTTAAATTACTTAAATGAACTAGGCTACAAAACTATAGAAGTTCAACCAGTGGACATGTTTCCTCACACGACACATGTGGAG
>JACCKY010000088.1 GCA_014236755.1 Candidatus Petromonas tenebris | reverse complement strand
GTTAGCTGTTAGCCTTTTTAATATTTAACTGGTAAAAGTTTGTAATTTCTTGCATCCCTTGAATTTACTTTGTTTTATACCTACAATTTTTTTCAAAAAATGTTTGAACTCCTAGACAATAAAAAAAGCTAAAGTTCATGCACTACTAAACTGTATAGCGCTTATTGCAGGAACTATTTCGTTAAACATAAACAAATCTTCAAGTAAAGCTGCCTAGCGGCAAATATTTTAATAAAACATTTAGGAGGATATTGCAGTCAATTCAATGAAAATTTAATTTAAAATTTAAAATCTCATTTTTAATGAGCTATCGCTCTATGTTCAATTTTTTCAATATCTAAAAAATTAATTATGCAATTTCCTCAATTAATTGAGAACATGAAAAACCCTAGGTTTTTCAAACCTAGGGTTTTTCAACTGGTGCCGAAGGTGGGACTCGAACCCACACGGTATTGCTACCACCGGATTTTGAGTCCCATAAAGTCAGTGTTATATATGTTTATACTGTACCATGCAATTTTATATAAAACCATTGGAAATACTGGGGTGTAGAGTTTTGTTTTATTAATTTTAGAAATTAACTTGTATATAAAAAAATTAAATTTTAAAAAATTATGTGGTCAAATTGTGATCAAAAGAAGTCAAAGGTCTAAATATAAGAATTTGAGAGGAGGTGATATGGATGTAAGCAAAGACTATCGAGTTTTAAAATAATTGTTGTCTTATTTGCTGTGTTGAGAGAATTAGAAAGGAGAGATAAATTATGCAAAAAGTTATTAACAAAAAAATCTATGATACAGAAAGAGCAAAATTAGTTGCTAAGTATAGCAATGGGCTGCCTATAAGTAATTTTAAACATGTATATGAAGATTTGTATGTCACAAAAAAAGGACAGTTTTTTTTACATGTACAAGGTGGTCCATTGACAATTTATAGTGAAAAAATAGGAAGCAATACCTATGGAGTAGAAGATATCATTTTACTTTCAGAAGATGAAGCATACAAGTGGCTTGAAAAAAATAATGAGATAGAAGTAATAAAAAAATATTTTGATAGCGAAATTGAAGAAGGATAATTAATTTATTAAATCCAGTTAAATGAATTTTAAGGGCAAAAAAGGAACTAATAAAAATATGATAAGAGAGTATAAAAATAGTCTATAAAAATAGTATGTAGAAAATACCAATTATAGTATATTAACAAAGCATGCCCTTTGTTTATTAAAACAAAGGGGGGGCTTGCAAATATGAAAATTAGATTGTCGTTAGATATTAAAAATTTTGATAGAAAGCCAACTAAAAAAGAAACAATACGTGTTTCAAATAGAATTGCAAAGTATCAAACTGAAATTTCAATAGATGAATTTGCAAAATATGTTACACAGCCATACGGAAGAAGTTTCTCAGTAGCGATATTTTCAAGTTCAAAAAGGTCTAATAAAACATGGAAAAGTCAGCAAGTTTTTGCTTTAGATATAGATAGTGGATTGACAATAAAAGATGCTTTAGAAAGATGTAATAGTCTAAATATTTCTCCTACTTTCATATATACAACTTTTAGTTCGACACCACAACATGAAAAGTATAGAATAATATTTGTATTAAATGAAGAAATAGATGATATTAGAGTTAGAAATTTTATTCAAAGAGCGTTAATGAAAATATTTCCAGAAAGCGACCCTATGACAAAAGATGCTGCACGTATGATGTTTGGGGGGAAAAAGATTATTTATAGCAATTTTGATGAACTAATTAGTTTATCTGAAATATATAGTGCTTTATGTACAGTAATAAAGACAGGCTCTAATCCATCTAGAGATATGATGAATTTTTGTAGAACTGTTGGTATAGATATATACAATGGGTATCCTAAAATAGTATTTTTTAACGATTATACTGACATGCCACACTATAATAAAGAAGATAATGTGTATAATTCTATGACTAAAAAATGGGCAGGGTCTATAAGTAATAATAGGGTTTGTCCAAAAAATAGTCATATGGAGTATTTAATATTTTTTAGTAGCACCAATACAAAGGAATACTACTATGAAAAAGAAAAGCATTTCGATACAAATTTTAGTATTAATAAATATAATGGCAGTAAAAAACTTATAAGAAACTATCCTTTTGAAGAACTTTACGAGAATTGCAGATTATACAGAGAGTCAATTGAAGGAAAATACTGGCTTTATCATAATGAAATGTTTGGATTAATGACTAATCTACTACAAATTAAAGGTGGCTCTACAAAGGTAAAGAAAATATTAAAAAGCAGAAAAGAATATTCAGAGAAAATGGATAGTTGGAATACAATGCAAAAACAAATTTACAAATCAAATTATGCACCTTCACGGTGTGATAATTATTGTCCTTTCGCTGAAAATTGTATACATGGCTTAAATATGATAGACCAAGGCAAACTTAGAATGGGAACAGTACAAGTTTTTGGTAAGAAAAAATTAAAAACTTTAGAAGAAGCAGAAAGAGAATTGGAACAGATATTTATAGATATTCTAAAAAAAGATAAAAATGGTATTTATATCATTAAGGCACCAACGGGAATAGGAAAAACTAAGTTATATGTCAATGCAAGTAAACAAAGAAATATGACTATTGCAGTACCAACTCATTCACTAAAGGAAGATGTAAGTAATAGGTTAACAGAAAGAGAAATAAAACATTTAGTAGTCCCTCAATTGCCAGATTTAAAATCATTTGAAAAATATAAAATTGAAAGATTGTATGGCATAGGTTCTTTTAAAGGAGCACATATATATTTAAAGAAACTTGCAAAAAATAATGACAAAGTAGCAAAATACCTTGAAGCAATAAAAAAATTAAAAACAGTACGAAATCAGACAATTATTACGACCCATCAAAGAATATTATTTGAAAAAGATTTTAATGATACATTGATTATAGACGAAGATATTGTTCTTAATGGGTTGTTTCAAATAGATAAAATGTCTCTTAATGAATTTGCGGCATTTTATGCGTTTCTTCCTGACAAGCCAGAATTGAAAGGAGAAAATAAAATTATAGATAATATTTATAATGAATTAATTAATGTACCTGAGAATATAGTTCAAAAAACACCAAATTATTTTCTTGTTTTTGGCAAGTATAAATTCTTGCATTCCGGAAAAAAATTTTTCTAGCACCCTAGTTACCAAATATGTAATATAATGGATAATACGTTTTTAGTTTATGTAAACCGTGATTTGTAT
>JACCKY010000029.1 GCA_014236755.1 Candidatus Petromonas tenebris | reverse complement strand
CCCAAAACAAACAGAACGGTGGCAAAGGTTTTGAGCATAATAATAAAAATGTTGCTATTTTACATTGCTATACAAGAGAAAATAATAATGTATCTAATGATTAAGCTCTTAGGAAAAGAGTCTTTAAATCTTAAAAGCAAAAAACCAATAAATAAAAAATATCGAAAGCTTAAGGTAGATGATATGCCCATTTTTGAGAAAGTTCAAAAGTATAATTATAAATAGCTTCTTGAAGAATATAAGCAAAAACATAGACCACTTAAACAAATTATTGAACGTCTTAATAGAACCTTCAAAAGAAGTTATAGAACAACCTTCGGTTTTGGCTCTTTCTAAGAGCCCATACTTCTCTTGAAGGTAGAGTTCCTGCTCAAATACCAGAGCTTGAAAATCTGCCTCATATGCCTGCTCGTTGCCTCAAGCAATAAAACTTTCAGAAGAATATATAGCTTCCCAAAGAGCAGCATAAAACTTATATCTGTCTTCTGAGTCTAATTTAATGTAGTCGGCGTAGAGAACCCTTGACAAACTGAAGAAATCAAATGATAAACTGAAATGTCGAGGGCTTTTTATCATGATCTTATATCCGCCTCCATCGACCTCAATAGATACATGTCATTATTTGATTTCTGTTTATCAAAGGCGACTACATCTTTTTTCCTTACCCTATTGGGTTAAAAAGGCTTATTTTTTGATAAACTTAGTTTTTCATAAAACTTTTGACACTATCATCTTTCATATTGAATTCTTTTTTTATGAGTTCAATAGCATCCTTTATTAATAGTAGCATTGGTTTATTTTCAACACTTAGCAACTCAAAATTTTCCGGAATTATAGGAAGAAGTATTTTTAAAGCATCAGATTCGGATATGGCTTCGGCAATTCTAGAGGTTACTTCTCCCATCATTGAGTTAGGTATTACCATTGAAATTGGCCCTATTATTATATTAGCTTTTTTAGAGGAAGCTATTATTGCATTTTCTCCGGTAGCACCTTTATTAGCCTTGTTTTTCATCATAGCTGAAGTTGCAATAGCATTTGTCCCTAGAGCATATATCTCTACATACGAAGGAAGCTCCTCCCTTAAACTGGAAACTATTTGAGAACCTATTCCTCCACCCATTCCATCAACTACTGCTATAATCATTTTACTCCTCCGTTTTATCTGATTCTATAATTATTTTATGATCTATAAGTTTTATCTCCTTTATTTTACCATCTACTATTTTCTGTTCACCTAAGAGATCTGCCAAAAAAATCTTACCATCTTTTTCGGGTCTAACCTCTACTACATACTCCATTATCTTTTTTTCTCCATCTGGCGTTCTTAGGTAGGCTATTGATTCACACATATTTTCACCTCTCTTTCCAAGTTCATCTTTATTCTTTTAATAGTTGTTTTACTGTAGGAAACTTCTCCATATTTGTATGGGGCAAGAAACAAGCCGATACGAATTCATCCATATAAGAAGAATATACACTAAGTTCAACATAGGTTATATGATTTGCAATCTCTTCAAGTTTATGTCGACCATCCTCACTCATAAGAGTCAAATAACACCCCATGAGTGAGCTATTCCCTATATACATGAACTTATCTTCATCTATATCAGGCAGCATACCTATTGCTATGGAATTTTTAATATTAAGGCTGTTTCCTATTCCTCCTGCAATATACACCTTGTCAAGCATACTGAAGTCCATACCAAGACTCGACAATAATACAGAAGCCCCAGAATAAATAGCTCCCTTTGCTCTAATAAAGTTATCTATATCTACTTCATTTATTGTAATGTCTTTACTAAGTTCATATTCATCTTTAAATACAACAATATACTCACCCATACCATGTTCATCAAATCGTATTCTATGGGTATCTAAATCTCTATTTAGCTTTCCTCTTCTATCAATTATACCACAAAACATCATCTCTGATATTAAGTCAATAATTCCAGAGCCACATATCCCGATAGGATTCTCATCACCTATTACCGTAAACTGAGGTTCATAAGTCTTATCAGATATTTTAATTGTATCTATTGCACCATTCGTCGCCCTCATTCCACAGCTTATTTCTCCACCTTCAAAGGCTGGACCTGCAGAACACGCACATGTCATTAAAAAGTCTTTATTTCCAAATACTATTTCTCCATTTGTGCCAAGGTCAATAAAAAGTACATTTTTATCTGAAGCCCATATACCTGAAGACAGTACTCCTGCTGTTATATCTCCTCCTACATAGCTTGCTACCGATGGCACTATATATAAAAATGTTTCTGGATTTACATCTATTCCAAGTTCTGATGCCTTTATAAAAGGTGCTCTGAGAAATGCAGGTATATAGGGTTCTCTTCTTAGATAATCCGGATATACTCCTAACAGTAAATGTGCCATGGTAGTATTTCCTGCAGCTACAAAGGCTATTACTTCATCTTTATCTACTTGAGCACTTTTAAACATCTTGGTCAACAACGGATTTATTGTTTCATGTATTATTGCTTGATTAAGCTTTTCAAGGCCATCTCCCTTAGTAGAAAATATTATTCTGTTTATTACATCGGCTCCATATTTGATTTGTGCATTTCCTGATGATGCTTTAGAAAGAAGTTCTCCATTGTATAAATCCACAAGGCATGCCGATACAGATGTAGTCCCTATATCTATCGCCACACCGAACAGTCTGCTACTAGTGTCACCCTTTTCCATATTGACTATGGTTGTTCTACCATTACCCCTTGGAATATGGGTTATTGTCACCTTAAAGTCAGATTTTCTCAATATCTGTGGTATTCTTCTGAGCATAGGTAGTCTGCAAAAAACATGGGTATATCCCAGATGATTTCTTAAATGTCTTTTTATTCTATCCCAGTCGGATATATTATCGTCCAGAGTAGGCGTATCTACTTCTAAATAATCTTTTCTCACATAGGATTTAAATTCCATACCATTATTCAACACCTGTCTTTTTGCTCTCTCAAATATTTCCCTGTCTTTCTGATTGGATAAATCATCTATTTTTACGTCCTTCATAAAAGCAAATGTTTCTCTAGGAACTTTTACCGTTATATCCTCTACTACCTTCGAATTACAAGCCAAGACGTAGTCTTCATTCCATTCTTCATCGGTTATGTGATGACTTTTTTTTGTATCAACTTTACCATCTATTATTTTAACTTTGCACTTTCCACAGGATAAGTTTCCATTACAAGGTGCATCAATTATAACTCCAGATTTTCTAGCTGCTTCAAGCAAATTTTCTCCTCTAGGTACATATATCTCTTTATTTTCTAATATAAATTTAATCTTTACCACGTTTCATCCCTCCACATAAGGCAAACACTTCCCCAAATTTGGTCCGGGGAAGTGTTGTAATTATTTCAGTTCAGCTTGATATTCATCACTATCAATTAAATTATCCAGTTCAGCCTCGTCCTTTATTTTTATTTTTACTATCCATGCATCATATGGGTCTTCATTTATATATTCAGGTTCATCATCTAGTTTTTCATTTATTTCAACCACTTCGCCAGATATGGGAGAAAATAACGTAGATGCCTTTTTAGAGGATTCCACTACTGCAAATTCATCACCCTTTTCCAGTTCTTCTTCAATTTCAGGCATCTCTACAAATAGTATTTCTCCAAGTTTATCCTGAGCATAATCAGTAATTCCAAGGTAAGCTAGGTTCCCTTCAATTCTAACCCATATGTGCTCTTTATTATACCTTAATTCCTTAGGATATCTCACTTTGCTCCCTCCTTAATATTACATCATTGGATCCATCGTTAGTGCTGGATGTCCTTTCTCATTTAAGTAATTTAACACTCCATCTGAATCTACAGCAATGGTCTCATCGCATATCATATCGGTAAAGTTTTCTATACCATACATTTCCTTAGCTGTTGCATCTAGCTTATCACGAACATAATCCTTTAATTCCTTAGGCATCCATACTATTCTTTTAATTCCGCCTTCAGCTCTTATAAATTTCTTAGAAGAGATGAAATGTCTTCCGTGCCCCATAAATCCTGGTGTCTGAACTCCACCACCAGTCATTGAGGCAAGTTCTCCAAAGGTCATTCCAACAGGAGTTTGCCCTCCATATTCTCTATTTACTATTACAACCCCGTTTGACTCGGGCATAATACCACATATACACTCAAAGCATCCACATGAAGTCATAGGATCTACTAACAAGCTGTATAAGGTAACTCTGCTTACTGCACCTTGAGAAATTTCATCTACTGCCTTGTTTACTTCTTCCCATATGCCTAATGTTTCATCCTCTAGCCCTTCCTTTGGTATAGGTTGGCAAGGTCCATGTTGATCCAATTCTTTCGTTGCCTTAGCATCTAACCAGCTTACTGCTCCACACAGTCCTAATCTTTCAGGAGTTACTACACATACATGGGCTGGTGCAAAGGATTGACATAAGTTACATGAATAAAAAGTATCTACGCTTTCATCAGTAAGGGAAGCCAACCTCTCATCCCTTGCATTATATCTTGGAACTGCATATTCTTTTGCAAGTTTCTTAACTTTTTCTTCATCAGTTATTATTGTAACTTGACATTTATCTACTACAGAATCAAATTCATCCAACATCTTAGCATAAATCACTTCACCAATATGCTTTAATCTAAGTCCTTTCCCATAGGCATCTTTGCTTATTCTTATCCAAGTGATGTCTCTTTGACCTACGTGCATTGCACCTTCAATATAATTTATGAAATAGTGAAGTCTTCTTTCTAATACTGGTTCAAAATCCTCCTGCATATTCTTACCTGCTACCTCAACCAATACCGCAAGGGGAAGCCTTCCGGGAACTTCTTCTATTGTATCTATATCTGCTCCTATTACCTCTATCTTATGGTCTTCAATTTCCCCCATATCCTTAGCCATTACCAATTCCCATGACTTAGTCTTAGAACCACCAAACTCTACAAACATATCGTCTTTTCTAATTCTTTCCCCTTCAAAGGCTGCAGCAAAGGCTACAGGTATTGGAAGCTCAGTAAT
The DNA here is from genome assembly GCA_014236755.1 of Candidatus Petromonas tenebris. Taxonomy (GTDB): domain Bacteria; phylum Bacillota; class Clostridia; order Peptostreptococcales; family Caminicellaceae; genus Petromonas; species Petromonas tenebris. Next base: position 20,843 of record JACCKY010000029.1, on the reverse strand, counting down.
CTTTATCTTAATCCCCCTAGCCTCAAGAGAAGTCTGTACTGTCTTCTCGTAATCTTTTTGGGTTAATAAATACGTTGGTACTTCAGGTACATCTGTGTCACATATAACCGGGAATCCCATAGCTATTGCACCTGCTCCACAGGACACTACAAGTTCACTTAGCGGTCCGAAGACGTTGACAAAGGCTGGTACTCTTTCCTTTGTATAAGCTAAAAACTCATCAAGGTTCCCTGGTTCTATATTTCCAAATATAAGAGCAGCTCTTATTGCCACAGATACAACATGAATTACAGATGTGACATCCTGCCCTAGTGGAATTACTCTTAATTCCAGTCCCATTTTAACTCCCGCTTCACAAGCTTGGTCTATTATATCTCCTACTAGGAAAGTAAGTAAACCCTTTGACTGGTAATCTTTGATTATCCTACCAGCAGCTTCGCTGTCTCTTGCTTTACCAATTATAACTGCTATACCTGGTATATCTCCTGTAACTAATGGTACACCTAGGGAACGGATTACCGGGTCAGTTACAAATCCAATCCCCGTTTCATCACTATAAGGGTCATCGTTACTTGCGTATTTAACTGCTTCAATTATCTCTGCTGATACAGCCGTTGCAAGTCCTGCATTTAGGGCTTTATCTAAATTTTCCTCTTCTACTATTAAACTTTTAACTACATCAAGTGCAGCCTCTAAATCCCCTACTGTCTTTATCTTTGTTCCCGTTGCTGCATATATTATTGGTAGGAAATATGCCGTGCTTGGAAAAGCAACCTTCTGATCTCTCCCCTTTTTATCAATAATTTGATTGACAGCACCTTTAGCCGCCTCGAATGCTTGATTTGAACCGGTAAATATAGTTTTAAACAAACTCACAATAACAGCCCCCTTTGATTTTATAAATCTAAGAATGAATCAGCATATAACACACTGCCCTTTACAATGTCACATGCTTTTATAGTTTCCATCAGTCTTGTGTCACATGGATTTACAATAGCCGAAGTCAATCCACTTTGCATAGCCATTGCTACTACAGCAGAATCCAACACTGGTCTTATCTCCTTCGGTGCACCGTTAGAAACGTTACTTAAACCGCCTGTAGTCTTAAGTCCCATTTCTTTCATCATAGATATGGCTTCTAAAACCTCTGTCTGCTTATCTTGCATTCCCTTAATAACTAAAAATAACGGATCAAATAAAACGTCAGTAGGTTCTAAACCTAATGTCATAGCCCTTTCAAGCAGTTCAGTACAATAAGCCATACGCTCATCATTATCCCTTGGAATGCCTTGCTTAGAACATAAAGCTATTACCATAGCATCATTTGCTGCTGCAAGATCTATCATTTCAATTCTATCCCCAGCGTCAGCAGAATTTATAATCGGCTTACCTTTTGCCCTGTTATAAACTTTGATACCTGCTTCAATAGCCTTTTTATTTACTGTATCTAGTGCCAAAGGTATATTGTCAAATTCTTTTTGAAGCAATTCAACAGCCCATGTCATTATTTCTTCTCCATCTTTTTCAGCTGGCCCTATATTTAAATCTAAATAATCTGCTCCCGCTTCTATTTGCTCTTTTGCTCTCTTTAAAATCGGTTCAGGATTTCTTTCGGCTAATGCCTTTCTAATTGTTGGAGAGATACAGTGAATTCTCTCACCTATAATCATAAATTTTTCCATTTTTAAGTCCCCCTATTTTTATTAAGTTTTTTGCTAACTTTATTTAAACAGCTGTAGCTTCCTGTTGAAGTTCTTTTAAGAATTTTGGAAGGTGCATAGCCTCATCTGTTCCCACAATAACTTCCCATCCTGGTAAATTATCTTCTATATCACCCTTTAAAACAGCAACCTTTCCTGGAATTATGAGTTTCTTGCAATTATGATTTTCATCTAGTCCACTTTCTTTAATAAATTTGGCTATGCTTGAACCGCTTAGTTTTCCAGCTGCCCATGCAGTCAGAACTGAATATCCACCTGCATCAGGAATTGCAAGCTTAACCGGTACTTTAGACCTTTCTACTTCTCCTGAAACTATAAAGTAAGTAAGTGCAAAATCTACGGTAACCAATACAGGAGAGTTTTCGTCAGCATTATTTATTGGGTAAACCTTAGGTTCAACCCTCATAGGTCTTTGAGGATCGGTAAATATATTTTGCCTTAAAGCAAATAGAGGTAAAGCTCTAGTATAATCAATATCTCCTAAAACAATTATTGATCCGTATTTAAGTATAAATAATGAAGTTAAAGCAATTTCCATAAACTTATTGCCTTTAGAAAGTTCATTGGCAAATACTATAGAAGGATATCCAAAGGTTCTATCCTCTTCTTTTAATGCTATTCTTCTAATTTGAACCGTATTATCAAAGGCTTCTTTTATAGAGGAACTTCCTGCATCTAAAATAAGTTCTTTATAATCTAATTTGTGTATATCAGCAACAAGTGAGTATAATTCTTCTAGGTTATTGGCTTTTATACCTAGTGGCAGTTCATCACCCTTAACCAAGTCTACCATTTCTTCATAATTTTCCTTGGTAGCACCATAAACGATAGGCTTTTCGTTTTTAACTAATTCTAACGCATCCTTCAAAACTTCTACATCTTCACATATAAGCATATAGACTATATTTAAGTTGCTTTCCTTTATTTTTCTGATTAAATCTAAATATTTTTCCCTACTCTTTTCATATTTAAGTGCTACAATTTCAACCCTCATTTCTTCGCCTATTCTCACATAATTAACTTTTTTGATACTGGTAATCTTGCTCTCTATCTCCTCATCTGTCATAGAATCAGATAACAATAGCGCAAATCTATTTCTATTTACAAAGGTCTTTTCATGTCTGAAAAGTACTGTTTCTCCACCTAATTTATATTCATTTTCTCCCTTTCCTATAGTTATAGTCTTCATAGGTGGTGCAGTAGCATCTGCAAGTTTTGACACTGCCTCATCACTCATATGAGGACATTTTTCTATCTCAACAGCTCCCGTGGCAACTTTCATTGAAAAAGCCAAACAAGTTGGAAAGCCACAATCTTTACAATTCTTCTTTGGTGTTAATTTAAAAATATCTAATCCAGTTAAAGACATTTTATTTTCCTCCTCATCAATAAATTAGGATAATAACTCTTTAATAAACATGTTAATAGTTTCAACTGATGTTGGATGACGTAGGATTACTGCATTAGCTCCACTTGCCAATACACTTGACGCCGTAGAAACTTCCATAGCAATTCCCCTATCTTCTTGGTTGCCCCACTCAGGCATTTCATTTTCCGAAGCAATAGATTCCTTCACAGTCCATGTTTCAAAGGAAACTGGAGTAATTATAGGAAGTTGAAGGGTCTTGTCATTTTGACCACACGCAGCAAGTCTGATCCTATCCATAGTTGAAGCAACGTATTCAAAACCATAACCTACAGCAGCACAACCTACATTCATTACCATGTCTTCAGGTTTGACTCCTAATTGAGTAAGCAGTATATTTAGTTGTTTTGCAAGATTTATATCAACTGATGATTCTGCTCCAACTTTATGATTGTAAGCCAGTCCTCCTGCTGCCCCTACTGATTTATAGTTTTCTTCTACAGCCGAAAGTAGTAATACGTTATATCCGTCTAAAGTCTCTGCAATCTTTTCAAACAATTTTGCATCCTTTTCATGATTATTTGTTCCTGCTATCACTAGAGGAAGTTCAATACTTTCAGCTACTTCTTTTGCTATATCTGCACATTCTTCTACAGATTTATCAAGACCATTAGGGTCCGCCCCCTCAAATCTTAGACATATAAAATCTGGATTAAAGTTTTCCTCTACAAATTGAGCCCACTTAGCAGTATCATCTGCCACATCTTTATACATTTCTTTCAAGGGCTCGATCCAGTTGTCTGGAAAAATATCCAGAATTTCCATCCCCACTTTAGGCCTCTCTCCTAAATTTCCATCAAAGTCATAAAAGGGCATCGCATTTTCTCCACCCAATTTTATAGCCTTTTCTCCTGTACCTATTACTACCTCATTAATTTTTCCAGAAAATTTTTGCACTGACTTTTTAAAAACCACTTTATTCGCCCCCTTCATAGTTATAGGTTTAATTTTAAAAGTATTTCACTTATTGCTAACTTAGCTACAGAATCTTCAGGTAAGTTAGCTAAGGGTTTTCCATTTGCATCATACTCATATATCATAGAATCCACCGGAACAATCCCTATTAAATCTAGCTTTTGCTTTTCTATCTCCTCTATTAATCCTACATTTAGCTTTCCATTAGGTACTCTGTTTACAATAAGATAAATCTGCGGTACATTTAATTTTAGTTCATCCACTAACCTTCTTATTCTTCCTGCAGCTTGTATACCTCTTCTTGAGCAGTCACTTACCAACAATAAAGTGCCAATATCTCTAACAGTCCCTCTACTTAAATGCTCCATTCCTGCTTCATTGTCTATAACTATATACTTATAGTTCTTAGAAAATGTTTCCAGTTGAGTTTTTAATAGTCCATTTACATAACAGTAGCAACCTGTCCCCTGAGTTCTTCCCATCACTAGCATATCGTAACCGCTTCCTTCAATTACGGCAGTATTAAGCCTATATTTCATATAATCAGCTTTTACCATTCCACCTGGAAATCCATTCCCTGATGCCTCAGCTTGATTTATTTCCTCCCTTATTTCTCCTATAGTTACTTCAACCTCTTCTCCTAAGACTTCATTTAAATTGGCATTGGCATCAGCGTCTACTGCAAGAATAGGTCTTTCCCCTTTTTTTACCATGTGATTTATAATCAGCCCTGTCAAACTTGTTTTCCCTGTTCCACCTTTTCCTGCTACAGCTATTTTATATCCCATAATAAGACCTCCTTGTTTTTTTTCAAGACAGGGCTTTATCGTGCCCCATCTTGTTACAATGAATGTACACACTGGTTATGAACATCATGAAGTGCTTCCATCAAGGCCTCAGATAATGTTGGATGAGGATGTATTACATCCCCTACCTCTTCCGCCGTCAACCCTAAGTGAACAGCTAATGTAAGCTCTGAAAGTAAATCTGTTGCGTGGGGGCCTACAATTGATGCCCCAATAATTTTATCAGTATCATCAGCCAATACTTTAACAAATCCTTGAAACTTTCCTATGGCCTGTGCTTTTCCTAAGCCTCTAAAATCAAATTTTCCGACTTTATATTGTATCCCTTCTTCTTTCAATTTTTTTTCTGTAACACCTACTGATGCAATTTCAGGATTTGTATATACGCACCTAGGCACGGCTCTATATTTTATTTTTTTGTTCTTTCCCAAGGCATTTTCTACTGCTATGATACCTTCCTTTGAAGCTACATGTGCTAAGAATGGGCTGTCAACAATATCTCCTATTGCATATACGCCTTCGATACTTGTTTCCATATTTTCATTAACTACTACCTTTCCATTTTTAATATCAATATCCAATTCTTCCAAACCAAGCCCTTCGATAAAAGGTTTTCTTCCTACAGAAACAAGCATTTTTTCCGCTTCTAAATTTTTCCCACTGCTTAAACTCGCTACAACTTTACCTTCTTTAATATCCACAGTTTCAATTTTGTCCTTCACTATCATTTTTATTTTGTCTTTTTTAAATGCTCTACTTAATTGTTTTGACACATCCTTATCCTCAAAAGGTAAAATTTGATCCGCCATTTCTACTATTGTAATCTTAACTCCAAGTTTCTTGAAAAACTGACCAAACTCACATCCAATTACTCCTCCACCTACTATAATCATAGACTGTGGCAGGTTATCTAATTGCAATGCTTCATCACTAGTTATGATATATTTTCCATCGTAGGGAAACATCGACGGAACTACAGGCACCGACCCAGTGGCAAGTATTATTTTATCTGCTTCTACTATCTCCTTTGTCCCATCCTTTTTTGAAACCTCTATCTTATTTCTATCTATTAATTTGCCAAAACCATTAATTAGCTCTATCCCCCGCTCCTTAAACAAAAATTCTATTCCATTTTTGATTTGATCTACTATTTTATTCTTTCGCTTCATCATCACACTAAAATTTGCCTTTATCTCTCCATCAATATTTACTCCAAAATCTTTACACGAATTTATCATTTCAAGGACCTCTGAACAGGCAAGCAGTGATTTTGTTGGTATGCACCCTAAATTCAGGCATGTTCCCCCAAGATTTTTTTTTTCGACTACAGTTACATCAGCTCCTAATATCGAAGCCTTTATAGCTGCTACATAACCTCCCGGTCCTCCACCTATTACTGCTATTTTCATATCCTATCTTCCTCCTTGATATTGGATTCCTACTCATCCGCTGAAGCTGCTACATACTCTTGACTTTCGATATTATTCCATAGTCCTGCAGCTTTTAAGATCGCTGGAATGTTTTCCTCAGCACCTATTGCCATTATATGAACACCGTCACATAATCCTTCTTCCTTCAGTTGTCTTATTAATTCTCCTGATATTTTGATTCCCTCTTCTATTCTATTTTCAGCATTTTTCATTCTAGTAATTAATTCATCGGGGACAAATATACCAGGAACGTTCTTATTCATGTATTTTGCCATACCTGCCGATTTCAAAGGAATTATACCAGCCAAAATCTTTGCATCAAGGTGCTTTGTTTTTTCTTTAAATATTCTCATAGTTTCTATGTCATAAACGCCTTGGGTTTGGAAGAATCTTGCTCCTGCCTTTATCTTCTTCTCCATCTTCAGAATCTGAAGTTCTAAAGGCTCATATTTAGGTGTTACACATGCACCCAGATAGAAATTAGTCTTCCCTTTAAGCTTATTGCCTTCCATATCCTCGCCTTTATTTAAAATAGAAGCAGTTTCCAAAATTCCAACGGAATCCAAATCAAACACGGGCTTAGCCCCCGGATGATCACCTACCACCGTGTGATCGCCAGTGAGTGCTAATATATTCTCTATTTCAAAAGTCCCTGCTGAAAGTAATTCTCCTTGTATAGCTATTCTATTTCTATCTCTTCCAGTTAATTGCATTACAGGTTCTAAACCAATATCCTTTAAAATTTTACATGTTGCCAATGAAGTAGCCCTCATGGCAGCAGATTGAAAATCCGTAACATTTACTCCATGTACCTTACCCTTTACAGCTTTAGCACACTCTACTAAATGTGAAAAATCCGTTCCCTTAGGAGGCGCCATTTCTACCGTAATACCAAAATCTCCTTTTTCTAGGGCATTCTTCAACAAGCTCATTTAGCACGCCCCCTTTTCTTTTAAGTTCAATTTATTTGGATTTGTTATTTTTTTATAATCCCTTGGTTTTCTTATCACTGCTAAATTATCAAGCTTACCTAAGTCTTTTAACCTTTCATATATAAGAATCCATGCACAATCATTTTCAGAATCAACTTCACATTTTCCGTCTCTTGCTCCACCACAGGCACCATTCAATAATCCTTTGGCACAGGCTGTGGTAGGACATATCCCCCCGGTCCATGCAAGTTCACAGTTCCCACAAGCTCTACAACCTTCTTCATATTCTCCAATTCTTTTTGTTTCCCCTATAAACATTGTGTTATTTCCTGGATAAACCGGCACTTTTACAAGTTTTGCAATTGTCTGGGTTCCATCACCACATGCTAAAGATAAAACTGCATCTGCTTCTTTTAATTCTTTCTTTAAAGTTTTTAAATCTTTTCTGTCCTTTAAATAATTACATGAAGGGTCAAGAACTTTATATCCTAAAACTTTTTTACCATGTTTTTCTAACTTTTCTTTCATTTCTAATACCTGCTCTTCTCCACCAACTTGACAAGTGGCTGCACATAATGTACATCCAGTAATTACTATCTTTTCAATATCCTTTAGATATTCAAGTATCTCCTCAAAAGGCTTTTTTTGTGAAATAATCATATAATATAAGTCCCCCTTTATCCCATTTAATAAAGCATAAACACATATATATTAAACCGTTCAGATTGATTCCTAACTAAAGTTAATTAATTAAAGAATGATAAAATTCAACTATAATTGTCAAACTGTTATAAATTTTGTTATAATAAATCTTGTAAATAGTCGGTACCTTATTTAGGTACTATGGCAAAGTTACTCTTAATAAAGGTACTCGACTATTTACAATTTATATTATGTGGGGCTGTAGACTAAGACGCACTTTCATCGATATTATCTATGGCTATGGATTTATCGATGTCGATGTTATTTTGCATCTTACATGCTTTTACTACATGCTTGGCAAGGATTGATGTAGTAACTGACCCAACTCCCCTTGGCACGGGAGTTATCATAGATGCTTTCTCTTTTATAGCATCAAAGTCTACATCTCCACATAATTTCCCATCTTCATCTATATTAATACCTACATCTATAACTATTGCTCCTTCTCCAATCCAGCTTTCCTTTACTAATCTGGGAACTCCGCAGGCTACAACTACTATTTCAGCCTCTCTCGCAAGTTTAGCTACATCCTTTGTATATATATGACAGATTGTTACCGTGGCATTTTCATTTAACAATAACAGTGCTGCCGGTTTACCTACCACATTTGAAGCCCCTATAACTACACAGTCCTTTCCTTCAAGCTCAATATCATAATGATTGAATATTTCCATTACGGCCACAGGAGTGCATGGAGGAAATCCTGTTTTATCTCCTTCATATAATTTTCCCTGATTAACAGGACTAAAACAATCTACATCCTTTTCAGGAGCTATTACATTTTTGATAACATTTTCATCTAAATGATTTGGTAAAGGTCTAAATATCAATATTCCATGAACATTTTTATCTTGATTTAATTCCTTTATTACTTCAATAAATTCCTCTTGTGAAATGTCCTCTGGAAGTGACTTTACCTCAGCCTCAATTCCAACTTTTTTAGATCTTGATAATGCCCCTCTTTCATAGGCTAAATCGTCCGGTCTCTCTCCTACTCTTACAATAGCAAGTTTTGGATTGATTCCTTTAGCATTAAGTCCTTTAATTTCCTTAATCAGGTCTTCACTAATCTTATCTGCTACAGGCTTACCTTTTATAATTTCACCCATTTCAAAACCTCCTCATTTTATAAAAATATCGAATATATTGAAGCTTTTTATTGATAATTTTATTTTGAAAGAATCTTCTCTACTTTTTTATAAACTTTATCAGCTATTTTTACTCCCTCTTTGACTAAATTTTCTGTTTCCTCTTTTACCTTTGCAACATATTCCTTATCATTAATCGAATTTATATTTATAATAACGTTTAGTTGTGCGCTAATAAGGGCTGCTCTTAAGCATTGAACCCCAACTCCTACATCACTTATGGCAAGTCTAGAACCCCTATCTACCAGTTCTTCATGAAGTTTTATAGCTTCATAGGTTGTTTTTACTATTTTAATGGGAACTTTACAGGCCTTCTTCAATGCTTTCTCCAATGTTTCCTCTTTCATCTTCTTTTCTTCTTCTGTTTTTGCTCTAATTCCATAGGCCTTTAATAGCGGAAGAAAGCTTTCTGCATCTTCATCAATCATTTTCAATAAATTCTGCTCTATATTGTTTGCTTTCTTTAAAATGTCTTTAATTATTTCTTCGTGCTCGGCATATTTTTTCTTTCCAACAGTTAAATTACATACCATACTACCTAAAGCCATTCCTATGGCTCCAGTTAGGGCTGCTGCACCACCTCCACCTGGAACTGCAGCCTTTGAAGCAAGCAACTCGATAAATTCAGTACAGTTTTTCTGAGCCAGTTCCATTCATCTACCTCCTCATAACTTTTTAAAACAAACCGGTTATTACCCCATTTTCATCTACATCGATTTTTTCCGCTGCTGGTGCTTTTGGAAGACCTGGCATCTTCATGATACTTCCTGTAAGAGCTACTATAAATCCTGCACCAGCTGAAATCCCAACCTCTCTCACTTCCACTGTAAATCCTGTTGGTCTTCCTAGTTTTTTAGGATCGTCTGTTAATGAATATTGAGTTTTGGCCATACAGATTGGAACGTTACCAAAACCTAGTTCTTCTAACTTCTTAATTTCCTTAGATGCCTTTGTCGAAAATACTGCATCGTCAGCTCCATAAACTTTTTTAACAATTTTTCTTATCTTTTCTTTAATTGGAATATCTAGTTCATAAGCATATGTAAACTCATTTTTTTCTTCTTCTATTAATCTGATTAGCTCTTTAGCTACTTCTTCTCCACCTTTGCCACCTTTTGCCCAAACTTCCGACAATACAACATTAACCCCTAGCTCCTTGCATCTATCTTGAACTAACCTTATCTCTGCATTCGTATCTGTAGGAAATTTGTTTATAGCTACTACTGCTGGTAATTTGAAAACTTTAGTAATATTTTCTACATGCTTTAATAGGTTAGGAAGACCCTTCTCTAAAGCTTTAAGATTTTCTTCATTTATATCAGATTTAGCAACTCCTCCATTGTATTTTAAAGCTCTAACAGTAGCTACAATGATCACTGCGTCAGGTTTTAAATGTGCCATTCTACATTTGATATCTAAAAATTTCTCTGCCCCAAGATCAGCACCAAACCCTGCTTCCGTTACCACATAATCTGCAAAATGCATGGCCATCTTAGTAGCTATAACTGAATTACAACCATGAGCTATATTTGCAAAAGGTCCTCCATGTACAAAGGCAGGTGTACCCTCTAATGTCTGTACTAAATTAGGTTTTAATGCATCCTTTAAAAGTGCTGCCATTGCACCATGAGCCTTTAAATCAGCAGCAGTTACTGGTTTGTCATCCCAAGTATATGCAACAATAATTCTTCCTAATCTCTCTTTAAGGTCAAGAATATCATTTGCTAAGCAAAATGCCGCCATAACTTCCGAAGCAACTGTTATATCAAAACCATCCTCTCTAGGTACCCCATTAGCATTTCCACCAAGACCATCTGTAATAAATCTTAGCTGTCTATCATTCATGTCAACTGCTCTTCTCCAGATAACTCTTCTAGGATCGATATTTAACTTATTACCCTGATAGATATGATTATCAAGCATAGCAGCCAATAGATTATTAGCAGCTCCTATAGCATGGATATCTCCGGTAAAATGCAAATTTATGTCTTCCATTGGCACTACTTGTGCATATCCCCCGCCAGCTGCTCCACCTTTTACTCCAAATACTGGTCCAAGTGACGGCTCTCTAAGGGCAATAGCTGTATCTTTTCCAAGTCTTGATAATGCATCTGCTACTCCAATTGTAGTAGTAGTTTTACCTTCACCAGCTGGAGTTGGGTTAATTGCCGTAGTTAAGATTAATTTAGCTTTTTTACCATTATTCTTTTTTAATAAGTTATAATCTACTTTTGCTTTGTACTTTCCATATAGGTCAATATCATCTTCTGTTAATCCCAGTTTCTCAGCTATTTCCCTAATATCTCTCAACTTGGCTTCTTGAGCAATTTCAATGTCCGATTTGAATCCCATTTACATAACTCCTTTCACTAATTTATCTTTTATTTTTTTTATCTCCTGGACAGCTTTTCTGTCACAATCATATGGAGATTTATTAACTCTATCGGAGTTTACTACATCATCACTATATTGTATAAATCCTAAACAATCTATTCCTTTAACATTTCCCATTATAAATTTCTTATCATCCTCATTTCTAATTTTATTTCCAACTATGTAAACCTTATTAATACCAATATCCATTGCAAGTTTTCTAACCTGTCTATAGGTTTGTATGCTTCTTATACCAGGCTCTACTACCACTATAAAAGCATCTACACCATGAGCTGTTCCTCTTCCCAGATGTTCTATTCCTGCCTCCATATCCATAATCACCACATCTTTATTTTGTAGAATCAAATAGGATGTAAGTTTTTTCAACAAGACATTTTCAGGGCAAAAACATCCCATTCCTCCTTTATCTACAGTTCCAATTGTTAAGATGTTTACATCGTTATATTTGATACAATATCTTTTAGGAATATCATCTACCTTGGGATTCATTTTAAAAAGTTTCCCAAAAGATCCTGGAGTAGAATTTGTTCTTTCTGCTACAAGCTGTTTCATTTCAGAAATGGGCACAATTTTATCTATTTTTTCCTTTGGTAATCCTATAGCAAGGGCTAAATTTGAATCAGGATCTGCATCAACTGCTAAAACTCTATAACCTTCCTGTGCAAATACCCTGCTTAATATAGCAGCTAAAGTCGTTTTGCCCACTCCACCTTTTCCTGTAATAGCTATTTTCATTGATTCCACCTAACCTTATTTTAATTTTGTGCTACTGTCGCCTCTTCTACTGCCAGATTTTGATTTTTAAGTTTTTTATACAATATTTTTCGTTTTTCTTCTATTCTTTCTATCATTTGATTTGCTGCCTTAACTGGATCTTCTTCAAAATAGAATCTAGCCCCAACCATATCTTCAATTTTATTAGTCAAAATATCCATAACTTCTCTACTACCTATAACAGGGGGCATAATGCCAAGCCAAGTATCTATTCCTGAACTAACCACATATGTGCCTATAGCCACAGCCTTTTCAGACATCCATTCAGGAGCTACACCAACTACAGGAAGATCGCTTATATCTAAATTCAAAAATTTGGCTAATTCTCCAACTAAATTCAATATGCGAGTATTGTCAACACAGGACCCCATATGTAATACTGGAGGTATATCTACCAGGTCACAAACTGTAGCCAACCCTTTCCCTGCCAGTTTTCTTGCATCTTTGCTCATAAGTCCTGCCTTAGCTGCTGCCTGTGCTGCACATCCTGTGGCTACTACGATTACATCTTTTTTTATTAAACTTTTTATAATTTCAATTATGCTTTGGTCATGGGTTTGCTTCGGATTATTGCATCCTACAACTCCCGCTGCTCCCCTTAATACTCCTGAAGTTATACAATCAGCTAAAGGTTTGATAGTTCCCACTGGGTCTATATTTGAATTAACCACCTTATCTAATCGATTAAGTATAGTTTTATAACTGAAACCAACTATTGCATGGGCTTTGGCCTTTGGTATAAAGATTTTTTCTTTATCTCTACTTTCAAAGTTTAATATAGCTTCCTTAATAATGCTTTTAGCAGATTCATAAGCAGTCCTTTCATCAAATTCTCTATGGATAGCTCCACTAATTTTAGCCTTTGGTGATGTAGTTATTAACTTAGTATGATAAGCCTTTGTCAAATCAGATAGTGCTGGAAATATACACTGCACGTCAACTATTACAGCCTCCACTGCCCCTGTTGCTACTGCAAGTTCCTGCTGTAAAAAGTTACCTGCTATTTTAACTCCATGTCTCATCATAACTTCATTGGCTGTACAACACATACCGGCAATATTGATTCCTTCTGCACCTACTTCTTTGGCCAATTTAAGTAGTTCAGGATCATCAGCTGCAAGTACTATCATCTCAGAAAGACTAGGCTCATGTCCATGAACGATTATATTAACATATTTTTCATCCAAGACCCCTAAATTTGCTTCTGTTTCTCTCACTGTTGGAGTACCAAAAAGTACGTCACTAATATCAGTTCCCATTATAGAGCCCCCATAACCATCGGCTAATGAAGTTCTCATGGCCATCTTAATCATACTTTCAGCGTCAGCTGTACAGCCTATATGGGTAGAGTGCATAACTGTTACAACTTCTCTATCAATTGCCCTAGGAGTTATTCCAAGATTTTCCCATATCTTTTTCCTCTTATCTGGAACAAAGGTTGGAAGAGTTAAATTGCCAAAAGGTTTACCATATTCATTCAAAGCATACTCTGCTACTTCATGGGTCAAATCATAAATATTTTTATCCTCTGTCTCTAATCCCCATCTGTCAGCTATTTCAATAAGTTTTTCTTCATCCTTTACAGTATAATTACCATCTTTGCTTGCCATGTGTAAAACATGAGCAATACTTCTTCCATGGTCTGAATGGGCAGCAGTACCAGCAGCAACCATCCTGGCATAATTTCTCGATACTATAACATCAGCAGTCGCACCACAAAGTCCTTTTTGTGCTCCTTTTCCTGTAACTGGACTAATTCTACAGGGTCCCATAGAACAAATTCTACAACATAAACCCTTCTCTCCAAATCCACAAGGAGTTTTCATGATTTTTTTTCTATCCCAAACCGTTTCTATTCTATCATCCTTTGCCTTTTTTATAAGCTCCTGCGATGCTTCATCCACTGCATATTTTTTTTTATTCATTTTACACTTCCCCCTTTTGATTGCATTAAGTAAAACTTAATTTTAATTAAGTTTAATATTTTATAACACCAGTTTCCAAGATTAATTAAGCCACAAAGTCCTTATATATAAAGTTTTTAACACATTTAAAAACTACAGAATAAATTTTGCTATTTTCGAGTGAAGATACGAAACTATCAAAAATTAATTCCTTTATTACTCTTTCTGAAATCATTCGTTTTATGACTTGTGGGCTTTCAAATTTATAATCAGAAAATCTATTACTAATAAAGGGTAATACTGAAACAGATGAATCATATTTTATATCATCTACTTCGTGCTCCTTAAAAACATTAATATTTTCAGGATTTATTGTTGAAATATACATTCTAACCGATTTAAAATTTTCTAAATCAGTAGTTGTAACAGCGATATATACTGGTTTTTGAAATAAACGAGTTATAACTTTTTTTAGTGGCAATATAGTATTTATCTATTTTTTTATAGAAAAAAGATTTGATATCAAGCTCATCTCCCTTTTGTCTTGGTCTTCCCCTTTTTCCCGTAGGGGCTGGAGGTAAATCATAGATTTCAGTATCGGAGCGTACAGCTCCTATTAATTCAAGATTATCATGTTTTTTTACTGTATTTAAGATTGCTCCTTTTGAGTACCAACTATCACAAAGAAGAATAAATTTATATTCTTCCAAGTATTCTATTTCTGAACTAATCATTCATTTGTGCTGCTAATTCTAGTTTTGATTGTTTTTCATCATATAATTTATAGTCTAGATGTCTGATTTATCTATTTTTTAGAAGCTATCGCTTTATTTCTTGTAAAGTGGTGTATTTTACAAGAAAGTTTTCGTTGCTCCAAACTACATATTCTAATTCATTGGTATTACTTTATCATGAATTTTGTATTTAGTATAACGTATACTGTATTTATTATATTAATTTATAAATTAATAAATTCCACTAGCTTTTAACATTTTAAAAGATGGTTAAATTTTTAACTTATTTTGCTAAAAAAATATTTCTATTCACTTTATTTCTCAAACAAACTATTATTCTTTTTCATTATATAATTCAATAACTTTTTTCTCAGTAACTATACATTGAACAGGAATATCGAATTTATCGGCAGGAATTCTATCTACCAGTTGATAATCATAACATAATGCTATGGTTTTCGCTTTTGTTACATTATTTAAAAACCTGTCATAGTACCCTCCACCAAATCCAATTCTATTTCCAAAGTAGTCAAATACCACACCTGGGACTATTATTAGATCTATATCATCTATCCTCATTTCTCTTAGATAATCCATATGAGGTTCTTTATATCCTATGGAATTCATCACTAATTCTTTTTGAGGATCTTTGACTTCACTTGGTATCATCTTTTTATTTTGTTTAATACAAAAGGGAACTAATACTTTTTTTCCTTGTTTCAAGCAAATGTCCATTAGTTTATATGTATCTACCTCGTTATTAAAACTTAAATAAATCATAATATTGTTACTTTCTTTAAATGTCTGCAAACTAACTAGTCTTGATATTATGTCTTTACTATATTGTGCTACGTCTTCTTTTTTCATAGCTTTTCTCTTCTTCAATATATCTCTTCTTAGTTTTTCCTTAACATTTTCTTTCATCGTTTTCCCCCTAAGACAAACTTTCTATATAATTATATTCACGTAGATATATATTATTCTATATGGATAAGCAGTTATAATTGTTAATAATTTAACATTTTTGTATAAAAAAATATTTCCTTTTTCTTTAAATTGATTGTAACATATATTAATATTTATTTAAAGAATTTTTTTTTCGACATTTTTCGTATAGTCGTATCATACCTTAAAAGTTTACCGGAAAATGTAAGACTGGCATTGAGACAGTTTCAATGGATATGAGCAAAAGTTACTGTTTTTCAATATAGAATGCTTACCCAATGCAAAGCCGGTTATAGATAGATTTCATATATCACAGTATCTTCATAACTGTGTGGATGATGCAAGAAAGCACATTCAAAACCATATACGCAAGTATGTCAAAAAAGGTAAAGTATTTAAAATTCGTTGGGCTATACTAAAAAACTTAGAAGACCTTAGACCTGGGAATATGCCAATCTGCTGACGGCTTTTGCAAAATATGAGAAGTTAAAACAACTTCATTACCTTAAAGAAGAATTTAGAATTTTCTTTGAGATTACAACAAAGGAAGATGCTGCAGCATTTTTAGCATATTATAAGTACTTAGCAGCAGAATATGATATTTCTGAACTAAAGAAATTCATCAAAACTCTTGATAACTGGATAACATACATTCTAAATTATTACGATTATCCGATTTTTAACGGCACTGCAAAAGGTAATAAGCATAAAGTTAAAAAAATTAAACGTAGAGCTTATGGATATCGTAACCGTGATAATTGAGAAATCAGAGTTAAGTACGAATTTGAATGTGCTTAAAAAAAATCAATTTTTGAGTCATACCAAGTTTGACGGACACAGAATCGTGATTGTATAATTAAATCATGAAAGGGTGTTGAAGATGTAAGGTAATAACAACAGGTATGATGATGAGTTTAAAGCAAATGCAGTGAAAATGGTAGTAGAAAAAGGTAGAAAGGTTAGTAAAGTAGCGAAAGATTTAGGGGTATCGGAACCTGCACTTAGAAGATGGATAAAATCAATTAAAGGACCACAAAATGCCACTTCATTAAAGCTAGCTCAGCTTGAAGCTGAAAATAAGAGACTTAAAAAGGAGCTAGAATATACAAAGGATACAATAGAAAAATTAAAAAAGTCAGTAGCCATTTTCGTAAAACCACAGAATCATCAACAGCTAGTGAGAAATATGAATTTATAAAAGCTAATGCTTCCGGGCATTCTGTGGAGAAAATGTGCATGCTCTTAGAAGTATCCTGGAGCGGTTACTATGACTGGCTAGATAGACCACCATCAAATTGAGCAAAGAAGCAGGAAAAAATAAAAGAGATAATTAAGAAAACCCATAAAAAATATCCTGTACGGGGAGTTGATCCTATATGGGCAGAGGTAAAAGAAGTTATCTCATGCAGTCGTAATACAGTTTATAAAATAATGAAGCAAAATGATATAAAGTCAAAAAGAAGAGCCAAATGGAAAGCAACAACTAACAGTAATCATAACTTACCTCCAGCACCAAATTTATTAGAGCAAGACTTTAATGTAGCAGTTCCTAATACAGTATGGGTGGGAGATATCACCTATCTTTGGACTGAAGAAGACTGGCTTTACACAGCCATAGTCAAGGACTTATGTACTAAAGATGTTGTAGGCTATGCCATGGGAAATAGAATTAACAAAGAGCTTATAATAGATGCAATGAATATGGTAATAAAAAATACTTCTGGATCTACTAGTATGGTTTCTTTTTTAGCATCTAATGACTTATACTCTTTGTTTTCTCTATCAAAATACTGCACTTGACTATCATCAAAGAAAATCTGCCCAAAATCAGTACAGGACTTTGTAATGTTTATTTAATTTGAAGTCCCATTCTCTCTGCTACTTCCTCTGGAGGTATAGCCATTGGTTTTTCTAACGCTTCGGGATAATACTTTTTAAGAAAAGCTTCTGCAGTATCATCAAGTTGTTCTTTGGAAATGACAGGAACTAAATACTCAGATAAGGGATTATCTTTACTCTTTCTATGTTTACTGTTAATGGATATATTGGATATGCTGAAGTTTTTAATACCATCCTCTAATTCTGCGCTGCAGGAGATCCTAAACCACTGTTCTATATCATCAGTTTCACGATTTCTTTTTACCGTTTCTGCTATATTTATTCCAGCAGCTAATATAACATCAAATAAAATTACATTATCTGGCGAACCAGTTATATCTACGACTATTTCCACAAGTTCTAATTCTATATTATTTCGAGTTATCAATGTTTTTCATTTGATTGCCCCAATCAGCTAGTGCTTTAAGAACTGGAATAAGATTTTTTCCATTATCAGTTAGCGAATACTCAACTCGCGGTGGTATTTCCATAAATTGCTTCCGATTAATAATACCATGCAATTCCAATTCTTTTAGTGATTGAGTTAGCATCATGTTAGTAATACCATCAATACTCCTTTTTAATTCATTATATCGCATAGTTCCATTTTTACTCAATGCCCAAATTATAGGTAATCTCCATTTTCCACCTATAAGGTTTAAAGCAAATGTTAATGGACAGTTGTCAAGTCTGTTTTTATACAATGCTTTGTCATTCATAATATCACTCCAATACTCAGTTTTTGCTTACTTAAACAGAAAAAACTACATACTTGTTGTAATAATTGTAACTTGATATGATTATATCAAAGCTAATTGATCAATCAAATATGTTTTTCAATTTATTTTCAGAAAGGAGGATTAATATGAGTATTCATTATGAAGTTATTTCCGAAGATAACATTATTTGCATTAAGGATTTGGTAAATGATTTAATGGCTTATCAAAAATCTAAAGCATATATCCATCCTGAATTCTTCGATAATATGTGTTTTGAGACCAGAATGATTCCATCTATCAAGAGTGCTAAAGCTAACTATATAGTTGTAGCTAAAGATGATAATGAAATTGCCGGATATGCATATAGCACTATATCACCAAAAGAGATATATTCCGGTGGTTTTGCTACTTTACAATGTGACTCCTTCTTTGACTTTAATTCTATAAAAAATGATGACGTAGGTTGTCTTTCTCAGTTTTTTATAAAAGAGGAGTATCGTAATAAAGGCATTGGAACCGTTTTATTCAATAAATCTATGGATTGGTTAAATTCATTTGAGTCAATAAGTGACATATTTATCTTTGTATCAAATGGAAATGATGATGCATTAAAATTCTATCTAGGCAAAGGTTTCAAAATAAGTCATCAAATACTTGATGGGTTTATTACAGTGTTAAGGAATACTTAAACTTTTTGTCTATTTTTCATCTTGTTCAATGAGCAATATATCAACAAGACGAATTACAGAATATTCAAGGTGGTTTAATTCAACAGACACCAAAAACCCCTGAATTCAAAAGCATAAATTCAGGGGTTTTTGCTATTTATTCTATTTAATTTTTAACTCAACAAAACTTTACTACTTAATTTCGATGCCTATACCTGCACCTTTTAATTCTTCAATTGCGGGCATTTTATTGATACATTAATTACAACTCCCTCACCACTTCTTCATCTAAAATCTCTTTTCTTTGCTTCCAGTCTGGCATTAAGGCTGTAAGAAAAGCATAAAAGTTAGAATCATGATTTTTATATTTAAAATGTATAAGCTCATGAAGAACAACATAATCAATACAAAATTTAGGTGCTTTAATTAGTTCATAGTTTAAAATAATTATGTTTTTATCTCTAATACATGAACCCCATCTAGCTTTCATCGTTCTTATTTGAATATCAGGCTTTTCAATGCCATATTTTTCTATAGTTTTATACATTTTGTCTAAACTTTCCTTGAATTTCTGAGTAGCCTTTTCCCTAAACCAATCGTTTAGAAGCTTTTCTTTTCTACTGTAATTGTTTTTATCCTTTACATATAGATAAATATACCCACGAAAATACTTTACTTCTTCATCCTCTTTTTTTTCTACTTCTTCTACTTTTAATCTATATTGTTTGCCAAGATATTTATAAGTTTCACCACTAACATAATCTTTCTTTACAGTATTTTCTGATTGTACATTTTTAAAATAACTAATATTTTTAAGTTCTGCAATTTTAAAATCTAAATTGGTAATTGAGGATATTTTTAGATATTAAGTTATAATTATCCATATGCTAAGACACAAGTATTACGTGAAAATAATATAATTTCTTTAAAAAGCTTAGGAAGCGATTTTAAGAGATTTAAAAATATCTTTTAAAGGTATATTGGCTTTACAACATCTGTAAATGTGATAAATTAACTCTTTAGCCGATAGGCTATGAAAGTAATTAATAGTATCTCCTATAGTTTTAATAGCTAAATTAGTTGATTTAAATCTAAATAATTCTAAAAAGTTGATAGTTAAGAATATAATCAAAAAATATCTTTCTATAGAAAGGATGCTACGAACTCTATATTTATCAAAACTCAAATTAGATTTTAGATACTTATAATTAGTTTCAATCTTCCCATCTTACTGAATAGTATTCAATTATTTTATGTGTATCTAGTTCAATATCAGTGGATAAAAAATATACAGGCGACTCAAGATCTTCGCCATTAATTTCATAACAAATTAGTACGGTAGCGTTCTCAAAAGACCCTACGGGTCCTTCATATCGATAAACTCTATAACTTTTGCCTTTGACGGTAACGACATCTAAGGTATTAGGATCAATAGAGTCAGCAAGCTGAGAAAGCTTAGCTTTAAAACCAAAAGGATTAATTATCCTATTTGACTTCAAAGCACCGATGACATGAACCCTTTTTTCAAACAAGATTCTATCAAAGGCGTACTAGTATACCAACTATCAATTAGGCAGTAAATAGAATCACAGTTGTCTGGAGCATTAAAATCATTAATAAAATCCTTTGCAATGTCAACTTTGCTTTTAAAAGGCTTATTAAGCTTTGTACAAACATCTTTACTATAATAAGGTTGAAATTGTAAAGGTATAGATAGGTCATTAAAAACAAAGTTAGAAGTAACCAC
>JACCKY010000028.1 GCA_014236755.1 Candidatus Petromonas tenebris | reverse complement strand
ACTGAGTTTTTGGATACACTAATCATAAGTCAGACATCTCCTAGAATGGATTATTTTCTTATGATTAGTATTTCTAGGATTCAGATGTCTGATTTATCTATTTTTTGGAAGCTATCGCTTCGTTTCTTGTAAAGTGGTGTACTCAATTTAAAGATAAATAAAGAAGAAAAGTAGACATCCACTAATTTTGATAGTAAGTTGTCTACTTTTCTTTTAAAAAATTATGTAATTATCTTCTGTCAATTAATACAAGACGTGAAAAGTCATTGCCTGCTCCAACTGATATCCCATTCATCATTTCTTGTGTGAGTAGTTTAACTTTGTTTAATAATTTAGAATCCACATCTACACTATACTCTTGAAATAGTTTTTCGGGATTTTTTAGCAACTTTTCTCTTAAATTAGTGTCAGTTAAAGCAAGTCCAATTAATTCTTTCACACTCATGTTCTCACCCCCTTTCATGCATATTTTAGGATATAAAGAATTATATATTTACTCTATCCCTACCTATTTTAGTTCAAAATTTACTAATTTAGCTTTGATATTGAATCCTAACTTTCTATAGATATTTAATGCATGGGTATTTTGACTATTTACAAATAAACCGAATTTTGTATTTTCAAAACTATTCAATACATCTCTTAACAAATTGGTACCGACACCTTTATTTTGCCTATCAGGTGCAGTGTAAAAGTTTGATAGAACGAAAAATTTTTCTGAGACTTTCTCTAAACAAATATTGCTAATTGGATATCCTTTTTCATATACAACCAACCATTCCATATTACGTTCTTCAAATTCAGTAAAATCTATATTGTATTTTTTCTTATAAATATCACGTATTTTAAGCCAGTCATTTTTATTTATTTTAGAATATATATTTTTAACTTCATCTTTTACTTTTTTATTATTAATATATTCTAAGAATAAGTAATCAGATATAAAATATTCATTATTGATTTTATGATTTTGTAATATATATTTACTAAATCTGTTCTCTAAATCATAAAAATTATATTCTCCATATAGCTTTTCAAACCATTTTCTACAAAATAATAGTTCTCCTCTTAACGTTGCAATTTTTTCACTCTCCCATACTGCCAATAATCCTATTACATTATTGCCATCTACTTCTATTTCACAGTGAAAATGAGGCATATCATTTAATAAAGCTCTAATTATATATCCATTTATACTTTCATCTTTATACAGATAATCTAGAACTGTTCTCATACATACCTCCTTCATTTGTAGCAGTATTATATATATTAATTAAAAATAATAATGACTCGGTAAAATTTAAGGATTCATTATAATATTCTTCTGCTTTTTTATCTACTTCAGAATCAAATATATTCTCATTAGGAAGTTTTTCAATAAAAGTTAAAATTGATTCAGTAATCTCTAAAAGGTATTTATTTAATTGTCTATTAATTTCGTCATATAACTCTATATCAATATTAGCTTTACTTATATAAAAACTATTATTTGCTTTTTTAATCTGAATATATAATTTTTCTAGAGGTTTTGTACCTATTGATAATACTCTATATAATATTGCTACTTTATTGTCTATAATATTGTATCCCTTCCTATAATCGTTCTGTATTAATAATCCTTCTTGTCTTAATTTCTCCTCCATAGGAGTTCCTCCTAATACTGTGAAAAATGATACTAAGTTAAAAAAGTTTAATAAATCATATTTAATAAGAAAATAGAAATTTTCTTTGAATTTATCTAATGTTAGATAAGGATTAAACATCATGAAACCAGCTATCACTTTTATTCCTAAACACTTTAAAATCTCAATACTTTCTTTTTGTTGCTTAATTGTTATATCTTTGTTGTATTCTTCTAAAATTTTTTCAGAACCAGCTTCTACTCCTATAAAAACTCTATCTAAGCCACTTTGTTTAAGTTTTTGAAAAAGCTTATAGTCAACATCATTTACTCTTGTTTCTATATAATAATTTATCTCTAAATTTCTATCAATAATTAATTGTGCTATATCATAAGCTCTCTTCTTTCCAATTTCTCCTGGTCCAATGAAATCATCATCAAAAAACCTAAAGTACTTAACCTTGTATTTTTTGTATATATACTCTATTTCGTCAACAACATCTTTAGGACTTCTTGCTCTCCAATTATTACCTTCTGCAGTATTATAAAAAGAATAGATACTACAGAATGAACATCTCCCATAACAACCCCTACTTGATAAGATGCCTGCTGGCCCTCCTTTTTCAATAACTATTGATAATGTATCTCTGTCTGCAAAGTCTAATTTATCTAAATCTTTTATTAATGGTCTACTAGTATTTGATTTTGGTATACCATCTATATCTCTATATGCAATTCCTTTAATATTTGTCCAATCCTTACCTTGAACGACATGCTGTGTTAATTCAACAATAGTTACTTCGCCTTCAAAGCGTACTATCGAATCAATTTCATTAATCTGATTTAATATTTCTATATATTTTAATGTAGGTAAATGACCTCCACAAGTTATATGTGATTGTACTTTGTTCTTCCTTAATTGTGAACAAATCACTTTGCAACTATCAATTAAATCTTGTAAAACTATAGTAAACCCAATGATTTTGGCATTATACTCTAAAATTTTACTAATTACTTGTTCAATGCTACATTGTTGTAAATAGAAATCAAGAATTTTTACAGAGAAACCATTTTTTCTTAGTCCTGAGCTTAGATAACCAAATCCTAGATATTCACTTGATTCTCTAAGAAACTCTTCTTCATCTAACAAAGGTAGTCTTACTAATAGAACATCTACATTTTCCCTCATTATTATCCCTTCCTCACTATGATATTTAGTAATTCATCTTCTTATTTAACTAATACCATACATATCAAAAAATCTTTCTATAGAAGGTAATCCATTAAATGTAGTATGGTGATATTCGCGAACTGAAGTTCTGATATTCCATTCTATAAAACATGAATTTCCAAATGGATGATTTCTAATTTCTACTTCAATTGTTGATTTATCTTTAAATGCTTCTACAACTTCTTGCAAAGGAAAATATGTTTGCATCCAATGTGTTGGAGAACTAAAAGGAGATGTATCTATATATACATTGCTAGATAACTTTGCTTTAAACCACCCTCCTAAACCATTTATTTTGCAATTCTGTAAGTTAAATTGAGTTTTAAAGACATATGATATTTGTTCAATGTTAGTAAAGTTAATTTTACTTATTAATTTAGGGCATGATACTATGTTAGACTCTATTAAATTAGTTTTATATGTATTATGTACCGCAATATCACTTAAGCTATCGTTGTTTATATCATAATTTTTCAGAAATTCCCATTTAATGTTTTCTAGTTTCCCCTCACAAAAGACAGGGGTTAAGTATAATTCAATTTCTTCGGGTATAATTTTCCCACCAGGTTTTAGAAAGTTCTGCTTCCCATGTAGTAAGGTACCACATATATTCTCCTCTAATCCAAAACTTCCTATTGTCTCAGAAATTATAATGTCAGCTTTTTCAGGTAAAACAACTTCTCTTGAATCGTTTTGGATAAATACTATTTTATCCAATATCCTATTATCCCTAGCAATTTGTTTTGCGACTTCAATTATGTTTGAAGTATCAATAGCATATACCTTTTTAGCACCCGCTTGTATTGCAAAAAAAGCTAATATCCCTGTTCCTGTTCCGATATCAACAACAACATCTCCTGGATTTACTTTTTCAAAAATAGCTTTTTGGAATGCTTTAGTTCTAATCTCATCACTAAGCATTCTATGGTGTAAATTTAATAAGTAAAATAACGATACATCTAATGACATTACAATCTCCCCTTTTTTAAACATTTTAGGCTTCATTTTTATTTATATAAAATATTCTCTTAGACTGAATATAATAAGCAAAACTACTAAGCATAAGTACAAATCCTGAAAGAATATATAAAGCTTTTAAATTTGTCCACATTAATACTATTCCGCCTAGAAAAATAGAAAGTAAATAAGAAGTATCAAGTAAAATATTATGTATTGAAAATACTCTCCCTCTATAATCTGAGAATGTATATTCTTGAACAATAGTTTCATCTAAAACATTAAAAATACAGCTAATTATACCTAAAGATAGTGCCAAAATTATTATAGAATATTCATTACTTTTAATAATTAATAGATTAATTATTCCATCTATAAAAATAATAGATGACAATATTTTGAATTTGCTTCTAATATTGTCAAATATATTTAACAATACTCCACCACAGATATAACCAATTCCCATAGCTGAGATAAAAATTCCATAAGTAAATTCATTGTTAAATTCTTGCATAATAAATTTAATTACAAGAACATTTATGGGACTACTTACGAACAAAGCTATGGATAGTAATAATGTTGTGTAAAATACAACTTTATTTTTAATAAAGTATCTTATGCATTGAAAATATTCATTGTATTGATTATGAGCATTTTCTACATCCTTTTTTTCATTACTTTTCTGATATACATAAATATATTTTATTAAAGAATATAATCCAGATGCTACGAAAAATGTTAAGGAATTAAATGCAAAAATCATTTTTATTGAGAATAAACTTGTTAATATACCCGCTAAAGCAGGTCCAAGAATTCTCATTGAAGATGATGACATACGGATTAAAGAATTGGCTCTAATAAGGTTTTGTTCATCTACTATTTCAGGTACAATAGATTGATTGCCAATAATGGATACATACTTAAATATCGAAGTAATAAGTATGATTATCATCAACCAAATTTTCGTATTAATAAATAATAAAAAAAACACTAATATCCCCTGCACTAACTCTGAAATGACCAAAAGCTTTTTTTTGTTATATTTGTCTATTATAATACCTATAAAAGGGGCTAGTACAACATCAGGTAACGATGTTAATAGAAAGTATAAACTTACATCAAAAGCCGACCCTGTTATTTTGAAAAAGTAAATAGTTAAAGCTACTTTCTGTACCCAGTCTCCGAAGGAAGATATTGCATTACTCAATAGTAAAAATAAAAAATCTTTTCCTAGTAACGTAATTTTTTCTCTCATTTTATGTTCATTCCTTATTATATTTTTTACATTATATACCAAAACGAAATAGACATCAATAAATATTAAGAATTTTCTTTATTTATGCAATTCGTGTATCAACCTCTGCCGTCGACGTTGTCGTCTCCGCCGCCGACACGACGCCGAAATATCAAAAACTATTCAAAAACAACTCAAGCCACTTGAAACCCTAAACAGTCTCAAATGGCTATTATACTATATTATCGAAATCTATTTAATTCTATCTGAAACTGACTAAAAATCACTTATCAAGATTTAAAGACCAGAAACTAAACAAGTCATTTAAAACTTTTTGTAGCTAATATAATTATCAAAAAACCGCCGTTACTTATGGTACGGTTCACCCCTATTGATCCTAAACCCTCTATAAATCTGCTCAAGTAGTATCACCTTCATCAGTTGATGTGGAAAGGTCATGGGAGAAAAGGATAGTCTGAAGTCTGCTCTTTTCAGGACATCTTTTGAGAGTCCCAATGATCCACCTATGATAAAGGTTACGTCACTTCTGCCCTGGATTGCAAGCTTGTCCAGTTTTTCGGCGAATTCTTCTGATGACATCATTTTTCCTTCTATGTCTAGAGCTATGACGTATGTCCCGTCCTTTAAACTTTTGAGGATTCCCTCGCCTTCTTTATCTTTTATGTTTTCCATTTCTGCTTCGCTTAGGTTTTCCGGTGCCTTTTCATCGGATACTTCTATGTACTTTAGTTTGCAGTAGCGGCTAAGCCTTTTACTGTACTCCCTTATTGCATTTTTTAGATATTTTTCCTTAATTTTACCTACAGATATTATTGTTATGTTCATATATGTCACCATTCTTCTTCCCTGTATTTTGTATCTACCCGTACTATTTTGTATATCTTATTTTGCTTTACATAGAATCTATGGTCTTTACTTTGAAAAACCGTATACTCACCTATGTTTTCAATTTTATAGACTTCCTGTATAATCTCCTTTAATTCTCTTTGCTTGATTTTTATTCCAGCTCCTACTATTTTTCCATCTTCTACAGCCCTTTTAAATAAATCTATCATCACCTCTTTATAGTTCTTCGGTACATGGTTTTTCTTCATTTTATTGCATTTCCTGCAGCTGAGTACAAAATTAAATGTTTCATCAGGACCTCCTTTGCTCTTTGGCAGGTAGTGATCTAGACTTACCTGTTTAAACAGCAGCTCCTTTCCACAAAAGCTACATATTCTATTATCTCTTTCATATATATATTGCTTTTCAGCTTTTTTTCGCTTCATAATCGTCCCCCGGAAAATATTCTTAAAAGGATTATATCATACATACAAAATAAAATCCCAAATTAATAGACCCGGGATAAATCCCAGGTCTGATCATTTTTCTATTTATAAGTTTTACTTTCAAATCTAACAGTTACTTCCATTTTCTCTTTATTTCTAATTATTTCTAGAGTAGTTTCATCTCCTGGTCTGTATTTATATAGTTCTCTTATTAGCTTTCTCATTGAGTCTATCTTTTTGCCCCCCATACCAACTATAACATCTCCACCTTGGAGTCCTGCCTTATTGGCTGCAGAGCCTGGGGATACCTGATATACAAATACCCCTGTTTTGGTACCTAAATTATCTCCATAGGTTCTTACAAAGTCTCTGGCATCTATACCTCTTATTCCCAGCTGCACCTTTGTAAATTCACCTTTTTCAATAAACTCGTCTACTATAGGCTTAGCTATGTTTATTGGTATAGCAAAGCCCAATCCTTCTGCCGTTTTTATCTTAGCAGTATTTATTCCTATAACCTCCCCCTCACTATTTAAAAGAGGGCCTCCACTGTTTCCAGGGTTTATTGATGCGTCAGTCTGAATGAGCCCATCTATGCTTTCATATTCATTTATCTGTATGCTTCTGTTAAGTCCACTTATTATACCAGCTGTTACACTTCTTTCAAAGGTTAGTCCCAACGGATTCCCTATAGCTATTGCGGTTTCTCCCACTATAAGCTCATCGGAATCACCAAGATCCGCTACAGGCAGATTTCGAGCCTCTACCTTTACAACGGCCAAGTCCAGTACGGGGTCATTCCACAATACTTGTGCTTTTAAAGTCTTTCCATTATAAAGTAAAACTTTAACCTCTTCGGCCTCCCCATTATCTACTACATGGGAGTTAGTTAGTATATATCCCTTACTGTCTACAATAACTCCCGTACCAACCCCCTGGGATCTTGTGGGTCCGAAGAAAAAGTCCTGTTGAACCGATACGGTTGTTATTCCTACTACTGCTGGCATAGCCTTTTTAGCTACTGCTGAAATCACATTTAATTCTTCATTTTTAGGTATTATTTCAATATTTTGCTGCTGACCGCCGTAGATTTCAGGGACTTCTATATATTTACCATACAAATAATTTGGAGCTATATAAGCGGTGATAAGACCCCCAATCATTGCCGATATAAGGGCCACAACTACAATTGTAAAAAAGCCTGATCTCTTATGTCTTTTTTTTCTGGGCCTTTCATTATAAGAATATTGAGGATATAAATTGCTTTCCCTTTCCACGCTATCTTGATTTTCTGGTGCTTTATAAAATTCATTATCATAAGACATAGTTTTAACCTCCCTTATTATTTACTTTCGTATATTATATACCCTGCTGATTCTATCTCTATAGGTTAAATCTAGATTTATATCCAGACCAACCCTGATTTTTCTGTCCTCTACGATGTTTTTTACGGTTTCGTAGGCAAGCTCTGTAAAGTTATTTTCCTTGCTCAAATGGGCTAGGACTACGTAGCTTACATTTCCCTTTTCTACTACCTCAGCTACTACATTACCTGCCGCCTCATTTGATAGATGACCCATTTCACTAAGTATCCTCTTTTTGAGAAACCATGGGTATTTACCTATCTTTACCATTTCCTCATCGTGATTTGCCTCTATTACTAATAAGTCGCTATCTTTAATTTGTTCAATAATTTCCTGATTGATGCATCCCAAATCTGTCGTTATACTAATTTTCGTATCCTCATTGATAAAAGAAAAGCCAATAGGATCACAGGCATCGTGGGATATGCTATAAGGTTTTACAGATATATCTCCAATAAAAAATTCATCGTAATCACTAAAAATCCTGATATCCTTGCCCTTTGTGGAGCCGATTTTGCTCTGCATAGCCTCCCATGTTGTATCTTTCACATATAGAGGTATATCAAAACTCCTCATAAGAACTCCTGCGCCTTTAATATGATCGCTGTGCTCATGGGTTATCAATAGACCGTCTATATCCCTTATATCTATGTCTATACTGCTTAAGGCACTTTTTATATATTTTCCCGTTAATCCCGCATCTACTAAAAGTTTTGTATCTTTACTTCCTATATACTGACAGTTGCCACTGCTACCACTTGCCAAGGAACAAAATTTAAGTGTCATTATTTACTTCAATCCTTCCAAATATGTTGTCGTATCTCCTTTTTGATATCGGTACTATTTTATTATAACAGTAATAAATATAATTTTCCAAGCAATAAAATTAAAGTAGAAAAGATAATAATAGGCTGTCCTTTCTACTTTACTGTTTTAAGATGTAATATCTATTCATATGCTTCAACATAAATGAATTCATTATTTTCGAGACATATTATCCAATAGGGGAGAACTTCACCGGATTCCATATTGTGCCATTCTCGATTTGCCAGTGTATCTATTTCCGAAATCTCAAAGGAATACCCCAATCTTATGCTGGTAATAACTGCCTTATCATCTTCATCATTTACACTTCTTTTTATTTTATCTATTACCATCAAAAGTGCCTTAGTGGCAGGTATAACCCTCTTTTCGTACATTTTGGTCACTTTGGGCTGTAGCCATTTTCTTTCGAATCTGACTACTCCAGTATTGTTCACAATGACCTTCATTTCACTGTCATTTAGAAACATATCATTGTATTTTTGTTTATATATTATTTTGTATTCATCATATTGTTCCTTGGTAGTACTCCAGTGTTCAACATTTTTACCAGAAAAACCATATTTCTCTATGAAGCTATCGGCTATTTTTTTTGCCTGCTCCTGGCTTATGTCCTTCAAGCTAAATATTTCAGGTTTTCTTTCATAGATAAGGAGTTTATTATTAAAGGTTACCTTCACACTTTCATTTCCTTTAACGTATTCCTTATCTTTCTCTATATAGGTCTCTAAAAATTTTTCTGCCATCTCATTCCCATTGTAGGTCTCATATTTAACCGTGAGGGCAGGAAGTTTAGGCACATCTTTAGGTACGTCTGTCTTCACTATTATGTCCTTTTCTTCCAAAATACTAATCACATCTTTTATTCTCTGGCCATTTACACTATAAAAATAGTTATACTGCTTCATATTTTTAAAAATGCTAAGTCCCAAAAAAATGTTTGTAATTATAAATGCAATTATGAGTATGTTTTTAGCTTTAGACCAGTCCATTTATACACCTCAGTCTTGATAGGAGTAAACCAAATCGCCATTATATAAATCAAAGTAATAAACCGTGTTGTCAATTACTACCTTCCATACAGGTATAAGTACTTTTCCATTATAATAATAGGCAAGCTCCAGCTCTCTTATTAGTTCCAAAATCTTAAGATAGTTAATGTCTTTGTCATCCAAATTATTATTAAAATTATTATTCAAATAATTTTTCTTAATCAAATCCAGATTGTTGACGATAACTTCTGCAATTAAAGTAACCTTTTTATCCTCACTATATTTTTCACTAATTCTCTTTACTAGCCTTTTATAATAAGTAACTTGGTTACCTACTACCTCTACTTCTATAGCATTAAGTTTCCCGATATGAGGAACATAAACAGGAAGCCCATTTAGTCTATAATTAAAGAAAAATCTATATCCCTTTTTATTCTCCTTTTCTCCCTTCTCATAATCAGACAAATAGGCATTTTGCAAATTTACCGGCCATCCAACATGCTCCTTTACAAACTGAGTAGCAATTTGAAGGCTCTTGGTAAAATCTAAATTCTGCTGGGGCCTATCATTATTTACCTTTTCAATGTGCTCAAGGAGTCCACCTTTTTCAATCTTCAGCGCCTTTTCTCCATAGCCATACATATATATGACAGTTCCATCAGTTTCTGTAATTTCCTTAACAAAATCGAAGTCATTGCCAAAAAATTCATTAGCAATAGTTTTTACTTGTGCTTTGTCGGAAACCTGTATTTCATTCGTTACCTTTATTTTTGGTATATTTACTTCATCAAATATAGGGGTAAGTATATCGCTATTTACCGGTGTATAATCCTGTAATGAATAGTAGGATACATATCCCTTTTCTTCTCCTACAATTTCAATGTTATCTATCAGTTGTTTAACCTTATTGCTTATTAAATTCCCCTTTAGTCTTACATATTTTCCCTGCCTGAAATTTCCCATGTATATATTAGTTTTTTCAGATTCAATGGCAGGAATAATAATGCTGTCTATAGATCCTATATTTTTATTGGAAATATTTTTATTGTTAGCTAAAAGATCAATTAGGCTACTACTGGGAAGCTCGCAAGCAAAGTCCATCCTAAGAGATTTAAAATTGTTGATGTTTTTCCAGTCCTCAGCCTTTATTTCTTCAATTGTATAATCTTCTTTAAAATAGTCTCTCAAAGTGGCTTTAGCAGTTTTCCAAATCCATATCTTTTCTTTGCTGTCTGGATTAGTAATATTCCATATTTCATAGGGTTCGGAAAAAAATACCGTATGATTACTGCCCCCAAAGTTAATAACGAAACTTTGGGGGCTTAATATATCAATAACATCGGTATTTATACTCTCAGGACTTGGTTTATCAGCAGTAATAACTTGTCCTATTGGTAAAACAATCCATAGCTGTTGGGTAAGGGTAACGCTGACAACAAATAGCAATATTAATATTGCGGTTTTAAAGTTTTCTTTACCCATTTAGATCACCCCGCCGCTATTTGCCCATCAAAAGAACGGTTACACTCTTCTCCAACAAATTGGATACTGGATTATTTTTTTCTTCATCTACGACTTCATTAGCTTTCTTAACAGTAAATTCGACGGGTTCAATAACTTGTTCCTTCTTATCATCTTGAAATAACATCCTATAATTACCTGGTGTAATGTCCTTAATTAGTTTTGTATAGATCAGATTTTCCTGAGGCTTTATAACCTCGGGTTCAAATAATAATTCTTCAGACTCTTCTAATACCTTGTATACACTAATGGTAACGGAAGAATCAGTAAGAACTTGAACAGAAATAAGAAGATTTTTATCTGTAACCACTTCTTTAGAAGAATTTATTTTGGGACTAAAGATTTTAATTTTTTCCTCTTTTTTCTCGGTATTTATTTCTATCTTTTCTATTTGACTTTTCATCTCACCATTTACTTCATTAGCCGGATCTGCATAAACTACAACACCAGAGGTGCTCAAAATCACTAAAACCAATGTGCCTGCCACAATTTTATTTAACATACCTAGTCCTCCCAGCATAGTACGTCTATCTTATACTCTTATTATATAAGATATATATTACAGTCGTGTTACACTAAATTTAAAATAGTATTACACAACATTTTCCTCCAAGGGAAGTTTTATTATTACATCTGTTCCCTCTCCTACCTCACTGAAAATCTCTATAGTCCCGCTATGGGCCTCTATGATTTCCTTTGCTATTGATAGCCCTAAACCAGTTCCTCCCAGTTCTCTAGATCTTGCTTTATCTACCCTATAAAATCTTTCAAAAATCCTTGGTAAATCCTCTTTAGGTATGCCGATCCCTGTATCCTTTACACTTAAGACAGCATTGCCATCTTCTTTTTCTAGATGGACTTTGACCTCACCATCTTCTTCTGTATACTTTATGGCATTACTTATTATATTGAGGAGTACCTGTTCAATTCTGTCATGATCAAAGTACCCAAACATTTCTTCCTCTTCTGTGACAAACTCAAGTCTTTGATTTTTATTTTTTGCCGCCATCTCTAGTTTCATTACAGATTGTTTAATAAGTTTTGCTAAATCCTTACGCTCTTTACTTAATTCAGTTTGTCTATAATCAAAGTTTGATAATTGAAGAAGGTCCCTTACAAGCCTTGCCATTCTATTGGATTCATCATGTATTACCTTTAAAAATCTTTCTGAAATATTTTTGTCTTCCAGTGCTCCACTAAGTAATGTTTCGGTATAGCTTTTTATGCTTGTAATAGGAGTTTTGAGCTCATGGGATACATTGGCAACAAATTCTCTTCTCATATTTTCAAGCCTTTGCTGCTCTGTTACATCCTGTATTACCAGCACCAAACCTCCTCTTTCATTTCTTTCATTTTTATAAGGCGCATAGCTTGCTTTATATATTGATTCATTTATATTTATAACCTCGCTGCCTATCCAGCTTTCATTATAGGTTTTAATGTATTTAAGAGAGAGTTTCTCGTTAAGCTTTTCAAATATGCCGTCATAGTCTCCCTCTGTAAAAACTTCTTGGTTAATTTTAAGCATTTCCATGGCCTTAGGATTTGCATGTATAATCTTACCATCCATATTTACCGCTATAAGTCCATCAGCCATGTAATTTAAAATCGTTTCCATTTTGCTCTTTTCGCTTGAAATTTCACCCAAAGTCGTCTTAAGCTTTTCCGTCAGGTAATTAAACATCTCAGCCAGTTTACCTATCTCATCATCGGATTTTATTTCTACCCGCTGGTCAAAATCTCCCTTTGCCATGTGGGCAGCCTTCTTTGTAACATCATTTATAGGTTCAGTTACGCTTTTTGCAATCAGGTATCCTAACAACACCGTAATTGCTAAAGCTAAAAAGGTTGCCTGAGTTAAAATCCTCTTCGACTTGTTAAGGGTTTCATATATATCCGTTAGATTGTCTCTAAGGTACAATACCCCTTCTACCTTTTCATTTCTTATTATGGGAAAAACTAGATTCTTTGTAGCATCCTGAGTAGGATCTCTGGATATTTTATCCTTTTCTACTATCTGCCCCTTAAATCCTTCTACTATCAGAACGTCTTCCAGTTCGTCTATGGCATTTTCGCCGTTAAAACCGGGATTATTAGTAGCTATTATTTCAAAATCTTTTTTTATAATGAAAATTTCCTCTCTAAAAAATCCGGTAGACCATCTATCAATGACTTTTTGAAATTCTTCTCTGCCATCTTCTAAGCTTACCCCAGGAGGTATTTTCTGTATACCGGGCAGTATATAATCTTTAGCTACCATATTTAGTCTCTCACTTGATACATTTAAATGGTAGGCTTCGAATTTTTGTATAATAAAAACACCTACAATGGCCATAGCGATAAAGACAAGGGTAAAATATATTGTTATAAATTTCCATCTGATGCTTTTAAACATTCTAAGTCCTCCTAAAGTAGTATCCTACTCCTCTTTTGGTAAGGATATATTTAGGATTACTTGAGTCATCCTCTATCTTCTCTCTCAGTCTTCTTACTGTAACATCTACGGTTCTTATATCCCCGTAGTACTCATATCCCCAGACATCCTTTAGGAGATGTTCCCTTGTGAAAACTTGGTTTTCTTGAGTTGCAAGGAATTTTAAAAGCTCAAACTCCCTCAAGGTAAGGTCTACAACCTCATCCTTCTTTTTAACCTCGTATTTATCTAGATCTATGGAAAGAGTTCCTGAAACTATTTTATTGTTCTGACTTCCGCTTTTATCTACCTCTACTCTTCTGAGATTAGCTTTTACCCTTGCCATCAGTTCCCTCATACCAAAGGGCTTAGTTATATAATCATCGGCTCCAAGCTCCAGACCTAAAACCTTGTCAACTTCTTCTTCCTTTGCTGTAAGCATAAGTATGGGAGTAGTAAAGCTCTCTCTGACCTTTCGGCATACCTGAAACCCGTCCAGTTTTGGAAGCATTAGGTCCAGTATTATTAGATCCGGCTGAAACTGATAAACCTTCTTTAGGGCTTCTTCTCCGTCAAAGGCTGTTCCTACTTCGTAGCCTTCCTTTTCCAGATTAAACCTTATAATATCTGAAATCGGTTTTTCATCGTCTACTACAAGTATCTTTCTATCCAACAACAATCACCCCTGAACATAGTTTCTAAATAAATGTATTAAAATGGCTCAGACTAGAGCCTGAGCAAGATTAAGTTTCTATATCACTAACTTATATTTATCATATCTTTTTTAAGAGATATTGTCTATACCTTATATGTCTAAACTGCCTAATTTATCTCCTGTTATCATCTCAAAGGCTCTGTCCAATGTATAACCTTCTTCTAATTTTCTTAAAATTTTTTTTATGCTTTCAAAACCGTATTTGTCTACCATATGTTTTACAGTTCTAAAAGACTGTGTATAGGCAAGATACTGATTTAGAGCACTGAAACTACTGCTCAGCTCCTCTACGGTATATATTTGCTCCATCTTCACGTCCTTTCCCCACTCATAATTTGTATGGACATACTCCTGATATAGTGCCATCCCTTCAGTAAACCATAGGGGATAGTTACCCTTAGCAATGTCGTCTATTATGAGATGAGTAAATTCATGAACCATAGGGCCCTCGTTCATAAAAAGATATTCCATATCACCTTTTTGAGGCACCCAAAGTTTAGGAGACAATATCTGAATAGTTGAAGCATAATATACGCCCATAGGGGGCTTTCCCTCTCCAATATTTACATTTTTTAAAAGCTCTTCTGAATTATCATAAAGTATTATTACAGTTTTATTCTTTGGATAATACTCAAATTCACGGCATATTTCATCGTAATATTTTTCTGCACCCTTCGCCACAATATTTAAAATTTCTTTATCCTTTGTCTTATATCTTATTGCAAAATGATCTGTATAAAGTCTTTCATAATCCTTTGTATTGTGTAAAATCTTCACCTTAGGTATATTTCTAAAAAGTACATATAATTTACCTCTGGTTCCACCTATATTAGCTATTATCAATATACTTATAATTAATACAATTATCAACACATGATACCTTTTTTTCATGTGTATTCCCCCTTATCTTATAAATACCCTTATCTTATAAATATGTATATGAGGGAACACACACCTATTATAACACAATGTTATGTTAACTTTCATTGTTAATTTAAGGATATGTCTTTAGTCCAGTTCAAATATAACCTTCCAGCATCACATACCCTACAGCTGTGATATTTACTTTATAGTCTTCAAACTTTCTTTTTCCTGCAATAATTCCATAATCTCTAAGTTTCTTTAGGTTTTTTTCATAGTTATAAGTAGTAGTATCTGGTTCTACAATACCATTACTTCTCTTTGACATATTTGTTTGCTCACATGAAGTTAAGGACACTATAAAAATTATTATTAAGATCAATATATGTAATTTGTTTTTCATTTTGTATCCCTCGCAGAATATATGATGCTTTGAAATTTCTACATCATATAGCTTAATTCCTTTTTAATGCAAAATAAAAATGCCGCTGACCTGCAGAATTATTAATTTTCTGTAAATCAACGACCGTATCTGTTATTTTGTTTTTATTGATTTATTGCTGAATTCCTTTTATTGATTCTCATGCATACTTTGTGGCTCTAGATCCAATAATGTGTTCCCAATAACAAGTCTATAAGCTTGACCTTTTCTTGTATTTTTTCTTCAGACTCTATATCCATATCTTCAAATCTGACAGCATCAAATCCATACCCCCATAGTTCCCATAGAAACTTTTTTATAGCTGGATATTTGTCTTGGTAGGTTTGGATTCTGAATATCAGATTAGATATATACATGTATCTATTATCTCTGCTTTCTTTTGCTTTTTTATATAAATCCGGGTCCGTTAAACCCTTTAACTCCTTAGCAATTTTTAGTCTATAATTTTCATCATCGGTTTCATTTATCTTTATGAAATTCTCTAGGTTCTTACAAAACTGTCTATACATTAAATCTCTCCCTGAATAATTTTGCATTTTTTACAAAGACTTCCTTAACTCTCTCACTAATATTTTCTCGTGAACTAACTTCCTCAATTAGTTTGGAAATAAGATTATTATTAGCATCTTTTAAAAGTATTGAAATATCTTCAATATCCTTTTCTGAATATCTTCCTATCTTACTTAGAATTATATCTTCTCTTGATAAAATATAAATATTTTTAAATCCTTCTAACTTTATTGCTCTCTCTTTAAAATCTAAAGGAATAGTAGTAAGATATATATCCAACATGTCAAATCTATCTAAAATCCTAAATAGCCTCCCAATACTTGCGTCATAATCCATATCTAAAAAATCAATGTCCGTTGTAGCTCTATTTAAATATCCTGCAATAATGCAGCCCGAACCACCTAACAGGTATATTGAAGGATATTCTATATTTTTCATCTCTGCAAAAGATTCCATGTCATTAAGAAGTTCCATAAGTATTTCTTTATTTTTGCTACACATAACTTCCCCCCTACGAATATACGGCATTTGTAAAAATTGTAATTCGTACTATTTACATTATCACTGTTCTTTATTCAATTATATCAATTCGGATTAAGTTTATACAACATTAAAAATCTTGCTTTAAAAACAAAAAGAGCCCCAGCGGGCTCAATTATCTAATACTTTATATATTTTAACGGATTCACAGGTGTTCCATTTTTTCTCACCTCAAAGTGTAGGTGAGGACCAGTGCTTCTTCCAGTGTTTCCGCTCTTTGCTATTGTCTGACCTTTGTAAACTCTATCTCCTTTTTTTACAAGCAGTTCGCTGTTATGAGCATAGCGGGTTTCCATATTGCCACCATGATCTATTATCACAATTTTACCATAGCCGCTCTTCCAACCAGCAAATGTAACCTTTCCTCCATCGGCTGCCTTTACCGGAGTACCCACAGGCATTCCTATATCTACACCTTCATGTCTTCTTCCCCATCTCCATCCAAAGGATGACGTTATAGTTCCTCTGCTGGTCGGTTTGGAAAATGTTCCTGTTCCAATCCTTGGAGGTGGCTTTTTAGTACCCTTTAGTACTATTTTTGTGACAGGTTCCTTTACTATAGTTTCGCTTAAAATCTCTCTATCTACTTCTATTCCATTTTCTTTGATAATTTTAGCTTTAATCTGTCTTTGGCCTCTTTCTCCGTATCTTTTAACTCTATACTCTCCTCTAAATAAAGCCGACGTCTCCTCATATTCTGTTTCATAGGGGATATATTCCTCATATTCCTTTGTCTCTGTTGTAACTACCGTAATAAATGGTTTCGGAACTACCAAACTAATCTCCTGACCTATCTGAATCCTTTCAGGATCAACTTCGGGATTAGCCTTTAGGAGGTTGCTAACTGGCACGTTATATTTGTCTGCAATTACCCAAAAATTTTCGCCTTTTTCTACTTTATGTACTCTAGTTTCATTTGTTCCTTTAGTTATGTAGTATAATGTTTCTTCATAATTATAGAAGTCATCTATTTGTGCATAGGTCTCTACTATATTTACATCTTCCTTAAAATCTATGTCTTCTATTTTACTATCTTCATTTTGTTTATAAGGCTTAATTATATCTTCAAGGAGATTTTCAGCTTCTTCCTTGGTTCTAAATACAGCTAAATTTTTACCATTTACATTTAATGCATAGGCCTTTATCTTTATTTTGAGGGCAGACTGTACATCATCATTGAGTATTCTTGTTTCAGCACGATTAATCATACTGATCCTGTACATGTCCTTACTTAATGCTGTTTTATAGTCTTTAGGCTGTTCTACCCTTAGAGTTTTAGTGAATTGATTTTCTTTGGTAGCGTGAACTTCTTTGTCATCCTTTAAAAGCACAGTAGAGAAAATCAAGAGACCTACAGGTAAAGACAAAAAAAGCAGTTTTTTCTTCAACCCTCCAGAATTATCCAAGTTCATCATAGTTTTTTCTCCCTTAAATTTTTTCTTAAAAGTTTCAAAATATCAATTATTGGGTATAAATTTTTATAGGCTTTTTTAGTATATCATATTGTTCAAATTGTTACAATAATCATGCAACCAATCCCACTTTATACCAGTATTCTTATTCATCTCCTTATTATAGATATCCAATGGTTTCCTTCTGAGGGATTTTGAAGTATTTGTTACTACTTCTATCTTTAACTTAACCTCTTGTGCTAGTTACTCTAACAGTATAGCTTTAAATATCCTTCAATGTTTCCTCTGAAAAGACTTTGAAGAGCTGTTTTTACCTCTAAATCTTTTCTATTAAAACAGCTCTTCTACGGAGCCTGAAGAGGATTATTGAAGGATATCTATAAGGAACTAGCGAGGCGAGTTAATTTAAAATTTTTTATGACAAGCCCTAACACTTATATCTTTTACTCATTTTTCAAATTTATTCCCCTACACCCGTAAGCCATTGATTGAACATGCTTTTAAGGTCTCTGTCGGAAACTATTTCGCATATTTTTATAAAATCCTCCGTTGTGGCATTTTTATATTTGTATTTATCATAGTAAACCTTAAGGACATCAAAAAACATCTCATCTCCCAGTTCCTGTCTAAGGAATTCGAAAAACATTGCACCTTTACAATATACCAAAGCATGATACTCTCTGTTATTATTAAATTCTTGTAAGTGTCTTAATATACTCTCTTCATCTTTCTTTACGTTATCTTTATATTTATTGTATCCTTCTACAATCATTTTGTTGTAAATCTTTTGCTTATCTTCTTTTCCATATTTATTTTCATAGTATAAAAGAGTGGAATACTCTGTTAGCGACTCATCTAGCCATGCTTCTTCTACCTCATCATTTCCTACAACTCCGTACCACCATTGGTGGGCGGTTTCATGCACTATAACGTATTCTAAAAACTCTTTGTTGACATATAGAGCCTGATCTATGAATACCAGCTTTGGATACTCCATTCCCCCTATAAAGAAGTCGGAAGCCGCAACTGAAAAATGTTTATAGGGATATTTGCCAAAGGCCTCATTGAATATTTTTATTGCATCCTTTGCTGCATTTAAAGCCAGCTCTGCCGAGTTATCATCAAAATAATAGCTTCTAATATTTATTCCATCTACATTTTCCTCTAAAACCTTAAATTTATCACTGGCAATCATAGCAAAGTCCCTTACTTTGTTGGCCTCAAAGGTCCACTCATAGTCTGCCTCTATATTTTCTTTCTTTATCAAATCTCCGGTAGAAGCTACCACATAATTAGGAGGCATAGTTATGGCAACTCTATAATTACTCACTTCACTATAAAATGGATCCCCTACAGGGTAATAGGGCTCCAGATTCCAACCGGAATCATCCAGTACAGCTGCTATAGGGTACCAATTTCCAAAGTTTATTGTCTTTTTTCCTCTTCCAAATCTCCCATATGCCGGTGGTATTTTTACCATGAATTCTATGTAAAGTACTTTTTCATCTCCCGCTTCCAGTTTCTCATTTAGATTGACCTTTAGTATAGAGTTTCCCTTACCTAAAACCAGGTAGCTAAGATCACCCTCCGAAGATTTTACTGATTTAATATTTATGTATCCCGGCTCAAAGCCATCCATATAGGCAAGATCCATCTCTTCTTCACTAAAGGGGGCTGTTTTCTCTGTTTTAAATACATTGGGATAGATATGAAAGTAAATGGAATCTATATTTTCTTTTGTTTTGTTGACATATGTCACTTTTTCCTTTCCTTCTATTATTTTTTCTTCCTCATAAAATGTCACGTCAATATTGTATTCGTTAAGTCTTTGCACCTGTGGTACTATTTCATCAAAGACTACATAATAGCTGCCACTTTTCTGATATATGCTTATGCCTGCAAAAATCACCACTAAAATTAAGACAGCAGCAATAATACTCTTCTTGTGTTTTATATTTTTAGTTTTCCTGATAGCTTTAAACAAAGGTATTCTCATGTACTATCAGCTCCCATAAAAATTTTGTTTATTAAAAACTATATGTGTATAATAGGGCTTTATGTATTTATTTTTCTGTACACAAGGAATTAAATTTGATAATTTGAAATTTATTCCCCTACTCCTGCAAAAATATTAATTATGATATAATTACATATAAACTAAACTATATTATTTTGTGGAAGGTGTTTTTATGAGCTTCATAAAGAGAACTACTGATATCGATTTTGGACAAACGCCTATAGAAAACATTTTTATAAATGATTTTATGCCTATGGCAAACGGTACCTATGTAAAAGTCTATCTTTTGGGATATAAATATGCCAATGACAGGGATGAAAATATTACAGTTGATAATAGTACTATTGCCAAACATCTAAATATCCCTTTGGAAGATGTCCTCAGGGCATGGGACTTCTGGGAGGCCAAAGGCATAATCAAAAAATACTCAAAGGACTCAGGTGATGACAATGACTACATAGTTGAATTCCTTTCACTTAGGCAACTTTACATAGATAATAATTATGAGCCGATTAATTCTTCACAGGCTGACAAGTTTTCATCATCGAGTTCCTATAGCTGTTCACCAGAGGATTTGATTGAGGCCAACAAAATTCCTGAAATAAAGAAAATGTTCTATCAGATCGATCAACTAAAAAGAAGACAGCTTACCCCTAATGAAAGAATGTCTATACTAGAATGGATATACAACTTTAATATGGACCCGGACATAATAGTAAAAGCCTTTGAATACTGTATTGAAAAGAAAAATATCAAAAACATACGATATGTTGGGGCAGTTATAAGGAACTGGTATGACAGCGGAATAATAAGCCTGGAAAAGCTTGAAGAGCATCTGGAACAAAGCGACAAGAGGTTTATTTACTATGATAAGATATTCAAGTCCCTGGGCTTTAACTTCAGGCAGCCCTCTCAGGCTGAAAAAGAAGTCATGGATACATGGATTGACGAGTGGAACTTCTCTCTGGACATGATTCTTAAGGCCTGTGAAAACTCAAAAAAGACTTCCAATCCAAACATCAACTACATAAATAGCATACTTCTTGCTTGGAAAAAGGATGGGATCACAACACCAGAAGAAGCTGAAAATAGAAATCGAGAACATAAAAGTTCTAAACAAACTAAAACTCCTAAGAAAACCTCCAAGGGAAATAATAATAAATTCCATAACTTTAAACAGAGATTTGGTAAATATTCAAATGAAGAACTTGAAAAGATACTCGGAATTAAAAAGTAAAGTAGGTGTTTTGTATGAAAAGAAGTTTTATTAAGGAAATATTGTTAGAGTATGAAAAAAAAAGAGATAGGGCTCAAAAAGAATTAGAATATCGAAAAGCTCAGGTATATGATATGGTACCTAGAATAAAGGAAATAGATGACGAAATTGCCAAGGTAGGAATAAAACTCTCCAAGGCAATACTACATAATCTAAGCAGCTATGAAGAAGAAGTAAATAAAATAAAGGAATATACTGAAAAGCTCAAACAGGAAAAGGCCGTACTTCTTACAGAAAATAATATTCCTCTGCACTTTTTAGAAATCAGCTATGAATGTGATACATGCAAAGATACAGGATTTTTAAATAGTGGAGAAAAGTGTAACTGTTTTAAGCAAAAACTGATTGAAAAAGCCTATCAGATGTCAAATATTTCTCATTTATTGGAAAAGGAAAACTTTCAAAATTTTAATATTGAACTTTTTTCTGATGAAAAGTTTAACGACGAAGAGCTCACTCCTAGGGAAAACATACTTCAAGTGTTAAATATCTGTGAGGGATTTGTTTTTAACTTTGATAAGAATAACGATGAAAATCTTCTTTTTTACGGTACTACCGGTCTAGGTAAGACCTTTATGTGTAACTGTATAGCCAAGATCCTTCTTGATAAGGGAAAAATAGTCATATATCAGACGGCCTTTAAGATTTTGGAAATCTTAGAGGAATATAAGTTTAGTAGGGATAAAACTCCAGAGCTTAAAATGAGCTATGAACTGCTCTTTGACTGTGACCTGCTCATAAT
Organism: Candidatus Petromonas tenebris; assembly: GCA_014236755.1. Taxonomy (GTDB): domain Bacteria; phylum Bacillota; class Clostridia; order Peptostreptococcales; family Caminicellaceae; genus Petromonas; species Petromonas tenebris. Next base: position 3,771 of record JACCKY010000028.1, on the reverse strand, counting down.
AGATGACTTGGGAACGGAGCTTACAAATACTTTTACAAATATAGAAATATTTAACATCATAAATGCAAGGATAGTTAACAATAAAAAGACAATAGTGTCAACTAATCTTTCCCCTGCTGAAATTATAGATATCTATGGAGATAGGGTGTCTTCCAGAATCTTCGGTAAGTTTAATATGCTGAAATTTTACGGCCCAGACCTCAGATGGGAGGCAAGCATCAGTAGCGTTTAATCCAGCTTTAGCCTATAGGTTAGAATGTCCAAAAATTTCTATATTATTTCTTTAAAAAAATTTGTGGATTTTTGTTGACAAGATAAACTTTCTGTTGTAATATATATAACTGTGAGCTGTGACCCATTAGCTCAGTCGGTAGAGCACCTGACTTTTAATCAGGGTGTCCCGCGTTCGAGTCGCGGATGGGTCACCAACTTTTGGCCCCTTGGTCAAGCGGTTAAGACACCGCCCTTTCACGGCGGTAACAGGGGTTCGATTCCCCTAGGGGTCACCAAAATTTAATGCTGGCGTAGCTCAATTGGTAGAGCAGCTGACTTGTAATCAGCAGGTTGCGGGTTCGAGTCCCATCGCCAGCTCCATTATACACAAAAAGGGATGTATGACGAGATAGCATATGTCTCTTTTTCTTTTTTTGTATAAATCGAGTAGGAGGTAATTAATTATTTTAATTACTCTCCTCTCACACCACCGTGTATACCGTTCGGTACACGGCGGTTCATTAAGATAAGTTCAATTTACTATACTGAATAGAGAATGTTTTAAGGCCTTGATTAATCCAATACTGATTAGTCAAGGTCTTACTTAGTATTGGACTTTTAGATATACGCCAATAACCCTTTCGGGTATTAGCATATTCCCAAGCTTTATATTCTGGAATGCCAAGCTTCTTAAGATTGACAAATTTAGTTTTAACTTTCTTCCATTGTTTCCATATACAAGCTCTAAGCCTTCTTCTAGTCCATTTGTCTATTTCTCTAAGTTTACCTTTCATATCAGCTATTTTAAAATAGTTTATCCAACTGATTATAAGGATGTTAAGTCTTTTAATCCTCCACTCCATACTCGTACCTACGTTTCTATTTGTGATTTTTCTTATTTTATTCTTTAGTCTTTTAATGCTTTTCTCATGGGGTCTAATTCTTACCTTACCTTTATTAATGTAAAAGGTGAAACCTAAAAACTTCCTTTTAATGACGTAACCTTGAGACCTCCCGGGGTAAGCGTAACCACTTTCCTCCCATATATCCGCCACATTTACTGCATAAACCTTCGGACCGTTTTGGGCTTTGTTTTGTGATGCAAACTCACCCGGTTTATACAGCCTCAAATGTGATTTGTGTACCTCGGACCGGGATTTTGCCTCCGACTTCCTTCAGATTCCACCTCACGATGGACACCCTTGTCTTCAGCTAACAGTTCTTACTGCCAATTTCACCACCAAGTTGTCGCCCATGCTGGGCGCACCACTAAAGTAAAGGCGTCCCCTGAATAGGACGCCTTTATCAATTCTAAATTGAAAGTTTTTATTTTTCCATCTTTTCAAGGGTATGAATTGCCTTTAAAAGAAATTGATTTACAGGAGTATCGATGTCATATTTTCTTCCAAGCTCACATACAGTTCCTGCAAACATCTCAACTTCAGTTTTTCTGCCCGCTTCTATATCCTGATGCATAGAAGTTTTCCCTTTAGGCGAGAGAGTTTTTAATACCTTATCAAACTCTTCTATATCATCCTCATTTAAATTTACTCCTACTTTTTGGGATAATTCAATTACTTCTTTCATAGCCGATTCCATAAGTTCGTGACTTTCCTTTATTTCCTGGAAAACTCCATAGGGTGCTTTGAGCAGTGCTGAAACCTGATTAATCCCTACATTTATCATAAACTTCCACCATAAAGACCTCATTATATCCTGAGGCACTTCATAAGGTATATTAGCATTTTCCAAGAGTTTCTTAAGGGCTTTAACTTTGGAAGACTGTAAATCATTTGTCCCTTCACCGAAAAAAATTTTTCCGATATTAGTATAGGTTATATTCGTATCGTCCCTTAGAGCATCTATGGCAACGCACATCCCATAAAGCATCTTATCCATGCCATACTCTTTTCCTATAATCTCTTCACTTGAAATACCGTTCATAAGAGAGAGGATAATTGTATCCGTTCCTACATGATTTCTCATATCCTTTATCGCTTGGTTGAGATGGTGGTATTTCACAGAAACTAACACTAGATCAGCAGGCTCAGTCTCTTCCTCAGGCGTTATGTAGTTAAAGTTATACTCCTTTCCATTAATTGAGAAACCATTTTTTGAGTATCTCTTAATGCGCTCTTTATTGGCAATAACTTTTATGCACTCCGGCTCCATATCATATAACTTACTGGCATAGACAGCCCCAATAGCTCCAAGACCTACTATTGATATACTTTTTATTTCTTTCACCTGATAATCCCCCTTGTGAGTTTAATATTTAGTCAGTTGTATAACTCTACAGCTGTTGAAAACTCTATATTTTAAAATACTTTGTATAATTAAAATCAATAATAACAATTCTTAATTAATACACACTAGTGCAAGATTCTAATAATTAATTATCAGTATATAAGGTCTTAGAGGAATAAGCATATATTTCCTATTATAAAAGATTATTGCCAAAATTCACTAGTGTTCAATAAATGTAAAAATAAACCATTGACAAAATAAAATATGATAAATCTTCAAGAAATTCCATAAATTTAGGTATAAAAATAGTCAGTAACCTTTGGTTTAATATAATTACCACCAAAAATACCAACCAAGGGGGGTTACTGACTATGGGTAATTATATCAAACTTTTTGAAAAATTTATAGATATTATTAATTGGGATATTTTGAAAAAATCTACTTTTAAGTTAAAAACTGATTATTATACTGCAAGAAATCATCTAATTGCTTTAATTTATTTTCAATTAGCGAAGCTAGATAGTTTAAGAGATTTACATGCTTTTATGAAATCAGATTCAGATTTAAAAGATACAATTAGAGGCGTTAGCCTAGGTTCTCTATCAAATTATAATAATCAAATAGATTGTAGAGTTTTTATTCCGATAATGAATGAACTTATTAAAACAGCATTAGATTCATTAACCCCAAGTGAAAGAATTAAAGAATTCGGTAGTGTAAAATTAATTGATTCATCTACTATAAGTATGGCTATAAAATATTTTGAGTGGGCAAAGTTCCGTAGCACAAAGGCTGGTATTAAACTCCACACAAAGTTCGATCTATAGATATACGCTTTTAAAGTGTAACCTATTTTAAATAAATCTCTCTTTGATTTGGAATACTAAAGAAAATTCTAAATCAAAGGAGGTTCTACCTTATGGGTAGAAAATGTGTTGAAGTAAAAACATTGCATGGATTTACAATCTCTGACTTACAAAAGAAAGTAAAGGAATCCACCAGTAAATATACAAGAAATGTATTAACTGCTATAATTATGCGCTTTAATGGCATATCAACTACTGATATTATGAAGACTCTTGGGGTATCTCGTCCAACTGTTACTAAGTATATAAATGACTGGAATTCTAATCCAGAGGAAAGCATTACTGATTATCGCGGCGGTAATGTTCCAAGTAAACTAACAGATGAAATCGTTGATGATATAAAATATATTTTACTTCATAAAAAGCCAAGTGATTTTGGATATCCTAAAAATAACTGGAATAGCAGTCTCTTATCTCTTTACATTGAAGACAATTATGGCCACAA
>JACCKY010000087.1 GCA_014236755.1 Candidatus Petromonas tenebris | reverse complement strand
ATGGCATTATTAATTCTACCAGCGTTATTGAGTTTTTAAAAAGACTGCTGAAATATGATGCTGAAAGAGGTATAAGAAAAACTATAGTAATACTTGATAATGCAAGATTTCATAGGTCTAAAGCAGTAAAGGAGTTTGCAAAGGAAAATAGTCAACGCCTTATCCTTATCTTCCAGCCTCCATATTGGCCAGAGTTAAACCCACAGGAAAATATCTGAAATTGGATGAAGAAATTTATTGCTACAGCCACTGCATTTACAAGTATTAATCAATTATCAAAAAGCATACAAGATTTTCAAATGTATATTAAAGCCAATGTAAACTTGGTAAAGCGAAGAGTGTTCGCCCGTAACTATTACAAGATAGATTAAGTTTTAAGGGCGTATATCTATAAGTTAAATCAATAATTTTTTAATATTTCAGTAGTGTATCTATAATCATTCTTAGTTCAGAAATTGGAATCTGACCTGGCGCCGAAGATGATTTTCCTGAAGCAAAGGTAATCGCTGAACCAAATAAACTTCCAGTAGTTCTAGAAACAATTCCTTTATTTGACATTGACATAGTTACAATGGGAACTTGTGCTTTTTCATATGCTTCTAAAGTAGCTTCCAATAAGGTTAATACATCCCTCATGGTATTTGGCATTACTGCAATTTTGGAAATATCCGCACCTAATACTTCAGCCTTTAATAATCGTTCTACAATGGTCTCTTTGGATGGTGTTGCTTCAAAGTCATGACTTGATATGATAATATAGATGCCGTTTTCCTTTGCTATATCAATAATCTCTTTAATTGTTTCTTCACCATATATTAATTCTATATCAACAATTTCCACCTGTTTTGTCTTTATTATTTCTTTTGTTAAATTCAATCTTATTTCATCGTCAATTTTCTTATAGCCACCTTCTATTTTAGTTCTACATGTAAAAATTATTGGATAGTCCTTTAAGATATTTCTAAGCTGTTTCAAAAGTCCTTTCACTTTTTCTATTTCTTCTACATCTTTAAAATAATCAACTCTCCACTCAACCAAATCAGGTTTAAAAGTTAAAATTTCCTTAGCTTCCATGATCAATTGTTCTTTTGTATTTCCAACTAACGGAACACAAACCTGAGGTTTTGGTCCTCCAATAATTTTATTTCTCAAATTTATTACTTTTTTCTCCTTTTTCATATCTTCACCTTCCATACAGTAGGGTATTGTCAAAGATTTTAGTATTGATCTTCAACTCAACTTATTGAATTTACTAAAAGTTTATATCAAAACCTTATTCATGATGATAATAATATTAATTACCAACAGTTCAATTTCTCTAGCAAGATATTTATAATCAGCTTGTTCCGTTATGTCCTTCATAATTCCCAAGTAATTTAAAATAAATACTGTCTTTTTTAAGGCATTCGATTGTTTCCCTTACCACGGCATCATTTAAATTACCTTCAAAATCTATATAAAAGAAATATTCCCAGGGTTTATCTACAATAGGCCGAGATTCAATCTTTGACATATTCAAATTATTTTTGGCAAAATGACTTAAAGTCCTGCATAACGAGCCTGGCTTATGGGCAACTGAAATTACTATACTTATCTTGTTACTACTACTATTTACTTCTAAGTCCCTACCTATGATTGCAAATCTAGTATAGTTATTTTTGTTATAATTTATATTAGACCTGATTATATCCAAATTATATAATTGTGCTGCTTTTTTGCTGGCCACAGCTGCCTTTTCTTTTGAGTTCTCATCCTTTACAAGCTTTGCACTGCTGGCTGTATTGCTGTAGGGAATTAATTTCATTTCAGGGTAAGCTTTGAAAAATTCACTGCTCTGCTGTAAAGCCTGGGGATGGGAATATACTTCAGTGATATTTTCGATTTTAGCTCCTTTTATTCCCAATAAATTATGGTCGACCTTTACACACCTTTCTCCGGTTATATAAAATCCATATTTTCGCAAAAGATCGTATACCTCTGATATTCCTCCAGTTGAGGAATTTTCAATGGGAAGAACTCCATAATCTATTTCATTATCCCTGAGGGCCTTGAATAAATCTTCAAATTCAATAACGTTACACGGCGTTACATCTTCACCAAAATACTCAATAAGAGCTTGTTCGCTGAAGGAACCCTGAACCCCTTGAAAACCTATCCTAAGTTTATCTTTTCTACTTATATGTGATGTACATTTAGGTTTATTGCTTGAATCCACGTTCCTTTGTCCCTTTTTACAAATATTATGAACCATCTGGCGGGCTTGAATCTCCCTACTGATATTCATAATATAGTTTAAAAAATCCAAAGCCTCTTTTTGTAAAGACTTGTTTTTCAGGTATGAAATATTTTTTTCTATAACTTCTTTTTCCCTCGATTCATTCAGTATCGGAAGCCCGTTTTGTTCTTTGTACTGAGCTATTTTGATTACCGTTTCCATTCGCTTTTCAAATAAATTTATGATCTCTTTATCTATATAATCAATTACTCTCCTTAAACTCGCTAAATCCTTCATAACCTTCACCCTTTTTACCCATCTATTTCCCCTCCTAGTTTTACAAAATCCCTCCAAAACTGTGGATAGGATTTTTTTACCGCATCGCTATTTGTTATGGTGACCGGTTCAGTACATTTTATGGAAGCTATAGCTAAAGCCATAGCTATGCGGTGGTCATTCCAGCTGTCAACCACCCCTCCCTTTAAATTTTCTTTGCCTTTTATAATCAATCCATCCTCCAGTTCCCTGACATCGCCCCCGAGCTTATTCAGTTCTGTAGCTATGGCCCTCAGTCTATCGGATTCCTTTATCCTAAGTCTTTCTGCATTGATTATTTTTGTAATACCACTACTAAGTGCTCCCAACACAGCCAACACCGGTACAAGATCGGGACATTGTGAAGCATCTATGATTGTTCCCTTTGTTCTTGAAGGACTTATTTCTATTATATTACTAGCAGCTGAAATAGTACCTCCCATTTCTTTAACTATGTCTAAGATTACTCTATCACCCTGAAGTGAATTTATATTCAAATCAGTACATTTTATACTGTTCCCTATTGTTCCCGCTACAATCCAAAATGCAGCCTGAGAAAAGTCTCCCTCGACCCTGTAGTCTTTATTTATATATTTCTGATTTCCCCTTATAAAAAACTCTTTATAGTCATTATTTTCAATTTCTATGGAAAACTTCTTTAAAGTCTCTATTGTAAGGTCTACATACCCCTTAGATTCCAGCTCCGTAGTTATCTCTATTCTGGAATCTCCTTCAAGGAGTGGAAGTACAAACATTAATCCCGTTATAAATTGAGAGCTGATATTTCCCTTTACTCTGAATGTCCCAGGTTTCAAAGTCCCTCTTACG
>JACCKY010000086.1 GCA_014236755.1 Candidatus Petromonas tenebris | reverse complement strand
ACTAATACCCCAAGAACTAAATATGAAGTGAAGTGGGCATACTTCCTCACAATATGATTAAACTTTTCTACTAAATCTATTTCTGACTTCTCATCATCTAGCTCAACTACCCTATCAACAGTATCTACAATAACTTTAGTTACCTTTTTGCTCAATCCATCAGACTGTAATGCTGGCTGAAATGATAAATAAAATATAAGGACGAGACACAGTAATACAGCCGTCCATGATAATATGATGACTATTTTATTTATTTTCTGTAAAACCCCCACATTTTTTAATTGCACATTATCTATTGCAACCACAAGAACCGTCCCCTTGGTTAGGTTACTAATAAACAAGAAAAAAAGAAATTGTTTTCCCAAAAATTTTATAAAAAAAACATTTGATTTTTTAAAAGTTTGTGATATTATTAACATGTAAAACGGCTTTTAAATCAAAAAATTTATATTTTTATCTTAAATTAACATTTTAAACGATATATGTAAAAACCGTGCCAACCCCCTTGATATTAAGATTTTTTAATATTATCATAAAAAACACATATATTAATAAAATAATTAATAAATTATATCGCTCATATTTTTTCCTTTATAATACTTTTGTGTTAATATATGTATTTTTAAAAAAATGTATTTGTTAATTTTTTAACTAATTAGAAAGAGGTGGCAATTATGTCTGTTAAAAATGTAGAAGATTTAATGAAAAAACTAAAAGAAATAAGAGAAGCTCAAAAGAAATATGCTACTTATACCCAAGAACAGGTAGACGAAATTTTTAGACAAGCTGCTATGGCTGCAAATAATGCTAGAATTGAACTTGCAAAAATGGCAGTTGAAGAAACTGGTATGGGAATTGTGGAAGATAAGGTAATAAAAAACCATTTTGCATCTGAATATATTTACAATAAATACAAAGATGAAAAAACTTGTGGTGTTATTGAAAAAGATAACTCCTTTGGTATTACAAAAATTGCAGAACCAATAGGTGTTATAGCTGCAATTGTACCAACTACAAATCCAACTTCAACTGCAATATTCAAAGCACTTATCGCACTAAAAACTAGAAATGGTATAATATTTTCACCTCATCCAAGAGCAAAAAAATCAACAATAGCTGCAGCAAAAATAGTATTAGAAGCAGCAGTAAAAGCTGGAGCCCCAGAAGGAATTATAGGCTGGATAGATGAGCCTTCCGTGGAACTTTCTCAGTGTGCTATGAGAGAATCTGATTTAATCCTTGCTACTGGCGGACCTGGAATGGTTAAAGCAGCTTATTCATCAGGTAAGCCAGCTATAGGAGTTGGTGCAGGAAATACTCCAGCTATAATAGATGAAACTGCACATATAAAAATGGCAGTAAACTCAATACTCCTTTCAAAAAGTTTCGATAATGGAGTTATCTGTGCTTCCGAACAATCTGTAATAGTTATAGAAGATATTTATGATGAAGTTAAAAAAGAATTTGCAGAAAGAGGGGCTTATTTATTAAAGAAAAATGAAGTAGACAAAATTAGAAAAATTATTTTAGTTAATGGCTCTATAAATCCAAATATAGTTGGTCAATCAGCATGTAAGATAGCTGAAATGGCAGGAATTAAAGTCCCTGAAAGCACTAAGGTTCTTATTGGAGAAGTTGAATCTGTAGAAGCTGATGAACCTTTTGCCCATGAAAAACTATCACCAATCCTTGCTCTATACAAAGCAAAGAATTTTACAGAAGCACTTGACAAAGCTGTAAAACTCGTTGAACTTGGCGGTTTTGGACATACTTCAGTATTATATACTGATCAAATTAAGTCAAAAGATAGAATTGCAAAGTTTAGTGAAGTAATGAAAACTGGAAGAACAATAATAAATATGCCTTCTTCTCAAGGTGCTATAGGAGATATATACAATTTCAAACTTGCTCCTTCTTTAACTCTAGGCTGCGGTTCTTGGGGTGGAAACTCAGTATCAGAAAATGTTGGAGTAAAGCATCTTTTAAACATAAAGAACGTAGCCGAGAGGAGAGAAAATATGCTTTGGTTTAGAGTTCCAGAAAAAATATACTTCAAATATGGTTGCTTAGCAATGGCATTAAAAGAATTAAAAGATATGAATAAAAAGAAAGCCTTTATTGTAACTGACAAAGTTCTTTATAATTTAGGTTTTGTTGATAAAATTACAGATGTATTAGATGAAATACAAATGGACTATAAAGTATTCTTTGATGTAGAACCAGACCCAACTTTAGCTACTGCTAAAAAAGGTGCTGAAGAAATGAGAAGTTTTGAACCTGATACAATTATAGCTCTAGGTGGAGGTTCACCAATGGATGCTGCTAAAATAATGTGGGTAATGTACGAGCATCCAGAGATTAGATTTGAAGATTTAGCAATGAGATTTATGGATATAAGAAAGAGAGTATTTAAATTCCCAAAAATGGGCGAAAAAGCTATGATGGTAGCAATACCAACTTCAGCTGGTACAGGTTCTGAAGTAACTCCTTTTGCAGTTATAACAGACGAAAAAACTCAAATTAAATATCCACTAGCCGATTATGAACTTACTCCAGACATGGCTATTGTAGATGCAGAACTCATGATGAATATGCCAAAAAGTTTAACAGCGGCTTCTGGTATTGATGCATTAACTCATGCTATAGAGGCATACGTATCTGTATGTGCTTCAGAATATACTAACGGAATGGCCCTAGAAGCCATTAGACTAATATTTAAATATTTACCACAAGCATATAATGATGGACCAAATAATATAAAAGCTAGAGAAAAAATGGCCCATGCTTCAACAATGGCAGGTATGGCATTTGCTAATGCTTTCTTAGGAGTATGCCATTCAATGGCTCATAAATTAGGTTCTATGCATCATATACCTCATGGTATAGCAAATGCTCTATTAATTAATGAAGTTATTAGATTTAATGCTGTAGATAATCCTAGAAAACAAGCTACATTCCCACAATATAAATATCCAAATGCTAAATGGAGATATGCTAGAATTGCCGACTATTTACAATTAGGTGGGAATGCAGACGATGAAAAGGTAGAACTTCTAATTAAAGCTATTGATGATTTAAAAGCTAAATTAAATATACCAAAAACTATAAAGGAAGCGGGAGTTTCTAAACAAAAATTCTTTGCAACATTAGATGAAATGAGCGAAAAGGCATTTGATGATCAATGTACAGTATCTAATCCAAGATATCCTTTAATTAGTGAAATTAAACAAATGTATATAAATGCATTTGGAGAAATAAAAAAATAACAATCGAGTAGGAGGTAATTAATTATTCTAATTACCATCCTCTCAGTCGTGTAAGCAAGAGGGATTCCACCTCAAGCTTCTCACAGAACCGTGCATGA
>JACCKY010000002.1 GCA_014236755.1 Candidatus Petromonas tenebris | reverse complement strand
ATTTCCTCTGATTCCTAGCTTTCTCATTTCTTTATGCATAGCCTTATAGGTCTTCCACTGTTTCATTTTCACCATTCTAAGTCTCCTGCGTAGCCACTGCATAAAGTCTCTAGTAAAACTTTTAATGTTCGCTACGCGATAATAATTCATCCATTCCCAATTTCTTCTTGTAATTCTTCTAATTTTATCCTTGAAACGTTTTACCCTTTTGGGGTCGACACCAAGAGTTTTAGTACGAATTTTTCAAACCATCGGCTCGGCAACATGCCTCGCAAACAATAAAGCAGGATAGCCTAGCACTACCCTGCTTTATCCTAAAATTCTACTTTTTTATTTATATAGTTTTCAAGTTCATCGATCTTTATTCTCACTTGTTCCATTGTGTCTCTATCTCTCACAGTTACGCAATTATCCTCCAATGTATCAAAATCTACTGTTATACAATATGGTGTACCAATCTCATCATGTCTTCTATACCTCTTACCAATGCTTCCTGATTCATCATAGTCAATCATAAACTTTTTAGATAATTTAGTGTAAACCATCTCTGCCTGTTCCCTTAGTTTTTTTGAAAGGGGAAACACTGCAGCTTTAAAGGGCGCTAAGGCCGGATGAAGCTTTAAAACTGTTCTTTCCGTTCCATCTTCTAATTTTTCTTCTTCATAGGCATCAACTAAAAATGCCAAAGCAACTCTATCTACACCTAGTGAAGGTTCAATACAATATGGTATATACTTTTCATTAGTTACAGGGTCCTGATATCTTAAATCAGTTCCTGAATGATCCATATGTTGTTTTAAGTCAAAATCTGTTCTATCAGCTATTCCCCATAATTCTCCCCAACCAAATGGGAACTTATATTCTATATCTGTAGTTGCATTACTATAATGTGATAACTCTTCCTTTGAATGCTCTCTTAGTCTGAAGTTGTCTTCCTTCATATTAAGGCTTAAAAGCCAGTTTTTACAGAAATCCTTCCAGTATTCAAACCACTTCAGATCTTCTCCAGGTTCACAGAAAAATTCAAGCTCCATTTGCTCAAATTCCCGAGTTCTAAAAGTAAAATTACCGGGAGTTATTTCATTTCTAAAGGATTTACCTATCTGACCTATTCCAAAAGGTATCTTTTTTCTTGAAGTCCTCTGTACAGTTTTAAAGTTTACAAAAATCCCTTGGGCTGTTTCTGGTCTAAGATATATCTCGGATTGGGAGTCTTCAACTACCCCCTGATAGGTTTTAAACATCAAGTTAAACTGTCTTATATCAGTAAAATCCGTTTCACCACATTCAGGACATTTTATACCTTTTTCCTTTATATAGTTTTCCATTTCTTCCTTCGACCATGCATCTACTATTATTTCTTCTTTATTTTCTTGTTTATCTAAATAGTCTTCTATCAATTTATCTGCTCTAAATCTTGCCTTACATTTTTTACAGTCCATTAGAGGATCATTAAATCCCCCAACATGGCCGGAAGCAACCCATACCTCGGGGTTCATGAGTATTGCCGTATCTACCCCCACATTATAGGGAGATTCCTGGATAAATTTTTTCCACCAAGCCTTTTTTACATTATTTTTTAATTCTACGCCTAATGGCCCATAATCCCATGTATTAGCTAATCCTCCATAAATCTCTGAACCTGGAAAAATAAATCCTCTAGATTTTGCAAGTGAGACAATTTTGTCCATTGTATTTCTCTGTGTCATAATAAAACCTCCCTTTCAAAAAATAAAATCAACCTATCATCCCAAACAGGGACGAAAGGTTGTCTTCCGCGGTTCCACCCTAATTGATACCTAAAATAGTATCCTCTTTAGTCTGGTATAGCTCAGGAGCTCCTTTCACTAAGTCATTATATCGGATTTCCAGCATCACCGACTCTCTGTAATAATAATCTTAGCTACTCCTCTCCCTCAATGCACCCAATATTTATTATTATCAGATTTTACCACAATTTTTCTAGTTTGTAAACTGCCTATTCTAAATTGTCATCATTATTATTTTTGTTTTGGTTAGTGAATTTTTCCTTGACTTCATCTACTCTTTGCTTAACATTTTTTAAGGTGTCCTCAGTAATATCTCTAATGTCTATCACTTCTCCGTCATCTTTTACTATTTCCAGCCTGCATCCGGTACCTAATGCAACAAGTATTCCAGCTACTGTTGCAGGCGTAAATAATACAGCTCCAACGGCTCCTGCAGTAATTGGTATATTTAAGACAGTTTCACCATCTCTTCTTAAAAGTATTCTTGTGACATTACCTTTTCTTATAATCTCCTTTAACTTCTCTATTAGCTCATTTCCTTTTTCAGACATGTTATCACTGAAATTTTTCTGTTGCTTTGATTCAATATAAATTATAGCTTCTAAAACATCTCCATTTGCCTTTTCAAGTGCTTCCTTAGCTTCCTTATAAGAAACTCCTGTTCTCTCCCTTACCTCATCGACTTGGGCTAAACTAAAATCCATAAAATCACCTCTTAACTTAAATTTTGTTCTAAAGTTCTTAAAAATTCAAGACTTTTAAAATTTTTTCTTTCAAGATGTATTTCGATATATTTATCAATGATCCTTTCAAGTCGTTTTATAATAGACGGATTTAATTTTAGCTTAGATACTGTAGTAATATCGGTTTTCAAAATATAATTCATTACTTTTATGATCATTGAATTAACAAGCATTGAATCATCATATCGGCTATAGCAGTTGTCGCAAATTATTCCGCCCTGATGTATATTAAAGTTGATTTTGTTAAATTTTACTCCGCCACAATTTACACATTTTTTAATTTCAGGTCTAAACCCAGAAAAATCTAATAGTTGTAACTGAAATGCAATCTTGATGAGATCATATCCTTGATCTCTGTATGTAATCAGATAAAGGCCTTTTATTAAAGTATCAAATAATCTATTGTTGGTAACTCCTTCCACAATAACCGCATCACAAAGTTCTGCAAAATATGAAGCATAAGCTAGCTTACTCAAGTCTTCTCTGATGTTATAAAATGATTCTTTTATATCCACAGAGGAGACTTTATCTAAATTCTTTCCTTTGTTTATAATAAAGTCCCCATAGACAAATATGTGGGAGGAGGGAGACAATCTGGTTTTCGGCTTTCTACCACCCTTTGCAACAGCCCTTATCTTTCCATACTTCCTTGTAAATAGGGTCAAGATAACATCAGCATCAGTAATTTTATTTTTTCTTAAGACCACAGCTTCGGTCTTAAATAACATTTCATCACCTCAAGGCAACATTTTTTAGTTCTTTATCATAATTATTATCTGATTTATTTTGGTATCTTTTACATGTCTCCCATTCTTTATACAAAAGATAAATATTTATATTTCCTGTTTTACTAAATAAATTCCATAGATATTCTTTTTGCATTTTATATACCCCCTCTTGATTTTTATATATTTATTTTCTGCTTAAAGAGGGTACTAATATACTATGAAATTTTTGTTATTATAAGATATTTCTATATTAACTGTACCCCAAATTTCTTAAAATATTCTCATTATCTCTCCAATCCTTTTTAACTTTAACCCATAACTCCATATAGACTTTAGAACCCAAAAGTCTTTCTATCTCTTTTCTGGAGCTTTTACCGACGCCTTTGATTTTCCTTCCATTTTTCCCAATGATAATGGCTTTATGAGATTTTTTTTCGCAAAAAATAGTAGCATCTATATCTATTAGATCTTTGTCTTCCCGTTTCTTAATAAGATTCACTACAACTGCAACTCCGTGTGGAACTTCTTCCTGAAGGTAATGTAGTAGCTTTTCTCTGATTATTTCAGCAATAATAAACCTTTCTGGCTGATCTGTGATCATATCTGACGGAAAGTACTGAGGTCCTTCAGGAAGCTTTTGTACCAAGATCTCTATTAATTTATCCACATTGGTACCATTTATTGCAGATATGCCTACTATATTATCTATAAAGTCGTATTTGGTGTACATATCATAGAGCATTTTAAAATCTTCAGGGTCAATAACATCAATTTTGTTGATTCCTAAAATCACAGGTGTTTTTATGTTTTTTAAGATATCCAGTATATATTTATCTCCTGGGCCTATAGTTTTGGAGTCGTCTACTAAAAACACTACTGCATCAACTTCTGACAGGGTATCCTGAGCCGATTTAACCATATGCTCTCCTAACTTATTTTTAGGTCTGTGAATACCCGGCGTATCTAGAAAGACAATTTGTGAATTTTCTCCATTATATATGGTCTGTATTTTGTTTCTTGTAGTCTGAGGCTTATCAGACATTATCAAAACTTTTTCTCCAACTATATTGTTTATTAGCGTGGACTTTCCTACATTTGGACGTCCTATTATTGTTACAAAACCAGATTTAAACGTCAACTTTAGTTCACCACCTATTTGTATTGTATGCTTTTATTATGCTAATCCAAATCATCTGCAGTAAATGCACTAGGTAATAAATCGCTGATAGTGTATACTTGATAGTTATCCTCATCCTTAGCTACAATGATCTTAATGTCTCTTCCAAATTCCATTATCACCTGCCTACAGATTCCACATGGAAATGTATAGTCTTCTGTATCACCTACAACTGCAATAGCTTCTATATCCTTATCTCCTTCGGATATAGCTTTAAATATCGCAGTTCTTTCAGCACAGTTTGTCCCTCCAAATGAAGCGCACTCAATATTACATCCTGTATATACTTTTCCATTTCTCATTAAAGCTGCCGCTCCCACGCTAAATTTTGAGTAGGGAACATAGGCATTTTTTCTAGCCTCTAGGGCCCTTTTAATAAGTTCTTTATATTTCATACAGATCACCAATCCTTTTATTTAGCTACTTATTGATTAATTATAGTTATTTTATAACTATCTCCATATTACTGGGAACCACTTGATGCCATATAGTCCCAGGATTTAAAAATATTTCATTTCCTTCCTTATCATAAAATCTTGTTAAATCCCTTCTATTCCTTTTTTTCCATATGACCTCCATGGCCTTCCCATTTGTAATATATAAGCCCTTTCCTTCTCCAATGAAATCTATTTCTAGTCTTCCCTCGCTATCAATAACCTTGTCATAGGTATACTGAACTATAATGTTTTTAGCAGATAGATGTATATCTGAAACTTCATCCTTATGGGGCCTGCTATTTATGTATCTGTAGTATAATGCATCATCCTCATCATATCTAAATTCAGAAACGTAGTTTTTCCTATATGGAAACTTTATGATTTTTACATCCTTACCTTCTATATCTATATCCTCTTCATTAAAAGATAGTGTGTCAAAGTTCCCATTTTCTCTGTATCCTCTTCTTTTAGCTTCTTTTTTAATAGCTTCATAGTTTGTATACATGTTGTTAGGTATCGGCTTATGTTTTTTTCTCCAGAATATATTACTTCCGCTTCTTAAAGCGTCCACATCAGCCATCCCCAGTTTCCTAACATCCTCTAGGGCTTGAGGGCTCCCGCCTACATGAACATATAGTGGGTCGTATTCGAGAGCCTTATTTATGAAATAGGGTCTTGCACTTCGCACGGGCCCTATAGTTTCCGGTTTACTAGTATAGATTATGGCTAGATAGCGCGTTATATTTCCTTCAGCCAATATTTCATATATTACATCGGCTTCACTTAGTCCTGCCTGCGGTCTAGCTTTATAGTAATTATCTATCATTACTGCTATGGGTCTGCTGTTTAGGCTTTCCTTATCTATATATAACCCCGTTAAGGGTGATTTGATTTTGCCTTCTTTTAAATCCTTTTCATGTTCTAAATTCTTTTTATTTGCGCTATCTATAATTTCAGCTTTATCGGAATCTACAGAGTTTTTTTGATTTGCATTTTCTTCTGATACTTCATTGTTATCAACTTTTTCTTGCAAGCTTTGACTAGTCTCTGTATTATCTTGTAGTGTAGGTTCAGAATTTGAACATCCTGTCAACAATAGTAAAGCAAGTATAAGTATCATGTATTTCTTCATTTCGTATCCCCCTTGTGGTTTATTTTGCTTATTTCCACTTTTTTAATTCTCCGATTATGTACTTCTAAAATCTTAAATAACAACCCATTGTATTCTATATTATCCCCTTTTTTGGGAATTCGACCTAAAAGATTGAATATTAGTCCACCAACGGATTCAAATTCATCTTCCGGTAAACTAATTTTAAATGTTTCATTTATTTCATCTATGGAAATTTTAGAATCAACAATTAAAGTCTGCTCGTCTAAATAGTCTATCAAATCCATTTCTTCATCGTATTCATCCAGTATATCGCCAACTATTTCTTCTAAAATGTCTTCTATGGTAACTAACCCTAGTGTCCCTCCGTATTCGTCTAAAACTATTGCTATATGAATTTTTTCCAGTTGCATTTCCGTTAACAGATCAATTGCCTTCTTGCTTTCCGGCACATAGTATGCAGGCCTAATTAGTTCTCTTATTCCCTTACTTTCATCTTTATCCTGCTTAAAATAACATGCTAAAAGGTCTTTAGCGTAAATTATTCCCGTTATATTATCTATGGATTTTTTAATTACCGGTATTCTAGAAAAACCACATTTTAACACTTTTTTTATTGCTTCTTCCACCGTCACATCTTCTTCAAGATAGACAATATCGATTCTTGGAACCATTACTTCCGTTACTTCTATATCACCTATTTCAAATATACTATTTATCATTTCTTTTTCCTGTTTTTCAATTATACCTGCTTCTTCACCCACGTCCACTAGAGTCTTTATTTCCTCTTCGGAAACAGTTGTCCTATTATTGTTCACATTGCCTCCAAGGGCTTTGATAATTACTTTTGTAACTCTATTTAAAACAATTAGAAAAGGAGTAAAAACTACAGATAATACTTCTAACGGTTTTCCAAGTTTTATTACTACTTTTTCAGAATTATAAGCAGAATAAGTCTTAGGAGTTATTTCTCCAAAAATTAAAATTAATATGGTCATAATCATAGTTACTATAAAAGTAACCTGTTTTCCTGAAAAAAGACTAAGGGTCAATTCCGTGGCTATTGCTGTGGCTGCTATATTTACAATATTATTTCCTATAAGTATTGTTGAAAGAGTTTTAGAAGGTCTACTAAGCAATTTTTCTAAAGTATTGGCTTCTTTAACACCTTTTTTCTTTAACTTTTTAACTGTGATTATATTTAATGAAGACAATGCAGTTTCTGCTCCCGAAAATAGACCAGAAAATATTAGTAAGATTATTAAAGTTATAATTTTTAATAGTATTTCATAATTCATTAAATTTCCCCCGTCGTATCTATAAATATCCGCTCAATGAACCTATAAAGTATTATCAATAAATAAGTTTAAATATCATCAATGTAACTAGAGTACCTATAATAGCACCTATAAGTACTTGAAAAAAAGAGTGAATACCAGATTCTATACGACTTTGAACAACTAAAACTGCCATAACAAATGATAGCGTAGCCACTAGGACATTTTGTGACAAAAACAATATGGCAACAAATATAGAAAATGATATTGCAGCGTGCCCACTTGGCATACCTCCCCTCAAAGGGGTTCCTTTTTTAAAACAAGCCTTCATTCCTATAGATAAAAAAATAACAATCAATAAGCTTATAAATGTTACGTGAAAAGGGGTACTTCTAACTTTATGAAATACTATACCCGATAATCTGTTAATTTTATCATAGAATATTACATAGGCTACTATTATAGAATTTATTGCTGAAATCAGTACTGCACCTGCAGCTACATTTTTTGCAATTTTAGCCAGTTCATGATATTTATCTGTAATTAAATCTATAGTCGCCTCAATACATGTGTTTATCATTTCAGCTATTATAACTAAAGCAATGGTTATAAAAAGTATCAATATTTCTATTTTTGTAAGATTGTAAAATAAACTAAAAAACAAAACAAGTACTGCTATAATAAAATGTATTCTCATATTTCTTTGAGTTTTTAAGGTATAAATAATACCTTCAAAAGCATAATTAAAGCTATCAATTAGTTTTTTTGCTTTCATAATAATTCTCCATTATTATCTTAATATACCCAATAATTCTAATACTCTTTCCTCTTTTTTTCTCATGATTCTAGTGTTTTCTTCATTGTCATGATCATAACCTAAAAGATGAAACATGCTGTGAGCCGTCAAAAATGCAACTTCCCTTTCAAAAGAATGCCCATACTCTAGTGCTTGTTCCTTAGACTTCTCTAAGGATATTACTATATCTCCGAGAATTAAGTTTTGCTCCTTATCTTTTATTGACTTTAAATCACAATATTGCGGAAAAGACAAAACATCCGTTTCCTTATCAATTCCCCTGAAATTTTTATTTAACTCTTTTATTTCGTTATTATCCACAAATAGAACACTGACTTCAGCTTTATTGTCAATTCCTTCAATTTCTAAGGATTTTTTAATTACTTTTTCTAGCAATTTTACTAATTTATCATTAATATCAACAATGTTTTGTCTGTTGCTAACATTTATATTCATTAATTACTGACCTCCAACTCTTCTTGCTTTAATTCAGGATATTCTATTCTTTCATGGAATATTCCTGCTAAAGTACTTGCAAAGGTTAATGTTAGTGTTTCCAGATCCTTAAAAGTTAAATCACAATCAGTCAATTGTCCATTTTCAAGTTTATCCCCAATGATCTTTTCAATCAAACTTTTAATATTTTCCTTTGTTGGCTCCGACAAGCTTCTAACTGCTGCTTCTACTGAATCTGCCATCATTACAATAGCTGCTTCTTTAGTCTTGGGTTTTGGTCCAGGATATCTGTAGTCACTTGCCTTTATTTCGTCATCTTCTTGCTTTTCCTTTATTGCCTTGCAATAAAAATATTTTACCAAAGTAGTTCCGTGGTGTTCTCGAACGATGTCTATTATTTCCTCAGGTAGTTTGTTTTTTTCAGCAAGCTTTACTCCATCTAACACGTGACTTCTGATAATGTTTGAACTCAGGCGAGGAGTTATTTTATCATGCGGATTGTCTGAAGTAAGTTGATTTTCCTTGAAAAAATATGGTCTTTCTAGTTTGCCAATATCATGATAGTAAGCCCCTACTCTTGCTAGAAGGCCATTGCAGCCTATTGCCTGAGCAGCAGATTCACTCAAATTACCTACTATGATGCTATGATGATAAGTTCCTGGTGCTTCAAGTAGTAAGCGTTTTAATAGTGGATGATTAGGATTTGACAGTTCCAGCAATTTAGTTGGGGTTAAAATATTAAAAATATATTCCCATAAAGGTAGTGATCCTATTGCCAATATAGAACTCAGAAGACCATTTAGCACACCATAGAAGCCATTCATTAGAATACTCTTCATTTCCATACCATATATAAAACCAAAGCTTGATATTATAACAAAATTTGTAATGCTAACTATTATTCCCGATAGAAATATGTTTGCCCTCTGATGAGTATTAGATGTACTTATAGCTGCTACAGTTCCTCCAATTAGTAATACAATAAATAGTAGTAGATTATTGACAGTTGATAGTGTTATAAGAATTGTTAGAAACACATTTAAAACTATTGCTGTAATGGGATTAATCAGAATACCTATAAGCATGGAAAAAGCAGCTATAGGAATTAAATAGCTAGATATATTATTGATTGATTTTGATATTAGAAAGACTATTAAAAACAGTATTACTATTAAATATAATTTTGAAATCTCGTTTATCAGTTTTTTATTAAACAAATAAATATATGCAAAGATGGATATTTCTAAAAGCAGGATTGTCAATGCTGCCCCAATATATAGTATTAAATCCTTTTTGTTTTTGTCATTTACTAAGCCTGCTTCTTTTAAAAGTTTAAACTGACTCTCGCTTATTTTTTCACCTTCACTTACAAGGATTTGTCCACTTTTTATGTATACTTTTTCAACATTTTTAATGGCTTCATTAATTTTTTCTTGAGTGGCTTCCTTGTCCAAAAATGAATTTTCTTTAATTGAATTATTTACAATCTTAATTGCAATATCTTTGATTTGTTTAGTAAAGCCCTCTAGACCCATAAAATACTCTTGAATTTTCTGTTTTTCATACTGAAGCTCTTCTTTTTTTATACCTGTAGACATGACTTGTAAAATCACTTCGTATATATAACTTTCTATATTCTGAATGGTTACTTCCTTTGTTATGATTAATGAATATAATTCTTCTCTATTTAAATCAAAATCATTGTATTTATCTAAATAACTTATGGATTCTTCTATACTTGTATTTTCAACTTTATACATACTCCTAACACTATATAAGTTATTGAAAAACTTTTCGATCTTTTTCTTTATATCTATCTGTATTGTAGGGTCAGTTTTTTGTTTTGGTTCAACGGACTCAATTGCTTTTTTAATTAGTCTAGCTGTGGCGTCCTTATCTTCCATATCCCTCGGTGCCCTTATGTCAACGGGAGATTTTTCACCAACTTTCAGATCATATCTTTTTGGAGAAATAGCAGAGTAAAAATTGAAAAAGGTTATAACAAAAAAAGCTAGAGCCAAAACTGATAAGTTAACAGTTTTATTTTTGGTTATCTTGTTTATTAGTTTTTTATTAGTATACTTGTCCCAAAACTGAAGAAAAGCCATAACTTTCCTCCTAACTTTATTTTATAATAGATTGGGGCTTATTTTTTGTTTTTTCTTTTCACTTTTGAATTTTCATAGGAATCATAAGCTTTAATAATTTTTTGTACGAGACTATGTCTTACCACATCTCGATTAGTTAAATGTACAAATTCTATACCTTTGATATCCTTAAGAATATCAATTGCTTCATTAAGACCGGATTTTCTGCCCTTTGGTAGATCTATCTGTGTAACGTCACCATTTACAACTGTTTTTGTACCAAATCCGATTCTAGTTAAGAACATTTTCATCTGAGCCCTTGTTGTATTTTGTGCTTCATCTAAAATAATAAAGGAGTCGTCTAAGGTCCTTCCCCTCATGTAGGCTAAAGGTGCAACTTCTATCATGCCTCGTTCCTTGTATTTTATATATGTTTCTCCTCCTAATATATCGTATAAAGCATCATAAAGGGGCCTTAAGTATGGATCTACTTTCATTTGCAGATCTCCAGGCAGAAATCCTAAACTTTCTCCAGCTTCAACGGCAGGTCTGGTTAAAATAATTCTGCTTACTTCTTTATTTTTAAAAGCTTTTACTGCCATGGCTACAGCCAGATAGCTTTTACCTGTCCCAGCTGGTCCTACCCCAAAAACTATATCATTATTTTTTATTGCTTCAATATACCTTTTTTGTCCCAGTGTCTTCGGCTTTATAAATTTACCTCTTGATGTCACACAAACTATGTCATCTAGGATATCATTGATTTTATCTTCTTCTCCTTCATGGAAAAGACTTATAGTGTATAATATTTTTTGTTTGTCTAGTTTTTCTCCTGACTGTATCATTTCTATTAAAGTACTTAAAACCTTTTGAGCTTCATCGATTTTATTTTCATCGCCAAGAATAATTATGTTACCGGATCTTGATACCACATGCACATCATATTTATCTTCAATTATCTTAATATTTTCGTCTAAATTTCCAAAGAGTTCATGTAAAATGTTAATGTCTCCTACCTGTAGTAGTTTTTCGTTATTTTGTTCCAAATCTAATCCTCCTTATTGTCATTATTTATTTCTTCATTATTAATATTAATTATCTTTTTTACTCCTATAGGTTCAAGGGCTTCAATTATCAAATACCCTATTATTGTTTTATTTGTTCTTTCAAATTTTAAGGATTGATTAAGTATTTTAGCATTTCGAGGGATGTCTTTGATTAAATTTACTAATAAAAAATCTTTTAATGTTTTCTTAGCTAAATCTTCAGAAATAGTTTGTTTTTTTTCAATAACTTCATAATATTCCTCAATAACAATTTCTACGGGAATCTTTATATTCCTCCAATTACCAAAACTTTTCTTTTTTTTCTCCAATATATATTTTTTAAAAGGAATCTTCTTATTGCCTATCTCAAAAGTAAAACTGCCTATTTTAAAAACTGTTTTGATATGTTTTTTTCCTGTTTTATTTTTAGTCACCTTGTAAAGTGGCATTGTTTTTTGTTTTTCATAAAAGGTTCGGGCATATATTTCTCCTATAGAATGAACATATCTGGGTTCAGTACCTTCTCTTACTATTTTGCCACTAATTAAAAGCTGTTTTGGCCTAACTATATCTCCTTTTTTTACAACTGCATCTCCATTTTTAGCAATAACTTTTTCAATTATCCCTTTTTTTTTGGCAATTATGTTACAAGGAATATTTGTATCTATTTTCTGAGGTTTTTCTTCATTTTCAATAATCTTTACCGTTGCTTTCGTACCATGGATTTCTATCCCTATCCATGTTATTTTATCATATTTGATTAGTAATTTGTTCTCAATATCTGATATATTAATATTATATTTAAATGTTCCCGTATACAGTCCCATTTTCCTTAACGTTTCTATTATATCATTTTCCGCTATGTTTTTATTCCCTTTAATGTCAATGGTCCAAATAACTGAGGAAGACAATATAACTAAAAATAAAGATATTACTGCCCCGAGGGCTATTATTTTTTTGCGTTTAATTTTGGAAATAAAAAAAGGATATCCGATTTTCATATCTATTTTTCCTTTATATCCTGTCCTTTTAAGGATTTTTCTTATTTCCTTATATCCATCAATTCCTGCTTTAACTTCTATAGTTGTATAATCTATTCGACGGACATCCCATAAATAAACTCCTCTATCTACTGCTAGATTTATAACTCTCTCAATATTAAGTCCTTCTAGTCTAAATACAACATATCCCCTTATGTAATTCCATATTTTGATTATCAGCAATTTAGGCACCCCTACCCTCAAATTCAATCGAACTGATTTTTCCTGATATAATTATTGCTTCCTTTATGATTGTTTTTATAAGAAGATCTTTACCTAAGATTTCTATTATTCCTTCTTTAGATTTAACTCTTATCTTTTCATTGGTATACTCAATTATTCCCTTATGATTTTCTATGCTTAACTCTAAGCTTCCAAGTAGAGTAATTTTAGGTAAATCAAGCATTATATCCTTTGGTAATTCCAAGATTTCTGAAATATTTTCTTTAACTTCGTTAATCTTTTCTTTTTTTCCCATATCCCACCCTCCCACTATTAATTTTATGCCAGCTGCATAGTTACTATTACCTGGATTTGCACTTTACTTTATAAAAAAAGAACCTCTATTGAGGTTACAATTTTAATAGTGCACACGAACTAACCAAAACTTAATTCCCTTATCACTCCACCCAAGGTCCCAAGGTACTCTGTATCTATCAGTATTATGACTGTGAACATATGTATATCCTTTAGAATCAGCCCCGGTTACAACAGAAATATGCGTGACCTTGCCATTCTTTTCGTAGGCTATAAAGTCTCCAGGCAATAATTTATATGAAGCTTTGTATACCTGTTCATAGGTACCATAAGCTATTTTCGATGCTCTTCCACTATACAGCATATAATTTTTAAAGCTTTGTGCATTTACCCAAGCTTTACTTCCACCTTTATCATATTTCCATGAATAGCTTTGTTTAAAATTACCTCCTTCGTATAGTATCTGTGAAGCAAAATTTGCACAGTCTCCTCCGAGAGGGTTATAATTTTTATACTTTTTATTGTAATTTAGCCCATGCTCTTCATCTGCTGCTGCACCAACATATTTATCTGCATACGAAACAGAATTCTTTCTTCTATCACTTATTTTGGTTAAATCTCTTTTCTTCTGACTAATTATGTATTTAGTAATTTCTCCGCTTTTAATATCGTCCAGATGCAATGAATCTGCAAAGGGATCAGTGTACCATTCCCTTGTTATCACCCATCTTTCTTCGACTTTTTCCAGATCAATTGAATGATAGGTTCCGATTCTGAAATAGTTAGTTTTTTCTGGTTCATTCCTGTAAAAGTACCAATATTCAGTAGATGATATAAGATTAATTCTATACCCTTTATCTTTCTCTTTAATATATCTAATTTTTGCAATAGTCTTTATGTCAGAAAATTTTACTCCCTGCTTGCTGGACCATTTGTGGAGATATTTCATCTTTTTTAGCTCATGCTCATATGCCCATATTCCGTATTTAACACTTCTATCATATAAAGATTCTAAAGTTTCAATGTCTTTATCTAATATGGCCTTATTTCTCTTTATGAAAATTTCTTGTATTACCGTTGAAACCTCTTCATCGGAAAATACCGGCACTGAAACTGGAGGAAATTTAAATAATAGGCTAAGTAGCATTGCAATAATCAGAATTAATAATATTAAAGATAAAATAAGTTTTTTCTTTGAAATTATTATTATCATAGGAATCCTCCCAATTAATATTCATAAAATTATATGTAAAGTCTTAAGAAAATAGAATAGATTCCTTTATCATACTTTGTTTTTTTCAAAAAATAAAAACTGCCTATAATCCAAATAACAATTATAGACAGTTTAACTCTTTATGATAATAGTTCTTTAACTATTTTTGAAACAAGCTTTCCATCAGCTTTGCCTTTCATCTTTGGCATCAATGCACCCATAACTTTTCCCATATCTTTGGGGCTGCTTGCATTATGTTTCTCTATAGTTTCCTTAACAATTACTCTAATTTCATCTTCAGAAAGCTGTTTAGGAAGATATTGTAATAAAATCTCAATTTCTTTTTCTGTCTCATCAACTAAATCTTGTCTATCTCCCTTTTTGAACTCTTCTATTGCGTCTTTTTTCTGTTTAAGTTGTTTTGCAATTATTTCAATTACTCCATCATCATTTATTTCAGTTCTATTATCAACTTCATATTGCTTAATTGCAGCTCTAATCATCGTTATAACTGATTTCTTAATCTTATTCTTTTCCTTCATCGCAGTTTTTAAGTCCTGCATCAATTTATCTTTGAGGGACATAAATACACCTCTTCTTAGTATCTTCTTTTTTTTCTTTTTGCAGCTTCAGCCTTTTTTTTACGTCTTACGCTAGGCTTCTCATAATGTCTTCTCTTCTTAACTTCTGACATAACACCAGCTTTAGAACATTCACGCTTAAATCTTCTAAGCGCATGGTCTAATGATTCATTATCTCTAACTTTAATTTCTGACATTCAAACTTCCCCCCCTCCGCTGGCTATATAAGTGCTATGCTGCTGTGTCTATAGCATTCTATGCTATAAATCACAGAGGAGTAATAACATGTACCTTGCTATTATACATTAAACTAATAGATATTGCAATATTTTTTAACCGGGAGGCCATTGCATTTGTCTGCCGCCAACAAGGTGGAAATGTAAGTGATTAACAGTTTGTCCTCCTAGGCTGCCACAATTGTTTACTATTCTATAGCCATCTTCAGATATTTTTAATTCTTTGGCCACTTCTTTTATTCTGAAAATTATATCGCCTATCAATTCTTTATGATTTACATCTACTGAATTTAAAGAATCAATATGTTCTTTTGGAATGAATAGTACATGGGTAGGAGCAGCAGGATTTATGTCCTTGAAAGCAATAATTTTTTCATCTTCATATACTATCTCAGAAGGAATCTCCTTTTTTGCAATTTTACAAAAAATACAATCTTCCATGTAGAACACCTCCTTTTCCTTAAGATACATATTTCAACAGTAAAGTATAATTTCCTGCTATTTTTTTTAATTATATTATCTCACCAAAAACTATATCATTTTTTATTTCTCTTATTTTAACAGGTAATATTTCTCCAATTAAATTTTTGCTTCCTTTTGCAGCAACTTTAATATAATTAGAAGTAAAACCGGTAATTATTCTTTTATCTTTATCAAGTATATCTTCAAATAGGACATCCATATCTTCATTAATGAATTTTTCCCTGTACCTTCTCATCATTTTTTCTCCCAGTTTAATCATTTTCTCGCTTCTATAATTTTTAATTTTAGAAGGTATCTGATTTTTAAATTTTGCAGCAGGCGTTCCTTTCCTCGGGGAATATTTAAATACGTGTATTTGACTCAGCTCCATTTCCTGCACGAAGTTAAATGTTTGGCAAAACTCTTCTTCACTCTCACCTGGAAAACCTACTATAATATCAGTAGTAATTGCAATATCAGGAATTGAAGCCCTCAATTTTTTTACAATCTTCCTATATTGATCAGTAGTGTACTTTCTGTTCATTCTTTTTAACGTTTCATCGCATCCACTTTGTAAGGAAATATGAAAATGTGGACAAAACTTTGGAAGTTTGGTTATTTCTTCAATAAATTCTTCTGTCAACAAGGTAGGCTCTACAGAACTTAATCTAATCCGCTCAATACCTTCTATATTATGAACCTCTTTAATGATGTCAATAAGGTCAATATCCTTTAAATCTTTTCCGTAGGATGCTATATGGATTCCGGTTAAAACTATTTCCTTAAACCCATTTTGGGATAATCTTTTAACTTCTTCTATGATATTTTCTGGCCTTCTACTTCTAATAGGGCCTCTAGCATAAGGAATAATACAGTATGCACAAAACTGATTGCATCCTTCTTGTATCTTTAAAAATGCTCTGGTTTTACCTTTTATTTCTTCTATAGACAGTTCCTCAAATTTATTAACACTCATTATATCATTTACATAATTTAATTTATTCTCTTTATCAATCTTTTCGACGAGCTGCACTATCTTATTTCTTTCATCTGTCCCTATTACTAAATTTACTCCCTCTATAGCCAATACTTCTTCTGGAGCCGTTTGTGCATAGCAGCCAACAACTGCAATAATTGAATCGGGATTATTTTTTTTTGATCGTCTAATAAATTGTCTAGACTTTCTATCTCCTAAATTGGTTACGGTACATGTATTTATTATATACACATCGGCTTTTTCTGTGCTACTAACGACTTCATATCCACTTTTTTCAAACAATTCGGCCATCGCCTCAGTATCATATTGATTAACTTTGCAACCCAATGTATAAAAAGCTACTGTTTTCAATTAGCTACCTCCTAAATCTCCTAATTCATACATAAGTATACTGGCAGTTACAATTCCAGCAGTTTCTGTTCTTAGGATACGTGGACCTAAACTTATGGGTTCAATTCCCCAATTTATGGCATTTCTAACTTCTTCATCGGAAAATCCGCCCTCTGGTCCAATTATAATCCCAACTTTTTTATAGTTTGATTTACTTTTTATAATACTTTTAATTCCTCTTTTTCTTTCCAACTCATAGGGAATTAAGATTAAATCAAAATCTTTGACTCTTTTTTCTATATCTGAAAAATCTAATACACTTTCTACTTGGGGCAATATAGCTCTTTTACATTGTTTAGCAGACTCCATGGCAATTTTCTGCCATCTATCAACTTTTTTATTTTCAGATTTTTTATCTTTGATTTTGACTATGCATCTCTCAGTTAAAATCGGAATTATTTTTTTTACACCAATTTCAACGCTTTTTTGAACTATAAAATCCATTTTATTAGATTTTGGAACAGATTGAAAAAGTATAATTTCTATCGGTGGCTCTTTATCCGAAATGAAACTTTTAATGATTCTGCATGCGGCTGAGTTCTTGTCTATATTTATTATTTCAGCTATGTATTCCTTGTTATTCATATCGGAAATTTCTATTTGATCACCCTGCGCAAGTCTTAAAACTTTGCTTAGATGTCTAACATCTTCCGGATTGTTTATTATTATATTATTTCGGTCCTCAAAGATATTATCTTGCTTTACAAAAAATCTATTCACCTTTATCCCCTACTTTTATTTTTGACAATATTGCTGCCCATTCTCCTTGTTTTTCAACAGTTATTACCTCAAGACCATTTATTTTAAGTACATTAGTTACTTCTTCAATCTTATCTAAAATAATACCGGATGCTATAAAGACTGTATCAGGCTTCATAAATTCAACTATATTTTTTGCTAGTATTTTAATTACCTCAGCAATTATATTAGCTACAATGATGTCGGCTTTGCCTTCAACTACATCCATTAAGTTACCATGCCTTATTTCGACAATATTTTCAACTGAGTTAGTTTTAACATTTTCCTTTGAAACTTTACAAGCTACCTCATCATAGTCTACTCCAATTACCTTTTTAGCGCCAAGCTTTGCAGCCACTATGGAAAGGATACCACTCCCGCACCCGATGTCATAAACTAGGCTATCGTTTTTTATATACTTTTCTAAAAATTGTATACACATTATAGTTGTTTCGTGGGTTCCAGTTCCGAAAGCCATACCAGGATCAAGCTCTATTATTTTTTCTTCATCAGCTTTTTCATACTCTTCCCATGTAGGTTTAATAACAATCTTTTCTCCAATTTTTTTAGGCTTATAATATTTTTTCCATGCATTTGCCCAATCTTCTTCGTAAATTTCTGCGGTAGCTACTTCTCCAACTTTACTATCTTTTTTAGAAATGTTATTGATACTTTGTTTAATTAATTCGATCTTATCAAGTAAATCTTCACTTTCCGGAAGATATCCCTTTACTATTGCACCTTCAAATTCAAAGTTTAGTACATCTTCATCGTAATAATCCCAGTTTTCATCATCTTGTATACTTCTAATCAGATCATCGTCGTTGGGATCTTCAATAACTACTCCTCCAACACCTGCATCGTATAGTATATTAGACATTTCTTCGACAAATTCAGATGTGGTTTTAATCTTTATTTCATGCCATTTCATTATTTTCCCTCCATAGGCAAAGCTTATTTAAAATTTATTATACCCTAAAATTTTAGTAATAAAAAGAGGCATTCTTTTTCACAAATGAAATCACCTAGCAAAAGCTAGGTGACTATATTCCAAAAACATCTTTTACTTTATCAAAAAATGACTTTCTCTGTTCATGGACATCTTCTCCCATCACTTCCGCAAATTTTCTGAGCACTTCTTTTTGTTCCTCATTTAATCTCTTAGGAACTTCTACAATCACTTTTACATATTGATCGCCTCTACCATGTCCATTTAAAATCGGTATTCCCTTATCCTTTAATCTAAATACTGTTCCACTTTGAGTTCCTTCTGGGATCTTATATTTTACTCTACCGTCTAGTGTAGGAACAATAATTTCATCTCCAAGGGCTGCCTGAACAAAAGTAATAGGTATTTCACAAATTACGTCATAGCCATCTCTTTTAAAAATTTTGTGGGAGATTATTTTAACTATTATATAAAGATCGCCCGGAGGGCCTCCCTTTTCTCCAGGTTCTCCCTCTTGCCTTAGAGTTATTACGGAGCCATCATCAACTCCAGCTGGTATTTTAACACTAATTTTTCTCCTCTTTCGAACTTTACCCTGCCCTCTGCAGGTATCACAGGGTTCATCCACTATTTTGCCATCACCATGACACATATCACATGTTCTAACATTTACAAACTGTCCTAAAGGAGTTCGTTGGGAATATCGTATTTCTCCAGCTCCATTACATTTTGGACAGGTTTTTGAACCTGTTCCGGGTTTTGCCCCTGAACCATGACATGTGCTACATTCTTCATATCTAGTTATTTCTATATCTTTATCAACTCCAAAGGCTGCTTCTTCAAAGGTTAATCTAACCTCTGTCTTTACATCATGTCCTTTTTTAGGTCTATTTCTTCTTTTGCTGGAAGAAAAACCTCCTCCAAACATATCAAAGATATCACCAAAAATATCATCAAAACCTCCGAAGCCTGAAAATCCACCTCCAAAGCCACCTTGTCCATTACCATTTACTCCGGCATGGCCAAATTGGTCATACATAGCTCTTTTCTCTTTATCGCTAAGAACTTCATAGGCTTCATTTATCTCTTTGAATTTATGCTCAGCTTCCTTATTATCCGGGTTTCTATCCGGATGGTATTTCATTGCCAGTTTTCTATAGGCCTTTTTTATGGCTTGTTCATCGGCGTTCCTGTCTACACCTAATATTTCGTAATAGTCTTTTTTACTCACATCTCTACCGCCTTTCTTTTTTGGATCGTGAGTATATAGTCGTACAACCATAAGGCACCCTTTTAGGGTGCCTTAAATTACTCTTCATCATCAACAACTTCATAATCTGCATCTACCACATTGTCGTTCTTTTTATCTCCGTCTTTAGCTGTATCATTTTGGGCCTGTGCCTCCTGAGCAGCCTGTTGATACATTTTCTGGGATAAAGTGTGGAATGCATTAGTTAATTCTTCTGTAGCCTTTTTAATTTCTTCTGTATTATCTCCCTCTAAGGCTTTTTTAAGGGCTTCTAATTTCTCTTCTATTTTTTTCTTTTCATCATCTGAAACTTTATCTCCAACTTCCTTTAAGGCCTTTTCCGTTTCATAAACTAAAGAGTCTGCCTTATTCCTTGCTTCTATAGCTTCTTTTTTCTTTTTATCTTCTTCAGCAAATTTTTCTGCTTCTTTAACCTTCTTTTCAATTTCTTCTTCGGACAGATTGGTTGAAGCAGTAATAGTAATATTTTGCTCTTTACCTGTTCCTAAATCCTTAGCCGATACATGTACTATTCCATTTGCATCGATATCAAAAGTAACCTCTATTTGTGGTACACCTCTTGGTGCTGGCGGGATACCTGTAAGTTGAAATCTTCCAAGAGTAGTATTATCCTTTGCCATTTGTCTTTCGCCTTGAAGCACATGTATATCAACAGCTGTTTGATTATCGGCAGCAGTAGAGAATATTTGACTCTTTTTAGTAGGTATAGTTGTGTTTCTTTCAATTAGCTTAGTGAAAACACCACCTAATGTTTCTATACCCAAAGATAGTGGAGTAACATCTAAAAGTAACAAGTCTTTAACTTCACCTGTTAAAACTCCCGCTTGAATTGCAGCTCCTACAGCAACACATTCATCTGGATTTATTCCTTTGTATGGGTCTTTATTAATAACATTTTTAATAGCTCTCTGAACCGCTGGGATCCTAGTAGACCCTCCAACTAAAATAACCTTATCTATATCTGAAGGTGAAAGATTTGCATCTTTAAGAGCTTTTTTAGTCGGTTCTAAAGTAGCTTCTACTAAGTGGGCAGTAAGTTGTTCAAATTTTGCTCTAGTTAAATCCATATTTAAATGAAGTGGACCAGACGATGATGCAGTAATAAA
This sequence comes from Candidatus Petromonas tenebris, assembly GCA_014236755.1. Taxonomy (GTDB): domain Bacteria; phylum Bacillota; class Clostridia; order Peptostreptococcales; family Caminicellaceae; genus Petromonas; species Petromonas tenebris. The sequence continues at coordinate 113,702 of JACCKY010000002.1, read as the reverse complement.
TGGAAGATTTACATTTGTAGTTTGAACTGATGAAAGTTCTTTTTTAGCCTTTTCAGCAGCATCTTTTAATCTTTGAAGAGACATATTATCTTGACGCAGGTCAATTCCATGTTCTTTTTTAAACTCTTCAGCTAAATAGTCCATAATCGCCTTGTCAAAATCATCACCACCTAAGTGGTTATTTCCATTTGTAGCTATAACTTCAAAAACTCCATCTCCAAGCTCTAATATTGAAACATCAAATGTACCTCCACCAAGGTCAAAAACTAATATTTTTTGATTTTGATCTTCTTTATCAATTCCATAGGCTAATGACGCTGCAGTCGGCTCATTAATTATTCTTCTAACATTTAATCCTGCAATCTTACCTGCATCTTTAGTAGCCTGTCTTTGGCTGTCTGTAAAATATGCGGGTACTGTAATGACTACATCAGTAACCTCTTCTCCAAGGTAGCTTTCTGCATCTGCCTTTAGTTTTTGTAATATCATAGCTGATATTTCCTGTGGAGTATATTCTTTATCATCTATTTTAACTTTGTGGTCAGTACCCATATGTCTTTTTATTGATATTATTGTTCTATCAGGGTTTGTAATCGCTTGTCTTTTAGCTGTTTCACCAACTAATCTTTCTCCATTTTTCGCAAATGCAACTATTGATGGTGTAGTTCTATTACCCTCAGCATTAGGTATTACTACAGGCTCTCCACCTTCTAACACTGCTACACATGAGTTTGTTGTTCCTAAATCAATTCCAATAACCTTTCCCATGTTTGTGCCTCCTTAACTTTAATTTTTATTTTATTTCTTTTAATACTTAATAAACTAGTCTATATAGAATAGCTTATGAAACAGGATACTAAATGATTATACCCTATTTTGCTACCTTTACCATGCTAGGTCTGATAACCTTAGAGTTCAACATATAACCTCTTTGAAATTCTTCAATTACAATATTAGAATCACTTTCTTGTGATTCCTCCTGCATTACTGCATGATGCCGATTAGGATCAAACTCTTTACCAACACACTCTATTACTTCTACACCGTGTTTTTTTAAGGCATCCATAAACTGCTTATAAACCATTTCTATACCACTTTTCAAATTGTTATTTTCACCGCCATCATTTTCTGCAGAATGGATAGCTCTTTCCAAGTTATCTAAAATTGGAAGTATATCTAGTATAACTTTTTCACTGCCATAGTTATATATTTCTTTTTTTTCCCTTTCAACTCTTTTTTTGTAGTTTTGAAAGTCAGCTGATAACCTTAAATATTTATCTTTATACTCTTCGATTTCTTTTATATATTTATTAATTTCTTCTTCATTCTCTAACGGTTCAGATTGGCGTTCACAGTTTTCTTCATTAGTCTCTTCTACTAGTTCCTCTTGAATAGCTTCAAGATTGCTATCAACATCACCCTTTGTCGCTTCATTTTCTTTTTCTAGGTTAAATTCTTTTGTTTTTTTCACATTATCCATAATATCACCTGCCAATATTTATTTAGTTTAGTTACTTGTTTTACCCTTTAAAATTAAGTTAATTTTTAAAATAGCCTCTGCTACTTCTCCTGCCTTTTTGAAAACACTCTTCTTAACAGAAGCGGGATCAAATACTTTTTCAGTTAACATATCTCTAACTTTGCCACTATCAAAATCTACAGATAAATATTTTTTGTCTTGTTCATTTGTAACATTTAAAATCTTTTCAAAAGTTTCCAAGGGATTTAGCCCAGCATTTTCTACCATTTGCAGAAATGGTTTTTTTAATGCTTCAGCTACACAATATACTCCGTATTTTTCCATACCATAAATTGACTCACTATATTTTTTTAATCGATTTGAACAATATATTTCAAAGGCTCCTCCACCTGCAACAACTCCGTCACAAACTGAAAATTGGACTGAAGATGCAGCGTCCCTTGTTATTCTCTCTTTCTCCCTAATAATTTCAGCTGTAGATGCAGAAATTACAATAGTAACGTAAGGTTTCCCTTTTCCTAATTGAATTCTAAGCTGCTCTCTACCGCTGTCATATATTACTTTTCCTGCTCTACCACAGTAGCTATTTAATTCTGATACACTTTTTCTAAGACTGTTCTTTTTCAATATCTTGCAACCACAATATTTTGCAGTCTTTTCCAGTTGACTATATAAAACCCTATCTACAACACATACTCCTCCATCAGAAAGTATTTGTTCAACAATAGGGTTAACACCTCTGCTACATAGAACGATACCTATATTTAAATCTATTAATTTTTCTGCCCACATTTTTATTTCATCAACGCTTTCAAGATACTTATTAAAGCCACCTTCTGTAGCCAGTAGTTCCCTTCGAAACTCTTCCACATCCAGCGAATCATCAAGAATCAAAATTTTAACATCCTCAAATTCTTGACTCATGTCAAGATTTAAAGGTTTCTTATCTACAATCACACCACCAAAGACCTGATTTTCAGCATCTTCTATAACCTCAACACAATCTGATAAGCGAAATTCCTTTTCTCTCATCCTATTATAACCAATAATTTCAGAGGCCTTATATACCAGTTGGGAAATGTCTTCATTTCCTCTTCCTGAAATAAATGCCACCTTTTCTAATAAGTTTTCATTTTCTTCGGTAATTAAAATTTTTTCTGATTCTGTTATTTCGATAGATTTTTTTATTCCCTTTTTAAGTCCATCAATAATCTTATGCATAGGCACACCCTTTTCAGCTGCCTTAAAGGCAGAATCCAAAAGTGCACCTGTCAGAACAGTTAAAGTAGTAGTCCCATCTCCTGCCTCTCTTTTTTGAGCCATAACTGAATTTATTAATAACTTAGCTGCAGGATGAGTCACAGATATCTCCTTTAAAATAGTAATGCCATCATTAGTAATTATTGCATTACCATAGTCATCTACTATCATGCAATCCATACCTCTAGGACCTAGTGTTCCTTCAACGGCTGACACAACAGATTTTATAGCTTTTATGTTATTTTCAAGAGCAGATAATTTATATTTGCTTTTTTCAAATTCACTTTCTCCAATATTCATTTCCTATCCTCACATAATCTATTTAAAATTCAAATGGGTTGTTTAGTTAGTTATAAATTTATATTTTTTAAAATCTCAGATAACGTATCGGTTATATATCGCATAACAGGCACAATATTAGAATAATTCATTCTGGTTGGCCCTATAACTCCAATTTTTCCAATAACTCTTCCATTCAATTTATAAGTAGCAGTGATAACACTGTAGTCCTTAATCTCATCTAATTTATTTTCACGACCAATCTTGATACACACATCATCTTGGTCACTATCTTTTAAAACTTCATACATCAATTCCTTTTTTTCTAAAGTTGATAAAAATTGTTTTGCTCTATTAATATCTGTAAACTCAGGTAAGTTGAATATATTTGTGATACCATCAAGGTAAATCTCACTATCATCTATTTCACAAAGCGTATTACGCAATATAGGTAATAGGGCTTCAATTGTGGTGCTATATTCATAAATTTCATTTTTTAGATTATTAATAACTTCATCATTTAAATCCTCAATAGTAAGCCCTTTTAATTTAGCTTGTAATAAATTAGATATTTTATTCAAGATACTTTGTGAAATTTCGCTGATTCTAAAAATAACATTTTTTACTATTCCCGAACTAGAAACCAAAATTAAGAGGACTTTGTCATTATCAACTTGTACCAGTTTTATATTCTTTAACTTACTCTTCTTAAACTGGGGTGATAGACTTAATGAAGTTAAATTGGTAATCTTGGATAACACCTTTGAGGATTGTTGAACTAGATCCTCAATTTCAAAAATTTTATTTATTAATAACTTCTGTATTAATTGTTTTTGTCTATTTGCCAATTCCTGCTGCTTCATTAAGTTATCAACATAAAGCCTGTATCCTAAATCTGATGGTATTCTGCCCGATGAAGTATGGGGCTGAACTAAATAACCCATTTCCTCAAGATCAGACATTTCATTTCTAATTGTAGCCGAGCTTATGCCTAAATTATATTTTTTTGCAATAGTTCTAGAACCTACGGGTTGAGCAGTAGTTATAAAATCATCAATAATGGCTTGTAGAATTTTTAATTTTCTGTCTACCAACTTCACATTACCACTCCCCATTGTTAGCACTCTAATCTAGCGAGTGCTAATCTTTTCTGATTTTAAGTTAACACTTAATCTTATTTTTGTCAATATTGTTTTTGACTTTTTTTTCTACTCTGGAATAAATTCAAGGAACACTTGATTGGATACATCCATCCCATATCTAGTCAACCTAATAGAATTTTCATCTACAGTTATTAATCCTAATTTAATCATTTTATCTAATTTATATTTATATATTTCAAGGGGATTTAGTCTAAACCTTTTTTTAAATTTATTAACATTGACCCCCTTAGTTAATCGTAGTCCAAGGAACATGGTTTCAAAAATTTCATCTTCTCTACTCTTATTTTCTTTAGTGCTTACTGGCAACTTTCCATTATTTAGCAAATTTATATATTCTTCAAAATTATTGGTATTAGCAAACCTACAGAAATTCAAATATGAATGAGCTGCAAGCCCAAGTCCTAGGAATTCCTCATTGTTCCAATAAATCAAATTATGCTCACATTCATAATCTTCTTTTGCAAAGTTAGAAATTTCATACTGCACTATCCCTTGTTTGTTTAATGTTTCTATGGTATAGTGATACATCTCCCTTTCCTCTTCTTCGTCAGCCAGATGAAGTTTATTTTGAAGATAAAGATCATAAAATCTCGTTCCTTCTTCTATTTTTAATGCATAGGCAGAAATGTGTTCTGGTCTTAGTTCTATAACCTTTTCTAATGTATCCTTCCAGTCACTTAAAGATTGCCCAGGAAGCCCGTACATTAGGTCAATATTAATATTATCAAATCCCACATCCCTTGCAGTGTGATAGTTTCTCAAAAATATTTCTTTAGAATGGATTCTGCCTATAGAATTTAGAATTCTATCATTGAATGACTGAAGTCCAATGCTAAGTCTGTTCACACCTATTTTGAGATATCCTTCTAATTTTTCCTTCGTAAGAGTTCCAGGATTGGATTCTACTGAAAATTCAATTCCCGACTCTATGGAAAGACTTTTGTATAACTTATTTACTATAGTATCCATTTTATCTATTGTTAACGCAGAAGGGGTTCCTCCACCGATAAAAAGGGTTTTAACTTTATATTTTTTCAGCCGACTGCTATATAGTTCAATCTCTTTTAATAGAGCCTTAACATATTGGTCTATATTTTGATCATTATATTTAAAGGAGATAAAGTCACAGTAACTGCACTTTTTATAACAAAAAGGTATATGAATGTATAGTCCAATTTTTTTCAATTTTTTCACCTCTTTCATTCATTAAAATAGCCACCATTTTCATGGTGACTATTTTTCGTCATATTTTAAAACTGATAGAAATGCTTCTTGAGGAACTTCTACACTACCTAACTGTCTCATTTTCTTTTTACCTTCTTTTTGTTTTTCTAAAAGCTTTCTCTTACGAGAAATATCTCCTCCATAACATTTAGCCAGTACATCCTTTCTCAAGGCACTTATTGTTTCCCTTGCAATTACCTTATTTCCAATTGAAGCTTGAATAGGTATTGCGAACATATGTCTTGGAATTACCTCTTTTAACTTCTCGCAAATTGCTCTTCCCCTTGAATATGCTTTACTTTCATGAACTATTAAGGAAAAAGCATCTACTACCTCTTTATTTAGAAGGATATCTAGCTTTACCAACTTAGATTGTCTGTATTCTTTAAATTCATAGTCTAAGGATCCGTATCCCCTTGTCTTAGATTTTAAGGCATCAAAAAAATCGTATATAACTTCGTTTAGGGGGAGTTCGTAGTGAAGTGAAACCCTTCTTTCGTCGAGATACTCCATATTAATTAGGGTGCCTCGTCTTTCCTGACATAGCTCCATTGCATTTCCTACATAATCATTTGGTATCATTATCCTTGCATCGACTATAGGTTCTTCCATATACTCAATTTCACTTTGAGGCGGAAGATTTGTCGGATTTTGAATCATCTCTATCTCTCCATTGGTCTTTACAACTTTATATATAACACTAGGAGAAGTGGTGATTATATCCAGATCAAACTCTCTGTCTAATCGCTGCTGTATTATCTCCATATGAAGTAAACCTAAAAATCCACATCTAAATCCAAAACCAAGCGCAACTGATGTTTCCGGTTCAAATTCAAGGGCCGCATCATTTAGCTGAAGTTTTTCCAAAGCATCCCTTATGTTTTCAAACTTTTCACCTTCAGCAGGATAAATTCCACAATATACCATGGGAGTTGCCTTCTTATATCCTGGAAGTGGCTTGTCACATGGTCTATTTGCATGGGTAATCGTATCTCCTACTCTACAGTTCTTAACATCCTTTATACTTGCAGTAATATAACCTACATCTCCTGCCTTTAGTTCATCAACGGGTACAGGTCCAGGTACAAAGATACCCACTTCATTTACATCAAATGTTTTGCCTGACGACATCATCATAATCTTATCGCCAACCTTAACGCTTCCTTCTTTTATCCTTACGTAGGCTACAGCACCTTTATAACTATCATAGAATGAGTCAAATATCAAAGCTTTCAAAGGAGCCTCTTCGTCACCTTGCGGATGGGGAATATATTTTACTACTGCCTTTAAAACTTCTTCAATATTTATCCCTTCTTTAGCAGATATAAGTGGAGCATTATCTGCTTCGATACCTATAATATCTTCGATTTCCTTTTTTATCTCTTCAGGTCTTGCACTGGGTAAGTCAATCTTATTGATAACAGGTACAATTTCTAAATCCTGTTCAATAGCTAAATAGACATTTGCCATAGTTTGAGCCTCTACCCCTTGAGTTGCATCTACTACTAAGATTGCTCCTTCACAGGCAGCCAGGCTTCTCGATACCTCATAGTTAAAATCTACATGACCCGGAGTATCTATAAGATTTAATATATATTCTTCTCCATTAACCTTGTAGACTAGTCTTGTAGCCTGAAGTTTTATAGTTATTCCCCGCTCTCTTTCCAAATCCATACTGTCAAGAATCTGCTCTTTCATTTCTCTATCGGTTAGAAGCCCAGTTTTTTCAATTAATCTATCTGCTAAAGTTGATTTTCCATGGTCAATATGAGCAATAATGCAAAAGTTGCGTATCTTATTTTGTCGACTATTTGACATAAACATTATTTCCTCCCTTTAGTACGCTTAAATAACCTTAGTAAATTATAACATAAACCTCTATCTTAGTACAGAATAATGATAAATAAAAGCCGAGTCTTTACCCGGCTTAATTTTTTAAGTGATCATATATGATCCTACTTATAATTTGGCTTTTTTCTTCAATAAAGGTTTTTATATTCTCTTGGCCGTATTTCATCTTTTTCTTAAAGGTGAAAAGAAAATCTGATGCCTTTTCCGTATCTATAATGTATGTATCTCCACAAAATACCACTTCATAATCATTAATATCCAGCTGTTTGTATCTTAGTAAGTTTGATTTTTCCCATAATATCAGCGCTCTATTAGTTTTATCGACAACTAATAATCCAAGATATAAAAAAGATATGAGAAACACTGCTGTTAAGCTGCCAACACACAAACGTTTTATTTTTTTTAATTTATTCCTTTGTTCCATTTTCTTTCTTTCTACTCTGCCCATTATTATCACCATTCATATTGTTTACTTAATTTCTTGTGCCAATTAACTTTAATCGAGTAAGCAAGTAGTCTATAAGGCTTCTGCTGAAGTGACTTTGAAGAGCTGTTTTTCCTCTAAATCTTTTCTATTAAAACAACTCTTCTACGGAGCCTGAAGAGGATTATTGAAGGATATCTATAATAAACTAGCGAGGCAAGTTAATTTAATAAATATTTTATTCAAAATTAACAAATCCTCTTAAAGCTCTGTCTATTACTTTACCAAGATATTTTGCCGTCCTAAGTGACTCCTCTATGGAGTTTGCGTTGTTTCCGATTTCAAAGAGAGCATAATAATCAGATTTATATTCATTATATCTATACTTTTTTAAAATTACGCCACTTGACAAACCGGGATACATCTCATCACTTATGGCCTTTATATAATAAGCAAACTTCTTTAATTTTTCAAAATTTTCATTTTCTCCACCAACTACCATTGAAAATCTTGCCACTTTTTCTCCATTTATTTCAACATAGCTTTCATCTCTAATTTCACTATAATTCTCTAAGTTGTCGATATGGTCAATGCCATCTCTGTGTACGTCAAATATTATCTTAAGGCTTGGATATTTCCCTAAATTTTTGTTTAGAGTTTGCAAAGACCGACTATAGGACCCTTGATAGGAGGGATAGTCATGTATTGTATCATCATGTATAACATTATATCCACTATTCTCAAGATTTTTTTTGAGTTCCTCTCCTACACTGATTACTGTGAACCTTCTATTTAATGAATGATAATTCCCTATACTTTCTGGCTTATAGGATTCAGTTCCATGGGTATGATAAATTAAAATTAATGGTTTTCCCTTATCATGGGTAACCTTCTCAGGTAGCGGAGCTGGTGTACTTACTATTTCAATCCCATTATTGCTGTTTTCTATCCCTTTATTGATTGAATCATCATTATTTTTCCCATTATCTCCCCTATTAATTATTACGACGTCGTCCTTATGCGAATTGTCCATGTTTTTTTCTTTATAAGAAAAGGTATTAGTATATTGATTGTTATTTTTATTTTCTGATAAGTTTTCTGAAGTTTCTATATATATTCTTGTATCATAATCTTCATCTCCAGTACCAATTCCATAATGCTCCGAAGAAACTTGGAGATCTCCTTCCATTTCCTTCATCATAGGTATCTGTGCGCCTAAGTAAGATTTAGGATCTTTATAATCAAAGTTAATGGTTTTATCTACAAAGTATTTAGCCAGGTCTACTGCATCATTATCATTACTATTTTTATAACTTAACTCAAGTATAGACATGGATTTATTAAATACATAGATAAAAAATTTTTTTCTAAAACTACTACTTTCATCGCTGGAATAACTTGAGTCATCATCAAGTTTATCACCTGCCGTTGCAACTATAACACTTTGATTGATTATAAAAATATTTATGGCCATAACTATCATCATACAAGTAATCATAATAGATAATATTTTTACAGTGTTACAAGTTTTGTTTGGTTTCATCTCTTAGCTGCCCCCCGATTCTCTTTTCTTGCTGTTAAAATAGGTGCTATAAAATTATATGAAGGACGGGGTATTTATATGATAAATATTAATGGAGATATCTGTTGACATCCTTTAAATCTATACCAGGATGCAATGCAATATTCAGCCCATTGGCTATGATTTGTGAGATATCAGTTATTATTTTATCTATCTCTTTCGTGGTAACTATAACATTGGCGCCATAGGGTTCCAATACTTCCTTGATTAAAGCATATTTATCATCATCTCCCATATTTTCTAATAGCCTGAAAAATTCTGTTCCCTCTGAAGCCTGAGCTTTAAAGGAATTGATAACCTTTTTAATAGTATCATTGGTCATTGTTGCTGCATCGACTACAGTAGGTACCCCTATGGCTACTACAGGTGTTCCTAGAGTTTCTTCATTTAATTCTTTCCTGGAACTACCGACTCCTGAACCCGGACTTATCCCTGTAGTTGAAATCTGTATTGTGGTATTTATTCTTTCCATTTTCCTAGATGCTAGAGCATCAATGGCTATAACAAAATCCGGTTTTGTTTTTTCAACTATTCCTTTTATAATATCACTCGTTTCAATTCCTGTAGTTCCCATTACCCCAGGTGAAATAGCACTTACTGAAGTCATGGAAGGATCTTCTGACTTGTTATATAGCCTAAATAGGTGCCTTGTTACAAGAATCTTTTCAACAACTTGGGGCCCTAGGGCATCGGGAGTAACATTCCAGTTCCCCAGTCCCACTATTAAAGTGTTTAAACTTTTCTTCTTTGGTAAAATAGCAATTAGCTCCTTAGCTAAAACCTTGCTTACGCTGTCCTTCAAATCTGCATCGGCACTTTTAAGCCCTCTTGATTCAATCGTTATGTAACTACCTCTAGGACGCCCCATTATTTGACTACCTTGATCATCTACAATTTTTACACGAGTAACTTCTATCTCATTATCTATTTCTGATTTTTCAACTTCCACCCCTGGAATTTCCTGTTTATTTTTTTCTTTATACAACTCCCTTGCTTCGACTGCCAAATCAGTTCTTATTTGAAACATAAAACACCTCCTGTTGTATTGTAAATTAGTATTATTTTCTCTTTAATGCCCCAAATTTATGCAAAAAGAATATTAATTTAAGTTTTTGGAAATAAAATATATAATTGAATTATTTTGTCTTGCAATTTAAATTTAATCATGATAAAATTACACATGTTAAACAGGATACGAGGGGGTGAGCAAGTTGGCTAACATAAAATCAGCTAAGAAGAGAATTAAGGTAATCGCAAAGAAAACAGCACAGAACAAAAGAAGAAAGTCTAAAGTTAAGACTGCAATCAGAAGATTTGAAGATGCTGTTGCTGCCGGCGATTTAAATCTGGCGAAGGAGAAGTTTAATTACGCTCAGAAGAAAATTTCTCAAATAGCTGCAAAAAATACTATCCATAAAAATGCAGCTTCTAGAAAAATTTCAAGATTAGCTAAAAAATTAAAACAACTTGAAAAAACTGCTGAATAATTTGAATTGAAATTATTTTACTCGACTTTTATAACCCCGTCGTTATTCCCACTGCAAAACAAAAGCGTACACTGTACGCTTTTCCGCTTTTTTTGTTAAATTTTACAACACTCAGATACAAAAACTTCTATTGCCAATTTTGGTGACATCCTACCGGTTTTTATGTTTTTTTCTGTTTGTAGTGCCTTGTTTAATATTTGAAGAAGCTCCCTATCAGTAAAAGCACCTGCCTGTTTTAAATATTTCCTTACAATATATTGAGGTAACGACAGTTTGGGAGCTATTGCAATAGTTGTATAACCTTTTTCTACCATCAATTTTGCCTGGTTAAGTATTTTAAACTGCCTAATAATCATATAAAGTATTCTTCCTTCGGCCTCTCCGCTTGATAGCATTTGATTTATAACCTTTAGCGCAAGATCCCCTTTTTTCTCTGCCACTGCATCTACTAGTAAAAATATGTTATTTTCTATGGGTTTTGTAGCTATCCTCTCAATGTCATTAAGTTCTATAATATTTTTATCGGCAGTAAAACCTGATAATTTTTTTATTTCATTTTCTATATCATAGAGAGTTTTATCAGAATCCCTATCCAAATATCCCAGATTGTTTACAAAAACTTCCAATGAGGTCGGAGCAATTTCCCTGTTATTGCTTTTGAATTTTTTATAGATCCATTTTGAAAGTTCCTGCTTTTTTAACCTTTGAAACTCTACTATCGATCCATATTTTTTTATTGATTTCACAATTTTTTTTCTTTTATCTATTTTTTCTCCAGCAGTAAAAATCAAACAAGTGGTATTCGGAATGTTTGAAAAATATTTTATAAGCCTATCTTCGTCTCCTGAGTTTAAAATATTTTTTCTGCTAGTAAAAAGTTCTGGAACATCGACAATAACTATTCTTTTGCTTCCCATAAAGGGAAGAGTCTCACAGGAATCAATAACTTCATCTATTTCCCCCTTAAAATCATCAAAATATATATAATTGAAACTTTCATTAGTTAAATTTATATATTTTTCTTTTATCTTCTCCATTACTTTGTCTATCAAATACTTTTCACTTCCATAAAACATATATAATCCCTGCAGTTTATCTTGTTTGATATCATTGATTAAATTTTTAAAGTCCATAACTGCCTCCTAGTTATTCAATAATGTCTTTATTTCAATATTTCTTCCGTCAGTTTTTATTATAACAGCACCATTCTCATCATTTCTATATACTTTAACATTATTTTGCTTTAATATTCTTAAAACCTCTTTATGGGGATGTCCAAACAGATTTTTTCCTACTTGAATCACTGCTATTTCAGGAGTAAAATATTTTATAAATTCAGTTGAGGTTGATGTTCTACTTCCATGGTGCCCTATCTTTATTACATTTATATCCTGTCGTTTAGTACTGCTAATTATTTTTGCTTCAGCTTCTCTCTGTATATCTCCTGTAAATAAAAACTTCACATCCTTATATTCTAAGATAAAAACCAGTGAATTATTATTTACATCATCCTCTGTATTCGTCATAACATTCAACGCTGGGTGCAGAATCCTTATGTTTAAATCTTTTTCTATAGGTATATATTGCTTTCTATGTATTTTATGGATAGGAATATTTTTAAATTGTGAAATATCTTTAAGCCTTATAAAATTCTCTGAAATAAACTTATCTGTTCCAATAACTATTTGTTTAGTTTTAATTTTTTCAATCACATCAATTACTCCGCCTATGTGGTCATCATGAATATGAGTAATAAATATAAGGTCGAGACTGGAAATATGATTTTTCAATAAAAATTCAGGCAAAATCTCATTTTCCATACTTCTACCTCCATCAATCAGTATTTTTTTAGCCTTAGGTGTTTCTATCAGTATGCAGTCTCCCTGACCAACATCTACAAAGGTAATCTTTAATTCCTTAGGAAAGATAATAATAAATGAATTTAAAAGCAAGTAAATCATCAAAATTGCTGCTACTATTTTTTTCCATCCCAACCTGCCTAAAAAAGTGATTTTACCTTTATAAAAAATTAAAATTAAAAGACTATAGTAAAATATAAAAAAATGTATTCGGGGCGATATAACATCGAAGCTACTAAAGTGTATATGTTGACTCAACTGCGATAACCAAATCAAAAGTTTGATAAGTACTTTATCTATATAACCGATCAATCCAGCCAGTTTTTCATTTATGAAAAGCAGAACAAAAAATAGCAAGGTTGTCGGTAATATATATCCCATAAGAAAAATCGCAGGTATGTTATATATAATACTTAAGGGCGAGATAGAATTAAAATGAAAGGCCATTATTGGTGCTGTTCCTAATTGAGCAGCAAAAGAAACTGCAATAATTTTTTTGAAGAAGTTAGGTAAAAAGACTAGTTTTTCACAAATGGGAATATAAAATAACCCTATAGCCGTTACAGCGGCAAAGGACAGTTGAAAACTGATATTAAATGTAATTAAAGGATTGACAACAATAGTTATTAGGCAAATTAGTGCTAATGAAGAAAACAAATCATATCTTCTATCTAAAATATTGGAAAAAACATATATAGTTAACATTGCGGAAGCCCTTAAGGATGAGGGTGTAAAACCTACTATAAAGGCAAAAAACCATATAACTCCCAGTAAAATAGTGATTCTATATGCTTCTCTTAATCTTAGATGTATTAACAATGTGTTAAAAAATAAATACAAAATTCCAAAATGCAGTCCAGATACGGCCAAAACATGGGCTATACCGCTTATTCTAAAAGATTCATATATATCCTCTTGTAGGATAGATTTGTCTCCAAATACAATACTTAATCCGATTTCTCCTTCATTACTCGACAGTATTTCAAAAACCTTATTGTATATATAACTTTTTATATTATATCTTAGTTTTATATAATGGGGCAAACCAGCCTCCCCTATTATTTTTACATCAAAATTATTGGCATATAAGATAGTGTGAATCCCTTGGGTTTTTAAATACATATTATAATCAAACATTTTAGGGTTTCTTGAATTGTTAGGAATAATCAATTTGCCTTTAATTTTAACTTTCTTATTATTAAAATTTTCTTTAACAGATGTAGAGTGTAATATTTTTAACAACGTTTTTTCTTTTATATTATAGCTTTTACCATTATATATAAGCTTATCTGTATATAATAAATATTCATCTCTATCACCCATTTTGTTCTGTATGGCATCTCCTACTAATATGACCTGTCTATCGGTAAAGCTTGATAATTGGCCTATAATATTATTGTAATAGCCAAAATTTAGTGCCCCTAATAGAAAAAAAGTTAAAATCCATAATAAAAAAGAAGTATTCTTTCTCAAGATAAATTGCAAAATACAAAATACAAAGCTGGCGACAATCAGAACGTGAATATATTTTAAAGGTATTTTGAAACTGTTTTGCAATACTATGCCTATCACAAATGCCATTGTAATAGCTGTCAAAGGTCTTCTTTTCACTAGTTCCACTTCCATTTCGATAGTAGATAAAGTTTTACTACTAAATATCCTTATATTAGAATTCTACCAATAGTAAAAAAAACCTTCTAAAATTAATTTTAGAAGGTTCTAAATATCTAATGATTTAAATAGGGCGGGACCGGATTTTGGTCCGTATGTTTATTGCCCACATAGTATAAATCTGCTTCAATATTTATGCTATGATTATTTTTATCATGCTTTATTTTAACATCATCTATTCTGGCCTCATCCTGATGATAATTCAGATATTGGGATAATGCGTCTCTGCCATTTTTAACGCTTATCTCTCTGCTATAAACAGTTAAAAATTCTTTTTCTGGAACTTCTAGATACAATTTATACTTATCTCCTAATCTTATCCTTCTTTCACTAATACTGTTTAACAATTTTCCCACACTCCTTAACCTTTGTACATATATTATGTGAAAAAATTGCTTACTTAATTCTTGAACTTATATTTCATAGGTTTTAAATTCTTCTGCTATTCTTGCATCTCCATCAAACTGTAAAACCACTTCATTTAATACATCTTCCGGCTCATATTCCGGCCATAAATGGGTTATTAGTAGTTTTTTTACATTTGCTTCAGTAGCCAATTTACCTACTTGTTGAGCAGACAAATGGTAAGCATCTTGAGTCCTATCTTTCTCTAATAGGTTAGACTCACATATAAAAAGATCGGCCTCTTTTCCTATTTCTATTACTCCATCACATAGCTTAGTATCACTAGAATATACTAATTTTTTACCTTCTTTTTCTACAATTACTGCATAGGTTTCAACGGGATGAGACATGAGCTTAAAGCTTATTGACATTCTACCAAAGGTTAACTTTGTTGATTCATTTAAAGAATTTAATTCAAAAGCATCCTTGAATTGAATTTCATTAAGAATTTCCGGAGAGTCTGTTGGTGCGTACAGAGGAATACTTTTATCTATTAAGCCCTTTTCTTTATTTATGCCTACAGCATATCTTAAAACCATTACATCAGATATATGATCGCTATGTAAATGGGTAAGTACTATTGCATTAATATCGTTCAAACTATCGATAAATCCAAACAATCTACTTAAAACACCATTCCCGCAATCTATCAGTATTTTATAATTTTCATCTTCTAGTAAATAACCTGAACAAGCGCCATTTACTTTGGGATAGGGTCCCCATTTTCCCAAAACTGTTATCTTCATATACTTTCCCTCCTTAAAATTTGTAATTTGATTTTTAATTTTAATATAGTTCAATAACTTTAAAGTGAATATAACTTTCTTAGAGTACTACGAAGTTTCCTCCTTAGCGATTTAGAAAGGATGATTGTTTTTAATATGTGGCTATTATTATAATAATATATTTAGAAATAAATGTAAAAGAACTTATATCCGTGATTATGTTCAGACATAAGTTCTTTTAATAGTTTCATAAATGATAAATTCAAATTTTTTTTGTGACTCCGCTTTTTTTTAAAGCTATACCTAATGGTGAGAAAATCAAAGCCCCTATAGACCCTTGAATCAAGTTAAAGGGTGCTTCAGAAAGCGGAACTATAAAACTCTTTAACATTACTGCTCCTGTTAAATAATAACCAAGTGTCATCCATAAAATACCACATATCAAAGATAAAATATTTCTTAAGTTAAGTACTTTATCATTATCTTGATCAGCTATTTTACCAACTATTAATCCCATAAGTCCTTTAACTATCAATGTAGGAATAGCCCACTGTCCGTAACCTCCCAAGATATCCGCCAGGGCTGATCCTAACCCTCCTGCTATCATTCCGTAGCGCCATCCAAATAAAATTGCAGCTAAAAATATCATACTGTCACCTAGATTGACATAGCCTCCCGTAGCAGTAATAGGAATTTTAATTGCCATTGTAGCGACAGTTACCAAAGCTGTTAAAAGCCCTATAATAGCAAGTTGTTTTGTTTGAGCACTCTTCATTGTACTGCCCCCTCTTGTATAATTGTATTGTTATGTAGGGTTGATGTATATAATTATAATACATATTGTACTTATTGTAAATAGAAGAAAAGGAAAACACCAAGTTATTGTACCCATACAATAACTTGGTGTTTAAGATTTTATAACCAACTTTTTAATTTTTTAATATCCTTTATGACAATTCGTTTTCCTGATATTTCTATTGCTCCTTCTTTTTTAAACTGGCTTAATATTCTACTAACCGTTTCCCGTGCTGTCCCTATCATGTTAGCTAATTCTTGTCTTGACAATTCAAGCTTTAATTCTACTCCTTCGCTTTTATTTTTCCCATGTTCTTCAGCCAATCTTATAATTGCTTGGGCAGTTCTGGAATAGGTATCGTTCAAAGCTATCTGTTTTAGCTTTAGCTGAGCATTATATAGTCTCTTGTTTAATACTTTAATAAGATTTAAGCCTAATTCAGAATTTACTTTTATAAGTTTTTCAAGATCGCTATTGAGTATCATTCCTACCACTGCATCTTCTATGACTTCAGCAGTTGCAGGATAACTTACATCATTAAAAATTGTTACCTCAGCAAAAACGTTATTCTTGCCATAAATATTTAAAATTAACTCTTTTCCATCTTTAGAAGATCTATAAATTTTTATTTTTCCCGATTTTATGAAATAAAAGGCTTCACCTTTATCTCCTTCCATAAAAATTATACTACCCTTATTATATTTTTTCTCTATAGTTATAGACATTATTTTTTCTAGATCTTCATCCTTCAATTGGGAAAAAATTGGAACCCTTCTCAAAACTTCAAAACTATCCCTCATCAATTACCTCCAAATTTCTCTAAAGTTTTATATATTTATAACCGCTAATTCTATTTTACCATTTAACTGACTGAGAACAAAAAGTTTTGTTCTATCTGGAGATTCATATATCTGTCTAATAGTCCCTTCTGTTTTATATATAAGATTATTAGATTTTCTATCATTTAAGTATATACAATTCGTTTTAATATATATAAACTTATCATCACTTAAATATTTATAATGTGCTGTTATATTTCCCTCATCACTATTTGTTGTAAAGGCTTGAAGATTTTCATAATTTTTTGTTCCCTTATTGTTTAAGTCAATAACTTTTATGAAGTTAGTCCTTGATTTTGAACTTGTTACTATAAAGTAATTATCATTTTTAAAAATTAACTCTACATCGTCCTTTTGAACAATATCCTTTGTAAAATATTCCTCTAAGTTTACAAACATCTTGTTATATATTTCATAATAACATATTCCTTTAATATGGAATTTATTGGCTTCGATTGAAATATCACCTATAGTAAATAATATTCTTTTATCATCTTTAGTCCACATAATAGGACTTGTTATTTGAACAGAATCATCAAGGGGCTGTGTATATTGAATTTTTCTAGTTCTCAAGTTAAAAATTCCAATTTTTTTTCCTGCAATTTTTATTTCGTTCAGACCTGATGTGTAAAATTTTGCATTATGTCCAACATAGATATATGCAACCGACAGATTATTATTTGCCCATACAGGATTTAAACCCATAATTTTTTCAGCATAAATTTTACCTGAATCGGCTCCAAAAATGCTAAAATAGCTTTCACTTATTTTTTTATTATTTATATATGAAACTGCTATATATCCAGCATTTGGTGAAAAATTCATATAACTCTCAAAATTATTTAAAAGTATATTATTTAATTCTTGATCGAGTACTACCTCTTTATTATCCAGTAAGTCATAAACCTTAATGCTATTTTGCTCTTTATCATAAAAAACAATTTTTTTATTGTTTTTAGACAGTTTAAATTTAAGCTTATCATTATATTCTATATTTTGAGCCAGTTTTATTTTTCTTTTATCTCTTATATAAAACAGGCCTTGATCCTTTCCTTTTTCGACATAGATTAAATAATTATCCTTATTAATTTTCTTTATAAAATTTATATCACCTTTTAAATCATTAAAATTTTTATCAGTTTCAATAAATGGATTTACAGTTTTCAATTCCTTTGAAGCGTAATCAAATTTATAGTATACATACTTATCCTCTGTTTTTTTTTCCTTGAATTGGACAATATTTTCGTTGATCCATGAAATATTATCTATCATACCAAACTCGGAGATCATTTTCACATAATTGTTTCCCTCGAGTATTTCAATGTCACTTTTTGAGTTGTCCTGTTTTACTAAGCTGACTACTTTTCTATCGTCATCAAAAAAATGTATTCCAGCATATGTTATGAGACTAAGAATACATAGTATCAATATTAAATCTTTGTTGCCTTTCACCTTTTGTCCAGCTCCTCATTAATATATTTTATTGCTTCATCTAAGTTTTCATATGCTGTATCAATATTTTTCTTTAGTTTTTGCAAAATTTCTTCTGTATTGTTTTTATTAAGATATTGACAAAGATTGATCTGATTTTTGTTATTATTATTTACAAGGGTCTTTAATTTCGTATAAGTAAATATTCGATATATCTTTTTTCCATTTATTAAAGCAACAATGTCTTCTGTATATAGATTTTTCAATAGCTTGTTAAATCTTTCAATTCCCATTTTGTCTATTTTTTCTATCTCTCCTTTATTAACTATCCTTCCAATTAGCTTGTCCGATTTAAACATAAAATAGTTATAGTCAACATAGATACAACTATTTTTATTGATTTTTAAAAACTTAAAATCTCCCTTTTTTATTTTTCTACTTTTTCCAAATGCTTCAAAATATGTATCTGTTATATCCCAAGCTATATTACGAATACTTATTATCTGTCCATTAGCAATTACATAGGTTCTATCCTCCTGTAACTCTTGATTTAACTTAATTTTTTTTAATTCCATGGTTTCCAGATTCAATACTATGTCTCCGTTTTGCTGAGCAATACATTTTGAAATTACATAAAACCTCATAAGTTCACCCCACAAATTATAAAACGGCATATCAAATAAGAAACAATTTATTTTTTTGTCTCCCTATATTGTTTCTCTATAGCTTCTATTTCATCTTCATTAAAGCCGTATATTTTATACAGCTTTTTATCAATCATATCTTGATAATGTTCAATAGCTGCCATATCAAACTTATTATCGATTGTTTGTAAAACCTTATCTGTAATATCTAACAAATATTTTTTTATGTTATTATCTAAATCCAAATATATAGGTATTTGGGATAATGGTTTTGAATATAGCTCAAGATAATTGCCTTTTCTTTTTCCCATATTAAAAAGCCAAAAATATGTAATTTTTGAATTTAACAAGCATAGAAGCAACTTTAAGCTCGTTAAATTTTCTTTAGCAGTTATGAAATATACATCCGCACTTGCATACCAAGGAAGCTCATTGTAACCGAAATTGTTGAGCAGTGATCTATGTGGTACAACAATTTTAGGTTTTTCAAATATAGATTCATCTCTGCTCCATTGCAGAGAATACCATTTTCTAACTCCTTTCACGGTCTCTCTTCGCATGCTTAACACATTTTCGAATTTATTAAGATGATTTTTAATAATAGGACAAGACTTATTATCTAGAATGTTTTTATCCGTAAAGTATAAAATAAATTTTTGGGGATTCTTTTTAGTATAATATTTTTTCACATCACTGTTTTTATAAAAGGGTTTTAATAATTTACAATTTTTAAAATATCTATCAGTTATTTCTTCTCTATTTACTACAAAAATTCCTTTATTAGGCTTTATGTTAAATTTTTCTATTTCACTGCTGCTCAATTTCACATCCATCATTTTCTTTGTTACCTTGTCTGCTCCACTAACTATTCCCTGGTTTATATTACATATATCTCCTAATGTCTGATGACTGCCACATTTGATTTTATTTATTATATTTGAATATCTCTTATCAGAAAAGATTAGCATATTACCGCTACTACTGTATAGATCATTTTGACTCTTCAAAGTATAAAAAGAATAATCTTTTATAGTCTTACGGGAGTTAAATATAGCTTCACTTATCTGATCCTGACTATACTTATTTCCTTTAAAGTACTGTATTAATATCTTTTTATCAGGATCAAAACCCTTTACAAGGGTAAATATTAAATTATGTTGCCCTTTGGCTGATTTAAAGATTTCATATTCATTAAAATATATTATGTTTTTTAAAGCTGTATTCTCTTTTAAAAAGTTTCTAAATTTAGATGCTCCATCTGCTGTAATAAAATAGTTTGTAGTTATATAAGTCAAAATTCCATTTTTTCTTAATAATTCAATTCCTCTATAGACAAAATAGTAAAAGTAATCCATTTTACCTTCATAGTATTTTTTCCCAAATTTATATTGTTTTATTT
Source organism: Candidatus Petromonas tenebris (assembly GCA_014236755.1). GTDB lineage: Bacteria > Bacillota > Clostridia > Peptostreptococcales > Caminicellaceae > Petromonas > Petromonas tenebris. Next base: position 93,183 of record JACCKY010000002.1, on the reverse strand, counting down.
CATGGAATTTATGTTTATTGCCCTTTTCTCCAATGTAAGGAGGATTTCCTATTACAATATCAAATCCTCCTTTATCTACAATCTCCTTTATTCTATCCAGATTATATATTTTGGGGCCTAATATGCTATTTTTTTGATATATATTAAAATTTAATCCTTTAATATCAAACTCTCTGTAACATGCAAGTATATCGATGCATGTTAAAACAAAAATCTCTAATGGAAGACTCTGAATGTCTATGCCAAATATATTATTCTCTATAATGTACTTTTTCTCTTTAAAATAATCAAATTCCAATCCTAGGTTTTTAGAGATTATAAACTTTATATTAAAAATCTTTCTAAACATATATAACAAAAACAAACCTGTCCCACAGGATATATCTATGACCTTTATACTTTTTAAGCTATCTAACAACTGCTCTAATTCATTTTTCTGTATATGATGAATTATCTCATCTTTTATTAAATTATCTATACTTTTCTCATTAATTCTAGTGTTTTCAAGGAAGTAATTTTTTAAAGAGTTATAAACCATATGTTTAATAATATAAGGAGGGGTATAGTAGCTACCTGTAACCTCACGCTTCTTTTCCCCTATGTATTCTTCAGAAATACTACATAAAAAGAATAAATCCATAGATCCTACTAATTTAATCAACTTATCACTTATATTTATATTTTTAATCTTTTTCGGATCAATAAGGGCCTTTTTAATTAGATTGTTATAATCAACATACTTAATTCTATGCTTATTTAGAATAGATTGCTTTACAACATGAAGATAAAACTCATCTTTACTATAGCTTTCTAAAAATTCTTCATTTAACAGTTTGTTGAATTCATCGATAAGTTCTTTATTCATTTTCTTTTCCCTTCCATTTCTTATATCATCTTTAAATCATTATATTTCAATACTATCTTTTACTCAACAAAAATGTCTTAGTACCCTTCGGCACTAAGACTTTCTTTTTCCATTGATTGTTCTAATATATCTTCCTTCTCCAACCTTTTTTACTCCGTCAATTTCCTGGATTACTTCATCAACTATTAAATCCATATCCTTTATGTTAATATCAATTCCTTTTTTCTTTAGATATTTCATAATAGTTAAAAGCCTGATATGATAACTACAAGGATTTTTAAAATATGGATGTTTTTCAATGTAATCTCTTATCGTAGATTTATCAACAAGCTTCTCTATTTTTTTGTTTTGTTCCATATTTTCCTCAACTTTTCTTAAATAATCATTTAGGTATTCTTTAGGATTGTTGTGCTGGTTAAGCAGCACCCTAATGTCTTTGATAATATTTGCAATTTGAACTTCATCAGAATCTGACTCCATGTTTATACTATCTTTATTCCCCCTAAAAGATCCAAATAAGTCCGAAGTAGCAACTTCCATGGATGTTTTTTACCCCTTTCAACAAATAGTATCTCACTATATTTTACTATCATTCTAAGAAACTGTCAAATAGATCAGAATGTATCTAATCCAAAATTTGCCTTTTTAAAATACAGCATATATTTCTTCCATTTACAGTAGGGACCGAAGAAGTAAGTTCCCAACCTTCTTGTCCCAACTCATTTAACTTATTTTCGTCTTCTCTACTCAAAACTAGATTAGACACACCCTTTGTTTTAAAATTTAGAATTTTATATTCCCATTTTTTCATTTTCTTCCCCCTAATCCTTTAAATTAATCTCTTGTGCTAGTCACTCTAACAGTATAGCTATAAATATCCTTCAATGTTTCCTCTGAAGCGACTCCTAAAAGCTGTTTTTACATCTAAAATCTTTTCTATTAAAACAGCTCTTCTACGGGCATGAAGCGGATTATTGGAGGATATCTATAAGGAACTAGCAAGGCGAGTTAAATTATTAAAAATCTATAGTAAATCTTCTATTGAAATCACTTCATCCTTTACATGTTTTAAAAAGTTTCCTGTTATAGATTGAATTTTTTTCTTAGCCTTATATCTATCTCCATCAGAATTACATTCTAATTCCATTTTATTTTTATAGAGTACTATTTCACACAAGATTTTTCTTTTATTATTTCCATATAGTCTAAAATAAACTATTTCATCTTCTTCATAGCTTAGCTCGATATTTTCATCTCTTAGTAAATTCTCCCTTACATTGTTAGAATTCGTAACGATATAAGTACTCTGCCAAACTTTATATTTTTCATTATCATTTTCTGTTTGATTTCTGATTAATTCATCTACAATATGTGCAAATTGATATATCAGTGGTGAATTACTTTGAATAAACTTTTTCAAACTTGCAATTCTATATTTTTGTTTATATTCTTCATACTTTTCATAGAAGTTCTTTTCAATGAGGCCTTTAAACAGTTTATCAACAAATATACAATCTTTGGTTATTAGATAATTTCCATCAAAGTTAAAAATTCTGGCAATAAGTAACCCCTTTGAACCATTACTTATAACTTTTCCATCATAGTTTACAATATAACTCTCTTTAAGAAACACATCCCTCAGTTTTAGCATATCACTATCTTTTATAATCTCATATATAGATAAATTAGCATTTGCAATACCATCCAACAATTTTATTTCTACGTCTCTAAGCTCACTTTTCTTGATATTTTTATACTCCTGAAAAAAATTTTTGCCATTCAAAAGCCTATAATCCCAGAGAAGCCAGGAGGTAAAATTTTTGTTTTGATGACTATAATCCATATTTTCAGTCATTTTTGAAAAAGTAGATTTGGCCCTTTCTAATTCATCCTTATAATTATCACTTAAGGCAAAGTATAAAACATCATCCATTAGCTTGTCTTCTATTATTTTCATTTCTTCTAAATTTATATCCATATCTTCACTCCTCTAATCTATAAGTTTCATAATTAAAGGTGATTCCAGTAGAATCACCAAATTAATCGAGATTTAAAATATATTCCAAAGCAGGAGCCTTATGATAAAAATCTTGTAATTTCATCTCTTCCCTCTCATCCAAGGGGTGTATAATCCTAAAAATTTCCTTTAAATCTTCCGCCGTAACATCTTGAAAATTGATATGGGAAAAACCGTCCACTATAATCTGCGCTAACTCCTTGTCTATTTCATATATATCATAATCGGTCCTTAAAAAAATATTCTTTAGACCGCTTATCTCCTCTTCATTTTTCATATCAATAACTGCTATATCATACAGGATATCATATCTATCTTTTATATTCTTTACTAATTTATTCCATATGTCAATACCTTTTTTATTAAGCTTACTGGTAATCTTCCCTTTATCTTCTAATACTCTCAAGAGTAAAAACTTTGCACAATAGTTTAAACAGGATTTCTTTAAAAATAATTTGCACCATTTGTCTTCATCAAATTCTAGATTTTTCCTGCTGTCTATTCTAAATTTTTTTATTATTCCAATTTTATCATATTCATACTTTATTATAAAAGTTTCAATGAACTTTTCAAACACTTTTATAATATATTCTATATTCACCAAATTTTCTCCTCCCTTCTTTGAGAAAATATTTGTCTTTGCTATATAATATTGCCCAAAGTATATTATTGTCAGCTTAAATTTAAATAAATATTGAGGTTTATTTCTTAATTGATTTCATATATTTGTAATGGGGGGGTAATATGAAAAAAAAGATATTTTTTCTTTTAATAACTTTTTTAATAACCAGTACTATGCTTTACTACAAATTTGAAAGTGTGAATTTCGTCTATACTACGACCTTTAACATAGCTAATAGAAGTAAAATGACCATCACTAAAGATCTGATGGAAGATTATAAAAGTTATGATGAATCAGTTAGAAAAAGAGCCGAAAAAGTTATTAAAGAAGTCTGCCTAAATAATTTAGGATACGAAAACTGGAAGGATTATATGGATTATATCGATATCAATATTTATAAATCTAATATTTTGCCATCGAGTGGGCAAGAACTCATAGTGAATTTAAATCTTTCAAAAGATCTTGCAGTCATTTGTATCTTTACGCAGGAGGGTCAAAATTATATCTTTTGGAACAAAATTGAAAATTTATTACCGATAGAAGTTATTAAGTTTGTGAAAATACCTGATAAAGATTATAATTTTTTAGTTGTCTATGAGATTAACGACGAAAGATTAGGAGCCTATTTTTATGAAAAATTAATTGAAATATATATGTATAAAAGCAATCAATTTATCAACATTTGGAAAAAAAGTTTTTACTTTGAAGAAATATATAAAAGCAGTTGGATAGACGAAAGGGCTCCTGGCAACGAATGGGTAAAAAATATTGTTCATAATAAAATTGACTTTATCTATGATGATAACTTAAAAATTTTAGTCTCAGGTACTAGAAGAAAGTATCTAGCCTTCGGCAATAATGATGTGCCTGCTGCCTCTAGCTTTAAATTAAAATCCACCAGTTCCTATGAAGATGTTTATTACTGGAATAAGGAATTTGAAACTTTTAGTATGTCTGAAAATGTACTTACATTTAAAGGTACCTCTGTAGTCATTGTAGGGGATACAAAAACTGATGTGAGGAACATCCATGGTTATTCTAATGAAAAATATAAACTTCAAACTTTCTCTGGTAAAATAATCTATATAAAGAAGAATTCAATCTCAAAAGATTGATATATTTCTTAAAAAGATTTATTATAAAATAAACTAAAGCTAAACTAAAGGGAGCTGATATGTTTGACTAAGAGACTATTTTACAAAAATCCTTATATAAAAGATTTCACTGCCAGCATAACTAAAATAACTGAAAAGAATAATAAGTTTCACATTGAATTGAATCAAACTGCTTTTTTTCCTGAAGGTGGAGGTCAGCCTTCAGACCAGGGATACATAGATGATGTTCCAGTTTCTTACGTTTATGAAGAGGATGAAAGAATATTTCATGTCTTAGAAAAACTTCCTTCGAAATTAGAGAATGTGAAATGCATTATCGACTGGGAAAAAAGATTCGACCACATGCAACAACATTTGGGACAGCATATCCTATCCTCTGCCTTTGAAAAGCTGCATGATGCAGAAACTGTAGGATTTCACTTAGGTTCCGAATATGTAACAATTGATATTAACATTCCTTTGTCAAAAGATGATATTGATAATGTAGAATATTATGCTAATCAAATCGTTTTTAATGATTTGGTGGTTGAGTGCATATATCCTTCATCAAATGAACTAGAAAATTTACCCCTTAGAAAACAGCCTAAGGTTACTGAAAATATTAGAATAGTAAAAATAGATGACTTTGACTACTCACCCTGTTGCGGAACTCATCCTAACAGGTCTGGTGAGGTAGGATTAATCAAAATAAAAAAATATGAGAATTATAAAGGCGGTATGAGAATAGTGTTCCTTTGTGGTAACAGAGCCCTTAAAGATTATTGCTTGAAGAACAATATTATAAATGAAGCTTCATCAATTTTATCAGTTAAAGATTACGAAGTTACTAATGCAGTGAAAAAAATTAGTAATGAATTAATTAATATTAAGAAAGAAAATAACTCCTTAAAGGAACAGCTTATTGAGTATGAAGCAGAGCATATGCTAAATAATGCTCAAGAACATAATAACATTAAAATCATTGCACATATATTTGAAGACAGAGAATTTAATGAAGTTAAACTACTTTCATCTAAGATCACAAGTGCCCCTAAAAGCGTCGTTGTTTTCGGCATTAAAAGTGATGATAAGGCCCAATTAATACTCAGCCGTTCAAAGGAAGTCTCACAGATCAATATGAATGAAGTATTAAAGGAATCTATTTTGTTAATAGACGGTAAGGGTGGAGGAACTCCATTCACAGCTCAGGGTGGAGGAAAAGAAGTAAGTAAGCTTGATGAAGCAATAAAGTATGCCTATACAAAAATAAAACAAGTGATTAAGTAATTTAAAGTCTCCTTTATTGGAGACTATTTTTTATAACACTTTTCAAAAATCTTCATATACTATTATTGAGGGCAAAATTTTATTAAAATAAGGAGGATCAGCTAATGTGGAACAATTTTTACGGATATTACCCACCTATGATGAGAGATTATAGAAGAGACTATGATGATAATCTCTGTCTATATTATGAAAAGGAAAAGGTATACTATGACAATAGATATCCTGAGCACCTTAAAGATGCTTTAAGAGATCTAGAATGTAAGGAAATTGATATTGGATTAGTAAATGGAGACACTTTAGAAGATGTCATTTTGGACGAAGTTGAAAGAGATTATATAGCTGTTAGAAAAAAAGATTGTGATTCAATTTGCTTGCTCCCATTAGATAAAATTAATTGGGTATGTATACCTGACGAGCTTGCAAATGACCTATGGGGTAAAAAAATCAAAAAATATTGCCATAAATAATACAGATGCATGCTTTTTAAAGAAGACTCTGAAAAACTTCATAGTTCTTTACTAAAATTAACTTATTATGCTAGTTCATGATAATAGCAGCCTATAGGAATCTGCGACCGCTCACTGATAAAGGCCTGTTTTTCTTTACTACTAAAACATTAATCTGAAAAACAGGCCTTTAAAGTCGCATCAACAGAAACCTTATAAGCTGCTTATCTTAAAGTATTTTAAAATTTCTCTTGCAAAGGAATCGTCTGAGCCACTATCAAATATTACAACGCTATCTTCATCAACAAAATAAACGTCTACATTGATAGAACCTGCTAAATAAAAGGTATTGCCTTTTATCTTCTTTTACTTCATACATATCCTTTCCTTTTCTAATCAGAATTTTAATTTTTAATAATAAAGAGAGTCCTTACAGGACTCCCTTTTGAAAGTATCATCTCATTAAAGCAATTAGTATATTCCTTGAGCCAACATAGCATCGGCAACTTTTATAAAGCCTGCAATATTCGCACCTGCTACAAGATTATAACCTAATCCGTATTCTTTAGATACTTCAGAAGCATTCTTATGAATATTTACCATGATCTCTTTTAGTTTAGCCTCAACTTCTTCAAATGTCCATGACATTCTTAAGCTGTTTTGAGACATTTCAAGAGCTGAAGTAGCAACCCCACCTGCATTGGCAGCTTTTGCTGGAGCAAGTAATACTCCTTTTTCCAAGAAGTAGTTTATAGCCTCATTTGTTGTAGGCATGTTAGCACCTTCCCCTACTGCTAAAACTCCATTTTCAACCAACATCTTAGCCTTTTCTATGTCTATGTCATTTTGAGTTGCACACGGAAGAGCTATGTCACACTTGATAGACCAAACTCCTTGCCATCCTTCATGATACTCAGCGTTAGGATGATGGTTAACATACTCGCTGATTCTCTTTCTTTCTACTTCTTTAATTTGCTTGATTGTATCCAGTTTAATTCCTTCTGGGTCATATATATATCCCTTTGAATCGCTCATGGCAACTACTTTAGCTCCCAACTGTTGAGCTTTTTCACAAGCGTAAATTGCAACATTGCCTGAACCAGAAATAACTATAGTCTTTCCTTCTATTGATATATCATTAGCCTTTAACATTTCATCAACAAAGTAAAGTAATCCATAGCCGGTAGCTTCTTTTCTAACTAAGCTTCCACCATATTTTAAACCTTTACCTGTTAATACTCCATTTTCAAAGGCTCCTCTAATTCTTCTGTATTGTCCGTAAAGATATCCGATTTCTCTTCCACCAACACCGATATCTCCTGCAGGAACGTCTACATCTGGTCCAATATGTCTATACAGTTCAGTCATAAAGCTCTGACAGAATCTCATGATTTCACCATCAGATTTACCCTTTGGATCGAAATCAGAACCACCTTTACCTCCACCTATTGGTAATCCTGTCAATGAGTTCTTGAAAATTTGCTCAAAACCTAAAAACTTAATAATTCCAAGATAAACTGATGGGTGAAATCTTAAACCGCCCTTATAAGGCCCTATGGCTCCATTAAACTGAACTCTAAATCCACGATTAACTTGCACCTTACCATTGTCATCCACCCAAGGTACTCTAAAAATTATTTGTCTTTCTGGCTCTACTATTCTTTCAAGTATGCCTGCTTCTTTATATTCTGGATGCTTTTCAATAACAGGTTCTAAAGATATAAGCACCTCTTCAACAGCTTGAAGAAATTCTGGCTCACTGCTATTTCTAGCCTTTACTTTTTCTAAAACTTCATTAACGTAAGACATATGCATCTCTCCTTTGTTTATTTATGATTAAGAAGAATAATATTAAACTATTCTTCTATAATCCATTTGTAGAATTTTTTACAAAACAAACACATTTTAAACAAGAAAAAACTCTAAAAAAACGTTTTCCTGAACTTATTTCATTACACTTAATCTTCTAAAATATCCTCCTAATTATTTATTTTACCCTAAAAGAATAGATTTTAAAAGAAAAATATTTTTTTAATAAACTTTAGGTTTGCACATATCCATTCAAAATGCAATTCTTGTATATTTTTTGCAATAGCAATAGATAAAAATTTATTGAAACAATTCTGCTTAGTTATAGTACTTTTATTAAGTATTTCTATATTAAAAACATTAATCCTCCTTGAAATTTATTAAAATAATGATTATTTTACTATCTATTATAAATCGAGTAGGAGGTAATTAATTATTTTAATTACCGTCCTCTCACACCACCAAGCATACCGTTCGGTACTTGGCGGTTCATTAAGATAAGTTCAGTTTACTATACTGCATGGAGAATGTTTTAAGGCCTTGATTAATCCAATACTGATTAGTCAAGTTCTTACTTAGTATTGGACTTTTAGATATACGCCAATAACCCTTTCGGGTATTGGCATATTGCTAAGCTTTATATACTGGAATTCCAAACTTCTTAAGATTTGCAAATTTAGTTTTGATTTTCTTCCATTGTTTCCATAGGCAGGCTCTAAGCCTTCTTCTAGTCCATTCGTCTATTTCTCTAAGTTTACCTTTCATATCAGCTATTTTAAAATAATTTACCCAACCGACTGCAAGGAGGTTAAGTCTTTTAATCCTCCACTCCATACTTGTACCTACGTTTCTATTTGTGATTTCTCTTATTTTATTCTTAAGCCTTTCTATACTTTTATTATGTGCTCTAATTCTTACTTTTCCTTTATTAAAATAAAAGGTAAAACCTAAGAACTTCCTTTTCCATATGGTCTATCCACTGCGCTTTTATCTTTATTAACTGTAAGTTTAAGCTTCTTTTCTAGGAATTTAGTTAGACTTTTCATTACTCTTTCACCAGCTCTTTTACTCTTTACATACACATTGCAATCATCAGCATATCTACAGAATTTATGTCCTCTTTTCTCTAATTCTTTGTCTAATTCATCTAGTAGTATGTTACTGAGTAGTGGGCTTAGAGGTCCTCCTTGCGGGGTTCCTTTCTCTGTTTTAGAGTATAAACCACCTATCATGACACCTGACTGTAAGTATTTCCTTATTAGTTTTAGTACCATCTTATCCTGTATTTTCTTTGCTAGAATTGACATTAGTATGTCATGATTTACCTTATCAAAGAATTTCTCTAAGTCTATATCGACCACCCATCTATATCCCTGATTCATATATTCCTTAGCTTGTTTGACTGCCATATGAGCGTCCCTACCGGGTCTAAATCCATAGCTGCTTTCTGAAAAGTCCTTGTCATAAACTTTAGTTAATACTTGTGCTATGGCTTGCTGAATAAATCTGTCTACTACCGTAGGTATACCTAGTAGCCTAATACCACCATTTGGTTTAGGAATTTCTACTCTTCTTACCGGTTGGGGTTTATATTTTCCCATAGCTATTTCCTTTATTAAGGATAAACCATGCTGTTTTAGAAAAGGCAGAAGCTTTTCTACCTTCATTCCGTCAACACCATAGCCCCCTTTATTCTCCTTCACTCTTTTATATGCTTTGTTTAAGTTGTCTCTCAGAAGAATCTTTTCTAAAAGGTTTGCAGTATCTGTTTGAACTTTGGCTTTCGCCATATCAGATGCCGAAGGCATACTACACGCTTCCTGCCTATCTTGAGTTTCCAACTCTACTTCAGCAAAATAGCCTTCATATGAAGTTTTCTGTGGTCTTTGTATGCCTTTCGAATCTTTCAATGCTACTGACCTCCTTAATGTTCGGTCCTTCCCTGTCTATCCTAGGTCTAGATAGGTACTATGACCTCTGCTGACTTCTCAAGGTTCAGCTATACATCGCTGTATAGGTTGTTATCTCGAAATTTATCTTGATAACGTATCCTTGAGACCTCCCGGGGTAAGCGTAACCACTTTCCTCCCATATATCCGCCACATTTACTACATAAACCTTCGGACCGTTTTGGGCTTTGTTTTGATATGCAAACTCACCCGATTTACATAGCCTCAAATGTGATTCGTGTACCTCGGACCAGGATTTTGCCTCCGGCTTCCTTCAGATTCCACCTCACAATGGACACCCTTGCCTTTGGCTAGCAGTTGGCACGGCGGGCCCCCACAGTGGACTTTCACCACCTAGTTGCTACGCATGCCCGGCGCACATATTAGAGGCTATCGACATATGTCAATAGCCTCTAATATTATTTTTCTCTCCATTTCAGTATTCTTTCTACTGTTTTTTCTCTTAAAAAGTTTATAGCTGTAAAGTCCATATTTGGTATATAGTACTCCTCCATATGATCGTGCACTTTCTTAGCGCACTTAATATTCAAAACTGCTAAATTGATTAATTCATCAAATTTCTCTTTATCCAACTTCAGTTCTTCTTCCCTTTTCTTTAAAACCTCTTTATCTAAGCACGTATCAATAATAATCGACTTATATTTAGATCCTTCAAACTTGCTTGAAATTGTTAGTGCTGTAGATATATCTTTAATAATTATATGGTCAAGTTTTTCCGGTATAAAATGGTTATGGAATATTTCTACATCGTATCCTTTACTAACTGCAAGTTCCCCTACCTTTTCTAATATTTTAGATTGAGCAGAGTCACACTGTCCTTTAAGCATAAAAACCATTTCATTTGGCTCAATTAGCGTTTCTAAGTAATCCTTTACTCCCTCAGGAGTTATAGCACTGCCAAATAAATGTCGTACTTTGCCTAGTTTGTCAGTACATGCTTTGTTTGCGAATATCTCCTTAATTAATTGTTCTGTAGTCTTATTCACTGTCGCCCAATTAATGGCGTCGTCTATATTTTCCTGGATATTATCATAAATGTCCTTTGCAGCCGATAGGTACCTATAAGCTCTTCTAAAGTTTCTGCCTACTTCTTTGTTGTCGTTTATAATTTTTAATTTGTTTTCTACCATCTTGTCTTCATCCCAAAAGTCGCCAAGATGTAATATTTCATCTACCCCACCAGGATTTTTGGGGTCTACTACATGAGGTGCTGTTCCATCTATAAAAGCTACTTTTATCTGTGGAAATACCACCCCGTCGATAGAGTTATTATCTGAGGAACAATGATGGTATTCTACGTCAAATCCCTTATAGATCATAGTCTCGCCAAGTTTTTTCATAAAAGATGATTTACCTACTCCCGGGCCGCCTTTTATTACGACGATTCTATTTGCTTCTTCTTGCTTTAAAATATAATCATAGAACGAATAAAATCCTTTGTAAGTATTTCCCCCTGGATAGACTCTTCTTATATTTCCTTTTTTGTTCATAATTCTCTTCAACTCCTTCTTTAGATTATTAATAGTTATTTATTTATATTCATCTTGGCTTGGTTCATTTGATGTTTTTTTGAGTTTTTAAAATATACATTATTACCTGAACATATTTGCTTTAAACCGATTAACTTTAGTTCTTCAAAATTAAAAGTTGAATTAGTAAAATTACCAAAAAAACGAATATGGCATATCACTATACCTTCGTGTTATATATAATTTACCACTCAAATACACAAACGAAGGTTAGTAATATGCCAGTTATAGCTACTATTTTAAATACAAATATCGAACTTTATAACTATTCAAATGATGTAAATTAACTTATTGTGCCAGTTACTTATAAATATCATTCAATAATTTTCTTTAGGCTTCATAGAAGAGCTGTTTTAATGCAAGCCAAGAGGTGAAAACAGTTCTTTAAAGTCGCTCCAAAGAAAACATCGAAGTATATTTAAAGCTATGTTATTAGATCAACTGGTACAAAAGTTAAATTATGGAATGAATAAGCCTCAATTCAATCATTTGTCAAGCATTGTTATACATAGGGAAATATTATGTTTAAAATACCAGATCCCTGATATATATTTAAAACTTTCTAGACTTACACCTAATACAACATAGGCTGCTTTATTTTTTATATAATTTCCCAGCTTTTTCTATTAATACCTCCTTTTTGTTCAAAATTGGATTATCTAAAACTATGTCTAGTAACTTATTTAATATTATGCCTATTTCCTTTCCAGGTGGTATACCCAACTCTATTAGATCATAACCATTTATATCTAAATCCTTTATAGTCATAGGTTGCTTCTCATTTAAAACTTTTTCACATAATTCCTTTGCATTTTGTATGTTTGAAAAATCATGGGGTGGTTTACTTCCTAAGATATCGGCTATTTGTAGTTTAAATAACCTATCAATATTTTCAGCACCTACTCTGTTAATTAATCTCTTAACCCCTTTAGGTGTAACGTTATTAAATTTTGACATATGCTCTTTAACTAGTATTTTAACCGATTCTATGGTTTTATTATCATATTTGAGTTTTTTTAAAATATCTTCAGTTATATCCTTTCCCTTTAAATGGTGTTTATAAAAATGTCCTATATTTCTTTTATCGATAGAAAAACATTGTGGTTTTCCAATATCGTGTAACAAAGCTGCTAATCTCAAAACCAAGTCTTTTTCAGTATTTTCTAATACGCATAAGGTATGCATAAATACATCCTTATCATGATAAGGATTTTTTTGTTCAAAATCAACACACCTTTGTAATTCAGGAATTATAAATTTTAATAGATTAGTTTCATTTAAGAGCTCAAGCCCTTTGGCTGGATTATCAGATAGTAAAATTTTATTTAATTCTTCTCTAACTCTTTCACTGCTTATATTTACAATATTTTTTGATAGATTTTTTATAGCTTTAAACGCTTGAACATCAAGATTATAATCCAATTGTGCACAAAATCTAACAGCCCTTAGCATTCTTAAATAGTCTTCACTAAATCTTTCGAATGGATCGCCTACACATTTAATTTTTTTATCGGCTATATCCCTTATTCCACCGTAATAATCAATTAAACCATTTTGAAGATTATATGCCATTGCATTAATGGTAAAGTCTCTTCGTTTTAAGTCCGCTTTTAAACTACTTGTAAATTTAACTTCCTTAGGGCGTCTACCGTCAATATACTCTTTTTCAACTCTGTAAGTAGTTATTTCAAAATGCTTATCATCTATCACTACAGTCACAGTTCCGTGTTTTAATCCAGTAGGTATTACCTTAAATCTGCTGAAAATTTCCATCACTCTATGAGGAGTACAGTTAGTACATATGTCCCAGTCATTAGGATTTCTTCCTAAAATGCTGTCTCTAACACATCCACCAACTATATATCCTTCGTATTTATAATAATCTAAGATATTCAAAATTATATTCACTTCTTTTGGCATTTCTATCTGCATTGCAATGTCCTCCGATCCTCGTCAACAACAAAAACTTAGCTGTTACTTTGTCATAACAATTATATACCCTATAATATTTACTATTAAGTAAAATACAAATACCCCATTTACCGAGGATGTATGAGTGTCAACTCTGAACTTGGAGATACTCCCCCTAACATTGGTGGATATATTCATTATAATGCATTAGAAAATGCAGAAGTTATAAAGTTATGCAATTCGGTGGAACCTTCCCATGAAGAGCTGCTATGATATTATCAGCAGCCATAACGGCCATTTTCATCCTTGTTTCATAGGTTGCACTACCTATATGAGGGCATAATACAACATTATCCAATGTTTTGAGTTCTTCTTCAACCTGTGGCTCGTTTTCATATACATCTAGCCCAGCACCCCATATTTCTTTATTTTTTAAAGCTTTGACCAAAGCCTTCTCATCTACAACTGGTCCTCTAGCTGTATTTATCAATATTGCGGTATCCTTCATAACTTTAAATTCCTTGTCGCTAATTAAGTGAGTCGTTTCCTTTGTCAGTGGTGTATGTAGAGAAATAAAATCTGATTTTCCTAGTAGTTCTTCTAAAGGAACATATTGGGCATCAGTTTCTACTTCAAAATCCTTTTTTCTACTTCTGTTATAGTATAATATTTGCATATTAAAAGCTTTACCTCTTCTGGCAACGGCCTGCCCTATACGGCCAGCTCCTATTATCCCAAGGGTTTTACCTGTAATATCTCTACCTAATAAAAGCTTTGGAGACCATCTTTTAAACTTCCCTGCTCTGACATATCTATCACCTTCAGTAAGCCGCCTTGCAGTAGCAAAGATAAGGGCCCATGCAAGATCTGCTGTAGCATCGGTTAGAATGCCAGGCGTATTGCTCAAGTATATATTTCTTTCCTTAGCTGCTTCAACATCCATGTTGTTATATCCTACTGCATAGTTGGCAAATATCTTAACTTTCGGCTCAACATCCATTAATTCTCCATCTATTGTATCGGATAATAAACATAATATACCATCTTTGCCTTTGATTTTTTCTTTTAATTCTTGATAGGTTAACTCTCTATCTAATTCATTCACCTCGACATCAAAGAATTTTCTAAGTTTATCTATCCCTTCATTTGGAATCATACGAGTTACATATACTTTTTTTCTTGACATAAATAGCACCTCCGTATTCTATGATGATTATAACAAAAAAACAGTTTTTTCTGAAGATATCTTAAATTTAAACTTTACTTTTTTATTTTTATAAATAACATTAAAAAAGTATGTTTAAAAGTACAATGGAAATAATAGATTTGAGGTGATGTTATGAAAAAAATAAAAAAACTATTAATATATTGTCTAGTATTCTCTCTTTCAGTTTTTTTTATATCCTGTACTAAGGAGCAGAAAAAGCCTGCTCCAAAATCAGATAACGAACCTAAACCTGTTCCTCCAGTCATGGAAGAAATCGAATTAGAGATCCTAGGAATAATGAAAAAAGTAGACCTGATTCCCTACTATGAAAGGCAAATAGCTGAAAAAAAGAAAAAAATAGAAGAGAAAAAGCAGATGGAAATTTTAACTGGTAAAAAAGACGAACAAAAAAACCAAGGCAAACAGGGGGGCGGAGGCGAAGGAGAAGAAAAAAAAGATGAAGAAGATCAATCAAATGAAATTAGCAAACTGATAGAATTTAAGCCTGAACCGATTACTATAAATGATACTGTCTTAGCAGATATTCTAAAAGAAGAAATGGCTGAAAACAAAAACAATAATCAAGGGAAAATACCTGATACTATTGTAACCGTCTGGCATGAAATAAATAACAAGGTTAAAGGACTACACGAAAAATGGAACTCTTTAGAACCTGAACTGATAAAGGAAAACACTCCTCATGAAGCAATTAGCGGATTTGAAAATACACTGAACAGTTTGACCGTAGCAAGCTCTCAATATAAATATATGGAAACTCTTATGTTCAGTAATAAATTAACTTCATATATTCCAGATTTGATTAGTAATTTTAAGAAAAAAACACCGAATCAGATTTACCATACAAAGTACTTTATTAGAGATATAGTTATAAATGTCAGCAATAATGATTACACAAAGGCAAATGAGACCTATAAAAAACTTGTAATATATAAGGACGCATTAATCTCTCAGTTAGCGGAAAAAAATTTATCTGATGTAGCCAATAAACTTAATACTTCTATAGCTGACTTACAAAATGCGATCAATCTTAAAAATATAAGTATCATTAAAATTAAAGCTAGCGTTGTAATGAAAAATGTCAATTCAGCTAAGGAAGAATTATCAAAATAATAAAGCTAATAGAACTCTATTAGCTTTATTATTTGAATCTAATCAACTATATTATATTTTCTGGCTTTGGAGGCTACCGTTTTATGAGTAATACCCAGAGCTTTGCCTGCTGCATTAAAGCTTTTAAACTTTTTTATTGCATACCTGATTATTTCTCTTTCATAATCTTCAAATGTTGCAAGTTCCCCATGCTCATTCATATTTATTAAACCCACAGGTTTATTATGGCTTTGTATTTTGTTTATAGCAAATGTGTTTGATATTTTTTTAGGAATATCATATATATCAATTGTATTCCCTTCACATAAGGCTATTAACCTTTCTATTATATTTTCCAGTTCTCTTACATTTCCAGGCCAATCATACTGACAAAGACATTTTTGGGCCTCTTCAGTTAGTTTTACGGATTCTATTCCCAGCTTTTTAGAAACTTTTTCAACAAAATGATTAATCAGCAAAGGAATGTCATCCTTCCGTTCCTTTAATGAAGGAAGATATATTGGAATAACATTTAGTCTATAATAAAGATCCTCTCTAAATTCGTCATTGTCAATCATCTCTTCTAAATTTTTGTTGGTAGCTGCAATTATTCTAACATCGACTTTAATTGTCTCATTTCCTCCAACTCTATTAAATTCCTTTTCCTGTAGTACTCTTAGCAGTTTTACCTGCATCTGTAAAGGTAAGTCTCCAATTTCATCTAAAAATATGGTTCCACCGTTAGCCTGTTCAAACTTACCTAGTTTTTTCTTTACAGCTCCTGTGAAAGCGCCTTGCTCATGTCCAAACAATTCAGATTCCAGCAAATTTGAAGGTATAGCTCCACAATTAAGAGTAATAAAGGGTTTATTTGCTCTTTTACTGTTTCTATGGATGGCATTAGCTACTAGTTCCTTTCCTGTACCACTTTCTCCACGTATCAGCACAGTAGAAGAAGTTCTGGATGCTTTCTGAGCTCTATAAAGACTTCTTTTTATAGCTTCGCTCTCCCCAATTATCTCACTAAAAAAGTTACTTGGTTCATATTTATATATACTACTAGTTTTTTCGTTTTTTCCGATCTCTATAACTTTTCTCCTACTATCTACTTTTCTTTGTCCATAGATAGTTATTACGCCGCTAAATTTCTCGCCAAAATATATTGTAGATGCCGACGCCTCAATTTGATAGTCATTAAAATAATAGTTTAGCTTTCCCTTGATACTTTGTTTTTCTTTAAATGCGGTAACTAAAACATCATCACATTTAACCATAAAAATGCTATTGCCGATCATATCCTTTTTCTTAACGTTAAATACTTTCTCATAAGTGTTGTTGACGTACTCAATATATCCGTATTCATTAACAATACATACTCCTTCAGTCATATTTTCGAAGAGATAAAAATTGTTAACGCTGTTCCCTATAGGACCGTTAAACCTAGAATTTCCATTAATTTTATTAATACTCGCTATTTTCATTTTTACACACCCTTACATGCTTCTAGATGCAACCAAATCAATACCTGTTTCCAAAATATTTTTAATTATAACCTCTCCACATTTTATCGGACTTTTTACCTCAACATTATTAATAATTTTCATACATTCAAAAATTTTAACCTTTGGAATTGCTCCGTTTGTTCTAACAGGTAGACGTTTTAAAAGGGCGTTTTTTATTTTAACTGTAGAGGTTAAAACCCTTGTAGGATTTGTGATTTCATTGATAGCATAATCAATTCCCCTTTTACATTTGTTACCCGTGACAACATATTCCAGCTCCCCATTTGATTTAACAGTAACTTCCAACTGGCAACCAATAGGACAAACTATACATGTCATCTCCTTTTTTAACAATTTTATACACCCTCCTTCTCAATTTCTACGCTTATTTTTGAAATAGCTTTGTTTTTAATAGAGTTCAGGTCAATTTTTATTCTCTCCATTTCGCCAGGTGCCAAATGCCTTTTATTAATTGTTTTTACCGTCTCTCCATCGGCTTTAATTACTAATTTTGAATTGTTATATACATTGTTAACCCTCATGAACATGTCTAAGGTGTCCTGCAAATTCTCTGTTCTAATAACCTGAGGTACTATATATGTTATCCCGTTTCCAGGAACGGTTTCTATAATTTTGCAATCTTCTGCCATCTCTTTTTTTATAAATCTAGCTGCATTTTTTCCTGCTCTTCTACTTTCTTCTGTAACATAATCTACTAAATCATGGACATGGACTACATTCCCGCAGGCAAAAACTCCCGGAACATTCGTTTCCATAGATTCATTTACTATGGGACCTCCTGTAGCACTATCCAATTTTATACCTGCTTTTTTAGATAGTTCATTTTCAGGAATAAGTCCTACCGATAATAGAAGGGTATCGCAACTATAGTCTATTTCTGTCCCAGGAATGGGTCTAAGATTTTCATCGACTTTTGCTATCGTAACTCCTTCTACTCTGTCCTTACCCTTTATATCAATAACAGTATGACTTAATAGTAAAGGTATACCAAAATCATCAAGACATTGAACTATATTCCTGTTGAGGCCTCCTGAAAAAGGCATTATTTCTGCTACAACCTTAACCTTTGCACCTTCAAGGGCAAGTCTTCTAGCCATTATTAGTCCTATATCTCCTGAGCCTAGTATTACTACTTCCTTACCAACCATATAACCTTCCATATTAATAAATCTTTGGGCAGTACCTGCTGTAAATACACCTGCCGGTCTAAAGCCCGGTATGCTTATTGCACCTCTAGTTCTTTCTCTACATCCCATGGCTAAAATTACAGCTTCAGCTTTCATAGTCATAAATCCTTTATCAGTATTCACCGCACTTACATATCTGTCTTCTGTTATATCTAAAACCATAGTATCCAGCATATAATCTATATTTAATTTCTTTAATTCTTCAATAAATCTCTCTGCGTATTCCGGACCTGTCAATTCTTCTTTGAATATGTGTAAACCGAAACCATTGTGAATACATTGCTGAAGTATACCCCCCAGCTCTCTGTCCCTCTCTATAACTAATATGCTATCTACTCCATTTTTTTTAGCTTCTATGGCAGCTGCCAGTCCTGCCGGTCCTCCACCAATAACAATAATATCGTATTTTAACATTGTATCCCCCCTATTCTTCAATAGCTGATGCAACAAACTTTTCAACTTCTTCATCGTACAGTTCGTTATTTTTGGTTTGTTCAGTAAGTATATATGATTTTGGATTATCCTTTACAATTTCGTTTATTTCCTTTCCTAATTCACGGGCTAAAATTTCCATCACTCTAGGTCCACAAAATCCTCCCTGACATCTACCCATCCCTGGGCGTACTCTCCTTTTGATTCCATCTACAGTTGTTGCACCTACTTTTCTTTTGATAGCATCTACAATTTCGCCTTCTGTTATGTTTTCGCATCTGCATATTATGCGCCCGTATCTCGAATCCTTTTTAATGAGCTTTGCTTTCTCTTCACTACTTAATGATTCAAAACGAATAACTTTCTTTCTTTTTGGATTAAAATCCTTTTTTTCCTCTAGTTCGCCCGCTAACCCTCTTACCAAATCTACTACATACTTTGCAATTGCTGGCGAGGAAGCTAATCCCGGCGATTTAATACCTGCAACATTTATAAATCCCTTTGCTTCTCTAGATTCTCCTATGATAAAGTCACCTGTATTTGCTTCTGCTCTCAGCCCGGCAAAAGAAGTAATAACTTTATTAATTGGAATGTTAGGAAAGCTTTTCATCGCCGACTCTTTTACAAACTGTAGCCTGTCAGCAGTTGTATTAACAGCTCCCTTATCTTCTAAATCCTCTGCATCTGGACCGACTATTACATTACCATGGACAGTTGGAGCAACTAAAACTCCTTTACCTAGTTTTGTAGGGCACTGAAAAACAACTGAATTTACAAAATCGCCTGCACTTTTATCAAGTATATAGTACTGCCCTCTTCTTGGAGTTATTTTAAAGCTTGGAGATGCAACCATATTATGTACTTTATCTGCATATAGTCCAGCACAGTTGATAACATACTTTACATCAATTTTTTTATCCTCTGTGAAAATTTTGTACTTACCTTTTTCTTCTTTTATATCTTTAACTTCGCTATTTAACATTAACTGAAGCCCATTTTCCACGCCATTCTCTGCAAGGGCTATGGCTAGGTCCCACGGTCCGATTATACCGCATGTAGGTGCATATAAAGCTCCAATTACTTTATCACTTATATTTGGTTCAATTTCTTTAACTCTGTCTCCATCAATAATCTCCATATTTGGTATGCCTAGGGCTACACCGTTTTTATAAAGACCTTTTATGGTTTCCATGTCTTTGTTATCAAATCCAATAACCAGCGAACCTATTCTCTTAAAGGGTACATCTAATTCCTCACAAACTTTATCAAACATTGGATTAGCCTGGGCATTAAATTTTCCTTTGTTGCTACCAACTTCTGCATTATATCCTGCATGGATTATTGCACTATTTGCCTTTGTAGTACCATCTGCTACATCACTATTTTTTTCTATTAAGACTATATCTAGTTTATACCTGGAAAGTTCTCTTGCAATGAACGTACCAATGACTCCTGCCCCGATAATAGCCACATCATACATTAAAATTCCTCCTTTATGATAATCTTTTTTCTTAGAGAATAAATAAGAACATACGTAAAAAGCCACACTAAGCTATCCTATATTCCTATAGGTTAACTTGTGTGGCTCTCCTCGTCTCATGCCATTAAATATTCAATTTTTATATAATTAGTATACCACTAACGTTTGTTCATGTACAACTATCTTTTCCATTATTGTGAAAAATTACTCTTCACTAGACGCTGCTGCCTCATTAGCTGATACTTCTTCTTTCTCTATTTGTTCCCATCTACATGCTCTTTCTACTGCCCTTTTCCATCCAGCGTATAATTTCTCTTTTTTAGCTTCTGGCATGCTGGCTTCAAATGTTCTGTCAACAGCCCACTTCTTTGCAATTTCTTCCTTGCTGGACCAGAATCCTACCGCAAGCCCTGCAAGGTAAGCGGCACCAAGAGCCGTGGTCTCAGCTACAACCGGTCTTTCTACAGGAACACCTAATATATCAGATTGGAACTGCATTAGGAAATTATTTGCAACAGCCCCTCCATCAACTTTAAGGGTTTGAAGATCTATTCCTGAATCATCTTGCATTGCTTCAAGTACATCTCTAGTTTGATATGCTATCGATTCTAATGTAGCCCTTATTATGTGATTTCTACTAGATCCACGAGTAAGCCCTACAATTGTTCCTCTTGCATACATATCCCAATAGGGTGCTCCAAGTCCTACAAAGGCTGGAACCACATATACTCCATCTGTATCTTCGACTTGAGATGCAAAATATTCGCTGTCCTTTGCATCATATATTAATTTCAACTCATCTCTTAGCCACTGTACAGATGCTCCAGCTACAAAAATACTTCCTTCAAGGGCATACTCTACCTTACCGTCTATTCCCCAAGCTATAGTAGTTAGAAGTCCATTATTAGAAGGAACCATTTCCTCACCTGTATTCATAAGCATGAAACATCCTGTTCCATAAGTATTTTTAGCCATACCTGGTTCATAACATGCTTGACCAAATAATGCTGCCTGTTGGTCACCTGCAATACCTGCTATAGGAATTTTTGCTCCACCAAAGGTCTTTTCATCAGTATATCCATATACTTCACTAGATTGCTTTACTTCTGGAAGCATTGAAGCAGGTATTCCCAATTCTTCAAGAATCTTTTCATCCCATTTCAACTCTTTAATGTTATAAAGCATTGTCCTTGATGCATTGGTATAATCTGTTATATGAACTTTACCCCTTGTAAGATTCCACACTAACCATGTGTCTACATTACCAAATAATAACTCTCCTTTTTCAGCTTTTTCTCTAGCACCTTCTACGTTATCAAGTATCCATTTTACCTTTGTTCCTGAGAAATAAGCATCTACTACAAGGCCTGTATTTTCTCTTATATAGTCTGTTAAACCCCGTTCCTTTAATTTATCGCAAATACCTGCAGTTCTTCTACACTGCCATACTATTGCATTATATATGGGTTTACCTGTATTTTTATCCCATACTATCGTTGTTTCCCTCTGATTTGTAATACCTATAGCAGCAACTTCTTCAGGCCTTACTCCCGCATATTCCAAAACTTCTCTTGCTACACCACTTTGAGTTCCCCAGATCTCCATTGGATCGTGTTCAACCCAACCAGCTTTTGGATATATTTGAGTAAATTCTTTCTGTGCAACCTTAACAATTTGACCATCATGGTCAAATAAGATTGCTCTAGAACTGGTGGTTCCTTGGTCAAAAGCTAAAATATATTTCTTTTCCACAACGAATCCCCCTTACAATTTTTTTTATAATATTTTTTATAAAGTTTGTTATCGCAATCGTTTTCCTAAAAATTATAAATAATTATCCAAGAAAAGAAAGTATTAGTCCTCCTAATGTACCTCCTATTATAGCCATAAAAGCGTTGGTTAAACCTTTACCTACATTATCGCCTGAAGCCGCTGAAGCTGCAAACAAACCGAAACCTGCTGCCCAAGCCATATCTATCCAAGCGGCACCTGTTTGGTATATCAGTCCTACACCATGATTTAATGTCCATGCAGTACCTACTATAAATCCAGCCGCCATCCATCCACCAACTGGACCCCATGACTCAACCATTTTTCCCCATAGCTATCTGCCCAAAGGTCATACTTTCAGCCTCCATTCATTTATATTTTAATAGTTAATAATTTATGATGTTGCTTCTTCTTTTGCCTTTTTATCAGCTAGATATACTTCCAGCTTGTAGGCAGTTATTCCTCCCACTATACCACCTATTGCTACAACAGCAAGAGTCGGCAATGAATCGATACCAGCTGCAATACCATTGTCAAATACGCCTCGCATCGTACCAGCTACACCTATTCCTAATGCCATATCTACCCAAGCACCATCATTGTTATGAATACCTACATAGTGATTTAAAAACCACATTGTACCGATAATAGCGAAGCCTGCAAACCATCCTCCACCAATACCGTATTCGGTTACAAAAGCTCCCCAAACGCTCATAACAAACATACCAGCAATAGCAGTTCCAATAATAGTACCAAGATGTTTCATTGTTAATACACCTCCTTAATTTTTATTGTAACTCACTTTAATATACAAGCAACTTTCATGCCAAACAATTTTTATAGTAATTTTGCCAATTTTCAGAATTGGTCACTGTAGAATTAGATATTTTTTCCCAAGTCTACATTTTTTTTTTGCGTGGCATTGGTAAAAAATATCAAGTTGCGCAAATTAGGCCTTTCCAACAAAAAAGCTTTTCATTAATATCGTATTTCTTTTAACGTTACACATACCAAATTTCTTGTTTACTAGTAGAAATTCCAATAGCACCCGATTTTATGCTCATAATTACGTCTTCTTTATCCTTAATTAACCCTCCGGTTATCACTGGAATATGTGTTTGATTACTTATATACTTTGTTACCTTATGCATAATACCTGGTAAAATCTCTACAGCATCTGGTTTCGTTGCATGTATAGATTTTACGCCCGTATCCAAGGATAAAGAATCGATTATAAATAGTCTTTGAATTGCAAAAACATTAAACTCTTTAGCTTTCCTAATCAAATTACTTTTTGTAGTAATTATTCCATTGGGCCGGATTTTCTCACTTATATATTTTAGTGCAACTGTATCCTTTGAAAAACCATCCATCAAATCCAAATGTACGTATACGTTCATTTCATTAGATTTTATTTTTTTAACAATTTCTTCTAGATTAAAAATATCTCCCTTAAGTAGAAAAATCGTTTTACATGGAGATTTTATTGCATAATCCAATTTGCTCAAGTCATTTACTGCTGCAATTATAGGATTTTCATAAATGTTATTATAAAATTCGGTTCCCAAAATAATCAACTCCCATATGCAGTTTTTTCTTATCATAAAATAATTCTTCTTTTCCTATGGTTATATTATCATAAAAATGGTAAAATATAAAAATATAATATACTAAGAAAGGATGATTTTTTTGTTTAAGTATATTGTACTTATTCTTCTTAGTTATCTCATAGGAAGTATTCCTTTTTCTTATTTAACTGCTAAAATCATGGGAAATATTGATATTAGGAATTATGGCAGCGGCAATTCAGGTGCAACTAATGTCCTTCGCACCTTAGGTAAAAAAGCGGGCTTTATAGCTTTTGTAGGTGATTTTACAAAGGGCTTTTCTGTAGCTTTAATTGCTAAAAGTACATTAGGTGTAGATGCAGCTGTAATCTTTTCTGCATTTGTTGTTTTAGGTCATTGTTATCCTATTTTCTTAAAATTTAAAGGCGGTAAAGGAGTTGCCACAACTGGTGGTACTATATTTGGACTCTATCCTTTAATAGGTATAATACTACTTGTTATTTTAATATTGATTGTAAAATTTACAAGAATTGTATCTCTAGCCTCAATTTCAGCAGCCGTACTCTTCCCTATAATTTCTATACTTTTAAAAGCTCCTAGATCCTTTATCTACTACTCATTATTTCTCGGAGCATTTGTAGTTTATAAGCATAAATCCAATATAAATAGACTTATACATGGTACTGAATCAAAAATTAAACTCTAAGATTAGATGTTTTCATAAAAGAAAGAGAGAATCCTTTTTTAACTTTAGGATTCTCTCAATATTTTTATTTTAAAATCTACCCTTATAAATGCTTACTCAAATGGCGGGAGTATGTGGGAATCGAACCCACCTGAGAGGCTCCTAACCCCTCAAACTGGTTTTGAAGACCAGAGGGCACACCAGCACCCATCTACTCCCATGTATGCCGTTTCAGTTGACACTACTACATTATAGCAAATCGACAAGATTTGTCAAGGGATAAATTTGGTAGTTTGCGACGGCGATTTGATGGCGAAATAAGCAAAACTAATAAAAACTAACTAAAAAGTCTTTTTTTCCTTCCTATTTCTTCACCTTGTTCCCCTCCTATAATGCGACCTACTTTAGAACAAACATCTTTTATTACTACACCTCTATATTCAATATTTAAGTTTTGTGTGAATTTAAAAATCTAATTACCTCCTATAGTTTTTAAATATTATATAACCCCATGAAGCCCATTGGCTCATGAGGTTATACTACATTTTAATCTCAATACCTTACTATCCAAGTCCTGCTCTTTTTAAAGCTTCAATGTCAATACCTCTGTTACTACAACAATCCACTAGTTTCCCGTCTATAGCAACAGCTGGAACTGATTTAATATCATACTGCTTAGCTTTTTCTTTGCACTCGTTAGTTTCACAACCCTTGTTTAAATCATAAACCTTTACTTCACAGTTAGAGCAGGAAAGGGCTTTAATCTCCTTTACTACATTTTCACAGATATAACACCCTGCGGTAAACACTTCAATAAGCCTCTTAGCCAATTTAATCACCTCATTCCTTAAATTTTTCTAAAATAGGACATTTATCAGTTGAACCTTGCCCTGGGCACTTTTTAGATAAGTCATATAAAATAGACTTAATTTTTTCTAGATCAGATATTTTTTGTTGAATTTCTTCAATCTTTTTAGAAGCAAATTGTTGTATATCATAGCAATCATAATTTTGACCATCAGATATGAAAAGTAGTTTTTTCACTTCCGAAAGAGTAAAGCCTAACTCTTGTGCCCGTTTAATAAATTTAATTCGCTGTATTACTTCAACTGAAAACTGCCTATATCCTGATTCTGTCCTTGGTGGCTTTGAAATAAGTCCTATCCTTTCATAATACCTAACAGTTTCAACATTTACATCAGCACCTTTAGCAACTTGACTAATTGTTAGTCCTTTCATTTGACCACCTTCCATCTTAATTATAAAGTCTGTACCTCAGTACAGAGTCAAGGTTTTTTTTTTGAAATTATTTTTATTCTTTACATTCACAAAATGCAAATTTCTCATTGCTCCATTACACCATAACAAAAAAAGCCCATAAATAGGCTTAATAATAGAATTCTTATATTCCTCTGTATCTTTTTTCTGGTCTATTTTAACTGCATATAAGTTTTCTACCCCATCTACTTTAGAAATATCATCACCAACTCTTACACTTAATACTTCTCCTATATGGGATGCAGGGTCCGTAGTCATAAGAAGAGTCTTGTAACCTTTTCTAGCTGTTTCCACGGCAGTAATACAGTCCATAGATGTTTTACCTACACCGCCCTTGCTGGAAAAAAATAAATAGTGCTGGATAATCCTCGGTCTTAAGAATCTTTCCGTTAATAGTTGTTATAGGAAGTATTTCTCTTCCTTTCTCCTTTACTAATTTATAGACATCTTCATTTTCCATAAACTTCATAGGCTGTTGAGTAATCATATATCTTTCTATCTGAATGCTATTATTATTTTTCCTATAACATTATAATTTATAATCTTCCTTTTTTAACTCTATCTATTAAATCCTGTACCTTCTCTTTTATAATATCTCTTGTTTTTCTAAATCCTTCAATTGGTCCTCCTGATGGGTCATCAAGGCCCCAATCTTCAGAATGCTTACATGGAACATACGGGCACACTACATTGCATCCCATAGTTACTAATATATCTATTTCTTCAGGTATATCTGATAGAAGTTTGGGATAGTGCTCACTCATGTCTATTCCTACTTCTTCCAACACCTTTATTGCTCCCGGTTTTACCTCAGGATATTCTTCTGTTCCAGCTGAATACACTTCAAGTACATCACTACCCAATTTTTTAGCCCAGGCCTCTGCCATCTGTGAACGACATGAATTGTGAACACATACAAATGCTACTTTCTTTTTCATTTTGTAGACCTCCTTTTGTTTTTCTTTGTATTTGAATCATGTACTTATTTCATCTTATTGTGTATAAGTCCAACTCTCATCTGCCCTTATTCATTACATCTAGTAGTTATTTTTTTAAATGCACTCAGTTTTATATGACGATAAACAATCAATAAAATCACATAATTTATTAAACTCCTTCAAGAGACACATAGATATATGTAAATGTATCTATACATAGAATAAGATTTTAACTACTCTTTGTCAATGTTACTTTCTCAAAAACAGTTGCAATATTTTATAATTGTTTTATAATTATATTAGAATATAATAATATAATAAAGAGGTGATTAATAAATGTCTTCCATGTTTCATCAGCTGTCTTCTGCATTTTTCAAGTCTTTAGCTCACCCAACACGCTTGCAAATACTTGAACTTTTAAAGGATAAAGATGAGTTATGCGTATGTCATATATATGAAGATCTGGGCTTAGAACAGTCTAATGTATCTCAGCATCTTAAAATTTTAAAAGAACAAAATCTTTTAAGAAGTCGTAAGGATGGCTTAAAGGTAATGTACAGTGTTAAATTTCCTGAGATTTTTCAAGTATTAGATATTGTAAAACAAATTCTTTTTACACAATTAAAAGAGGTGGAAAGTGAACTGAGAGAGGAGGAATAAGGTTTGTTTAAAGCATTTGCAGACTTTGTCGTAGAAAAAATTTTTAAGCTTGACCTTCATTCAAGACTGGGAGATAGTATCAACTTTTTTATATATGATACTTTAAAGATTATTTTTCTTTTAAGTTTTATGATATTTACAATATCATATATAAGAAGTTATTTTCCTCCTGAAAAAGTTAAAAAAATTCTTAGTAAGTTTGGAGGATTTTGGGCTCATTTTATGGCTTCAGTTTTAGGTGTGCTATCACCCTTCTGCTCTTGCTCGACAGTACCTATTTTTATAGGTTTTGTGGAATCGGGAATTCCACTAGGTGTTACTTTCACTTTTTTGGTTACTTCACCAATAGTAAATGAAATTGCATTAGGTTTTTTATTTATTAGTTTTGGGCCTAAAATAGCCATACTTTACACTGCTGCGGGAATGGTCATAGGTATAGTAGCCGGTTGGATTATTGGAAAACTTAACTTAACTCATCTGGTAGAAGAATATGTATATCAAATGCATATGGGGGACAATGAAGCTGAAGAAATGGATTTCAAAAAAAGAGTCCGATTTGCAACTGATGCTGTAAAGGATATCGTTAAAAGAGTATGGATATATGTCATAATAGGTATAGGTATAGGAGCAGCAATACATGGATATGCTCCAGAGGACTTTTTAGCTATGTATGCAGGTCCAAACAATCCTTTTGCCGTATTTGTCGGCGTTATACTGGGCATTCCGTTATATTCAAATGCTGTTGGTACTATTCCTATTGTAGAAGCCTTAATCAATAAAGGAGTAGGCGTAGGTACAGCTCTCTCATTTATGATGTCGGTAGTTGCCCTTTCATTGCCGGAAATGATATTATTGAAACAGGTTATTAAGCCAAAGCTTATAGCTATTTTTGTTTCAATTACAGGTGTATCAATTATACTTGTTGGTTATTTATTTAATATAGTTTTATAATTTTAGGAGGTATGAAGAATGAATATTAAAGTTTTAGGACCCGGATGTAAAAATTGTACTAAGCTTTATGAAAATGTACAGAAAACTGTTAATGAATTAGGCTTGTCAGCCGAAATTGAAAAAGTTGAAGACTTTAAGGAAATAGTATCATACGGTGTAATGAAAACTCCAGGACTTGTTGTTAATGGCAAGGTAAAAGTTTCAGGTAGAGTACCTTCGAAAAATGAGATAAAAGAAATTTTGAGTAAGTAGGAGGTTTGTATAACAAGGAAAATACCTACAGTAGATAAAGTAAAGAGCGCTTTACAAAAAGAACTAAAAAAAATTTTAAAAGAGCAGATAAATAGAAACCAATTTATCTGCTCTTTTAAATTTAATCCTTAAAAACCACTTAAAATTTCAAGTGGTTTTGGTCTTTTAAAACACGTCTTTTCTGGATTTTCTAACTTTATCAAATTTTTATATCTTTCACCTTTAATACAATCTTATACTCTCCATCTTCTACAATCACTTTCCAATCCTGACTAAACTCCTTTTTATACTCAAGACTATTTCTGTCAGACAATCTATAGGTGATAGTTACGATTGTATATTCTCCATATAACTGAGTATTGTATAGCTTTATCTCGTATCTTTGAAGCTCTTTAACGTAGTTGGCCATCAATTCACTAAATTCATCAAAACCAATATTCTTTGCACTTTCATTATCAAGCATTGTATAGGCCTTATCATATCTCTCTTTTAAAATATTATCTAAAAACTTAGTGATAACATTAAAGGGAGTCATTTTTTCGTCCATAATTAACCCTTCATTCCTAACAAAGGGAGGCTTTAACAAAGCACTTTTCTTTGCTAAATCAATTTTTTCTCCTTCTATCAAAATCTGCACTTTTTGTATATAGTGTAATTCGGTCAATGAATTTACTAAAGACCATATTATTAAAGGTTCTTCTACCTTTTCCCATGTGTCAGTTTCTATGAAATGTCTAGAAAAGTTCACATAGCAAACGTTATCTATTGTTTCAATAGATATTAGTTTTGTTTCCTTAGGAATCGTAGATTTCAAAAGCTTATTTCTAGGGCCCTTTATTAATTCTTCAACTATAGCTTTTTCAAACTTCATATCATTAGTCACTATAGTCCTGTCTTCACCAATAAGCTTGTTTTTATCTGCAAAATACAGTCTTATTGTTGTTTTGAGCTTATTAGGAACCGGAGGTATTGGCCTGTCTTCATTGAGATATTCTATCTCCTGTCCATCATCAAAAACTGTTATGATGATAACGCTTAGTACAATTACTATTAAAAACATCTTGAAAATTGACTTCAATTTTATACCTCCCTAATTACTTATTAATGGCTGACCAGTATTTATACAGCAGCCTTCATAGGCAGTATAATATAGATTGTGGTTCCCTGATTAACTTCACTTTCAACTTCTATTCTACCCTGATGAAGAGCAATAATCTGCTGGGTTATGGCTAGTCCTAATCCAGTACCTCCAGTATTTCTCGATCTTGCTTTGTCCACCCTATAAAATCTATCAAATATAAATGGTAAATCTTCTTTAGGGATACCTATACCGTTATCCTTTACTTTAATAACAACTTCCTTCTGGCTAGAGTATAAAATCACATCAACCTTTCCATTTTCTGGAGTATATTTGATTGCATTTCCGATCACATTTACGAGACACTGCTGAATTTTTAGCTGGTCCAGCATTATTTGAATTCTTTCCTTTTCTGTAAAGGTTAAATCTATATTTTTTTTATCTGCCAGGGGCTTTAAACTATTTATAACTCTACTTACCAAGTAATTAACATAAGTTACCTGATAATCTAAGTCAAGATTTTGTTTTTCAAGATCGACTAAGTTTAATAGACTATCAATTATCTTGTTAAGCCTATCTACTTCCGAATCTATATCCATTAAAAACTCCCTATATATTTTTTCATCCACATTTTTCTGATGAATCAATGATTCTGAAAGAATTTTAATAGAACTGAGAGGGGTTCTGAGCTCATGGGACACATTTGCAACAAACTCTTTTCTTTGCTTATCTACTTGGTCAAGTTTAGTTGTCATTAGGTTAAAAGCACGACCTAAATTACTAATTTCATCATGTCCGGAAACTTCTACCTTCTGATTAAATTTACCTTGAGCCATTTTTCTAACTGCTTCAGTCAGTTTTTCTATGGGATCAGATATTATATCTGCAAAAATAAAACTAATTAATCCAGTAATAAATAAACTAAATAATGATAATATCATAAATTTTTCCATAGTTCTCTTTATACTCAAATATATATCTTCTAAAGATGAGGAAATAAAAACAGCACCCATTATTCTACCTTCTTCAGTTATGGGAACTGCAACATACATTACTCTTCCGTATTTCGACAGTACATGCTGCTTGGCTACATTTTTCCCTAACAAAGCTAAAGCTAATTCTTCATTATTTAATCTTACTCCCTTTAAAGTATCGTATGAATCGATTAAAATCTTTCCATTTAAATCAGAAAGCATTACCCTTGAGTTTAATTCTAAACTAAATTTTTCAACTATTCTATTAACCATTTCAGTAACGTATTTACTATTCATCTCAGAAAAATACGGAGTTAGTCTGTTTGCAATTATACTGCCTTGAGTCATTAAAGTTATTTTTTTCTCATCAATGTAATTTAGCCTCATGGATTCGCTTATAAAAGAATTAAGTAATAAAAGAGTTAAAAGAACTAATAATAAATAGGTGGAAACTAATTTCCACCTTAAACTGATAAATCTATTGCTTATTCCTAAAATAATAACCAACTCCCCATTTTGTCAGTATATATTCAGGCTGGCTAGAATTCTTTTCAATTTTTTCTCTAAGTCTTCTAATATGTACATCTACCGTTCTCACATCACCAAAGTATTCATAACCCCATATAATCTCTAAAAGCTCTTCCCTAGAGTAAATCTTTCCTGGATTTGTTGCTAAAAGTAAAAGAAGGTCAAACTCCTTGGCAGTTAAATTGATTTCTTTACCATTTAGAGATACTTTTCTGCCAAGAGTATTAATAGTAAAATCATTAATTTCCAAAATATTAGTGTGGGATTTGTTTTCCGTAACATCAACCCTTCTAAAGATGGCCTTTATCCTTGCTTTCAGTTCAAGTATATTAAAAGGCTTAGTCAAATAGTCATCAGCCCCATACTCAAGTCCAAGGACCTTACTAGTATCTTCACCTTTAGCAGTCAAAATAATAATTGGAACCATTGAAATCTCCCTTATTTTTCTACATGTTTCCAATCCATCCATTTTCGGAAGCATAAGATCTAAAACGATCAGGTCGTATTCATTGTTCATCGCCTTTTCATAGGCTTCCAAGCCATCAACAGCTGTGTCTATTTCATAGTCTTCCTGCATTAAACTATATTTTAATCCCTTTAATAGTATTTCCTCATCATCTACAATTAAAAGCTTTTTTGTCATTTGTTTATCACCTCTATGTTATTTTCTATTTCTCAAAAGAAAATATGTAAATAATATTTATTTTTTGTAATATGTATTAATTTAATAATAATTGTTTTGATACTTTTTTGCAAGAAAAAGCTGCCTTTTTTAGGCAGCTCTAATAAAGTGTCCTCTTATTTTCAACTCTTTTTGTAAGTTTAATTGAATCAAAGTGCTCAAGCAGTGGTAAAACGTATTTTCGTGAAGTGTCAAGTAGGTCTCTATATTCAGCCAAGGTAATCTCATTGTTTTCTAATAAGTAATTTCTTAGAATATCTTTTGCCTTTTCATAATTTTCCCTATGAAATACAATATTTTCATTTATTTTTACTAAGTACCCCATATTTATCAGTGCTTCAATAATATCTTTATCCTGACCCTGTATACTGAATTTATCTATTATATCCTTTACCGTTGGAGGCTTAAATTCACTTTGTGAATATAAATTAAGTATATTGTCTTTTAAAGCAATCTGGCGCTCAGAAAACATAATCTCAAAGCCTTTTAAGGATACATTGTTGCCGTGAGCTTCAATAGTACCCATGTTAGTATACAACTCTACTATTTCATCAAAAAGCTTGCCTTTAGTTTTGGAAAATAGTCTGCTTTTCACTTCTTCTTTTGATATACCGGACCTTAGAGGATTTTTACTATGATATTTATTCAATAGATTAATAAGTTCTTCCTCCATTTTTTCAATATAGTCTCTATGAACATAAATATTACTTGAAAATTTAATTACTAGTTTATTCCTTAATAGATCATTTAATATTTCTATAACCGTTGTTTCCGGTATACCTGCCTGAAGTGCAATAAACTTAGTGTCAGGAAACTCTCCGCTGTACTTTTGAAGTACATTTTCTACAATCTGAGATTTATCTCCTTCGTTTTTAGCTTCAAGTTCATCTATAACTTCTTCTTTAAATCTTTTATGTTTAACTGCATTTGGATCTAATATAACTCCTCCACCAATAGTTTCAAGGGGTGAGTAATATCTGACGACAAATCGGTCTCCATATTTACAGGCAGTCTCTTCTTCAAGTCGTAATTGAGCATAACAGCTCTCTCCAGGATTTAAAACTTCCTTATCCAAAAGAACTACTCTACACAAAACTTCTTTAGTTCCATGATACATTCTCAGCCTATTCCAGTTTTCTATTTTCCTAGGAGAGTTTTTAAGTAGATTAAGCTTAACATCTACAATCATAGTGTTTTTCATGGAGTCCGGCTCAGCCAAAATGTCTCCCCTATTAATCAATTCTTTTTTTATTCCTGCCAGATTAACTGCTACCCTTTGTCCTGCATAGCCTTTTTTTACAGCTTTGCCATGTACTTGTATACTTCTTACTTTTACTTCAAACTTCTCAGGATATATTTCAAGTGTTTGTTTTTCTTCGATAGTACCCTCTATTAAAGTACCTGTTATAATAGTACCAAACCCTGACATTGTAAAAACTCTATCTATAGGAAGTCTAAGGGGAGCTGAAATATTCTTTTCCTCTACTTCTTCTGTTAGATCTACTATAAGATCTTTAAGTTCATCAATCCCCTTCCCCTCCAATGCGGAAACCTTTACAATAGGTGCGTTTTCAAGAAAGGTCTCTCTTGTTTTACTTTTCACATCCTCTATCACTAATTCAATCCATTCCTCATCTACTAAATCACATTTTGTTAAAACTATAATTCCTTTTTTAACCTCCAATATAGATAAAATATCTAAATGCTCCTGAGTTTGAGGCATTACTCCTTCATCTGCAGCAATAACAAGTATGACTAGGTCAATTCCACTGGCCCCAGCTAACATGTTCTTTATAAATCTCTCATGACCTGGCACATCCACTATTCCTGCCCTTTTTCCATTTGGCAAATCAAAATAGGCAAAACCCAAGTCTATAGTTATCCCACGCTTTTTTTCTTCTTTCAGTCTATCAGTCTCTATACCTGTTAATGCCTTAATCAATGTAGTCTTACCGTGGTCAATATGGCCCGCTGTACCGACTATCACATTCTTCATTCTTATCACCTTCTTAAATAGATTCTATAGCATTAGAGATAATGTCAAACTCATCTTCCCTTATTGTCCTTACGTCTAGCATAATTTTGTCATTACTGATTCTCGTGATAATTGGAATACTATTGCTTCTCAGTTTTTCTTCAAGGGTGTTTACCGATAATTCTTTTGAGGTTAAGGTTATTAGAATTGTAGGTAACTCTTCTAAAGGCATAGAGCCACCTCCTACTTGTGAATATCCTTTTTCTTTTTGTATCTCAATCTTTTTTGATGCATTTTTTATTTTATTAAATAAAATATCTGCTTTTCTCTCTATTTCATTAATATCCATTATTAACATTTTTAGAGTAGGTATTTCCTCTATAGCTTTATCTTCTTGAAGATATAACCTTAGAGTAGCTTCCAAAGTAGCTAAAGTAAGTTTATCTATTCTTATGGCCCTTGTTAACTGATTTTTTTTCATTTTATCTATATATTTTTTCTTCCCGATTATTATTCCAGCCTGAGGACCTCCCAACAGTTTATCACCGCTAAAGGTCACAATATCTGCTCCTTTTTGTATGCTCTCGGTGACTGTAGGTTCCTTTGTCAATCCGTATTTTGAAAAATCAACTAAAGTACCACTACCTATATCCTCTATAACCGGTAAATCATATTTTTGAGCTAAGCCTACTAAGTCCTCAATATCCACTTCATCACTGAATCCTAAAATTTTATAATTGCTTGTATGAACCTTTAAAATAGCAGAGGTTTCTTCATTTATATTATTTTCATAATCATACAAATGAGTTTTATTGGTAGCTCCAACTTCAACCAGTTTAGCACCGCTTTGAGCCATAACCTCAGGAACCCTAAAGGACCCTCCTATTTCTACTAGCTGTCCCCTTGATACTATAACTTCTTTACCCTTGGCAACTGTGTTTAAAACCAGAAGCACAGCGGCAGCATTATTATTTACAACTAAGGCCGCTTCTGCTCCAGTCAGCTTACATATTATATCTTCAACATGGGCATACCTTGAACCTCTCCTGCCATTGGATAAATCGAATTCCAGTGTAGAGTAATTACAAGCAGCCTCCAAAAGTTTATCTTTTACTTTATCGCTTATAATTGCTCGTCCAAGATTTGTATGTAAAATTACGCCTGTAGCATTTATTACTCTTCTCAAACTCATTTTATTCTTTTCTTCTACATCAAGTATTACCTTATTTACTAAGTCTTTAAAATTAATTTGAAGTTTGGCAAGATCCTCAACGTCAGCTTCTATTATTTCTTTTCTATACATATCAATAAAACGTCTTATTGAATCAACTACAGTAATCCTTGGATACTCATTCAATAGTCTTTGTATATCTTCATTGTTTAATATTTCATCGACCTTTGGTAAATTTCTTAGTAAATCTTTTTTATCCATTAATTTCACTCCTAAGAATTTCTTTTATAAAAATTATTAATTTTTTTCCATTAAATTATAACATAAATTAGGAATTATATTAATTTAAAAGACAATAATAAGACTATATGAAATAAATCTGTTACATAATTGTTAAATTTTTTAATTTATTCCTTTATATTTTTGATGGGCTTTATAAAGACTAAAGTTTCATTGTATTTGTCATTAATTTTTCAGTTCAAATAACGACTTAAAAAATTATTTATGAGGAGGCTAATTTATGGAAGCTTTAAAATCTCTTATTGGTACGATTAACAGTTTTGCTTGGGGCGGCTTCATGATCTTTTTTTTAGTTGGTACAGGTGTAATACTTACATTTGGAACACGGGCAGTTCAATGGAGAAGATTAGGTTATGCCTTTAAACTTCTTTTCTCTAAGGAAGATACTGGTGACGGAGACATCACTCCATTCCAGGCACTTATGACTTCCTTAGCTGCTACTATCGGTACTGGAAATATAGGTGGAGTTGCTGCTGCTATTGCCGCCGGAGGCCCTGGTGCAGTTTTCTGGATGTGGGTTACTGCAGCATTTGGTGGTGCAACTAAATATGGTGAAGCATTACTTGCCATAAAGTATAGGATTACTAACGAAAAAGGGGAAAAATCCGGTGGCCCTATGTACTACATTAAAAATGGTATGAACGAAAAATATGGTGGCAATTGGGCTTGGTTAGGGTGGCTTTTTGCTCTGTTTGGCTTCGTGGCTTCTTTTGGTATAGGTAATATGGTTCAAGCTAATCAGGTTGCTGCATCCCTTGAGACTTCTATTGGTCTTTCCCGTAGTATATCTGGTATAATAATTGCTGTTGCTACTGGTCTTGTTATAATAGGCGGGATCAAAAGTATAGCAAAGGTAACCGATAAGCTGGTTCCAGCTATGGCGACACTATATATATTGGGTTCATTATTCGTTTTATTACTTCATGCCCAAGCAATACCAGCTGCATTTGGTTTGATATTTGGAAACGCTTTCAACGCCAAAGCCGTTGGTGGAGGATTATTGGGTACTGTCATCCGATATGGAGTTGCACGGGGTGTATTCTCTAATGAAGCCGGACTCGGTAGTGCTCCTATAGCCCATGCAGCCTCTAAAAACAATGATCCAGTTAGACAAGGTATAATAGGTTCTCTTGGTTCATTTATAGACACCTTGGTAGTTTGTACAATGACTGCATTAGTTGTATTGGTATCTGGGCTCGTTCAAATTGGCAGCGATGGCTTAATGACTATTACCGATAATCTTTCTGGCTCAGCCTTAACAACTACTGCTTTTGACGTGGCATTACCTGGCGGTTGGGGTTCACTAATTGTTTCATTTGGATTGGCATTCTTTGCCTTCTCTACTATTTTGGGATGGTTCTACTATGGTTCTAAATGTTTAGAATATATAGCAGGAGTTAAAGCCGTTGAAATCTACAAATGGATTTGGATTGTGCTATGTTTTGTAGGAGCTACTCAATCATTAGAATTTGTTTTTTCACTATCTGATACCTTTAACGGCCTTATGGCAATACCAAACTTAATAGCTCTATTAACTCTTAGCCCGTTAATTTTTAAGATGACTAAGGAATATGAAGAAAAAGAAAGACTTGGATAAGAACAAAGGCGTCTGGCGACGCTTTGTTAGTTCGTAGTTAGTAGTTCGTAGTTGGTTAGCTGTTAGCCTTTTTAATATTTAACTGGTAAAAGTTTGTAATTTCTTGCATCCCTTCAATTTACTTTGTTTTATACCTACAATTTTTTTCAAAAAATGTTTGAACTCCTAGACAATAAATAAGCACCCGATCGGGTGCTTATTTTACCTTTATATATTTATCCTCTTGCTCTATAACTTCTCCAACTATATTAAAATCTGTCTTTAAATGCTTTTTATAGTATTTAAGTAAGTCATCAACCTTGTCTTTACTTACTGAAATTAACAAACCACCAGATGTTTGAGGATCAAACAGTATATCCTGCATATACGTTGGAATACCTTCTCTAAATGCTACCTTCCCATCAAGGTATTTTCTATTAGTGTATGCTCCCGCAGGCACCAAACCCATTTCTGCATTTTCTCTAGTGCCTTCAATTACAGGTATTTTAATAGAATCTATTTCAATAGAAACTCCACTACCCTTAGCCATCTCATAGGCATGTCCTAAAAATCCAAAACCAGTTATGTCTGTGCAGGAGTTAACGCCAACTCTTTTCATTCCTTCAGCTGCTATATTATTTAGATTTGCCATTACTCTTATAGCTTCATCCATTATGTCTTTAGAGAGCATTTTAGCTTTAATGGCAGTATTAAGTATACCTAATCCTAGCGGCTTGGTAAGCATTAACATGTCTCCAGGCTTTGCACCTGAATTACTTATTACCTTCTTTGGATGTACTGTTCCCGTTACGGATAGTCCGTATTTAGGTTCATTGTCATCAACAGTATGTCCACCTACTAATAATGCTCCTGACTCCTTTACTTTATCAAAGCCACCCTTTAAAATTTCGGTGAGAATATCCATAGAAAGGCAACTTGGAAAACATACTATGTTTAATGCTACTACTGGCTCTCCTCCCATTGCATATACATCACTTAAAGAATTAGCTGCAGCTATTTGTCCAAAGGTATAGGGATCATCTACTATGGGAGTGAAAAAATCTAATGTCTGTATTATTGCAGTATCCTCGTTTAGTTTATATACCGCTGCATCATCGGATTTGTCTATACCTACAAGCAACTTATCACTTTCTACCTGTGGTAATTGACACAAAACTTGTGCCAAGGTCTCAGGACCTATTTTAGCAGCTCATCCTGAAGT
This sequence comes from Candidatus Petromonas tenebris, assembly GCA_014236755.1. Lineage (GTDB taxonomy): Bacteria > Bacillota > Clostridia > Peptostreptococcales > Caminicellaceae > Petromonas > Petromonas tenebris. Next base: position 55,086 of record JACCKY010000002.1, on the reverse strand, counting down.
ACGACTCAGCTCAGTTAGCCTTTTATTACTCAAATCGCTCATACTATCACCTCCATATGCTATATATTAACACATTTAGTGAAGCTTTAGTACAAATAACTAATTATATTTCATTTACAATTGGTCTATTTTGATATTAATCTGTAATGCTTCCATATTTTCTATCTTTTCATCGGACATCTATATAGTTTTTAATACTCTCAAATTTCTTTACACCTATTCCACTAACATTTTTTATGTCTTCAATATTTTTAAATCCATTATTATCATTTCTATATTTAATTATTCTTTCGGCCAAAACCTCACCTATCCCATTTAACTCCATTAGTTGAGTTTTATCTGCATTATTTATATTTATTTTTCCATTATGCTTTATATTTTCATGTTCTATATTATTATTTTTTTTAAAAAGGTCTGTTTCTATCGTTTCCTCTCCAACCTCAGGTACAATAATTTTTTCTCCATCTTGTAATTTTCTTGCAAGATTAATCCTTTTAAGATCTGCCTTTTCCGTCAGTCCTCCTACTTTATTTACTGCATCAATTATCCTATCTCCTTCAAATAGCTTTACTACCCCTGGATTTACTACAGCACCACATATGTCCACTATGACCTCCTTGGGATCTTCAGGTTCTTTTTCTACAGAATCTTCACTTATAAATTCATCTTCATTGAAATTCTGACTTTCACTATCTATAGTAACTTCTTCTGCTTTTGTCTCTTCATTTTTTATTATCAGTTTATCAGACTGTTTCGCCTTGTAATTTTGAAAAACTGTAAGAGAAATAACTGCTGACAAGAGTATGCACAAAACTATCTCTCTTTTCGTAAGTTTACTCATATTTCCACCCCTCATAAATTTACCATTTATAACCATAAGTTATATCTTTATACATTCTACTTTATCTTTTATTTACCTCCTATTATTAATTTAAATTTCTTAAATTTTTCTTGCTTTTTTGTTATACTAATAAGGTATGGAAGTAAATAAAAAATTTTGAGGTGAAATTATGAAGCAGATGTTCATAGCAATATTAGTACTCTGTATCCTAATATCATCATCCATGACTGGCTTTGCAACTAATTCTCTAGACTCTCTTAACATATCAGCAGAGAGTGCTATTTTAATCGATGCATCTACTGGAGATATATTGTATGAAAAAAATGGTAATAAATTAATGTATCCAGCTAGTACAACAAAAATCATGACAGCAATCTTGACATTAGAAAATACTAATCTCAAGGATAAAGTCATTATTGATGAGGAGACACCCTTTACAGAAGGAAGTCGAATCTATGTCATTGAAGATGAAGAGTTTACAGTAGAGCAACTGCTATACGCCCTTTTAGTTGCCTCTGCCAATGATGCTGCAGTTGCTTTGGCTAAACACATATCAGGAAGTATTGAAGAATTTGCCAAGCTTATGAATAAAAGGGCAAAAGAGCTTGGAGCTAAAAATACTCATTTTACAAATCCTAATGGTTTACCCGATGATGAACATGTGACCACTGCCTATGATCTAGCTATGATAGCAAAGTATGCCATGACCATTCCAAAATTTAGAGAAATAATTAAAACCGTTAGATATCAAATCCCGCCTACTAATAAGCAAACTGAAACTAGATACTTAAAAAATACCAACAGACTTCTCTGGGGAGTTGGACGCAGTAACAAGATTTTGTATGATGGTGAATGGATAAATATCAAGTATGATATAGTAGACGGCATAAAAACCGGTTATACAAGCGAAGCTCAGCAATGTCTCGTATCTACTGCTCAAAAGAACGGCAGAAGACTTATAAGTGTTGTTTTAAAGGCTATAAGAACTAATGTATATGTAGATACTAGAAAACTTTTAGACTATGGCTTCGAAAATTTTAAATTCATCGATATAGTGAATGCTGGAACGACTATTAAAGCTGTAAAGGTCCCAAATGGAAAAGTAGAAACCCTAGATTTGATTACAAGAAATAGATTATCAAAGGTCGTTCCTATAGATGTTACACAGTCACAAATTGATTATACGTTACATCTAAACCCTGAAATAAAAGCACCTATAAACAAAGGTGAAGTGCTGGGCAAGATCACATATACATTAAATGGCAAAGATTTAGGAAGTATAGATCTCATTGCTAGCAAGTCAATTGATGAAAAAAACATATACAAAATCATAAAGAAAATAAAAAGTCCAAAAAGCCTAAATCTATTTAAGTTTCTATTTATACTTTTTATATTTTATATCCTTTGGAGAACAGTGGTAACTATTAGAAGACTTAGAAGATGGAAACGTTTCAGAAAATAAAAGAATAAGGAGCTGATATCAGCTCCTTATTCTTTTATTCTACTATAGCAATCATTTCTATTTCAACGTTTACGTCCTTTGGTAATCTTGCAACTTCTACGCAAGCCCTTGCAGGTTTATGATCAGAAAAATATTCCCCATATACTTCATTAATTCTGCCAAATTGATTCATATCCTTGATGAAAACCGTTACTTTAACTACTTTACTTAATGACGTACCTGCCTCATTAAGGATGGCCTTGGCATTTTCCAGACATTGTCTTGTTTCATCCTCTATACTCCCCTTTACCAGTTCACCTGTAGCAGGGTTAATTGGGATCTGGCCAGATACAAACAACAAATTCCCAGCCTTTACAGCCTGTGAATAAGGACCAACGGCTGCAGGGGCCTTATCAGTATAAATTGTTTTTAGATCCATAATTCACTCACCCCAAATATTATTTATTATCTACTCTTATTTCATCCAGATAGTTATATATGGTATACCTTGAAACACATAGAACCTTAGCTACATAATCTATAGCGCCCTTTATTAAAAACGCTCCCTGAAGATCCAATTTTTTTACAATACTTACCTTTTCCTCTTTGCTCATGTAGGCAACAGGTTTACCTGATTGTTCAAGGGTATTCTGTACTATATCAGTTAATACATCGTTAACTTTATTAGCACCATCATTATTTTTATTTTCTTCATCAGCATCTGTTTGTAATAGCTCATCTATTACTCTCTTTGCCACAGTCAGCTCTGACATATCGAAATTAATGCAAAGACAGCCTAATACTTCATCGTTTTCATCCTTTATAAACATAGTAGAGGACTTTAAAACCCTGCCTTCTGCACTTTTTCCTGTATAGTTAATTATACTATCTTTAGTGTTTCCCTTCCTCACAGCTCTAAGCCCAACCTCTGTCATAGGACTTCCCAGACTTCTACCAGTTATATGGCCATTTTCAATGGCAATAATTGAGCTTTTCATTTTACTAAAATCGTGGAGAACCACTTCACAGTTTTTTCCAAAGGTCTTAGCTATTCCCTCAACTACAGGGATGTAGCTTTTTAAGATTGGATGTATAAAGTCTGACATTATATCCCCCTTTCTTTAATTAGAAATACTTTCTTATTATTTTACCACAATATTAACTAACTTAGATGGGACACAGATAACTTTAACAATTTTTTTGCCTTCTATATAGGATTTTATTTTATCGTTATTTACTGCTGTTTCCTCCAGTTCTTCCTTGCTTATATCAGTATTTACCATAATTTTTTCTCTCACTTTTCCATTTACCTGTATTACTATCTCAATTTCATCCTTAACTAAAGCCTTACTGTCATACTTAGGCCAATTTTGGTTATGAATACTTCCTTTATTGTCTAAAGTCATCCACAGCTCTTCTGTCATATGAGGCGCAAAAGGTGATAATAACACAAGGATTGTATCTAGAGCTTTTTTAACTAAGACTTTATTTATTTTGCTATTATCTATCTCTTTATATTTATAAACTTCATTTACAAGCTCCATAATAGCGCTTATAGCAGTATTAAAGTTGAACCTCTCACTAATATCATCAGTTACTCTCTTGATAGTATTATGAATAGTATAGTTTAGCTCTTTGTCTTCTTTAGTTTTTATATCAATTTTTAAGTCGTCAGTAGGTAGTATATCCTTAAGTTCTTGAACCAGTCTCCAAACCCTATTTAAGAATCTATATGAACCTTCAACACCTGTATCACTCCACTCTAAGTCTCTCTCAGGTGGTGCCGCAAACAAAATGAATAACCTAGCAGTATCCGCACCATATTTTGCAACTATCTCTTCTGGACTGACTACATTCCCCTTCGATTTTGACATCTTTGCGCCGTCTTTAAGCACCATTCCTTGAGTTAATAGATTTTCAAAGGGTTCTTTTACTGGTGACAATCCTACATCATACAGGACCTTTGTAAAAAATCTTGCATACAGAAGGTGAAGTATGGCATGCTCCACTCCTCCTATATATTGGTCTACATTCATCCAGTATGCGGCATTCTCTTTATCAAAGGGGCTTTCTTGATTTTTAGGATCAGTATATCTTAAGAAGTACCATGAAGAGTCAACAAATGTATCCATTGTATCGGTTTCTCTTTTAGCTTTTCCACCGCATTCAGGGCAAGTAGCATTAATAAAGGTTTCACTTGTAGTAAGTGGTGATTCTCCTTTTCCTGTAAATACTACATCTGTTGGAAGTACTACTGGTAGATCTTCTTCAGGTACCGGTACTACTCCGCACTTTTCACAATACAAAATAGGTATAGGTGCACCCCAATATCTTTGGCGTGAAATGAGCCAATCACGCAATCTATAGTTTATAGTACGCTTTCCAAGGTTATTTTCTTCAATGTGCTCAATTATCTTTTCTATACATTCATCGTTGTTTAACCCATTAAATCTGTCAGAATTTATCATTATACCAGGCTCTGAATAGGCTACTTCAAGATTATTTATATCTATTGAATCGTCTTGTGGCTTTATAACTGGAATTATATCTAGATTATATTTTTGGGCGAATTCAAAGTCTCTTTCATCATGGGCAGGTACAGCCATAATAGCTCCCGTACCATAGTCCATTAGAACATAATTAGCTACATAGATAGGTATTTTTTTATCATTTAATGGGTTAACAGCATACTTTCCGATAAACATACCTTCTTTTTCCACGTCACTTGCCGTTCTTTCAACCTCCGATAAGCGTTCAAGCTTCTTTATAAATTTATTAACCTCTTCTTCATATTCACTACCCTTAACCAACTTAGCAACTAATGGATGCTCTGGAGCCAACACCATAAAAGTAGCTCCATATATGGTATCCGGTCTGGTTGTAAAAATATTTAGGGCTTCATCGGTACCGTCAATTTTAAACTCTATCTCGGCTCCATAGCTTTTACCAATCCAATTTTTCTGCATGATTTTAACTTTTTCGGGCCATCCCTGAAGGGTTTCTAAATCCTCAAGAAGTCTCTCTGCATAATCAGTAATTTTAAAATACCACTGTTCTAAATTCTTTTTAATAACTAAAGTATCACATCTCTCACAACGATCACTTACCACCTGTTCATTTGCAAGAACGGTCTCACAGGATGGACACCAGTTAACAGGTGACTTTTTCTTATAAGCTAAACCATTTTTATAAAATTGCAAAAATAACCATTGGGTCCACTTGTAATAATCAGGCAGACAGGTGGCTACTTCTCTGTCCCAATCGTAACTTATTCCTAGCTCTTTTAACTGTCTTTTCATTTCTGCAATGTTTTCTCTAGTCCATTTATCAGGATGAATGTCATGCTTTATAGCTGCATTTTCTGCAGGTAATCCAAAGGCATCCCATCCAATAGGATGGAGTACATTATATCCATTCATTGTTTTAAATCTCGCAACCACATCTCCTATTGAGTAGTTTCTAACATGTCCCATGTGCAATTTTCCTGAAGGATATGGAAACATCTCCAAGGCATAATACTTTTTCTTTGAAGTATTCTCAGTAACCTTAAATATCTTTTCTTCTTCCCACTTTTTTTGCCATTTTTCTTCAATTTCTCTAAAATTATATTTTGTCATACTCTATTCCTCCTTCTACTGAGATGGTTTTTACATATTAAACAAAAAGGTAGTACCCGAAAATTTTCTCCCCTATAGGGACGAGAAATTTCCCGCGGTACCACCCTATTTAGCATAAAGCTCGCTCATATGGTTTGTAAAGGTAACCAACCTATTAAAATTTAATATATACAGGCAAGTTCAAAAGCTATCTATACCGATTCCCACCAAGCATCGGCTCTCTGAAATAGAATTACTTTTTACTACTCCTAATTCATTTGCTATTTAATTTATATGTTATCATTTATTGTAATAATTTTATTGCAATGTGTCAATATCTAATTCAACATATTTTGCACCCTTCCAAATTCTTTCTAAATCATAAAATTCTCTTTCTTCTTCAGTAAAAAGATGCACAACCACATTTAAATAGTCCAGCAATATCCATTTTCCTTTATTATAGCCTTCCTTATGCCTAATAGATACATTTTTAGAAGTAATTTTTTTTATTATTTCATCTGCAATAGCAGTTGTGTGTCTAGAGGAGCTTCCCGTAGCAATTACAAAGTATTCTGCCAAAGTTGGAAATCCTGTCATATCTAATATTTTTATGTCCTTACCCTTTTTATCATCAATTACTTTGCTAATTTTTAAAGCTAAATCCTTAGGACTATCTGTCATCTACTTTCCTCCCCCTATCATAATACTACATCATGTATTCTATTAAACTATTTCTTGCTAAAATACTATTTATATGTAAAAGATTGCCCTTTGATAATACATATTGAATTGAGTTATCAAGTCCCAGTAGAGTGGCCTTGTTTAAATTTGTTAAGGCCATTTTTCTCATATCTTCTACACCCGGAAAATCCCTATTTGGTTCAATATAATCTGATAAATAAATTATCTTATCTAGCTTTGACATTTCTTCTCTACCTGTAGTATGGTATCTGATAGCATTTAAAACTTCAGGATCTTCTATTCCAAGTTCATGTCTAACTAATTCAGCACCTATCATTCCATGGGCTAAATCTATTTGTTTAGCTATAACTTTATCAATAGTAATCTTATACTTTTTTATATATATTTTGGCTTCATCTTTCGAAATATCCTTAGCATAATCATGCAAAAGTCCTGATATTTCAGCCTTTTCCAGCGATACACCATACAGCTTTGCAAGCTTAGAAGCTGTTTCGCATACTCCCAAGGAGTGCTTATATCGTGCTGGAGTAAGCCTTTTACTAAGTATCTCCTTTAAATGCTCAATATCTACCAAATCCCTCACCCTCTAAATATATAATTTATTTTTATAGATATAGTATTCTACCGATTCAGGCACAATATATTTTATACTTTTTCTATGTCTTATTCTTTCCCTTATATCCGTTGATGAAATAGCTAATGCTGGAACTGACGTAACTATTATTTGGGCATTATATATTTTATTTAAATAATCAATCTTATCCCTTAATTTTTTTTCGTCTATTCCCGGGCGTGTAGCAGCAATAAAGTTGCATAGTTTTAATAGCTCCTCTATATTCTTCCAGGTCTCTAACTCATATAGGGCATCAGCGCCGGTAATAAAAAACATTTCAGTATTACTATCAAATGTTTCTTTTAATTTCTTTATTGTATTAATGGTATATGAAATTTTTTCTTCTGCAATTTCTATTTTTGAAACCTCAAAATGAGGATTGGTTATGGTGGCTAACAAAGTCATGAAATACCTATGCTTACTGCTGGTAATATTTAACTCCTGTTTATGGGGTGGTATGCCAGCTGGAATAAAAATTACTTTTTCTAAATTGAATTGAGTTCTTATCTGCTCTGCTAAAACTAAATGACCATTATGAATTGGATCAAAGGTTCCTCCCATTATGCCTACTTTTTTCATTTTGTCCTCCAAAGGTTTAAGGCTTCTATTTTTTTGCAATTACATTATATATTATTTTTCTAATTTATCAAAACAATTCTTATTATACCATATAAAAAAAAAAGCAGCAAAGCTGCTTTCAATACAATTAAAAAACTGTTATTTCGTTCTTGGTTTATTAATTAGTCCTGGAGTTCCTGGTAATTCTCCTGTGGTCTTACCTGTAATTCTTTGGGCCTTTTCTAAGACTTCTTCAGTAAACTCACTATTTTTTGATTTCTTTCTATCTCTTCCAAAGATTCTCATAGCATTCCTCCTTCAAATCTGATTGGTATTATTATTTGATATAATAAAAATTTTATTAACCTCTGAAGGAGGAATTTATTACACGGGAAGGGTTATTTTAGGGTTATTTTTAGATTTTTTGTAAAGTACAAATCTTCTACCTATAGCTTGTACAAATTCAGAATTCGTCAATCTTGCAACCTCATTGGCAGCTTCTTTTGTATCTAGAAAGCTATTTTTCTGAACAGTGACCTTTACCAATTCTCGTGCTTCCAATGCATCATTGAGTTGTGAAATAAAAGCATCTGTGATCCCTTCTTTTCCAATTTGTGTAATGGGCTGTATATCATGGGCTAAGCCCTTTAAATAGGTTCGCTGTTTTCCAGTTAACAATTATATTCACCTCTTAATCATAGTATTCAAATTCAATATCAAATATTTTTACTGTATCTCCATCTTCAATCCCTATTTCTTTTAACTGATCAAATACTCCTTTTTTCTTTAAAATATTTTGAAAACGTCTTAGGGAATCAATGTTTTCAAAATTAGTTGAATAGAGAAGTTTTTCTATGGCCTTCCCTTCAACAATGTAATAATCATTTTCTTTTCTTACGATAATTTTATTTTTGTCATATTCCAATTTATCAAGTTTATATACTTTATGCTCTTCCTTAGGCTCAGCTATTTTCACATCTTCTATTTTATCCAACATTTCTGTTACGTATAACATTAACTCTCTTAATCCCGATTTTGTAGCAGCTGAAATAGGAAAGATCTTGTAACCTCTTGAGCTCATTATTTTTTCGAATTCTTCATATTTCTTGTAGTCATCTAGTAAATCTATTTTATTTGCTGCTATTATCTGTTGTGTACTCGCAAGTTTTTCATTAAAAAGCTCCAGCTCTTTATTGATTTTTTCAAAGTCATCAACAGGATCTCTTCCTTCTATGCCAGAAACATCTACAACATGTATAAGCAGTTTTGTCCTTTCAACATGACGTAAAAATTCGTGGCCCAAGCCAACACCTTCGTGGGCACCTTCAATGAGTCCCGGTATATCGGCCAAAACGAAGCTTTTACCCTCCACTGCTTCCACAACACCTAAGTTAGGTTTTATAGTGGTAAAATGATAGTTTGCAATTTTGGGAGTTGCCTTCGTAACAACTGAAAGAATAGTTGATTTCCCTACATTTGGGAATCCCACAAGCCCTACATCAGCTAATAATTTCAGCTCTAGTATGACCCACCGTTCTTCACCATGGTCACCGGCTTCGGCAAAATTAGGAGCCTGTCTTGTAGATGTCTTAAAGTGAATGTTTCCCTTGCCTCCTTTGCCACCCCTAGCAATAACCGCTCTCTGCCCATGTTTAACCAGATCTGCAATAATCAATCCTGTCTTTTCGTCTTTAACAGTAGTTCCAGGAGGTACTTTTAAGACTAAATTCTTCGCATCTTTTCCGTACATGCCCTTATTTTTCCCATTTTCACCGGAATCGGCAACATACTTTTTTCTATATCTAAAATCCATTAGAGTTTTAAGACCTTCATCTACTTCAAAAACAACGTCTCCTCCTTTGCCACCATCACCTCCGTCAGGTCCTCCTGCCGGTACATATTTCTCACGTCTAAAGGAGGCTGCTCCATTTCCTCCTTTCCCGCCCTTTACAAATATTCTAGCTTTATCCACAAACATAATTATCACCCTTAAACTGCTTAAATAGCATTTTTTACCAAATCAATTATATCAATAATTTGCTTATAAATCTAGTTTATCCCTTGATACTTAATGTAATACATTGCTAAAATATAAAAATACCCATACTTAAGTATGGGCATAAATATTACTGAGCTACTTTAGTTTCTACAGGATAAACACTTACTTGTTTTCTATTCTTACCTTTTCTCTCAAACTTAACAATCCCGTTTACCTTTGCAAATAGAGTATCATCTCCACCTCTACCTACATTGTTTCCTGGATGTATTTTGGTACCTCTTTGTCTTACGATGATACTTCCTGCATTAACTAACTGTCCGTCTGCTCTTTTAACACCAAGTCTCTTAGCTTCGCTATCACGTCCGTTTTTGGAGCTACCTACTCCTTTTTTACTAGCGAATAACTGTAAGTTTATTTTAAAAAGCACTATTCTACACCTCCTTGTCGAGCAGCTTTATATAGTCAGGATACATTTCCATTGTTCCCTTTATGCCTACAAGCATAGTATCTAATATAACATTCGCCTTTTGTCTTGTACCCTCTTCTAATTTCTCAGGAATTTGGCAATAAAGCCAGCCATCATCCATTTCATATATTATATCAATATCTGCTACTTCATAGAGCGCTAGAACAGCTGTCTGAGTAAGAATAGATACACTTGCACATACTATATCTCTACCTGGCTCAGCAGCGTATGCATGTCCTTTAACACTAAAGGAAGTTATATTTTGACTATTATCTCTATTAATCTTTATTTTAATCATATTTTTCAGCCTTATGCATTGATTTTTTCAATCTTTACCTTAGTATAAGGCTGTCGATGTCCCTGCTTTCTTCTATAGTCCTTTTTAGGCTTGTATTTAAATACTATAATCTTAGGACCTTTACCCTGCTCAACTACAGTAGCTGATACTTTAGCACCTTCTACATAAGGAGCACCTACAGAAAGATTTCCTTCCTTTGAAACAGCTAAAACCTTATCAAAGTCAACTGAATCTCCAGCAGCTGCTTCAAGCTTTTCAACAAATAGAGTATCTCCTTCCTGAACTCTATATTGTTTTCCACCTGTCTCAATAATTGCGTACATTAAATCCACCTCCTCAAACCAGTCTCGCCGAATTAAGGTAACTTAAAGTTTTTAAAACCTCATCCGTGCGGCTACATAACATATACATGTTATCATAATTAAAAGTCAAAGTCAACACTAAGTTAATTAACTACCTAGCTAGTTCTTATAGATATCCTTCAATAATCCTCTTCATGCTCCGTAGAAGAGCTGTTTTAATAGAAAAGATTTAGAAGTAAAAACAGCTTTTAGGAGTCGCTTCAGAGGAAACATTGAAGGATATTTAAAGTTATACTGTTAGAGTAACTAGCACAAGAGGTTAATTAACTAAAAAACGATAAGGATTCCTATAATCCATATAAGGGTTATAAGCCTAAAGCCTTGATTAAGACTCTATAATTTCTTTTACCTTATCCAGTTTCCCCATGAATACTATGTCGTAATCATTTATATGCATCTCTTTATTGCCCTTTATAAATACTTTTAGACTAAAATTCTTTTCAACTTCTTTTAAGTAATCTCTCTTTTCCATCAGCAAAACTCTTTCAATCTCCGGATGCACTTTTACTAAAACGGCTTCAGAGTTTGTATGAACTGAAATTCTTTTAAGTTCCTGCTCTAGATTATTTATAATTGTTTCAGGTGTAAGTACCTTACCTGTTCCTTCACAGTAGGGGCATTTTGTCTCTAAAATAGAACTTATCCTATTTCTCACCTTTTTCCTGGTCATTTCCAAAAGCCCAAGTTGGGTTATACCCAGTATATTTGTTCTTACTCTATCCTTTGCTAATGCTTCTTTTAAAATGTCTATTACTTCCTGTTGTGATTTCTTATCTGACATATCAATAAAATCTATTATAATAATACCGCCTATGTCCCGAAGTCTAATCTGTTTTGCTATTTCCTTAGCAGCTTCCTTGTTTATTTTTACAATAGTTTCAGTTAAATCGTTAACTCCAACATATTTTCCAGTATTTATGTCTATTATTGTAAATGCCTCGGTTTTATCGATTACTATGTACCCTCCACTCTTTAGCCATACTTTCCTACTTAGAGCTTCTTGTATCATTTTTTCTATGCCGAAATAATTGAATATGTTTATACCGGGGTCAAAATATTTAACTCTTCCCTTTAACTCTGGAGAAATAAGGTCTAAGAAATCTAATATTTCTTTATAATAACCTTTATCATTAATCTTAAGTTCTTTTGTATCACTTGTAAATATGTCCCGCACAGTCCTATGAATCAAGTCTAAGTCCCTATAAATAATTTTGGGTGCAAATCCTAATTTTTTTTCTCTTTCAATCTTTTGCCATACCTTTAAAAGATACTTTAAATCATCTTTGAGGTCGTTTTTGCAACTTCCATCAGCTTCAGTCCTTACTATGATCCCCATACCTTGAGGTTTAATTTCTTCTATAATTTTTTTTAACCGATTTCTTTCCTCTTCATCTTCTATCCTTCTGGATATTCCAATGTAATCCATATAGGGCATTAATACTAAATATCTACCCGGAAAGGTAAGATGGGTAGTTACCCTGGCTCCCTTGTTATCTATTGGTTCCTTAACAACTTGTACTACTATTTCCTGTCCATTTTTTATTACGTCCCTTATAGATATATCTTTTGAAGAAATGTTTCTATCTTTTAAAATATCACATGGAATTGCATCCTTTACATACAGAAATGCATTTTTTTCAACTCCTATATCTACAAAGGCTGCCTGCATACCAGGTAAAACATTTTTTACCCTTCCCTTGTAAATATTGCCCACTAGCCTTTTTGAATCTCTACTTTCAATATAGTATTCAACCAAATCACCATCTTCTAACACTGCAACCCGGCTCTGGTTAATTCCAGAATCAATAATAATTTCATTCATTCTACTACCACACCCTGTGTTTAGTTTATCTTTTCTAAAGGAACCAATCCTTTCTTATTTTCAAAGAAAAAAGTTTCTAATCTATGCACCCTTATTTTTTGTAAATCTATTGCCAGTTCCGTATTTTCTGCCAGTTTTTCTATTACTATATCAGGCTTCAGATTGCCTCTACTACCTGTAGATAAAGTTATTCTAAAGATTATATCTTTTTTTTCAACAGATAAAACTGACATATTTTTTATTAGCTTTTTAATATTAATTATTTTTACTTTATTTCTTTTTCCTCTTTTCTTAAATAGAATTTCATTTCTATTTAAAAAATTAGTTAATATTTTTTCTATTTCATTTTTTTTATACTCTCTTTTTGTATTACACTTTACAATATATGTCCCATACTCCACTAAACTCATGAGGGATTTGCTTTTTGAATCTATGTACTTACACTTTATAAACTTTATTCCTTCAGGAAGTTCTGAGTTAAGCCTATCTTTAAATCTGCCCAAATCGATTTTCTCATTTACTTCTACCGTCATATATTCACCTTCACTTGAAACTCCAACTGAAAGTGGAGAGGCAAATGATATTTTAGGATGGGGATTAAACCCCTGGGAAAACCTTAAAGGTATATCGGCTCTTCTAAGAGCCCTTTCTATTACCCTAATAAGTTCTAAATGTGATATAAATTTCATTCTATCGACTTTTGTATATTTTATCAATATCTTATGCATTAACACACACCACCTATAAAACCACTATTTATGCCGCATCCTGTACACTGACTTCTGCAGTCCTGTGTCAATTTACCTTCCTTCGACTTCTCATTTTCATTAATCAAATATTTCTTAGTCACTCCTATGTCAATATGATCCCAAGGGAGTATTTCATCGTATTTTCTCTTTCTGTTAGCATAGAAGCTGGGATCTATTCCACACTCATCAAAGGCCTTTATCCAAGTTTCATACCTAAAATGCTCCTGCCAACCATCAAACTTACATCCCATTTCCCATGCTTTTATTAATACATCTGATAATTTTCTATCTCCCCTTGCAAACACAGCCTCTAAGAAACTGGTCTTAGAATCATGATAGTTGTAGATTATGTTTCTATGTCTTAATTTGTCCTTAAGATAATTTTGTTTTTCTACTAAAGTTTCGGTGGTATCTTGCGGTTCCCACTGAAATGGAGTAAAAGGTTTTGGTACAAAGGAAGATGTGCTTATAGTTACATTTAATCCTTTCCCCCTTTTTTCTTTAGGAGTATCATAGTAAATGTCTACAACCTTATACCCCAAGTCTGCAATTCCATCTAAATCCTTGTAGGTCTCTGTTGGAAGTCCTATCATAAAATACAGTTTGACTGAGTTCCATCCTAATTCAAAAGCGTTTGCGGTAGCTTCCGTCAAGTCCTTCTCAGTAATCCCTTTATTTATTACATCCCTAAGTCTTTGGGTTCCAGCTTCCGGTGCAAAGGTAAGTCCTGTTTTTCTCACTTTCTGAATTTCCTCAATAAGCTTTATTGAAAAAGAGTCAAGGCGCAAAGAAGGAACTGAAACTCCAATTTTTTTGCTAAGATAATTGTCTATTAGACTTCTTACTAATTCATTTAACTGAGAATAATCACTTGTACTTAAAGAAGAAATTGAAATCTCCTCATACCCAGTACTTTTTAAGAGTTTATCTGCCAGCTCTAAAGCCTTTTCAGACTTTCTTTCCCTTATAGGTCTGTAAATCATTCCTGCCTGACAAAATCTGCACCCCCTAGTACATCCTCTGAATATCTCTATCATTGCCCTATCATGGACTACATCCGTATAGGGGACTATAACCTTTTCCGGATAAAATATATCGTCCAGTTCTTTAATAATTCTCTTCTTTATTTTAATAGGATACCTATCCTGTTTAGGTTTAAAATTTTTTATGGTATTGTCATCATTGTACTCTACTTCATAGAAGCTGGGTATGTAAACTCCCTGAATTTCTGATATTTTTTCTAAAAATTCCTGCCTGCTTAAATCTTCCGTTTTTACATTTCTATATACATCCATAATTTCCATTAACACTTCTTCAGATTCTCCCAGGACAAAAACATCGATTATTTCTGCTAATGGTTCAGGATTGTACGCACATGGTCCACCTGCGATAATTATAGGATGAGAACTATTTCTATCACTACTTTTTAAAGGTATATTGCCTAAATCTAAAATATTTAAAATGTTACTATAGCTAAGTTCATACTGAAGTGTAAATCCTATAAAGTCCATCTGATCTATTGGACTTTGTGTTTCTAAAGTAAATAAAGGCACATTTTCTTTTCTTAATATTTCCTCTAAATCTATCCAAGGAGAAAATATTCGTTCACAATAAACATCATCTATTTGATTTAACAGATTATAAATTATATGCATACCAAGATGTGACATACCCACTTCGTATATGTCAGGAAAGGCAAAGCCAAATCTTATGGTATTTTCCATGATTTCTTTCTTATAGCTATTTATTTCGCCGCCTATATATCTGCTAGGCTTTTCTACCTTATATAATATTTCTTCTATTTTTTCATTCATCTGTAGTTCCTCCTCAAAACATATCTATATCCTTAGTATTACATGTTTCAGTAATATACATGCTAATTTGTTACATATAAACATTTTATCATCTTTTACTAGCGATTAACAGTGTTTCAAACTCTGCATTTAAACCATATTTTATTATACCATCTATTATATCATTTTCAGCCAATGTACCATATCATTAATAGATAGACCATTGAAGCCATGCTCAGATTCGATATAATAAATTTATCCTGATTTTAAAATTTGATATGTTTATTACTATATAACTTCACATTTCCACAATTTAAATATTTATTTTATCATATCCAAGATACATCTGCGGATCAACAGTTTCATCATTTATCCAAAGTTCAAAGTGTAAAATCGAATTTTCTTTATCCTTAATTTCTCCCAATCTTTCACCCTTTAAAACTTTTTGATTTTTCTTTACATAGATTTTGTCAATCTTGCTATATAAAGTAAACATCTTACTGCTATGTCTTACTTTTATATATTTTCCAAAATTTTCGCTTTCGCCTATTTTTTCTATTATTCCGTCTTCTACTGACTTAACTATTTTTGAACCTGTCATCTGTATATCAATACCTTTTTGAAAACTATATTTTTCAGTCATGGGATTATATTTCTGTCCATATGTTGAAATTATCATCCCCTCTAGTGGAAAAGCAAAATTTATTTCATTATCATTACTTTTAAACACCGGTATTGCTTTCTTAGAATAATCCTTTATATCAGATGCATACTCAAGTATCTTATTAAAACTCTCTTTATAATCAAACTCTGTGTAGATTACCTTTTTCATCAATGCCGATGTTTCCTTAGTTAAAGGAGTATTAATACTTTTTAGAAAAATTACTAAGAGGACTATCAATATAGATATCAGTATTTGTTTAAGAAGTTTTTTGTAAAAGCTTACAGGCCTTTTATTTCTAATAAAGGAACTTTGTTTTCTGTAATTATAGGATTTTTGCTTTTGTCTATTAATTATATTTCTTCTATATGACTTATTCATAAATACCCTCCTTATGGTCTAAATTAATATAATATATTTTTTTAGGAGGACATTTATTACCATATAACTATTAATAATGAAAAAAATCAGCAAAGCTGATTTTTTAAAATCTAATCTTTTGTTTTCTCATAGAAATATTTAATACTAACCCTAAGGCTATCATACTAGTAATCAAGGAACTACCTCCATAACTCACAAAGGGTAGTGTTACTCCAGTTACAGGCATAATACCCATAGTCATGCCTATGTTTTCAAATATTTGAAATGCAAACATAAAAGTGATACCAATAACAATTAAAGATCCGTATATATCCTTAGCATTTTTAGATATTTTTATCATCTTATATAAAAATATTGAGTACAACAGTAACAATATACCCCCACCTATAAATCCAAGTTCTTCACCTAAAACTGCATAAATAAAATCTGTTTCTTGAACCGGTAAATAGTCCCGTCTATGGTAGCTTCCTTTAAATATGCCCTTTCCCCAAATTTTACCTGAACCGATTGTTATCTTCGACTGCAAAACATGATAGTTCCCAGGCAGAGTAGGATCCGACGGATTTAAAAAAGCATCGATTCTTTCTCTTTGATGCTTTTCTAAAAATTTATAAAAAATAGGAAGAGAGCTAATACCTGCTATACCCCCATACATAACTATCTTCATATTAATACCTGCTATAAACATCATTCCGAATGCTATGATCATAAAGACTAATGCCGAACCTAAGTCGGGCTGCTTTAGGAGTAAAATTATGAAGGGGGCAGTAAAAAGAATCGGTCCTATTAAATCTCCTAACGTATCCAATTTTTCATATCTGCTTTCCAAATATTTAGCAAAGGAGAGTATATACCCCAGCTTTGCAATTTCTGAAGTTTGTATATCAATGGGCCCCAATTGAATCCAGCTTCTGGCTCCTCCTCTAACTACACCTAATCCAGGTATATATACAGATAAAAGTAATAGAATTGATAAAACATAAATAGTTTTATATATTCCACCAAAATTATTATAGTCTATACCTAAGATAAAAATTATTACTATAGAACCAATGATAAATGCTATTATCTGTATTTTTACCTGCCTTGTCATATCAATTTCATCATAAATTTCATCAAATGCCTTTTTATTGGTTAAATCAATTACATTTGTTGCACTGCTTATAATAATGACTCCCAGTATAAAAATAGCTATTACCACAATTATCAAACCATAATCTATATTTTTAAGTAGTTTTTTATCAAACATAGGACACCCCATATTATCTCAAATTAAGCTTTTTACTGAATTATAACATATATTCTTTTACTTATACAACTTAATTTCAAATACAAAATTTTCCTATATATTCAGCCACATATTTTATTATTTATAAAAACAAAAAGCCCCATAAACTGGGGCTGAAAAGCTAAAATTATCTGTTTTTCATTTTTTTTATTGGAATATTAGCCACGAGGGCAGGCATAACTTTTTCGTCATTTCTTTTTGTTTTTGTGATCTTAATGTCTAAACCGCTCTCATCGATTTCCATATAGTCTGAAATCACATTAAGCAGATCACCTTTAACCATTTCCAAGAAGTTCTCCGAACAGTTTGTCCTATCATGAACTAAAACAAGTTTTAGCCTTTCTTTAGCGACATCCTTACTAGAAGCCTCTTCCTTTCCAAAAAATTTAAAAACATCTAACATCTGTTATCCCCCTTATTTATTTAAACCAAAAAGTTTTGCTAGTCTAGCCATGAATCCTTCATTAATATCCAACTCCATGAAGGGAACATCTTCACCTATTATTCTTCTAGCAATATTTCTAAATGCACGCCCAGCCATCGAAGCGTCATCCTTTACTGCCGGTTCACCTTTATTAGTAGATATAACAATATATTCATCGTCTGGAACTATTCCCAATAAATCAATTGCCAGTATATCCGTCATATCTTCAATATTCATCATATCCCCTTTTTTTACCATATCTATCCTTATTCTATTAATTATAAGTGAAGGATTTCTAAGTTCAGATGCTTCAAGTAATCCAATAATTCTATCGGCGTCTCTTACAGCTGAAATTTCAGGAGTGGTAACTACTATAGCCTTGTTTGCACCAGCAATTGCATTTTTAAAACCTTGTTCAATTCCAGCAGGACAGTCAACCAATACATAATCATACATCTCTTTTAATTCATTGCAAAGTTTCTGCATCTGCTCCGGCGAAATCGCTGTTTTTTCTTTAGTTTGAGCTGCTGGTAAAAGATATAGACCTTCAAATCTTTTATCTCGTATAAGTGCCTGTTTTAGTCTACACACTCCTTCGACCACATCTACAATATCATACACTATCCTATTTTCGAGTCCAAGTACCACATCAAGATTCCTAAGTCCTATATCGGCATCTATTACCACTACTTTTTTACCTAACATTGCAAGGCTTGAGCCTATATTTGCAGTAGTAGTTGTCTTGCCTACTCCCCCTTTGCCAGATGTTATAACTAGAACTTCACCCATGTAATTTCCCCCTATCTTTATTAATCTGTTTTATCTATTTTTAGTTAGGTAAGGTTCAATAATAATCATATCTTCATTTATAAAAGCTATTTCCGGATATTCAGGTTTATAATAATTTCTATCTGGTGCCCTTGCTATATAGTTTGCTATTCTAAGCTGAGTAGGCTGAAGTTTTATAGCCGCTACAAAGGCCTTGGTATTCCCATTTGCACCAGCATGGGCTACGCCTCTGAGAGCCCCCATAACAACTATATTGCCATGAGCGATTATCTCTGCTCCCGGGTTAACATCACCCATTACTACTACATTTCCTTTAAATTCAATTTTACTTCCAGAACGCAGGGTCCACCTTAAAAATTTTGTATGTCCCTCATCCAAACCTTTGAAAATATCTTCCTTTTCAATAGAATTATTATTTTTTTCAACCATCACCATACCAAAACGATTATTAATAATATCAATAATTTCCTTTTCTTCATTTTCAGTTAAACTTCTTCCTTCAATGGCTGCGACCTTCGCTCCAGCAAAAAAATTTCTGGCCATTTCCAATTTTTTTATTAACTGTTCTCTGACATATTCAAAATCGCTTACTTCATTTAAGTGTATTATCAATCCGTCCTTGGTTCCCTTAAATTCTATAGAACTTTTAAGAGCCATCAAAAGCAACCTCCATGATTTTAAAGCTATATTATTATTTCTTCAATTATACTTTTTTTCCTTCTTTTATTTAAGAAATTTTATTAAAAAAGAAACCGAGAGTCTTATGCCCTCGGTATTTATCCAACGACTCACTGCTTTAATTTATCTTGAGTTTGATTTTCTGTTTCTTTATTCAAGCCTAGATATTCCGCAATAACTTCCCTCGCAATCGGAGCACCGTATCCTCCGTGACCTCCTTGAAAGAGAAGGGTAACCACAGCAATCTGTGGATTATCATATGGAGCAAAAGAAACAAACCAAGCAAAATTATCATAATCATCTTTAAAGGCATCTATCTCTTCATCACTAATTCTGTTTTTTGATAGTTTCTTTATTGCCTCCCTCATTATTTCACCCTTATCTATATACCCCCATCTTATTTTATTTATAACCGTTTCCGTCTTTCCATCAGCTTCTAATTTGGCGAGTTCTTCTCTTCTTGATTTTAGAATGCGTGCAGCTTCCTTCTCTACCATATCAAGTGTCAAATGTGGTGCATTCTTTATAATCTTTTCAAAATTTTTTTCGAGATACTCTACTTCGTTTTTTGGAGGTATCTTTCCATGTCTTTCTGCAGTTCCAGTTTTTGCTCCCACTAGCACTGGAAAATCTTTAAACACACCTCTCGCTGTACCTTTGTCACCTTGAGTTACTTGTAACATACCTTTTTTTATGTCTTCAAGATTAGAACTATCTTTAAGGTCAATTTTTTTTCTCTTATCTTTTTTAGATACTGTGTTATCTCCGACCTTTTTGACAATACTTAATTCATTCAAATATCCTCCATTCGCTATGGCAGAAATGTACCTTGCCATTTGCAAAGGAGTATAAGCATGGGAGCCCTGGCCTATAGCTAGATTAAAGGCATCCCCTTCTCTAAATTCATCGAAATTCATTTGATTATAGTAACTGTACTTAACTAAATCTGCCAATTCCTCTGTTTTAGATTCAATGACCCCTATATCTTTTAGTCTTCTTATTAGCTGAACCCTTGAAGGGTTATCATCAGCCCAGCTCAATATCTTTTGTATAGACTGATTTAACTTTTGCTTTGAGCTTAAAATCTCTTGTGTAAAATAGTCTTTTGCTATTGAAGTAAGCTTTCTTTCTAGTAGGGATCTTATAGTTCTATACTTTCTATCGGGATCTGGTATTCCATATGCTACTTCTCCAATTTCTATACCAGTCTTTTCATCCAACCCAAATTTTTTAGCATATTCTAATACAACATCAATATTTATATCTATATCTAATGGTTTGTTTTTATAATAGTCTTTCCCATTGGCAAGATTATAGAAATAATAATTAACAGACTCTTCTAATGCTTTATATAAATCTACATATCCATGGGACCTCCTATATAAGTTCCACATCCAACTTCCAAAGCTTTTATTTCCTATTTTTATATACCCACCATCATAGAATTTTTTATTAGGATCTAATCCCTGTTCAAGAGCAGCTAATCCAGTAATCATTTTAAAGGTAGAGCCTGGTTGTACTGCTGTTAATGCTGCAATGTTATATAAAGGTCTTGGGGCTATAGGATCTCTTTTATTTTCCGGCTGAAGGCTCTGCCAATCCTTACTTGAAATACCTGTAACAAATAGGTTAGGTTGATAAGATGGATAATTGGCCATAGCTAAGATTTCTCCGGTTTTAACATCTACTGCCACAACTGCTCCAGCCTTTGCATGTTCAAATCTTTCACTGTAATTATAATCTCCCCATTTACTCTTAAATGTCCCGCCCTTTTGTATTTCTTCAAGGGCATGTTTTAGAGACTCCTCTGCAACTTTTTGAAGCTCAAAGTCTATTGTCAGATAAACATCCTTACCCGGCTTAGGTTTTTCTATATAATCTAGTTCCTTAACAGTCCTACCATAGGCATCTACCTCAACTGACTTAGAACCATTTTTTCCGCTTAGGGCAAGTTCGTATTCACCTTCAACACCTGTCTTCCCGATGATATCATTTTTAGAGTAGCCGTTTTCTTCAACGTACTTTTTAACCTCAGCCTCACTAGATATTTTCCCCAGATAGCCTAATATATGTGCTGCCAGTTCTCCATTTGGGTAATATCTTACAGGTTCGATATAAACACTTATTCCGGGTAACTCCATGCCCATTTCTTCAATTAAAATGGCAGTTTCCTTAGAAACGTTAGATGCTATTTTTAATGGCTCATATTTTTTGTATCCTTGTTCTCTTAGGGCATGTCGTATTATCATAATTTTTCTTGCGTCTTCTTCAGAATAATCGTCACTTATATCAAATTTTTCTTTTATCCGTTTAAAAGCTTCTTTAGCGCTTATATCAGTTTTAAGCCCATAGCTCTTTAAAAAATTTTCCTTTTCAATTTCGGGAAGAAACTTCATGAGTCTAACAGAAATGGGAGGAGTAATACCCATATAAGACAATATTTCCTGTGCTTTATAAACATCGAGATTTTCAATTGGAATATTTTGTTCTGCAACTATTTTGCTAAAAACCGCTTCAGCATCTTTTAAATCTTCATAACCTTTAGCCTTTAACCAAGCTTCAATTTCTTTGTCATAAGAATAATAATAATCGTAGTTTTCAATAATGATTGGAAAATCTATATGTTCTTCGCCCTTGCTTTCTAAAATATCGATTATTTTTATTGCAATCTCATTAAGTTTCTTTCCTTCCAAGTCGTTTCGGACAAGCTGTACTGTAAAGCCAGGTATACTTCCTGCTAAAAGTTTTCCATCTCTGTCCCTAATTTCTCCCCTTTTTGCAATTATTGGTATAGTTTTTTTCATTCTATTTTCTGACAGCTCTCTATATTTTTCTCCTTCAACAATAGTTAAAGTAGCTAACCTGAATAAAAGGATTATAAAAATTATCATAAAACTAACAATAATCTGATTATTTCTATCCTTTAATTTTTCTAGCATAATATCCTCCAAACATTATCTGTACCTGTTACGGTATAATTGACTGCAACTCCATTTATAGACAATTATGCCAATTAGAGCATTGTAAATGGCCTCAATTATAATAATTCTTCTAAAGATAGACCAAAAGTTAATTGGAATTTTGAAAAAATACATAATTATTAAATAAACTAAATGATAAAACACTGTAGAAAAATTGATAAGAAATAGGGGTGTTAAATTGTTATCCTTAAACAGTTTTTTTTCAAGTCCCCCAATAATATATCCAATTAATACATATATTCCAGTATTTACTCCGATAGCCCTACTAAAAAAGAGATCCTGCAATATTCCAGCTAAAACTCCTGCAGTAATCCCTTTTTTTCTTCCACTTAATATACTTACAACCACAACTATTATAAGGGCTGTATTAGGCAAGATGCCAGCTATCCGAAAATATTGAAAAATTGTAGTTTGTAAAAGAAAATTTACTACTACTATTAATGTCAACAGTTTTACATTCATTCTGAACCCCTTTATACTATTTATTGTTTTTCTTCGGTATAATTAAAACTCTGTCTATATTTTTAAAGTTCACCGATGGTTCAACCAATATACTTTTAAGAAGCTCATCCTTCTTAATAATAACATCCTTGATGATCCCAATCAATATACCTTTGGGATATAGTCCTAGGCCTGATGTAATTATTTTATCCCCAACATAGACCTTTGCTTGCGGATCTATCAAATAGCCTGAAAGATAAGCCGTGCCTTTGCCATTTATCATTCCTATGTTATCATTTTCTACATCCAAAGTTTCGAAGCTAACTCTACTTTTATTATCTATGATAGAAATAACTTTTGCCCATGTATCTCCTACCTCATATACAAGCCCTATCAACCCATCTCCGTTTATGACTGCACTATTTTTTGTTATACCATCGTTTAGACCGGCGTCTACTATAAACATGTTGTACCAGTTGCCAGGATCCTTAGCTATAACATTGCTAGTTACATAATTTTGAATATCATTGCTACTAGTATAATTTAAAGCCTCACGCAAATTTTCAAGATCCTTCTTTTCTTGTCTTGATAGAGTCAGTTCAATTATCTTATTCTGCAATTTTCTATTTTCTTCTTTTAAAAGCTTATTTTCTTTATTCATATTCCATATATTGGTTAATGGTTCTATTAATTCATTAATAAAGTTACTCCCTATAAATAAAAATTTTTGAGCTGGAGTTACTATATTTCCAGCCTTATTTTCAGCGAAAGTAATATGCTCTCTTCCGCCATAGGTAACTCCCATAATAATAATTATAATGATAGCAACTGTAGTTACTATCATTATTTTTCTCTTTAATAGATTTAACATTTATTGACCACCACTTTAGCGATTACTTTTTGGAGATATAAAGACTCTCTTAAGCATATCATAGTTTTCCAAAGCTCTACCTGTTCCTATAGCGACACAGTCTAGGGGCTCTTCTGAAATCTTAACTGGCATTCCTGTCTCCTGTTTAATTAGTTTATCTAAACCATCTAGAAGTGCTCCTCCACCGGTAAGCATAATTCCAAATTCCATTATGTCAGCAGCCAGCTCAGGTGGAGTTTTTTCTAAAGTTATTTTAATCCCTTCCAAAATAGCATTGACCGGTTCGCTTAAAGCATTTAAAATTTCAGTTGAAGTTATAGTGAGAGTTTTAGGTAATCCAGTAACTAAGTCTCTCCCTCTAATTTCTATTTTTTCTTCCTTTGTCTTTGGAAAGGCTGAACCAATGGAGATTTTAGTTTCTTCAGCTGTCCTCTCACCTATCATTAAATTATATTCCTTTTTAATATAGTGGACAATGGCTTCATCCATTTCATCGCCACCAATTCTTATAGATTTGCTTGTTACTATTCCTCCTAGGGATATTATGGCTATTTCAGTTGTTCCTCCTCCTATATCAACTACCATACTTCCTGTTGGTTCTGCAACAGGAAGTCCTGCTCCTATTGCTGCTGCCATAGGCTCCTCTATTAATAATGCATCCTTAGCTCCAGCTGATAAAGCAGCTTCAATAACTGCCCTCTTTTCAACCTCCGTTACGCCAGAAGGCACTCCAACAACTACCCTAGGAGCAAACAATAGTGATTTCTTTGGATAAGCTCTCTTAATAAAATATTTTAACATGCTTTGAGTAATATCAAAATCTGCAATAACTCCGTCCTTTAAAGGCCTTATTGCAATAATATTCCCTGGAGTTCTACCTATCATTTTTTTGGCCTCTAGTCCAACTGCCAGTACTTCTTTAGTGTCCTCTTGTATTGCTACAACAGACGGCTCACGTACTACGATTCCTTTTCCCTTAACATTTACTAATGTGTTTGCTGTACCTAAATCTATTCCCATATCTTTAGTAAATATATCTAGCAGTCCCATGTTTCTACTCCTTCCTTAGTTGCCACAACTTATATTAAAGAATTTTCTTTTAGACTATAATAATTGCCATCACCTATAATAACATGATCAAGCACTTCTATACCTAGTATCTTTCCTGCTTCAATAAGCCTTTTTGTAATGTTTATGTCTTCTTTGCTAGGCTTTGGATTTCCACTAGGATGATTATGGACTAAAATTATAGAAGCACTACTCTTTCTTATTGCTTTGTTAAATACTTCCCTTGGATGTACAATAGAAGCATTTAAACTACCTATTGAAATAGTTTCATAGGATATTATCTCGTTCTTAGTGTTTAAAAAAACTACTTTAAAATATTCCTTTTCTAAAAATCGCATATCCCTTATGAAAATATCCATAACATCTCTAGGGGATTTTATACTTTCTCCTTTACTTAATAGACTTTTTGATAGCCTGTTACCTAACTCAATAGCAGCAACTATCTGACAGGCTTTACTACTTCCTATACCCTTTATCTCACTTAATTCTTCTATAGTACAATTGGCTAAGAACCTGATTCCTTTTTCATCCCTACTTAGAATTATATTTGCAAGCTCTAGAGCAGAATGTTCTCTGCTGCCGGTTCTTATTATAATAGCCAGTAGTTCAGCATTAGATAATGAATGCGGTCCATACCTAATAAGTTTTTCCCTAGGTCTTTCCATTTTCGGCATCTCTTTAATCCTTAATTTATATTTAAACATTGTACCCACTCCAAATCATGGCTATTTTAGCAAGGAGATATTAAAATGCTTGTACAAAAGATCTTCAAGTTTTGAAACTGGAAGACCTACTACGTTGAAATAATCCCCTTCAATATATTCCACAATAATAGATCCATATCCCTGTATAGCATAAGCACCAGCTTTGTCCCACACTTCACCAGTTTCTATATACTTTTTTATTTTAGAATCAGAAAGCTTTTTAATCTTAACCTTTGTCTTCTCAAATGTAACATACTTTTTAAATGAGTTTTTTTCTACAACAGCCAATCCAGAATACACATAATGCTCACTACCTTGCAAAGCTAAAAGCATATTATATGCTTCATTGTAATTCCTTGGTTTACCTAAGACTCCATCTTTAAATACTATAGTGTCTGCAGCAATAATAATGGAATCTTCATCTATCTTCTCACATACATTTAAAGCTTTTTCAAGTGCTAATGCCATTACTATCTGCTGAGGACTTTCATCATCTCTAACCCTTTCTCTTAAATTACTTTCAAAGGTTTCAAATTCAAAATCCAGGTTTTTCAATATTTCTTTTCTTCTTGGAGATGATGAAGCCAATATTACTTTCTTCATCAAATCACCTACAATCTAGTAAATATAAGAATAGAAATAATAATACCTATAACGCTTGCTAAATTTATACTCATCATAAAGCCCAATGTTAATCTTATCACATTCAAATCGATTGTAACAGGCTTAAATCCTATAGATTTGCCATACCCAAGCCATTTAAAGGTAACCTGGAATATATCTCCTATTATGCCTCCTATAACCAATCCAACAAGTATTAAAAGCAATAGTAGCCATGGATTTCTACCTCTTGTTCTCACTATTTATCCTCCTCAAAAAAAAACATATTCTTATAAGGCTATTTAGTTTGTATATTCTTTATATTTATTATAACCACTTTATAACCTAATATCTATATTTTGGATTAAAACCTCTTGAATTCTCTAATCATTTCAACTGCTAGAAATATTGAAAAACTTAGACTTTTACTTGTTTCACATTTTAAGTTTAGCATTTTGAAAATATTATTACAAGTAGTATTTTTTACAATCATAAAACCCAGGTCCATGGACCTGGGTTTTTATCTACTTCATCTTTATTGTTTTCTTAGGACATTTTTGTTCACAAGCACCACAACCAATACATAGTTCTTCATTTACTTTGTGCTTTTGTTTGAGTTCCCCTTCGATTGCACCAACTGGACAAGCTTTTTTACAAAGAGTACATCCTACACAATCTTCCTCAATAATTTCTGCTTTTCTCCTTTTTTCAAAGTTAGCATATATTGCCTTTGTAGGACACTTTTCTGCACACAACATGCAGTTTGTACACTTTTCATAATTAATTTTAGCCAGATTGTTGGAAAATTCCATGGCATCAAAAGGACATGCCTTAACACATATCTTACATCCAATACATCCTACGCTACATTTTTCCTTAACTGTCTTTCCAAACTCCTCATTATTACAGTCAACGACTACATCCTGTTCAAATGGGACAAAATGGATGACCTGTTTAGGACAAACCTCTATACACTTACCGCAAGCAGTACATTTTTCAGGAATTATTCTGGCAATTTTTCCATCAGTTATCTCTATTGCATCGAACTGACACGCCTTTACACATGTTCCCAGTCCTAAACATCCATAGCTACAGCTCTTACTTCCGCCACCAATCATTGCAGCTGCTTTACAATCTTGGATTCCGAAATACTCGAACTTCTCTTTACATTTTTGATTGTCACCTTTACATACTACTCTGGCAACTTTTTTTACTGTCTCTTCAACGGCAACTCCCATGATTTCAGCAACTTTCTGAGCACATTCTGCACCACCAACAGGACATCCATTTGCAGGTGCTCTGCCATCTGCTACTGCATTGGCAAAACCGTCACACCCCGGAAATCCACAGGCACCACAGTTGGCCCCTGGTAAAACATCTCTAATTGCAAGGGCCTTAGGGTCTATTTCAACTGCAAACTTCTGTGAAGCATAAGCTAGGCTAGCCCCAAACAAAAGACCCATTCCACCTAAGCTTACACTAGCTAAAAGTATATTGTTTAAATCCATATTTAATCACCCCTTCTAATTAAACAAGTCCTGCAAAGCCTAAAAAAGCTATGGACATTAGACTTGCCGTAATTAGTGCTATTGGAAAGCCTTTAAAAGGAACAGGCACATCTGCGATCTCAAGTTTTTCCCTTATACCTGCAAATAATACTATTGCAAGTGAGAAGCCTATTGCAGCACCTATTGAATGAAATATAGTTTGAACTAAATTAAAATTATATTGTATATTTAATAGGGCTAATCCTAAAACAGCACAATTTGTAGTAATAAGTGGTAAAAATACTCCTAGGGCTTGATACAAAGTAGGACTGATCTTTTGTAGAACAATTTCAACAAATTGTACCAGCGAAGCTATAACCAGTATAAACGCAACCCATTGAAGGTAAACAATGTCTAATGGAACTAAAATAAATTTCTGAACAAAATAGGTAATAACTCCAGCCAAAGTCATAACAAATGTAACAGCCATACCCATTCCAAAAGCTGTTTCAACCTGTTTAGATACACCTAGAAAAGGACATATACCTAAGAATCTAGATAAAACAAAATTATTAACTAATATAGAACTTATAAGTATTGCAAAAATACCGAAATTTTCCATAAATCTCCCCCCTTAAGCTTTAGCCATCTTTTTAATTTTTATTGCATTGTAAATTGCTAATAAAATACCAAGGGCTAAAAATGCACCTGGAGGCAATATCATTATCAAAGCAGGCTTAAAGGATTCGCCTAGTAAATTGATTCCAAAAATATTACCTGTACCGAAGAACTCTCTGACTGCACCTAAAAGCACTAATGCCCATGTAAATCCAAGTCCCATACCTAACCCATCGGCAACTGAGCTAATTACTCTATTCTTCGATGCAAAAGCCTCTGCCCTTGCTAGAATAAGGCAGTTAACGACAATTAAGGGTATAAATAATCCCAGTGATTTATACAAAGCCGGAAAATAACCTTCCATAATCAAACCAACAATCGTAACGAAACTAGCAATAACTACTATGAATGATGGTATTCTGATTTTGCTAGGTATAAACTTTCTAAAAACAGCAATGACTGTATTGGAACCTAATAGAACCGCAGTCGTGGCAAGTCCCATACCCATACCATTTATTGCAGAGTTAGTTACGGCCAAGGTAGGGCACATACCTAAAAGTTGTATAAAAACAGGATTTTCTTTAAATAATCCATTGATTAAAGCTTTAAATGGTTTCACTTTCTCACCTCCGTAATTACTTGCCTGTTATCGTTTTAAAAGCCTCAATAGAGTAATTTACTCCATCCGTAACAGCATCAGACGTAATCGTTGCTCCTGAAAGGGCCTGAATTTCATTTTCTCCCGGACTGGCTTTAACTACTTCAAGTTTCTTGTCTATACTTTTATTGTGATATTGTTTATAGAAAGAAGGATTAGTTGCATTAGCACCTAGACCTGGCGTTTCAAGGTGATTACCTATTCTCACACCACTAATTTTTCCATCCTTACTGATTCCCGTTATAACCTCTACAGGTCCACCATATCCCTGAGGAGCTGTTTTGATCGCATAACCTATAATATTGCCTTCTTTGTAACCCCCATAAATTTCCTTTATCGTATCGTTTTCACTTATTATTTTATTTAAAACATCTTCATCAATAGGTTTAAATTCTTGAGCTTCTGGTAAAACCTCTTTACGTGCTTGTTCATTTATAGCTTTTCTTTGAGCAAGTATCTGATCTATTGTAAATTCATAGGTTAAACCTAAAAACAAAGCTGCAATTGAACATATAATTAATAATATTACTCCCAGTTTAACAATCTCACGCACGTTACTTCACCTCCCCAAATACTCTTGGGCTTGTATATTTATCGATCAATGGAGTAGCTACGTTCATAAGTAGTATTGAATACGACACCCCTTCAGGATAGCCTCCATATAATCTTATAACACTCGTCAATACTCCACAGCCTATAGCAAAAATCATTTGTCCTTTAGGAGTAACTGGGGATGATGCATAGTCCGTAGCCATAAATATGGCACCTAGCATTAATCCTCCTGCAAACACATGATAAATTGCATTTCCAAAGCTAAAGCCTCCAAAAATAAAAGTTAAAACTGCTACTGTTGCAATATATACAACTGGAATCCTAGGTGTAATAACTCCTCTATAGACAAGGTAAATACCTCCTAAAATTAAAAGGATAGCAGATGTTTCACCTATACTCCCGCCAACATTTCCTATAATCAAATCAAACATAGAGGGCATCGATTGGTCTGCAACCTCAACACCCTTAAGTAGTGCTAAAGGAGTTGCAGTACTTACAGCATCCGCTCCTGGTTTTACCCATTTTGTCATTTCTATTGGCCATGATGCCAAAAGAAAAGCACGAGCAGCCAATGCAGGATTCATAAAATTATGTCCTAACCCCCCAAAAGCATGTTTTACTAGAGCTATTGCGAAAACTGAACCTATCACTGGAAGCCACCATGGTGCTGAAGCCGGTATATTGAATGCTAGTAACAAACCTGTCACCACAGCACTCCAGTCGTTAATTGTAACTTCCTGTTTTCTTATTTTTTGAACTACAGCTTCCGTTATCACCGCTGCTAAAACTGAAAAGAATATTACCTTTGCTGCACCTAATCGAAAGTAATATAGTCCTGCAAGTGTTGCAGGCAGTAAAGCAATAACTACATCTCTCATTATTTTACTAATTGATTCATCTGACCTTATATGAGGCGATGAAGAAGCAATCAACCTTGTTTCCATCATATTACCCCCTTATCTATTTTGTCTTCCTTTTCTTTGCAAGGATTTCTCGCTTTGATACACGGATTGATTGTAAAAGCGGTCTTTTTGAAGGGCAAATGAAAGAACATGAACCACATTCAATACAATCTAGTGCATTATATTTTTCCGCAGTTTCATGCATATTGTTAAGAGAATATGCACTTATATACAAAGGTTGCAAAAATGCAGGACATATCTCTACACATTTACCACACTTTATACATGGTTTTGGCTTTGGAAGCCTTGCTTCCTCTGGAGTAAATATTAGAATTCCAGATGTTGTCTTGACAGCAGGTATTTCATCACTATACTGTGCAAGACCCATCATCGGTCCACCCATAATAATTTTGCCGGGCTTACCATTATACCCTCCACACTGCTCAATTATTTCTTTAAAGCTAGTA
The DNA here is from genome assembly GCA_014236755.1 of Candidatus Petromonas tenebris. Lineage (GTDB taxonomy): Bacteria > Bacillota > Clostridia > Peptostreptococcales > Caminicellaceae > Petromonas > Petromonas tenebris. The sequence continues at coordinate 24,276 of JACCKY010000002.1, read as the reverse complement.
CCTACTTTTATCAAAAGATTTTTAGGTTCTTTGACCCCTTTTCCTGTTATGGTACAAATTCTTTCGATAAGAGGCATTCCAGTTTTTATTGCATTAGCTATTGCTGCAGCAGTTCCAACATTGTTTACTATTACTCCTACAGCCATTGGAAGCCCTCCAGATGGAACTTCCCTCCTTGTACATGCATATATCAGCTGTTTCTCTGCCCCTTGGGGATATTTTGTTTTCAAACCAACTACTTCGATATTTTGTTCATCTTTTGCTGCTTCGCTCATAATCTTTATCGCATCAGGTTTGTTGTCCTCAATACCAATATAAGCTTTATCCACACCTGTGGCCTTCATCATTGCCTTTAATCCGTAAATAATATCTCCTGGATTTTCAAGCATTAGCCTGTGGTCAGCCGTTAAATATGGTTCGCATTCTGCACCATTTAATATAATGGTATCGACTTTATTTTCCGGTGGCGGAGATAATTTAACATGGGTTGGAAAGCCTGCTCCTCCCATACCTACTATCCCAGCTTCTTTGATAATATTCTTAATTTCATCTGGACTGAGATTTTCAATATCTCCTTTAGGGACAACGCTTTCATGAAGCTCATTTAAGCCGTCTGATTCGATAACTACACATAGAACTTCCCCACTTGGAGTAAGTTTTTCTTTTACCTCTTTTACTTCACCTGAAACACTGCTGTGTACCGGTGCTGAAACAAAAGAATCTGTCTCTCCAATTTTTTGGCCAACTTTAACCTTATCACCTTTTTTCACAAGTGGCTTACAAGGCGCGCCTATATGTTGGCTAAGGGGAATAGTAACAACTTTTGGCTCATTGGCCTTTTCAATTTTTACTCTTTCTGTTGGTTCTTTAAAATGAGGAGGATGAACACCACCTCTAAAAGATAAAAGACCCATTTAACTTCACCCCTTTTTTTAATATAAAGTGTAGAATATTGTCGAAAAACCTTCTTGAACATTATGCTGTATACAGTATAATCCTTATATTAAAAAATTTTAAATCATTAATAAAAATCGAAGGCCCACTACTATATGGTACATTGATTATTATTTATTGTCAATCATTGTGAAGGAAGTAACAATTTTTCAAGATTCTAAATCTTCTAATCCTTGTTTTATATTATTTTTTATCCACTCTATTACTTCCATGTTGTTTATTGGTACTTCTCTAAGCACATTCTTTATTTCTATAGTATTTAAAGTATATTTTTGTCCATTTTTGTAATGTCTATATATAAAATCTATTTTGGGATCAGAAATCAAAAGGGTTACTATTGTATCAACCATATTTCCTAAAGGAGCTCTATCGATATGGCTGTGCTTAAAAACTGCTTCTACACATGTACCCACACCTGGACTTGAAGATACTCTAAAGCTGCCATCACATGCCTCAGCTGCAGCCTTAAACATGGGGATACCCAAACCAACCTTTCGTGTGGTACGACTTGTAAAAAAAGGATCTGTCACTTTTTTTAACAGTTCTTTATTCATCCCTTTGCCATTGTCTTTGATTGTTATAGTAAGTTTATCTTTTTTTAAATCTTCTATTACCTCTATTTCAATCAATGATGCTTTAGCAGCTATAGAATTTTGAGCTATATCTAATATATGCATAGACAATTCTTTCATATTTTCAACCTTTCCAGCCTATTTATATGACTTGTGAGCTTAAAACCTTAAAAATTTCATGTATATCTTTTTTCTTAACATTTAAATAGTTGGTTCTTTCAGAAATATCTCCTAAATAGTGGGCATCAGAATTTCTAATGATTCTATATTTTTTAATATAATTATTACTTTTTATAAATTTTTCTTTATTACACCCCTTTGAAAATTCAACAGTAGTTATTCCTAAATCCATAGGCATAAAACCTAAGTTTGAAATTATGCTATATGCCTTTTTATCTATATGGGCCGGTATAACTATACCACCCATATCAGAAAGAGTATGAAAAACTTCATTTATACTCATATTTACTGATGAAGAAAGTAGTCTTTTTTCTTCACCTATCACATTATCATACTTATCAAAGATTAGCTGCTTACCGAAAAACTTCGGATTATTTTGTAATTTAATCATATGACTATCTATTGCTTTTTCAAATAAAATAGCTGTTTCAATATTTCTAAACATGCATAGTAAATGAACTTCTTCCTTGGTTTGTATTTCCATACCTGGAATAACAGTTAAATCCGTTTTCTTTGCTACTTCCACACAGGGCAGACAATTTCGAACTGTATTGTGGTCAGTTATTGCGATGGCGTCAAGACCTTTTATGGTAGCCATATTTACTATGTTGTTTGGAGTCATATCCCTATCTCCACATGGAGAAAGAGCAGTATGGATGTGAAAATCATAGTAGAGATTCATTTACCTCATCCCAGCTTCATAAAACTTCGAAAATATTCCATATGCATTTAAGTCTGTTGAAAGTATTGGAATCCCTTCTTTCTTTGCCTTTGCTATCGTATCTTCATCAACTTCAATTGACTCAGGAATTATTACACATGAAAGATTTAAAAGGGAAGCAACTGCTACAACATTTACATGGGTTTGAACAGTAATCCACGCATCGTTATTTTTAGCATGGGACATCACCCAGCTAAGCAAGTCACAACAGTAAACCCCGTCTACACTTTTTTCAAGACCATCCCTCTCTGTTAAAAGCTTAAAATTAAATTTCTCTACCAAATCCTTTACTATCATTATACTACCCCCTGCTACCTGATATTTTTTTCCTCTGTTTTATAACACAGTCATCTATTGAAGCCTTTCCTCTTACAACATCCTCTGCCATAGCATGACAAGTTGGTGCTCCGCAGGAACCACAATCAATACCGGGAAGTTTTTTGTAAATTTTTTCTAAAAATTCCATCTTTTCTATTGCTCTTTGTATATTTGAATCCAGTTTTAAAATACTTAATGGTTTAATTTTTTCTGTTAATCCTATCTTTCCTTCCTCCAGCATCCTATAGGCTTCTTTTTTATCTACCTCTGAATCACCAAAAGAACTTGCTATCTTTCTAATTCTACTTTTAGCAATAAATGGGTTCTCAACATTTAATGGTCCCCCAACACAACCTGTTATGCAGGCATATCCTTCAAAAAAGTCAATATTATTCAGTTTGCCAAGTTCTATTTCCTCCAATACCTTGATAACGTTTTCTATACCGTCAACAGCCAAGTAGTTATCTATGCCTATAGCAAAACTTTGTCCACCTACTCTAGCCCAACCAATCCCCTTACCTGATGCTTTCTGTATTTTTTTCGTGTTATCGATCTCTTTATATATTTTGAGTAGCTTAGAGTAGAGTTTAGATATGGGAATAGCTCCATCAACATAGGATTTTTTTATTCCAAGAGGTTTATTAATACTTGTTATTTTAGCAGGACATTGAGCAATATAAAATGCTCCGATTTCATCCATGCTAACTCCCAGCTTTTCAGCAACCTCTCTTTTAGCCATTCTAGCTGTTATCTCCATAGGAGATTCAAAGGGAATTATATGATCAATTAAAGAAGGAAATCGAATCTGTATAAGTCTAGTTATTGCTGGACACAATGTTGCTATCAATGGCTTTGGAATCTCACTACTTTTCACAAGGTCTTTCTGAAGTACTGTTAATATATCTGCAGCATAAGCTACATCATATACAAAATCGAAGTCAATGTCATAAAAACAGTTAAAAACCTTATTTATATCCTTTTCTAGACAAAACTGACCGTATAATGGAAGGGAAACCAAGGCAATTTTATATTTGTAATTATTTAGAATACTTAAATCATTAGCTAGGGCTTTTTTAGCATGATATGGACATACTCTAATACATTCACCACAATCAATGCACCTTTCCTTAATAATTTTCGCTTTGCCATTTCTAATTCTAATAGCCTCAGTAGGACATCTTCTCAAACAGTTAGTACACCCATTACAGAGTTCACTTTCCAAAGTAACAGAGTGCCAATAATTTTTCATGAATTTTCCCCCAATTATATATATATTGTCATTTTTACAGTAGTACTTCCACCCTTCTGAGAATCAATGTAAAATTCATCAGTATATTTTTTCATATTAGGCAATCCCATTCCTGCTCCAAATCCAAGCTCCCTTATCTTATTTGATGCCGTTGAAAATCCTTCCTGCATTGCAAGTCTTACATCTTCAATACCTGGTCCACTATCTTCTGCTATCATTTCAATTCTGTCTGGTTTTATATAAACGGTTATAGTTCCACCTTCTGAATGGATAACTATATTTATTTCAGCTTCATAAGTTGCAATTGCTGTCCTCCTTATCACATCTGAATCTATTCCAAGTTGTCTAAGAACTTTTTTTATATTACTGGATGCTTCTCCTGCCCTAGTAAAATCATCCTTCTTTACTTCATATTCTAGCTTAATGCCTATATTATTTTTATTTGAATCCATGTTAGCCTTCAACTCCTCCAATAGTTATACCTTTAAGTCCATTACTAAATAAAATACCACATGCTGTATAGAGGGTGTGATTAGTGGCTAAAAGGACAATTTTCATCTCATTTGCCAAATCTATAACTTCTTTAGGTGGAATTTTCCCCCTCACAAATACTATAGCATTTAAATCTAGCATTTCAGCGGTTCTAATAACTTGTGGATTTGTAAGCCCTGTTAAGAGGACTACTTTATCATCCACAAAGGCTAAAACATCACTCATTAAATCACATCCAAACGCAGCATTTACCTCACGTTCAGCGTATTCATATCCTGCCAAAAATTCAGCATCTAATAATTCTTTAATGTCCTTTATTAACATTTATGCCGTTCCCCCTAATTTTCAATTATATTATATCAGCATAACTATTCAAGCTTTCCATGTAGATTTCCCACAATGTTTCTTTTTTTGATATACCAGATTTCTTTAAAGTTTCAAGCTCAGTCCTTGAATTTTCAACTATGATAGTAAGGTTTTTGTTGAATTTGGAAAAGTCATCGGATGGACTAATTTTGGAAATAGCATCTTTAATGGCATCGAGTTTTTTTACTTCACTATCTATAAATTCATTTAGTTTTCTTGAGTCAATCTTGGCTAAATCGTTTTCTAATAAAAAATCTGAATAGCTTTTATAAAACTTCATCAGATTATTTATTCCTTTAGACGCAGCTTCAGCATATGCTTTATCACTTTCTCCATAGGATATACTTCTTACAGGTATGTTTATCGGTGAAATAAATGCATCTGAATAGTACTCTCTAATCTTTTCACTGTATTTCTCAGCATTTTGTCTATCTAAAAATGACATAACCATAACCTTATATTTATCATTGGATTTTACAACATAACCTTCTAGCCCCTTATCGTTTAACTGCTTAATTTGGGCCTGGGCATAGTCCATATCACTAAAACTCCCTACCTGTATGTTAAGAATACTTAGTGGCGGCAGCTCAAATGTATACGGTTTTTTTTCAGCCTGTTTATTTACATTTGTTTGAGCTTTTTCTTGACCACCATTACTTTGCTGTGTATTTTCTTCTATCCTGCTTTCACTATCTTCATTCCCTTGACCTCCAACTTTGTTTTCTTTCTTATTTTCTACATATGTATTTGTTGAGAGAAATTTTGGAACTATAAAGTATTTAACACCAAAATAACCTATAGAAATAGATACAGCAGGTAGTAAAATAATAAATGCTAAAATAACAAGTATGTTGTTAGACTTATTTTTTTTTCTAGATTTTGTCCTATTTCGTCTCATCAAGGCCCCCCTTACGTAAATAAAACTTTTTAATAAATATATTATAACATATTATATGTGATAATAAATTAAATACGAAGGTGAATATATTTACATAACTGTATAATATTCTTTTCATCGGTGATTTTTTCTACTAAATATGAAAAAGTTTAAAATTATGCAAAAAAATAAACCATGATTTCTAACTATTTTAGATCATGGTTTTTTTGATCATATTCTTTCTTTAAATTTTGTTAAGACCATCTGAATGGTTTCTTCTAATTTCCCTTTATTTTCTTCATCTAATTTTTCATATATAAGCTTTAATTTTTCAAGTTCTTCTAGAAAACCATTTTTTTTCATTGATAATTTCTCCTTCCATTATTCTGAATATTCTGTTTTTTGTATTATACAATCTTTCAGCTGAAAATTCAATATGTTTTTTATTTTTTGTCTTTTTTGAGAAGTTCATATAGTCTCATGATCAAAGGCACTCTCCGTTCTCTAGTTAAGTACTCTTCAGGGTTAAAGTTTCCTGCCCTATCTCCCTTGATTAAACCCAGCGCCTTAGCTTTTTTAATTTCTTCATATTTTTAAAGGTTAATGTTTTTCTCAAAAAAAAATTAAACTACCTATTGATAGGCAGTTTAATAATTATTCAAATAGTATCCAAAATACCGCTGCTCAAATTTTGACACCTATCCGTCTCGATAGGTGGGTGTCCTCACAGATGCTTCTATCGCTTTCCATATCTTGTATAAGTTTCAATTGAAAGTACATATTCACACCTAAATATTGAACTCCCTCTTTTATAATGTAGGTTCAAAATATGAGCTTGACGAATATTTCAGAAATTAATTAATTGGTGCGGATGATGGGATTTGAACCCATACGAGCGTTGCTCACTACCCCCTCAAGATAGCGCGTCTGCCGATTCCGCCACATCCGCATATTATCATATTATTTTTTGTTACAAAATACATTATATAATCTTTTTAGAAATTTGTCAACTTTTTTGTACAAAAATTGTGTCAGCAAATTCAGCTGACACAATTTTTTCTTTAAAGGATTACAGGTTTTAATTTAGGGTTGTCTATTAAACCAGGTATTCTACCTCTTTTTGCCACAGGTTTTCCTTCAACCTCTTTAATATCCATTGTCATATCAATAGGCGATGCTGCTGATATATAGCTTCCAACACCAAAGGAATCAGCTCCAGCTGCAGATAGAACCCTTATCTTTTCTGGTGTTAAACCTCCAGATACAAAAATCTTAACGTGCCCATATCCAGCCATGTCAAGTTTACATCTTAGTTCTTTAATTAGTCCAGGGGTTACACCTCCCCTTTCACTCGGAGTGTCTACCCTGATTCCATAGAGTTTATCTCCTAACAAACTTGCCATCCTAAGACTTTCTTCTACTTCATCCTTAAATGTATCGATCAGTATAATCCTTTTATGTGACTCAGGCATCACCTCATCATAGACCTTTGCTATCTCTGCTGTATCTCCAGCTATGAGCATAGCTGCGTGAGGTAGAGTTCCTGATGGTTCTATATTCAATAGTTTAGCAGCCAAAATGCAGCTTGCACCACTAGCTCCCCCTATTACAGCTGCCCTTTCCATCACCGGAGCTACCGATGGATGGACATGTCTTGCACCGAAACAAAGAAAGGTTTTATCTCCACATGCTTCTTTTACCTCTCTGGCCGCAGTAGCCCATCCACATGCACTTGCAAGAGCTCCTAGAATAACTGTTTCGTACATGCCAAATTCACTATAGGATCCTCTGATTCTTATGACCGTATCCTTAGGATTAAACTCATCTCCTTCATCCAATGCCCACATCTCAATGTTTTTATTTTTTAAAATATTTTTTACCTCTTCTATCCCTGCAAATATACCAGGTTTTCTTGGAAATATCTCTGCTGTCACAACCTTATCCTCTAGACCCATTTTCTTTAAAATATCAAGAGTCCTCAGAAAATAGATATCAGTAGTAGCGCCACTTATTATTTCTTCATGGGTTGCAGAGTGAATTTTCCTATCTTCATTTATCTTGAACTTTTTTACATCCTCAAGACTCTTCATTTGTTTCATTAGACCAATCCTTTCTAAGAATTCGAATAGCTCTATGTACAAAAATTTAAACTAATTATATCGAAATTTGCCAGATTATTCAATATTTATTAGGAATAAACTTTCATTCTTTATATAAAAATTTATATATCTTAAAATTCTTTTCAACTTTTTCAACGTATGCTTCTGTTTCAGGAAAAGGAATTTCTTGCAAAGTGGTTCCGTCAGCACTGTATCTGATGTCACTTAGCCATTTATTTACATTTCCACTCCCACCGTTATAGGCAGCTAAAACAAGAAGCATATTATTATTAAATTCTTTTTTTAACTTGCTCAAATACCAGCATCCTATTTTTATATTTATATTTGGATTAAACAAAAGTTTTTCTTCATAATTTGGTATCTCCAATTCTTCTGAAGCCCATTTTCCCGTTATACTTGATATCTGCATAAGGCCCTTTGCTCCCTTTGATGAAACCGCATATTCTCTAAACTTACTTTCAACTCTAATTATAGCTGCTATAAGCATTGGATCCAAATCATACTCTTTTGCATATCTTTCTATCAACACGCGATGCTTTATAGGATATAGAGTTTTTGCCACCAATAGTGAACCATAAAAGAGGACTCCAATAAAGAAAAGCATTATCAAAAGTAAAATTATCAATCGATACCTTCTTAGGTCTATTACACTCAACTAAGCACCTCCGGATATTTGGCTCCATAAACAAATAATCTGATCCTTTAATTCTTTAAGTCCTTTCGAATTATCAATTATAACATCTGCATATTTTTCTTTTTGCTTAAGAGGCATTTGTGAATTTATCCTATTAATAGCTTCATTAAAGGAAAGATTATCCCTCAGCATCAATCTCTCAATTTGAGTTCTTTCATCAACTGTAACTAACCAAATTTCATCTACCATATCATTCATTTTCATCTCTATCAGTAAGGGAGCATCTAAAAATACTACTTCGTATTTATCAAGATGTTTATAATACTCTATCTTTTTCTTTATTTCATCAATAATTCGCCTATGGGTTATTCGGTTTAGAATTTCCAGCTTTTCGGGATCGCTAAACACTATGGATCCCAAATACTTTCTATTTAGTGTTCCATCTTTATTAAGCACTTTTTCTCCAAAAAAATCTACGATTTCCTCAAGGGCAGGTTTGCCTTTCTCCACAATTTTTCTTGCAACAATATCTGCATCGATGACTTTTTCTCCAAGCTCTTTTAAATATCTGGATACTGTACTTTTCCCAGAGGCTATACCACCCGTCAAACCTATTACCTTCAATGTTATTCTCCTTTATTTAGTATCGTACCAATTATTTCCCGTATTCATGTCAACCTTTAAAGGCACATCAAGTTTTACTGCATTCTCCATATTTTCTTTTAAAATTTTCTTAACTTCCTCTAGTTCGTCTTTACAAACATCAATAATTAGCTCATCATGAACTTGCAAAATTAACTTAGACTTTAAATTCCTCTCTCTCATCTCATTAAATACCTTTATCATAGCTATTTTGATTATATCTGCTGCACTCCCCTGTATAGGCGTGTTCATGGCTGTTCTCTCACCAAAAGATCTTACGTTAAAATTTCTCGATTTTAATTCAGGGATATATCTTCTTCTGTTAAACAGGGTAGTGACATATCCAAGTTTTTTGCCTCTTTCAATAGAATTATCCATATATTTTTTTACACCTTTATATTTTTTGAAATACTCATCAATATATTTTTTGGCTTCCTTTCTTGTAATGTTCAGATTTTCCGATAGACCATAATCACTTATACCGTATACTATTCCAAAGTTTACAGCCTTTGCCCTGCTCCTTTCAAGGGATGTAACCTTATCAATCGGAACATTAAAGACCTGAGAAGCAGTTAAGCTATGTATGTCTAAATCTTCCTTAAAAGCCTTTAATAAATTTTCATCCTGGGACATATGAGCTAGAACCCTTAATTCTATCTGAGAATAATCAGCATCTAATAGTTGATGTTCTTCATCAGTTGGTACAAAGACTTTTCTTATTCTTCTACCCATTTCTAATTTAATTGGTATGTTTTGCATATTGGGTTCGGTACTGCTAATCCTACCTGTTACTGTTACAGTCTGGTTAAAGCTTGAGTGTATTTTACCCGTTACTGGATTAATTAAATTAAACAAACCGTCAACATATGTAGTTTTTATTTTAACTAACTGCCTATAATCTATTATAAGAGATATTATAGGATGTTGGTTATACAGTTTCTGTAGAACATCGTGACTGGTAGAATAACCTGTCTTTGTTTTCTTAATAACTGGTAATCCTAATTTTTCAAACAAAATGACTCCAAGCTGTTTTGTGGAATTAATATTGAACTTTTCTCCTGCTAATTCATAAATCTTTTTTGTAATTTCATCAATCTTAAAGGTAAATTCATTATCCAGTTCCTTTAGTACTTCCTTATCAACCTTAAACCCTTCATATTCCATGTTAGCCAAAACTTCTATTAATGGCATTTCAATCTCTTTAAACAGCTTTGTCAGTTCTAATTTTTCAAGTTCTAATTCTAATTTTTCCTTAGACTTTATTATTGTATGACACCAATTCTTCCCGTATTCGACTAATTCTTCTAAGCTCAAATCGCTAAATTTTTTAGCATTTTTTCCCTTACCTAAAAGTTCAATTGAACTTTTGATATTTACTCCTAAATACTGGGTGGAAATGTCTGCAACGTCATAATCGGACTTAGAAGAATCTAATAAATATGCCGCAATAAAGCTGTCGAAACTAACGCCCTTTAATAAAATATCATATCTAAGAAGAGCTAAGATATCCCATTTCAAGCCATGGCCAAATTTTTCAATATTTTCATCTTCAAATATTTCTTTAAGAGATTCTAAAAGTTCTTCATTTTCCTTAACATTTATAAAATAATTGCTTGTTTCGTTAATAGATAAAGATATACCTATAATGTGATCGGTCCTTAAATTTTCCTCTTCTTTAAATATTTTCAGTGCTAAGTTTCCTTTATTTCTTATTTCTTTAACTACCTTTTTTATCTGTCCTAAATCCTCTACAATCACTGTGTCAATTTCATCATGTCCATCCTGTGTATTTCCATTTGAGTCTTCTTCATAACTTTCAGTTACTATTTTCTTTATAAGACTGTTAAATTCATACTTTTTAAAAAGCTCTAAAAGCTTATCATAATCAGGTTCTTCAAACTTAAGCTCTTCTAAGTTCATTTCAATAGGTACATCTATCTTTATTGTTGCAAGCTTTTTGCTTAAAGCAGCTATCTCTGCATTTTCAATTATCTTTTCCCTTATTCTCTTACTTGATATTTCCGACGCATTTTCAATCATATCTTCTATGCTATTAAACTGACTTAGTAGTTTAGAAGCAGTTTTTTCACCTATCCCTGATATCCCTGGAATGTTGTCAGATTTATCACCTACAAGGCCCTTGAAATCAATAATTTGTTTTGGAGTTATCCCATATTCTTGTTTTATTTTTTCTGGGTCGTAAGTTTCTAGATTTGATATCCCTCTTTTCGTAATAAGTACTTTGATGTTTTCTGATACCAGCTGCAAGGCATCCTTGTCTCCAGTTACAATTATTACCTCAAAATCCTTTGAAGCACAATGTTTAGCTATAGTTCCAATCAAATCATCTGCCTCAAATCCTTTAAGCTCCGTTCTATGTATTTTGTATGCATCTAAAACCTCTTTTAAGATAGGAATCTGCTCTGCTAGCTCATTAGGCATTTTTTTTCTATGGGCTTTGTATTCTTCAAATTTCTCATGTCTAAAAGTGGGGGCCTTCATATCAAATGCAACACTTATATAGTTAGGCTTATAATCGTCCAATATCTTATTTAGCATGTTTAAAAATCCATATACTCCGTTGGTATGTATTCCCTCTCTGTTTGTTAAAGGTGGAAGAGCATAAAAAGCCCTATTTATCAAGCTGTTTCCATCGATTATCATTAGTTTTTTCTTCAAACTACCATCTCCTTACGATTTCAATATTTATATTTTATCAATAAATACTAAAATTATGAAGTAATTTCTAAGTTTAGGCCTTTATATATATTTCTTATCTTTATGGATAATTCCTTCAAAAAAATAAAACCTCTAAACAGGAGGTTTTATCAGTTATTTGTATTTATACTTAGCAATTACCCTTGCAGTGATTTCAAGCTCACCTACTTCTACGGGAATTTGAAGCGCTTCACCAACGGCCGCACTATATTTTATCGCGTCTCTATATATAACTGGAGATCTATATCCGTTTTCAACTACACTATAGGGTTTAGATATTTTTCCTCCAAAGCTCTCTCCAATGGTTTCAGCTTTACCGAAAGCGTTTTTCATCGCAAGCTTTAGTGCATCATTGTAATATTTTTCTTCATCTTCAACTCCAAATTTAATACTGTTAATTATATTAGCGCCAGAACTTGATGCTGCATCTATAATCTTACCAACGCTTTCAATATCTCTTATTCTAACTTCTACTATATTCCTAACATTATATCCTTCTGTTCTTGCTTCTTTGTCATACTTTCCATCAAACTTTTTAGGCTCATATCTTGTAGTTCTATAAATATCATATACAACAGTCTTGATGTCTTCATCTTTAATCCCGACTTTTTTAATTTCAGTAATAACCTTATCCATTATCTCCCTATTTTGAGCCTGGGCTTTTTGGGCATCTTCTGAAAATATCTCTATACCAACATTTATATAAGCAATATCCGGTTTAACTTTTAAGGTGCCTGTTCCATTAACAGTTATTATGTTCTCTTCCTCTAATATACTGTTTGCATCACTCATTTCTTTGGCCAAGATATCAGAACTGTCTAGGACAAATAACCCTACAGATAGCACTAATATAAGCACACCATATAGAATTTTTTTCATAAAACATCTTCCTCCTTAAGATTTAAACTTTCTTTTTACTCTCCTGTAGATAAAATATACAACTATCATCAAAATTCCCAGGAAAATCAGTACAGGCAGATAGCTTATGGAGCTTACAAAGGTGTTTTCTGAAAATTTTATCAGACTATTTGTTGTCTGAATAAAACCATTTTTAGCCTTTGTCCAAATGCTTTGATCTATAAACTGTATCTGACTATTCTTTATTTCTACTTCATTCAAATACACTTCTATAGTTGAAAGGAACACTAAGTTATCCCACCTTTTGATTTCACCGGTTAATCTATTGATATCTCCCCTCACTCTATTTAATTCCCTTTCCACCTCTAAAATTTCTTTAACATTTTCTGCTTTATCCATAATTTCTCTAAGTCTTTTTTCCTGGATCTTTAAGTTTTCAATCTCACTTACTGTATCTCTATATTGCTCTGTTATGTCATTACTATTTATACTTTGGTTTACAACTGTACCCATTTTCTTAATTTCGTTAAAAACTTTATAAAAATCCCTTTCCGGAATCCTTATAACAAGATTACCTGCTCTTAATGATTTTTCCAGCTGTTCCTTATTGTAGTGCTTATATCTTGTATGTGAACTTTGAATAAATCCGCCCTTTGATATTGTCAAGTCTATAATCTTGTCATGAACAACGTCATATTCTTCTATGTCAAGATTAATATATCCTTGAAGTATGACTTTTCTGCCATCATCAGGTGTCAGTTTTTCTTCCATGGCAGCTTCATCTTTAGCTATGGTAAAATTAGTATCTGCTCTATTCATCTGAGCTTCATTAATTTCTGGCTTTGCTCCTTTACCAGTGTCATAAAACTTTGGAGCATGACTTGCAGGCTCAGATGCAATACCGTATGAACCCTCTTCGCTTTCTGATGCCTTATTCCGTGCTAGCTCCTGATTTTGCACTTTCGGCAGATTATCTAAAAGGAATATAGACACAACCATCATTAGTATTACTGCGGCAATTCCTGATAAAATCCTCCAGTTAAACTTCCTCAAGTGCTTTGACTTTTCTTTATATTCATTTTTATGCTGGATTATCTCCATTTCCTTTTCTTGTTCTAATGAACACTGAACAAGTTTTTCATGAAGGTCTTCCTTAAATCCATACGGAAGTTCAACTTCAGGAATATGGGCTAATAATTTTTTAACCTTAAGCAGCTCTTCATATTCTTTCATACAGAACTCGCATCGATTTAAATGATTTTCTATTTCCTTTACCGATTTTGGACTAAGCTTATTATCTATATAAAGAGACAATATTTCTCTAACTTTTTCACATTTCATTTTATCCCTCCTCTCACTTAATTAGACTTAATCTTCTAAAAAAAGTTCCATATCTTTCTGTAATATTTCTTTTAATAGTGCCCTTCCCCTGTTTATTCTTGATTTTACAGTTCCTAAAGGACAATCTAGAATCTCACTTATCTCTTCGTAAGAAAAATCTTGAATATCTCTTAATATAATTGCAATTCTATATTTTCCCGGAAGTTTTCCTATTGCCTTTTGAACTCTTTCTTTTTGCTCTTTTTTTTCATACATCTGTTCAGGAATATTTTTTTCATCAGATATTTCTCTTTTATAACTGCCATCCTCCGTTTCGATTGTTTTGTCTATGGAGTATGTTGTAATCTTACTTTCCTTTCTGACCATATCTATACAAGTATTGGTCACTATTCTGAAAAACCATGTGGAAAAGCCAGATTCTCCTCTAAACTTTCTGATAGATTTAAATACCTTTATCAAGGCTTCCTGAGTTATATCACTAGCATCTTCTTTATTGCCTATCATTCTATAGGCGACGTTAAAGGCTGTGACTTGATATTTTTCTATAAGCTTTTCAAAACTTTCTATATCTCCTTTTTTAGTTCTTTCAATCAGTATCTTTTCAGAATCTGACACCTTATTCACTCCTTTCCGCACCTCTAACTAATTATTAGACGGACTCACTAAGGAAAAAGTTCCCTATGTTTTATATAAAAACTTTTATTATAGATAACAAAGTTCAAGGTTAAATTTATTAGGATTTTGAGAATCCTTCTGGTTTATGTGAAGATTTGCCCTCTTTAAATAAAAGAAGACAGAAGTAGCAACAAACGCTTCAAAATCACTCAGAAGGAAACCTCAAAATCCCTAGAGTAATATAAATTGAATCTTAGAGTTGTCTATCTATATTACTGAAATTTTTTTATGATTTATAATATTGGGATATTTATATTTATCAATACCAATTTAAGCACAAAATAAAACGTCTGTGAAACCACAGACGTTTATTTTAGCTTAATTTTAGCTTTCTTCAGCAACGTATATAGATTTGTTTATATCATAAGGATGTAGAAAAGATTCTATTATATTTTTTTGTTCATCGAATACTGCCGTTGCATGGTGCATAAAGTTATTTTTAAAGAAATATCTTAAATCTATACATTTTAAAACTAGTTTATCCATTTCTTCAAAATAGGTTATATGAAAAACAGGTGAAAATTCTTTAAAATACTTTCCTACTTTAGTACTAGTGAACAGTTCAATTATTTCTTCGTCAGGTTTTTTAAATTTCTTTCTCAGTTTTATTTCACTATTCAGTAAGTTTACCTGTCCCACTATGTGATGACTGTTTGAATCAACAACAAAATCCCATTTGTGAAATGCCATAAGAGCCGGTAATATATTTACTTTTTGTAATTTATAACCGTCATGATAATGCTGCTTTACAATCTTTTGTGCTCTTCTTTTCATTAGATATCGAACTCCTAAATACCCAAAAAAAAGCAATAGATATACTAGTTAAAAACAAAGGACTATTGTTTTTATTAAATATCAGCAATAAGGATAATATTGATATCACAGGATCATAAAGCATTAAAAGATTTGCCCTAAGTTTTCGCTCTGTAAATGGAGAAAAAAGCTTTGCCCCATAAGAATTTAAAATATCAAAGAACGTATGTGAAAATGCTCCTATAAAGGTCCATAAAAAAACATTTGAAAAGTCAAAGTTACCATAAAATTGTGATAATCCTAAAGTGATCAGTCCCGCTAATCCTAGCAGGGACGGTATAGAGTGTGAAAAACCTCTATGATGCTTTAAGTAAACATAATCATCCCATATAACTCTCACTACAACGTCTATATCCGGAGACATAGCACCAATTGCACAACCTACACTAACGGGGTTACTTAGACTAACAGGATCGCCACTAAAAGCTGAAACGGCAAGTCCAATCACCCCATGGGTCACTGGATCCATATACTCACCACCATATTTTGTATGTTCTCTTTTTTTAGTATACCATAACCCCTGATATCTATACAATATATACACGACAAAATTCGACAATTATGTATTTAAAATACTTATAAAAAATATCTTGCACTCTATAAAATTTTATGGTATCATATTATTTGTCACGAGCCGAAGTGGTGGAATTGGCAGACGCGCCGGACTCAAAATCCGGTGGTAGCAATACCGTGTGGGTTCGAGTCCCACCTTCGGCACCAGTTGAAATTTAAAGGGTTGGAGAGATTTCAATGTTATCATTGAAATCTCTTTTTTTATCTTTTGACCACATTTTTGACCACTTGATTTTTATTGCTTTCAAACATTTTATTTACTGTTTCTGCTCCTAATTTTTTCATTTCTATATCAACATGCCCATATATATCCATTGTTGTACTTATTTTTGAATGCCCTAATATTTCCTGAACCACTTTCATTGGCACGTGATTTTTTATTAAGAAAGTGGCTGCTGTATGCCTTAGATCATGAAATCTAATATAGGGAAGTTCACTCTTCTCCACAATTTCTTTCCACTTATGGGTTAGATAGGTTGGTTTTAAAGGTTGTCCATCTTCATAAGTACATACATAGCCTGATTCATGATACGCATCTCCATACTTTTCTTTTTTATTTAATTGCTCTTTTTTCAAATTACGTAAATACTCATATATGAATTGTGGTATTACTAAACTTCTTGTACTTCCTTCTGTTTTTGTTGTATCTTTTATTACTCCTTGAATAGTTTTTAATCTAGTTTCCTTTATTAAAATCTTTTTTCCTTGAAGGTCTATATTTTCCCATTTCAGTCCTAAAATTTCTCCTCTTCTTAATCCTAAAAGTCCCAAGTAGACTGCAGGTTCAATTATAGTGTTTTTAACTATTTCTAGTAATTTATCAATTTGTTTTTCATCATAGATTCTTGGTTTGTATTTTTCATCCCTTGGTACATCAGCATATACTGCAATATTTTCTTGAATCATTTTCTTTCTTACTGCATCGTTTAATGCTTTTCTTATCAATGCATGATGTCTTATAACCGTATTTTTAGATAATCCTCCTTCTCCATTGCGTCTTCCTTTTCTTAAAAGGTAACTATAATAATTATCTAAATGATTTATTTTTAAGTCTTTTAATTTAATATCCTCATTAAAATATGATGCAATATATTTCTCAATTATTAGTTTATAACTATCATAAGTTGTTGTTCTTATATTATTTTCCTTCTTTTTTTCTAACCAAGTTCTTAAGTAGTTTATAAAAGAAATGTTATCTTCTAAAACTTCAAGATTTTCTTTTTTATTTCTCCAAAATTCTTCAACTACTTTTTTTGCTTCTGCTTTTGTCCTACAATTTGTATTAAAACTTTTTTGCCTTCTCTTTCCATAGATTGGTTTTCCATTTTCATCATAATCAACAATTTCCCTCGGTAACTCATAGAAATAGTAATATGTCTCACTGGTCTTAACTTTTCCTTTGTATTTCCATTTTCTTTTCCTTAGAGAACCATTTATTACAATTACAATCGCCCCCTTGATTTGAAAAAGAAATATTAACTGGCTACGTTTATTTCATTATTAATTTGTGATTCAATATATTCTTCTAGTGCCTTTTTAGGAATCTTATAATTTGTACCAATTTTAAAATTTTTTATTTTATTTTCTTTTAATAATTTATAAACTGTATTTCTTCCAATACCAAGAATTTCTTTTATCTGTTTTGGTTCTAAAATTGTACCATAACCCTTGATCATGTTTTCCATTATATTACCCCCTTTATTTTTTTGTTTATCATATAAAACTATCATTTCCACTTCTCTACATAAGTGTTTATATAATGAATAGTACATAGTTTTGCATTGATTTATTGGTAAATTTTATTATTAAATAACTCCCAAATAAAATAAAAACAAATATGGAACGCAGAATTTAAAGTTAATATGGAGGCCCTGCAGGTACGGTATATATATCAGAGTCAAACTAGTAAATGAAAACTTTCAAATTACAGCAGGCTACCATACCTGCTTCTCCATATAAACTTTATAATAAATATAATGAATTAATTTTTTATAAGTGAGAAAATTAAAATTAATATCGTTATAAGTTTTTACATATACAATTGAAAACAGTAATTTATAAAATACTCTATACCTATTATTTATTCAAATAGTTTAGATAAATCTTCAGAATATTTTTTTGGGTTTCTCCAGAAAGTATTAATTACTGTAATAATTGTAAAAGCCTCAAATTCGTCTAATTCCTTAATTTTATTTATTAAATCCTCAACATTAATTTCATACTTTAAATCTAAACTGTCAATTTTTATAACGTCTTCACATTCATATAAGAGATATTTTTTAGCACTAATGTTTCCATTATATTTATTAGCATTAAATACATCAAACAAGAAAAATAATTCATTCTCATTAAAGTAGTTTCTTAGTTTACTTTTACATCCTTTTATGATATTGTAAAAAATTTCAATTGTATTGTTTACTAAATCTGAATCTTCAATTGGTATTCCAATAATATTAATTTCATCTAAATAATCTTTTGCTTTTCTCGATAAATTAATATTAATATCTAAACTCATAACTAACATCCCCCTTAAACTTTTTAAACCTTAGACATTACAAAACATCTTTAATAATTATAATTATTTTCGTATTTTATCACCTCCTTAATTAGAAACCTAAATACTATTAATTTTATATTTGCTAAAACACAGGTTTTAAAAATAACATTAGATTTTATATCACCCCTTCTTTATTAATTTTGTGCAATATTTATTTTTATGTTGCACGTTTTTTATTTGTAAATATTATATCGTGCTGTTTTTTGTTTGTCAAGAATTTTGTGCAAAATTTATTATTTTATTGCACAATTTTTATTTAGATGGTATAATCATTTTAAAGGAGGTGAAGTTTTGGAAGAAAATAAATTTTGTGAAAAACTTAAAGAACTTAGAAATTATCATGGCTTATCTCAAAAAGAATTATCAGAACTTATTGGAATACCTTACAATTCAATTATTAAATATGAAACAGGTGACAGAAGACCTAATTTTAATACCCTCAAGAGATTCGCAGAATTTTACAACACTTCAATTGATTATATGATGGGTTTTACTGACTACTTATTAGATAAATGTAGTGAAAACTTTATATCTGAATTAATTGAATCTAATGCAAAAAAGGTACTGCATAATTTATCGCATGTATATTCTATCGATAGCAGTGATTTAAATATCAATGCGGATAAGAAATTAAAAAATAAAGAACTATATGTGAACAGTTATATAATGTTTTTTGGAATATTAGTAAATCTGATTGACTTAGAAGATGATTCTAAAAACTATTTTTCAAAAGAGGATTTAATGAAACTTAATCTCATTTGTAAAATTCTCTTTCAGTTATTAGAAATACTAAAACTTGAATCGTTTGATATTGATGAGTTATCAAGCCTATCGTTATTAATCGATGAATGCATAAAAGGAGGATTTAGTTTTAAAAGTAGGGTTGATTTAGATACATTAGATACAAAGCAAATTAAATCTAAGGAAGAAAGAATTAAATTACTTGAAACTTACATTAATATTAATAACACCAATAACCAAAAGGCTTTAAGGCTATTAAAGGAGTTAGTTGAAGAGTAAACAGTTCAAAAATAAAAGAGTTGTAAGAATCCATAATGATTCTTACAACTCTTTTATTTTGCTAACAATAAAGCCTTTAATACTAAAAACAAATTTATACTTCTCAAATCTTGAATCATCTTCTTAATGCTCAAAAAGTTTTCTATAATAATCTTTAAATTCTTTAAGCAAATTAGTCCATTTTATCAACCTATATTTTAAATATTGAGAATTAATATTGTTATCCTTTATTTTTATAACGCTGATATATTCTTTTCCTTCTTCATCATATTTAATCTCATCTTCAAAGCCATTTTCTCTAAGGTAGTCAAAAAAATACTGTTTCTTTAATCCTCTTCTGCCTATTGTAAATTTCCCATAATTTCTTATTTCAACTTCATTACCTTCCTCATATACTCGAGTATTAAATAATTTTGAAAAATGGTAAGGCATATTCATTTCAAAAATCTGTCCTAAAGTATTTCTCCTGTTATAATCCGGCAATGTGGTTATAATACAACATCTATTAATTTCACCTGAAGAAGCATTACACCATTCTGTAGTAGAGAGCCAAATTTTATTAACTCCATCTTCAATTTCATAAACATCTAATTCCTGCTGATTACCCGATGGATTTCCCCATTTTCTTTTTCCTACATATTTAAACTTTTCTTTTATGGTATTTTCTAATAATTCAAAAAGAATCCTAATCTTTTCACGATCATCTATTTTATTCATTTTCAGGTCCTCCTTTTTACATAGTTAGTACCTGATTAAAAGAGTGCCATTTCAATATCACAAGCACGAAATCCTGTAGAAACAACAACTCCCTTTGCATCAACATCTTTAAATTTTACATTTAACTTGTTTAAAAGTTCCGCTTCATTACGAAGAAAGGCTATATATTCTGTGTCATACTTTTCAATATTCTGTTTCGTATCGTTAATGTATCCATCATTTCTTAGGCTCAAAGTAGTTATACCATTTGGTTGTGTATATTTACCTACTACACGGGAATCCATTATTCCGAAATCATCTGGAAACAGAAACCTCATAAATGCTGTTGCGGTTGGTACTCTAACTCCTCCAATCCGAAAAAGTGACATATCCTTTTTTACATAAGCATCTAGCAACTGTTTTACTGTATCATTATTCCATTTCGATTGCAGGTTCTCCATCTTTAACTTGGCACGCCCACCCTGACTTGACATTTTCCAATATATAATGGCTGAAGATATTTGTTTTAAATTTTCTATATGAATATCAGTAAAACTATTAGAGGCAAATGCAGCATAACAATCCTGAAACACTTCCTGAACTATATTTTCAAACCGCCTAAGATTTACACCCTCAGGCTTTGCACTTGGTATTTCTCTTGCAAATATACCAACAAATTTCCCAGCATTATATAAGTTACCAGTTTGAATAATCTCAAATGTACAGTCTGGTGAATTATAGTCATACTGCTCTCGTAGTGTAACATATCTATCTGGTGGCATTAATAATGATGGGTTATTAATATCAGCCATAGTAATTTCCCTCCACATATAAAGTTGTGCATCTTAGTTAATTACTTACATATTTATAAGTTTCTTAATGTATCAAACTCACCAAACACTTTTTCTAAAATATTATTTGAATTTAACTGTAATAAATCAAAAGTTGTATAAACAACTCTTTTAATCCCCCAATACTTACTCTGAACATTTTCAGTTTCAGGTTCAGAAACATAATATCCATCTTTTTTATCTAAATTCTTTTCCTTAAACCCACTTCCTTGGCAGTCTATTGGTTCTGAAAAACCCCAATGTTCTGTTGGAGATACTCCTTTAGACCAATCGGAGATGTTATCATATTCAAATTTAGACAAGTAAACTGTTGGTATATCCTCAAAGTTTAATTCCATTACAAATACAGGTCCATTTTTCCAATCGTTTTCTAATACTTTATCCTTTTCCGATTGATATAACTTTATGAAACTATCAATAAACCATCCTCCATAATATGAATCTGATTTATACCTTAAAAACTTATCAGTTACAGCCTCATACCCACAATCATTGGCAATAGAATCACAGAATTTCATTAATTTATCTACATTTTCATATGTTTTCCTTACAACATCAAATGCATTTTTGATATTCTCACCTAAATTCATAATAACCCTCCATTGTAATGTCTTGATTAAAAGAAATAAAATCTATATCTATATTTTTTTTAGTGTTAAACTGGAACCATAATTCACGATTTATATTCTGACATTCAAAGTCAAAACTCTTAAATCGTTCCAGCCCCTTCCTTTTTAATAATACGATAAAATCTTTTATTATTAATTCTTCATATTTGTTCAATTTCTCTGTATTGACTATTTTTTCAAGAGCAACTAATATTTCTTCCCACGATAGATATCCAAGAATAACATTATCTTCGATAATATTTCTCTCATAAGCCTCTTTACAAATAGGATAACAAGTATATTCTGGTGCAATAAATATTAATAATGCCGATTTATTAGTACCTGCTATTTTTTTCTTTAGTATTCTCGACTCTCGGGATAATTGATGATTGCTTTCCATCACACAATCACAATCTGAATTATCAACATCATCATTAGAAGATAATCCGCTGTATAACTTTACTTCAATACCTATTATTATATCTTCAAATTCAAGTAAGACATCTAACTCCCCCAAAGAATCATAAGGCCAAAACCGAATGTTACTATCCCAATAATCAATATCCAGTGCATTGATAACCTCAAGCACATATGAAAAATCTTCTCTTAGAATGTTAGTATTTAATAGAATATTTTTTGTGGCTTTATTAAATGGAATATATCTTAAAGCACCAAAAAAGTCCCCTGTGAGTTTATCTTCTAACCGTTCACTAAGGTTTGAACCTGTTGAACTTATCTTGCCTTTTATTTCTGCAATCAATGCTATCACCTACAAACAAAACATATTATATCTTCCCATATGTAATTTTTTAAATATTTGGTCATATTTATATAAATTATTATATAACACAGATGCAATAATTTCCATCACTTTACAAGTTTGTTCCCTTGACAAACTTATGTATTTTTAACTAACAAAAAAGTATAGTCACATAGGCTACCTATAGTCTAGTTTATAAACAATCAATTTTCTTAATAATTTCATTTCTATCTGTATGACTATATCTTAAAGTTGTATGAACATTAGTATGCCCTAGTTGTGCTGCGACTTCTGAAATAGAAAATCCTGAACTAACTAACATAGTAGCATAGTGATGTCTTAATTCATGAGGTGTTATCAAGTCTGAATATTTCTTAAAGACTTTGTTTATACTCGATGGGTGCATCATTCCTGTTGAAGATTTTTCACTAGGAAAAAGGTACGGACTATCACTTTTTCTTTCCTTTAAATATTCTCTTATAGCATTTATTACTTTCTGATTCATATATACTACTCTCATTTTGTTACCTTTACCTCTATTAACTATTAGTTCTCTTGTAGTAAAATTAAAATCTTCTAATTTAATATTTAATATTTCTGATATCCTTAAACCACAATATGCAGCAATAGTACTAATACAGTAATATTTAACACCTTCCTCTTCTAAAATTCTTTGCCTAAACTACTCTACTTCTTGCTTACTAATTTTTGTAGGACTTACTAATTGTTCTTGTATTCTTATCCTGTCATTTTTATTAATTATCATTTTTTCTTGAATACAGCATTCACAAAGAAACTCATTGAATTTAATTAATGCACTTACCTTTGTGTTTATTGTTTTGGCATTATTCTTTTTAACAGTTTGTAAATAACTTAGGTAATCTAACACATTCTCTCTATAGAGTTTACTAAATTCCAAACCAAAACTTTCTTGATACCATTGTATATATTCTTTAATTTTTAAAATATAAGACTTTATAGTTACTTTACTAACTCCATTAATTTTTAAATATCTTTTAAAATCTTCAATCAATTACCTTTTCCCTCCTATAAATTCTCTTGACTATTCATTTCCCATATTTATATAAGTTCTCTTGACTAAGGAACTAAAAATGCATAAATTAAGTAGTATACTGGGATTTTCAACAGGTATAATGCTTTATTTTATATAGAAAACTCATTAAACGGCTGAATATTGGCGTTTGGTTATTTTAAAATTTTTCTGAAATTGACCCTTATTTTTGTCCCATTTTTTATTTATTACTATGTTTAGTTACAAATAAGTTTGCTCTCGTAGTTACAAAGTTTGCTCGTGGAAAAATAAGGACAGTGATACGCAGGGTATAACCTACGGGAGGAAATATCGAAACCACCTACACATACGAATTATACAGGCTTACGAGGGATTACAACTGCTGCGGATTTAATAATTTATACATTCTTATATTCTTTTTTACACAACAAAAAACCGCCAAAGGTATTTAAACCTATGACGGTTGGCGATTGCGACAAGCAAACTTTGTAATTGTAAACAAACTCGTGTGTAAAGAAACAATGAACAATTGTAAGCGTCAAATCCATCCCACATTAACAAGGAACCAACTCCATGAGATAATATTCTCGAAGGAGGTAATCATATGAATAGCAACGAGGAGAAAAGAACAAAGTGGGCAAGTCGAAT
>JACCKY010000085.1 GCA_014236755.1 Candidatus Petromonas tenebris | reverse complement strand
CTATTAAAACAGCTCTTCTACGGAGCCTGAAGAGGATTTTGAAGGATATTTATGAGGAACTAGCAAGGCGAGTTAGTTATTATATTTCTACCCCAATAATACTTTTCTATTCTTTAAAACCAAATCCTCCAATATATTATATTTTATAGAATTATAATTTATAAGAAGGTTTTACAAGTATCTATAAAGAATTATATATTGTTCCCTATTATATGATTGAGGTGATCATCTTGAAAAAAATAAATGTAAAGTTAATAGTATTAGTTGGAGTAGTATTTGTATCATTTTCGTCTATAATTACAAAATTCTCCCATGCTCCTTCATTAGTCATTGCTACATATAGACTTGGCTTTACCTTGCTTTTACTCTTACCAACAGTAATAAAGAATAAAATAGATGAGATTAGGAAAATCGATAAAAAAACCTTAAGAATATGTATTATAAGCGGTGTATCTTTAGCTCTTCATTTTGCAACTTGGATATCATCACTAAGGTATACTTCTGTTACCAGTTCAACGGTTTTGGTAAATACTCATCCGATTTTCATAGTTTTGGGCAGCTACTTATTTTTAAAGGACAAATCTTCTAAAAAAGCTCTGCTATGTATTGGTATATCCTTAACTGGAAGTATCATAATTTCTACAGGCGATTCTTCCCTTGGAGGCAATGTGCTTTTTGGTGACATTTTAGCTATATTAGGCGCTTTTTTTGTAGCAGGATATATGTTGATAGGCAGGGTAGCCAGGCAAAAACTCTCTGTTACTTCATATACATTTATTGTTTACCTAAGCTCCACCGTCACATTATTTATCTTAACAATCTCCACAAAAACTCCTCTGTATCCATATCCTCCTGAAGAATGGTTAAGGTTTTTAGCTTTGGCCTTCTTTTGTACTATATTAGGTCACAGCATATTTAGCTGGGCACTTGAATACGTAAAACCTACATTTATATCTACAGCTGTATTGGGTGAACCTGCCTTTGCAACTCTTTGGGCCCTTATACTATTTAACGAAGTCCCTACGCTTTGGCAGATAACCGGTAGTTCAATCATTTTATATGGCATATTTAAATTTACAAGAATTAAAGAGTCCAATAACGATATTCCCGATGTCAAGACCTTTTCATCACGTCGCTATAAATAACAAAGTTCAAGGTTTAATCTATTAGGATTTTGAGAATCCCTCTGGTTCATGTGAAGATTTGCCTTTTATTTAAGCAAAAGATAAAAATCGAGTGGCAACAAATGCTTCAAAATCACTCAAAAGGAAACCTCAAAATCCCTAAAGTAATATAAATTGAATCTTAGAGTTGCCCATCTATAATTATAGGTGAAGGATTAATAAAAATGTCGTCGTTTCTAGAGGAAGGTCAGAGTATTTCCCGGGAAATCGACGACATTTTTATGTGTAGATGAACAACTTTGAAATTCAATTTAACCTCTTGTGCTAGCTAATCTAACAATATAGCTTTAAATATCCTTCAATGTTTCCTCTGAAGAAACTTTGAAGAGCTGTTTTTACCTCTTATAAAATGTTTTGAATTAAAACAGGTCTTCTACGTAGTCTTAAGAGGATTATTGAAGGATATTTATAAGGAAGTAGCAGGACAAGTTAATTTTATAATTTCGACAACTGGACTGCCAGTTTCGCACCAACTTCTGCATTATTATAAACAAGCCTTATATTTGATTCTAAACTTTTGCCTTCTGTCAATTTCTTGACCTTGGAAAGTAAAAAAGGGGTAGTTTCCTTTCCTTTTATTCCTGCTTTTTTTGCTTCATATAAAGCATCTTCTATGGATCGATTTATAACATCATAATCCATCTCATATTCTTCCGGTATAGGGTTCCCTATTACTAATCCGCCTTTCAGTCCTAGATCCCACTTGATTTTTACAGCATTTGCCAGTTCCTCTATCGTATCTACTCTATAATCTACCTTAAAACCGCTTTTTCTTGTATAGAAGGATGGAAATTCTTCGGTCTTGTATCCCACAATCGGAACACCTTGAGTTTCAAGATACTCCAACGTTAGTCCTATATCCAATATGGATTTTGCTCCCGCACAGACTACTGCAACATCAGTTTTTGCCAATTCCATAAGGTCTGCTGATATATCAAAGCTTTGCTGAGCTCCTCTATGTACTCCACCGATACCACCCGTTACAAAAACCTTTATTCCCGCTAAACTTGCTATTATCATAGTCGCTGCTACTGTAGTTGCACCATTAAGTTTTTTAGCAATGATAAAGGGGATATCTCTTCTGCTTACCTTAACAATATCATCGTTCTTAGCAAAATGTTCAATTTCCTCTACTGTTAATCCGACCTTTAACTTGCCCTCCATTATGCCTATAGTTGCAGGTATAGCCCCATTTCCTCTAACTATTTCTTCAACCTTTAAGGCTGTTTCTACATTTACCGGGTATGGCATTCCATGGGATATTATTGTAGACTCCAGTGCTACTACCGGCTTATTTTCTTTTAAAGCCGATACTACTTCGGAGCTTATATCAATATATTTTTTTAACACTTGATCATCTCCTTCATTTTTTCTTCTACTTTTTCTATTGACATATTAGGATTTATAGTATTTTCATGGGATAGGGCAAGTATTGATGCCGCCATTGCAAATCTACAACTTTCATCTATAGAATAGTTATTTAGATGACTATATATCAATCCTGCCATAAAGGCATCGCCAGCCCCCGTAGCATTTATAACCTTAATTTTAGGCGATGAAATGTATCCTATTTTCTCTTTATTGCCATAGTATACTCCGTTTTTACCAAGACTTATAAATACTCTTCTAATACCTCTATCTGTAAAGTATTTTATTGTTTTCTCAATAGCCTTTTCACTATCTATCTTTATACCTGTTAGGGCTTCGGCCTCAATTTTATTTGGTTTTATGGTATGACATTTAAAAACTATATCTTTTGCTTTTAGAGCTTTAACTGAAGATACCGTATCTAGAAAAAAGTCGATCTCTGGAAAATTTGTCAGGAGATATTCTAAGACTTTCTTTCTTATATTGGTATCTACCACTACTGTTTTAGAGTTTCTTATAATCATGGCCTTTTTTTTGATAAAATCTATGTCTATTTCATTGATTATGTCCATATCCGATATGGCAGACTTCATATCCCCTTCTTCATCTAAAATTGAAAGATATACCGATGAGAATCTATTCTTTATTACCAGAGAATCGTCCATATCGATTTTGGCCATCTTACACTCTTCAAGTATTTTCTTGCCATAGGGATCATCTCCAATTACGGTAACGAGCTTTGTATCAATATCCATTTTCACCAAGTTCTCTGCAATATTTCTTCCTACGCCACCTAAGGATATCTTTACCTTCCCCGGATTGGAATCATTTAAATTCAACTTACCATAAGGGAACCCCTGTATGTCGATATTTGCTCCTCCTATTACTGTCACATAAGGCCTATCCTTTAATATATATCCTTTTCCCTTTATATATCCCTTCTTCATTAAGTTTGTTATATGAACTGCCACTGAAGAACGGGTTATCCCCAAACTTTTAGCTATTTCCTGCTGTGATATAAAAGGGTTTTTACTAATCATATCAAGAATCTCTTTTTCTCTATTCGTCATGACAATCACCAAACTTTTGTTTATGTAATAAACTTGTGCTTATATTGTATCACTAATATTATATTTTATCAATGCTTCCAAATAACAAAGGCGTCTGGCGACGCTTTGTTAGTTCGTAGTTAGTAGTTCGTAGTTGGTAGCC
>JACCKY010000084.1 GCA_014236755.1 Candidatus Petromonas tenebris | reverse complement strand
TTTTCACTTACACTTGACAACATGGTTGTTCTTTCGTAATAAAATATAATAAAATATCCTTTCCAAATCACATCGCCCTTGCATTATTACAAGTTTAATGTAAAATGATTATTAATGTCACCATGAAAAATGGATAATTTATAGTTTAAAATTAAAGGAGAAGCTCATGAAAATTCTTGTTGGCGCCGATGGATGTCCAGTAAAAAATATCATAGTAAGTATAGCCAAGGAATATGGCATCTCAGTACTAATGGTTACCGATACAAGCTATATTATAGATGATGAATATTCAGAAGTAATTGTAGTTGGTAAAGGGAAGGATGCAGCGGATCTAGTGCTTATTAACAAAATAAATAAAGGCGATATTATAGTGACCCAGGATTACGGCGTTGCTACCATGGCACTGTCAAAAAACGCTTATCCAATAAATCAGAACGGTCTTTTATATACAAACGACAATATCGATAGACTCTTATTTCAACGATACGTATCCCATAAAGTGCGAAAGGCAGGAAGTAAGACTACAAATCAAAAAAAGAGAACTAAATCGGTTTTCGCTACTCGGTTACCGGTTATCGGCCCCCGTCACCTCTTAGCTCTTAGCAAATCCTAGTCGTTTTTTAGGGTCTTTCTTGCGGCCCTTCACCTTTTTGCCATGATCGGTCAGCAGTTAGCTGTTAGCCTTTTTAATATTTAACTGGTAAAAGTTTGTAATTTCTTGCATCCCTTGAATTTACTTTGTTTTATACCTGCAATTTTTTTTAATGTTTGAGTTCCTTCACTAGTACAAAATAACAATATAAGGGATGACAATTGTCATCCCTTATATTGTTAACTACAGCAAGTTAAATCTTATCTTGATATAGTTAAATATCTCCTCAGCTACATTTATCTTAGTTGCCTGCTCAAAGCCTTGAAATCCAGGAGCTGAATTTGCCTCACAGATTTTGTAGTGGTCTCCGGCAAACAACAAATCTATACCTGCTACATCCAGTCCTAATATCTTAGCGCTTTCAGTAGCTAACCACTCGATTTCTGCATTAAGCTCAAAATTTTGAACTTTGCCCCCCTGGGAAAAATTAGCCTTAAAGCTTCCATCGGCCGCACTTCTTTCCATACATCCTATGGCTCTACCTCCTACAACCAATACTCTAAGATCCCTTCCATAGCTATCCTTTATAAATTCCTGTATAATAATGTTCATATTTGTATTGGTGCAGTTTATAAGCTGCATCAAGTCTTTAAAACTACCTTTATCCTGAGCGAGAAATACACCGCTACCTTGTGAACCGTGGATGGTCTTAACCACCACAGGGAATCCAAGATGCTTTTCAACTAAATCCTCATTTACAGGGAATCTTACCAGCATCGTTCTAGGTACCGGAAGATTGTTTGTAGCAAGAATTTGCTGAGTATAAAGTTTGTCTTTAACTACTTCTATGCTATGGGGAGGATTGACTATATGTACGCCTAGTTTTTCAAGATGTCTTAAAACTGCTAATGAAAAATAAGTAGTGTGGGAGCCCATTCGTGGAATAACAAAATCCGGTAAATCTACAGTTTCTGCATCTACAAAAATTGATTTTTTACCATCTTTAGTAACGATCAAATCCAGTTGCTCCGGGTATAATATTTTTAAATCTATATCGTTCTCCCTTGCCACCTCTAAAAATCTTTTGTTTTCGTAACTATCCTGCTTTATTCTTTCTTTAAAGGGTCTGTAGAGAATCCATCCTTTAATTGGCATTTATAAACTCCTCCTTACACTTTTTTCTATATTTTGTTTGTTAGATAAATTAACTTTTTCCAAATTAACTAATAACATAGCTTTAAATATCCTTCAATATTTCCTCTGAAGCGACTTTGAAAAGCTCTAAATGTTTTGTATTAAAACAGCTCTTCTACGGAGCCTGAAGAGGATTATTTAAGGATATTTATAAGGAACTAGTAAGTCGAGTTAAATTATATTATGCATATAGTTAAAAGCAATATAGTTAAAAAAAGTTAACTGCTCCAATTCACTATCTGAAAAGTTCGAGGTTGTAAGTCCTATAAGTCTTATTCCCTCTCCTATTTCAATCTGATTTAAAATATCTAATGCTACATGAAAAATCTCTTCAGCTGAATCAGTATATTGAAGAATGGTCTTGCTTTTTGTATGGGTTTCAAAGCTTGAGGTTTTAATCTTTATAGTTATAGTTTTTGCAGATAAATTTCTTTTATTTAAGGAACCTGAAATATCTTTGGAAAAATCCAGTAAAAATTTTTTTAATATTTCTCTATCCATTG
This sequence comes from Candidatus Petromonas tenebris, assembly GCA_014236755.1. Lineage (GTDB taxonomy): Bacteria > Bacillota > Clostridia > Peptostreptococcales > Caminicellaceae > Petromonas > Petromonas tenebris. The sequence goes on along the minus strand of JACCKY010000084.1, from coordinate 4,608 downwards.
TATCTTCCTTAAGAGTAGTTTCCCTACCTATGGATTTTATCTCTCTACTAGGTTTTACCTCCCGAGTATCTATTCCTCGAATTCTATCATATATCTCAATTCCATATTTGCCAAAAAAGTCTATAAGATATTGCTTAGGAAGCTTCATCAAATCATCTATAGTGAAAATGCCAATTTTATTTAATTTGTTTGCAGACTTTTTCCCTATTCCATATACTTTACTAATAGATAAAGGTCTTAAAATATCAGGTACCATATTCTGGGTTATAATTTTAATACCATTGGGTTTATTCCAATCGGAAGCAAGTTTTGCCAAAAACTTATTATAAGAAATTCCCACTGAAATAGTAAGACCACTTCTTTTCATCACTTCTCTTTTAATGTGCCAAGCTATATCTAAAGCATTTTCTTTAACCTCTGTAACATCTAAATATGCTTCGTCTATTGATAGGGGCTCTACTAAATCCGTCAACTCATAGAAAATCTCAAAAATTTCCCTTGATACTTCTTTATACCTCTTGTGTCTCGTAGGCAAAAAAATACCATTAGGGCATTTTTGCTTTGCAATAAAAGTAGGCATTGCAGAGTGAACCCCATATTTTCTAGCCTCATAGGAACAGGTGGCAACTACGCCTCTATCACTTCTGCCTCCTACAATCACAGGCTTTCCTTTGAGTTTTGGATTATCTCTTTGCTCTACAGCAGCAAAAAATGCATCCATATCCACATGTATTATTTTTCGCTCCATAATATAGCACCCCCACCTATAATTATGCCAAACATTTGTTTGCCGATCCAGAACAAAGGCGTCTGACGACGCTTTGTTAGTTCGTAGTTAGTTCTTAGCTCTTGGCTCTTGGCAAATCCTAGTCGTTCTTTAGGGTCTTTCCTATTATCTGCTACTTATCACTTATCTCCTTTATTCTATTTTCTTTCTCCTGTTTTTCATCTTTTAATTCTTAATTCTTAATTTTTGATCCCCGTAACCCGTAACCTGTTACCTATTACCTTACCAATAAAAAAACTAAGGCTTCAGTGAGAATCCTTAGTGAACAGTTAAGATACAGCTTAAGCAGTTTCAATTTTTTTAGCTTTTGGAAGCAAAACAGTAAATATTGTTCCTATTCCCTCATAACTTTCCACAGTTATTTTTCCTCCGTTTTTCTCTACGACCCCTTTTACGATACTAAGTCCATATCCGTGCCCATCTCCACCTTTAGTAGAGTATCCCCTCTTAAAAATTTCATCATATAGTTCTGGCGGCAAAATTGGAATTGAGTTGCCTATAGCAATTATATATTTATCCTCCTGTTCCCAGATATCTATGGTCAATATTTTTTCTTCTTCCATGGAATTTTCCAGTTCATAAATGGCATTATCAAGTAAATTAAATAGTATCTTAGAAATTTCAATTGAATCTATGGCTAAGTTTTCTAAGGATGAACTAATATCTATTTCAACGTTTATACCCTTGCTTTCTGCGATAGCACACTTCCTATATAAAGTTGCACTGACCTCTATATTATCAATTTTGGAAATTGAAAATATTTCATTTGTCTTTCCACAGATATTGTATATATAATCCAAAGCTCTTTCAGTTTTATTTAGCTGTATCATTCCAGCTATTACATTTAAATGATTATTAAAATCATGTTTCTGTCCTCTTAATGCTTCAATAACTTCCTTCGAATGATTTAATTTTTCAATCGATTGCTGTTCTTTTTTCAAAAAATTAAGAATGTAAAACACGCAAAAAATAGCAGCAAGCCCAAATATATTTAGCATAATACCTATAAAATATGGGTATTGAAAATTTACAATTATTTTTCCCATCAAATCTAAAATAAACCCATTTGTTAAAAACATTACTATCATACTTTGCAACAATATTAATACTACTAATATATATGCCTTCGTCTGTATCTTCATTTCTAACACCTTCATGAGCTTTTTGCTTCTTTAGTTTTTTGTTTCTTTAAAGCTTCCCAAATCTATTATTCTAACTTTAAATATATAACTCATTAAAAAAACTGCTATTAAAATAATATCTGATATCAAAATAGCTAATATTGTACCTCCATGTTTTAATGTCAAAGTTTGGGGATTTATTTCAAAAAATTTTAATATAGGAAATAAAAATACTCCTTCTCCCCAAAATATTAATAAAATAGAAAACAATGATGCAATAAAACTGACCATTATATTTTGTTTTCCTATTGTCTTAATTAGTAATGCAAAACTGACACATAATATGAAAATATGAGTGCCAAAGGGTATTTCATTTATTATATAAAATTTTCGAACAGCATATACAATGATACCGTATATACCTGCAATATGAAGCATCTTTTTAAATTTAAGACGTATTCCTAATATTGAAAGGCCCGCTCCTGCCATAAAGAAGCCTTCTATGATAAAAGCAAATATCTTATCTAAAACTTGTATAGCCATACACTACTTCACTCCCAGTAATAAAAATCGTTATAGAAAAATTTAGCTATTCTTCTCTAAGTTGTTCTGGTAACTCCGGTTGATATCCTATAGTACTTGTTGCTGCAGCTACATTTGAAAAAGCTATGAAAGTAAGTACGGCTATAGATAGTTGTAATAATTTTCTTAGCATATAGACTCCTCCTTTTTATTAAAAATAAAATCTAGAATATTATCGAATACATGGCAGAACTTATATCCTGTCTTTGTCAGTGTAAATGACTGCCAAAGTATTCCAATAGTAGACGCGTATACTATTGTTTTGACTTCACTAAAATAAGTATACCATAGAACACATCCTAAGAACCATACGCATACTACTATCAAAGACTTTTTTCTAAGCCTTTCTTTTTTTAGTTTTGTAGTAATAGGTTTTCCAGGAGTGTCGGCAGGAGCGTATTTACTTATAGCCCACAATGAAAATACAAAAGCTATTATTATCATAGTTAACATAAAAACTTTTGTAAGCTGGTTTTTTTGTGCTACTAGACCTAATATGTTTGAGACTACAGCCCCGTAAGTAGCACAATTTCCCATATTGGAGCAATGGGCTCCTCCTGAAAAAACTCTAAGTGTTGAAAAAGTCAGCATTATAAATAATACGTAGTAGAACGTTCCAAATAATAATGCAAGTAGCAGAGCTAAACTATAGCTTAACATAGTACTTATAACTAGTCGAATAGAATATCTCAATATAGCTTCTGTACCATCATCTATGCTTAGTTGTTTCTTGTAGATATTTAAAATTTTAGTTATAAGATCTTCAACATCAAATAACTTTTTTGCCAAGTTTTTCTTCATCTTGCATCTATCCTCTCAATAGAATATATATATATTATTAAATGCAAATGTCAAATTTTGCTTAATTATTAATCTTCTACATTAACCTTCTACATATTTATTCAATTTCCTCTTTACCAAAACAAAAAAAATATTTTCCATACATATAAAAATTATATCCATATTAGCCATTAAGATAAGTTAATTTATAAGGTTCTTATTTTAATATAGAGGCATTATTTCTATTTATTAAAATTACAAGTTGGAGATTTATATAGAATAAAATTTGATAATTTAAGTAGATTGAGGAAAAAATATTATAATTAGATTACAAGGAAGATTAAACTATGGTGATTAAAAATAGATTAAGTGAAATACCCGCCTGTATCGGCGGGTTTTATATTTTTTATTAAATTTTTATAAAATATAGAAGGGAATTTGAAAAATTAATAGAATTATAAAGAATTATAAGGAAATTTATCTCAGTGCCAGGAGGATACTATGAATAATAAGGATAATATAATCTCTGCAGTTTCAATGGAGGAAATTATAAATAATCTGCCTGAAGTCATATCTTCGAAAATAGTATTAGACGACAATAACGAAGTAGAAGAAATACACGTTCTATCAGATACCAGCAGAAATCCTAAACAAATTTCCAGAGACATCCAGTCAGCTCTCACTGCCAAGTTTGGAATAGATATCGATCATAAAAAAATCAGCATTGCTCAAATTAATTTCAAACAAAATCTCAACAACGACTTCAGGCTAAGGATTAATTCCATTAATTATTCTACCCTTGGCAATATAGCAGAAGTAAAGGTTTTACTGCAAAAAGGCAATGAAATTATCGAAGGTAATGCTAAAGGAACAAATACCACAATAAACTCCTATAGATTGTTATCATTGGCTACACTTGATTGTATCCATAGCCTTCTCAATATTTCCAATACCTTTGTCGTTGAAGATATAGAAAGGATAACTCTAGCTAAAAAAGATGTAATTATCACCGCCATCGGTTTTATAACATCCTCTGGAACAGAAGAGCTTTTAGTTGGTAGTGCAATTGTCAGAAAGGATGAAAAGGAAAGTATAGTTAAGGCAACCTTGGATGCCATCAATAGAAAAATAGTCAGATTTAATGATTAAGTTGGTAATTAGGTCGGCATATATTAATCTCCTAAATAAATTAATACTGTAAAATCATTTTTCAAGCGAAGCGGATATAGCCTGTAACAATAGCGTAGCAGCAGAGCACTACATAAAGGGGGCTATATCGTGAAAAGATTAATGGTTATACTTATGTCTTTATTGTCATTAGTTTTATCAGCTGGAGCA
>JACCKY010000083.1 GCA_014236755.1 Candidatus Petromonas tenebris | reverse complement strand
CAATGTTTCCTCTGAAGCGACTTTGAAGAGCTGTTTTTACCTCTAAATCTTTTTCTATTAAAACAGCTCTTCTACGGAGCCTGAAGAGGATTATTGAAGGATATCTATAAGGAACTAGCGAGGCAAGTTAAATTAATAAGGGGATGCTTAAAAATGTCAATAAGAAGCTTTCTAAAACTGGTGGAAATTCAAACAAAAATTGCCAGTGTAATTCCTTTTACTTTAGGAACATTGTATGCCTATTATCGTTTTAATGAATTCAATTTTACTAACTTTATTATCATGTTTATATCCTTATTAACATTTGATATGGTTACAACTGCCATAAACAATTATTACGACTATAAAAATGCTATAAAAATCCATGGATATAATTATGAAAGACATAATGCCATTGTAAGAGATAATTTAAAAGAAACAACAGTAGTTGCCACCATTTTTATATTATTGACTATTGCAATAGTATTTGGAATACTATTGTTTTTAAAAACAAATGTAATCGTTCTAATCCTAGGGATTCTGTCATTTTCGGTAGGCATTTTATATTCCTTCGGACCTGTTCCCATATCCCGAACACCCTTTGGCGAATTGTTTTCAGGGCTGTTTATGGGATTTGTAATAGTATTTCTATCAGTTTATATCCATGTATATAATCAAAATATTTTACTAATGGTTTATGATGAGGGCTTATTAAATATCAATATCAATCTTGCTGAAATCATTTATGTTTTTTTAATATCTATACCTACAATAAATGGGATTGCAAATATTATGCTTGCAAACAACATTTGTGATATTGAAGATGATATTGAAAACAAACGCTATACTTTACCCATATATATAGGAAAAGAAAGGGCTCTAAAGGTTTTTCAGGCAGTATATTATATTATCTATGCTGATTTAATTGCCCTGTATCTTCTAGGGATTACTCCTGCTCTAACGTTATTGACACTTCTTACCTTTATACCGACAAATAAAAATATTAAACTATTTTTTAAAAGGCAGAGTAAAAAAGATACATTTGTTATTTCCATAAAAAATTTCGTTATGATAAGCTTAGTTTATATATTTACAATTGCAGCTTCTATAGTGCTCAGGTAAACAAAAATAATTAAAAACCAATGAAACAATTCTCATGGTCTACACAGGGTATTAGAATTGTTCCATTGGTTTAATTAGGTTTTTGATAACTAATGGGGCAAAGATATAGTTAAATTACTATATTAATATTTTTAAGCATCGTTCATTGTCTGTGCAAACCTTTTAATATTTTCCATACAAACATTCGATGTATCTTTATATATCTTAGATACCTTCTTAACTGAGCAAATTTCATATTTCTAAATTGTTGATTTTACTAAATTTATTTTGTAAACAAAAAGGGTTTCACCCCCAACATGTCGAATAGATTAAGTAAGACCAAAATCATCCAAAGTGAGTGAAACCACTTAATGTATATTCGACAAATGAGTCTGATTTCAATTATAAAATTTCAGCAAGAAACTAAATTAGAAATGATTTTATCTCAAATTGATGTTTCTAAATTTGCTAATAGTCTAAGAAAATCTAGTGGTTCAAAGGGCCCAAAGGGCTATGAGCTAACATCTTTAATATATGCTTTAATAGCTATGCAAGTAGAAAAAATTCAAACAATAAAAGATTTAGTCCAAAAACTTAAAGAAAATCCTGTTTTAAGATATTGTTGTGGATTTGATGTTCTTGGCAAAGTACCTTCTGAATCTACATTTAGTAGATTTTTAGATAAATTAGCTCAAACAGATGAACTTGAAAAACTATTTCATGAGTTGTGGTAATAAAAGCAAAAGAACTAAATATTATAGATGGCGATAGCGTATCTATTGATTCAACTAAATTAAATTCTTATGCGGCTGCAAAGCCTAAAAAATCTATAGTAGATGATGGAACAAATCCTAACTGGGGAATGAAAAAGGATACTAATGGTAATAACATAAGATGAAGAATTTAATCCAATCTGCTCCGCAGAATTTAAATTGGTATATAACTATGGATATACTTTAAAAATCAATTATAAAGAAAATCCAAGAATATATGGCTATCCTTTAAGGTCTTCTAGTCAGTGGCAAAAATGATATAATAAAAGAACATCAGTTGAAAGATGTAATAGTAGACTTAAAGGATATCTCAATGTAGATAATATTAGATCTAAAGGTATTAAAAAAGCTAAAGTTCATGCACTACTTAACTGTATAGCACTTGTTGCAGGCACTATTTCGTTAAACATAAACAAATCTTCAAGTAAAGTTGCCTAACGGCAAATATTTTAATTAAATTTTTGAGGAGGTCATTGCAATTAATTCAATTAAAACTAAATTTTAAATTTAAAATCTCATTTTTAATGAGCTATCGCTCTATGTTCAATTTTTTCAATATCTAAAAAATTAATTATGCAATTTCCTCATTTATTAACTGCTTAAGTCTGTCTTCTTGCATAATATTCAATTGTCGTTAATAACATTTTTAGTGTCATCATTTATGAATATTTTGTTACATTATATAATAATTGTTTATTCTAACTAATTTTTCATTCTTTTTTATACTAATAAAATAAGCCATCTAGGATTATAAAGTAATGTCTAAATTCCCTAGATGACTTGCTAAATATTTGTATTAAAAATTTATTTTTCAATTTGGTACAATGCTTATTTATTATAATATTTGATTGTTATAAATTTTCTTTCCGACTTTATTTAACTCTTCCCAACTTTATTTTGCTAAAACATTACCCACATTTCGAAAAACCACAACTTCTACAGATCATGCAACCACCTTCATGCTCTACGATACTGCCACACTCGGGACATGTACTGCTATCCCTCTCCTCTAGTAACTTATCAATTCCTATTGATATTTCGTTTCTATATGAATTATTACACATTTCTGAAAGGGTGCATAGTGAGCAGTTGGATACACACTTTGACTCTTCTTCTTTTTCAATTTCTAACGCTATATCATCTATGTTTTTTTCGTCAACCATTATACTCATATTCATAACTTTTTCCAGGGTTCTTCCTATGGCGTCAGGACATGATAACACATTGATTCCCGTATCGCCTTTTCCTCTTTGTCTTAGTGTGGAATGACATCTTATTCCCTTTAGCTGTTCTATTATTGCTTCTGCACTGATGCCTGCACGAAGGGCTATTGAAATAAGTCTACTGGTTGCCTCACTCTGACTTGGACAACCACCTGCCCTACCAAGGTTTGTAAATACTTCACAGATGCCTTGTTCATCATAGTTTGCTGTAATGTAAAGGTTCCCGCAACCTATCTTCACCTTTTCCGTAATCCCCATAGTCGTTTTGGGTCTTGGTCTTGGGATTATTCCATTATTATTGATACTGGTTGTGGCAGCTTCTTCCTTTTCCTTGTTTTCCAGCTTGCCAATATTTAATACCTGTCCCTCTCTACTACCGTCTCTATATATTGTAACGCCTTTGCATCCAAGTTTGTAAGCCAGGATGTAAGCCTCTTCTACTTCTTCTTTTGTAGCATCATGCCTAAAGTTAACGGTTTTAGATACTGCATTGTCTACGTGATTTTGAAAGGCAGCTTGCATCTTTATATGCCAATCGGGCGAAATATCATGGGCAGTTACAAATATTTGTTTTATATACTCAGGGATTTCAGGTATATCCTTTAAGCTCCCCTTTTCTGCTACCTTTTCCATAAGCTCTTCTGAATATATACCTTCTCTTTCAAGATATTCTTTAAATAGCGGATTAACTTCTACGAGTTTGTCGTTATCCATAACATTCCTAAAGTAACAAAGTGCAAATAAGGGCTCTATTCCACTTGATGCTCCAGCTATTATGCTAATTGACCCTGTAGGCGCAATAGTGGTTGTTGTCGCATTTCTAATCTTCATGCCTTTTTGTTTATATATACTTACTTCGTAGTTAGGAAATGTTCCCCTTTCCTTTGCAAGCTCCATTGATTTCTTCTTAGATCTTTCATTAATGAATCCCATAACTTTATTGGCAACTTCTACGGCTTTATCAGAGTTGTAAGGTATGCCAAGCATAACAAGTAAGTCTGCAAACCCCATAACTCCAAGTCCAATCTTTCTATTGGCCTTTGTCATTTCTTCTATTTCTTTTATAGGATATTTGTTTACGTCTATTACATTATCCAAAAAGTTTACTGAGAGGTCTACTACTTCCCCTAATCTATCAAAGTCTATTTCGGCCTTTCCATCTATCTTTTTTACCATTTTAGACAAGTTTATGGAGCCTAGGTTACAGGATTCATATGGAAGTAGCGGCTGCTCTCCACATGGATTAGTACTTTCTATTTCTCCAACACTTGGTACTACATTGTCCCTATTTATTCTATCTAAGAACACTATGCCCGGCTCTCCATTTTTCCATGCCATGGAAACTATGGTTTGAAATACTTCTTTAGCATTTAATTTTCCTGTTACTTTTTGGGTTTTAGGGTCAATGAGATCATATTCTCTATTATCTTCTACGGCCTTCATAAATTCTTCTGTAAGCCCTACGCTTATATTGAAGTTATTTAATGCGTCATTATCTTGTTTGCATTGAATAAATTCTAAAATATCAGGGTGATCGATTCTCAGTATCCCCATATTGGCTCCTCTTCTTCTACCGCCCTGCTTTACTGCTTCTGTAGCTGAATTGAATACCTTCATAAAGCTAACAGGACCAGAAGCAACTCCACCAGTTGAGGCTACCGTAGAACCTTTAGATCTCAATCTTGTAAAGCTAAATCCTGTTCCACCACCACTTTTATGTATTAGTGCTGCATTTTTAACTGTCTCAAATATCCCTTCCATAGAGTCCTCTACAGGCAGAACAAAGCATGCAGAAAGTTGCCCTAAATCTTTGCCCGCATTCATTAAAGTGGGAGAGTTTGGAAGAAACTCAAGATTAGTCATTATTTCAAAAAACTTTTCTTCAACCTTTTTAACATCTTTTTTAGTTTTATAATTTTTTTCTGCCGATGCTATATGATATGCTACCCTTCTAAACATCTCTTCTGGAGTCTCAGTAACATTTCCGTTAACATCTTTAGTCAGATACCTTTTTTCCAGTACCTTAATTGCATTTTCTGATAGCTGCATAATTCACCATCCTTATCAATATTTAGTGCTTGTTTTACGTTGATGCACTATATAGTGTATCATTTTCTCTTTTTGAAGTAAAGAAAAAGATGGTGCTTTTACACCATCTTAGCATATTTTTTTTAATATATCCTTTATAGTTTCATTTGTGAATTCACCTTTTCTATATTTGCGTTTTGCTACTATTATATCCACTTGATTACCCTTTGCAACTATTTCTTTTATTACATCAGGAATTTCTATAAATGAACCTAATACGTTAAATTCTTTATCCATAAAAATAAATGTAGGTATTTTAGCCTTACCGTTCACTTTATAATCTTCAAGGTATTCTTCATTTCCTTCTCTAGGTAAAATTTTCATATTCACATTTGTATTTAAATCACAAATCTTTTTAAGGGCTGGAACATTTAGCACACAATCTGGACACCATATTTCTGCAAAAGCTAGGATATTTATTTTTTTATCAATAGATTTTATCCTTTGTAACATTTCACCATCAATTTTTATGTTATTGTATATTTCTAATGTTTTCTCTTTATAGGATTTATCATCGCTTGATATGAACTCTTCAAAACTCATACCATTTTCATAAAGCTTTCGGATGTCCATTTTCATCCCCCTTCTATTATTCTTATATTAATTATATAAGATATTGGTGCATAATACAAACATATGTTGTTTTATTAAAATCTATACGTGAATTGCTATACTAAAAAACTTGGCACTAAAAAACTCCTGAAGAAAAATTCTTCAGGAGTTTTAATTAAACCGGCAGCGACCTACTCTCCCAGGCGACCGCTCGCCAAGTACCATCGGCGCTGAAGGGCTTAACTTCTGTGTT
>JACCKY010000082.1 GCA_014236755.1 Candidatus Petromonas tenebris | reverse complement strand
GCTGGTGATAAAGTGAAAGAAGATAAAAAACTACATAATGAACACGATGTAGGATATAAACATATACTTTCCAACAAAAAGAATTTCATAGACTTTCTAAAGGGATTTGTGAAAAAAGACCAGCTAATAAAAGTCAAGAGTAAATTTTAAATTAAATTTTCATTGAATTGACGAGTCTGTCACAGAATCTGTGTCTAAAGGTAAGTCAGCTGCTAACTGACAAGATAAAATAGATAAGAAAATAGATATTTGATTTTTAATTTCATTAATATATTTGCCAAAAATTTACGGTTATATACATAAAATCGTTTAATTTTGGCAATAATTTTTTATAATGGGATATTTATGTTTAAATACTATCTCTAAAGACCCATATTATGGATAAAGAGGAATACAGGTCTTAATTAATAAATATATAGCTTATATATAAGGCTCTATTCTTCCTTCAAAGAAGATCATCAGCTGACCCATAACAATATCCCAGTTATTATAGCGTCTGCTCCACTTTTTAATTATATTTTGGCTAGCTAAGTACAGTATCTTCTCTAAAGCTTCCCCAGAGGGGAATATTGCCTTTGTTTTGGTTACCTTTCTAAGTTGTCTATGTAGGCTTTCTATGGGGTTTGTAGTGTACATAATACGCCTAATATCTTCAGGATACTTGAAAAAAGGTGATAGAACATCCCAGTTCATCTCCCAGCTCCTGGTGGCAAATGGATACTTTTTACCCCATTTTTCTTTAATGCCTTCAAGCTCTTCGTATCCTGAATCTTCACTTGCAGCAGTATATACTCCCTTGAAATCCTTAGCAAACTCTTTACGATCTTTATAATTAACATATTTAAATGAGTTTCTTAGCTGATGAATAATACATCTTTGTATTTCTGATTTAGGAAATGCCGCCTGAATTGCTTCTTTAAGTCCTGTTAAGCCATCTACACTAAATATTAAAACATCTTGGACGCCCCTGTTTTTAAGTTCATTTAATACACCTAACCAAAACTTTGATGACTCACTTTCTCCTATCCATATGCCTAATATATCTCGAAACCCCTCTATGGTAACTCCTAAAACTACATATGCTGCCATACTTTTTACATGCCCATTATCTCTTACCTTAAAGTGTACAGCATCTAGAAATACAAAGGGATATATGGAGTTTAAAGGTCTATTTTGCCACTCTTTAACCCTAGTTATAACCTTATCTGTTATTTTACTTACCATATCTGCTGAAACATTAATCCCATAAATATCTTCTATTTGCTCATTTATATCTCTAGTTGACATTCCCCTAGCATAAAGGGATATTACCTTTTCTTCTATTCCAGATATATCTCTCTTATTTTTAGGAACTACTACTGGCTCAAACTCTCCATTTCTGTCTCTAGGCACCTGAATATCTATCTGTCCATATTTAGTCTTAATACTTTTCTCAGAGTGCCCATTTCTCCTATTATCTGTATCCTTGTTTGCTCTATCTCCCTTACTGTAACCAAGTTCCATTTCAAGCTCCGCTTCAAGCATTTCTTGAAGGGCATCTTTGAACATATCCTTTAGATAGCCATAAAGATCATCGGCTGTTTTTAGTCCTCCTTCTGAAATCATTTCTCTTAATACTTCCTTTGGTAATGTACTCATAAAAATACTCCTTCCTGACTTAATCTTATTTTAGATTCTTGCCAGAAAGGAGCTGGAAATTACATCCAAGCACAGAGTTTATGACACTACCGAATTGACTGCAATATCCTCTTAAATGTTTTATTAAAATATTTGCCGTTAGGCAGCTTTGCTTGAAGATTTGTTTATGTTTAACGAAATAGTTCCTGCAATAAGCGCTATACAGTTTAGCAGTGCATGAACTTTAGCTTTTTTAATACCTTTAGATCTAATATTATCTACATTGAGATATCCTTTAAGTCTACTGTTGCATCTTTCAACTGATGTTCTTTTATCATATTGATTTTGCCACTGACTAGAAGACCTTAAAGGATAGCCGTATATTCTTGGATTTTCTTTATAGAGGACATAAAAATACCCCGTGAATGTAAACAGGATTTCTCCTGCAAACACCTCACGGGAGTTTCACCAAACTTTATTATTATTCACCAATGTTTTTTATTATTAACCAATCTTTATTTTAATTCGACATTTCTAACAGTTTTGTTTGGCTTAATTTATTCATTATATCCCCTTTGTATGATTAATTCATATTATTATACGACTGCGATATACCATAAGAGAATTGCATAATATATTAAGTACATTTTAATCTTGTTCAGGAGGTGAAAACCTCATAAGCCAAGTACCAAAATCAATTTTTATCACCTCTGTACCTCTTTCAACAGTTAGATCAACATATTTTATAACCTTATACCCCAACCCATAGTATTCCGTTGATCCACCGTCTTTGTACATTACTATAGGAATTGCAAAAATTGGCGATTTATTTACTTTCGCTAAAGAAAAATCTGTAATAAAAAAAGCAAGCCAAATAACTAATATTATACCTATGATAAACTTTCTTCTATTTTTCACATGGCAACCCCCTAAAAATTTTCAATCTATTGCATACTTTCCAACCTATGTACCGCAACAGACACGGGGACAGGTCCCGTGTCTGTATACCAATAACACATTTATTAAAGATAAGTTTTGAAACTCTTTAAATAGTTGTAATTTTTATATGCAATACTTCTCCACTCCTCAAGTTGTGGAGGATTTAATCCGTGCATTACGCTTATTACAAATAAATTTTCTTCCAATGAATCCAAAGAAGTCTCATAATTATCAGGTAATAGAGGAATTCCTAATTCTAATGCCTTTTCAGAAAAAATATTGCATAATCCAAATATTAATAGACTCTTTGTATAATTGTCTTTGCATTTATTAAAAAGGGATATTAGTATATCTTCAGATTTAGGAATTTTAGTTTTTTCAAGAACACTAATAGCAAAATCTTGGAAATATTCATTTTCATCATAAAAGATTTCTTCAATCCTATTTATTACTTGATGAGATTGCATTTTTACAAGTGCATACATACTTTCTTCATTCAAATAATCCCAATCAAGTCTAAGAGTTTTCAAAATAATGTCAGTATATTCTACAAGTTTTAAATCTCCTGCTAATAAACACATAAAAACCTCATCAAAATGTGGATCTTGCCATGAAAATCTATTAAACCAATCATGAATTTTATCTAAAGGGACATCTTTACGACTACATAACTCTTTACATAAAACTTTAGCTTTATTAAACTCAAAATTATGGTAATCTCTTTTAGCAGTTAAACACATTTCTTGAAATTCATTCCAAAGTTCATTAGTATTTTTATTAGTCAACTCTATTCTATACTTGAGCATCTTTGATAAACTACTATCTGATAATCGAATTTTTTTTGGAGATGATAGAATTAAGTTAACATCTGCATAAGCTAGTGCAGCTTCAAAATGATGTCTATCCCTTGCTACATTTCTTGAAAGTCTATCTAAAGCTAAAATGGTTTCAGGAGTTTGAGGGAAATCTTTCATATGCATAGCAATATATCCTCTAAAATCCAAATCCTTCTCTTTTCTATAGGCCTTTATAAGTAAAGGCATTATATCTTCGTCATAAATCATACCTTCAGAAAGATATGATGAAGCAAAGCGTCTTACAATACTTTCTTCGTGCAATAAAAAAGGTTTTACTGCATTTGGTAATAGCATATCAAATCACCTCAATAAAATATTTACTTAAGAAACTTGCATAATTAACATTATCAATTTTGAAATCAATATGTGGATTACTTTCCTGACTCTCTACTACATTTTACACCTTAAAATTCTTAAATGTATTATGCAATTTCTTTATTTATATAGTATATCTTATAGAGTAGACATTTCAATAAAAAAATAAATTAACCAAGGGGACGGTTCTTGTGGCTGTGTAAAAACTGTAAAAGTGATATGATAGATGATGGGTGATTGAAATTGCCAAACAGTTGATAAAATAGTTGATTTAGATGATGGAAAATCAGGTATAGATTTAGTAGAAAGGTTTGATTATATTGTGAGGAAGTATGCCCATATTTAGATTAATATGGGAAATAATTACCCATATCTTAAATACGTGGGTAATTTTTTTAATTTTTTACTCATATCTTATTGTAATAGGAAGAGATTGCCCATATAATATATATACATGGATAAAAAAGGAGATGGGTAATTGTGAATAAAAATTTAAAATTTTTACCGCCAGAGGTTGAACTTGAAACCAAAAGGGTTCTTAAACAGCTTTCGAGATCACACCGAGCATTAGCAGAATTAAAAGGATTTGCTGACACTATTCCAAATAAAAATATTTTGATTAAT
>JACCKY010000027.1 GCA_014236755.1 Candidatus Petromonas tenebris | reverse complement strand
TTTTTTTAGTGTTATTTCAGCCATTTCTTCATCTCTCTTTTTTCAATACTTCTACATATATTTTAGCAAGTTTTCCACAGCTTTTGAAATTTTATAATTTCCTACTTAATATAAAAAAATAAAAGAAGCTAAAAATTTATAGCTTCTTTTATTTTGCATAATCAATCGCTCGTGTTTCTCTGATTACATTTACTTTTATTTGACCAGGATATTCAAGTCCATTTTCAATTTTTTTACTAATATCTCTAGCTAAAAATACTATATCGTCATCAGATATTTCTTCCGGTTTAACCATAATTCTTATTTCTCTACCGGCTTGTATCGCATAGGCTTTTTCGACACCTTCATATGAATTTGCTATACTTTCTAATTTTTCTAAACGTTTAATATATGTTTCTAATGTTTCACGTCGTGCACCGGGCCTTGCTGCTGATATAGCATCAGCTGCAGTAACTAATACGGCCTCTATTGTTCGTGGCTCATAATCACCATGATGAGTTGACATTGCATGTATGACTTCTTCAGATTCTCTAAATTTTTTAAGAAGATTGATTCCTATTTCAACATGGGTTCCTTCTATTTCATGATCAACAGCTTTTCCAATATCATGAAGCAAACCAGCTCTTTTGGCAATCTTTACGTCTACACCTAGTTCTGAAGCCATTAGTCCTGCTAAGTAGGAAACCTCGATAGAATGTTGTAGAACATTTTGGCCATAGCTAGTTCTATACTTCAATCTACCTAATAGTTTTACTAACTCTGGATGCAGATTATGGATACCTACATCAAAAGTAGCTTTTTCCCCCTCTTCTTTAATATGGTTGTTAATTTCTTTTTTAGCCTTTTCAACCATTTCTTCTATCCTTGCAGGATGAATTCTTCCATCAAGAATAAGTTTTTCAAGGGCAACCCTAGCTACTTCTCTCCTAATAGGGTCAAAACATGAAAGTATTACGGCTTCTGGAGTATCATCTATAATTAAATCAACTCCAGTTAATGTTTCAAGAGCTCTGATATTTCTTCCTTCTCTCCCTATAATTCTGCCCTTCATTTCATCATTAGGAAGACTTACGACAGAAACCGTTGACTCTGCAACATAATCAGCAGCACATTTTTGAATTGCATAGGATATGATTTCTGTAGCTTTTTTATTAGCTTCCTCCTGAGCTCTACTTTCTACTTCTTTTACCATTATTACTGCTTCGTGTTTTACTTCTTTTTCTAGATCACTCAATAGGATTTCTTTGGCTTCATCTGTTGTTAAACCAGATATTCTTTCAAGTTCTTCGATTTGCTTTTGATATAGCTTATCAATCTCGGTCTCTTTATTAGACAATTCTTTAAGAGACCTATTTAGTTGGTCCTCTTTCTTTTCAAGATTTTCAGATTTTCTATCAAGCAGTTCTTCTTTTTGTAGTATTCTCCTTTCCAGCCTTTGAAGTTCATTACGTCTTTCTCGGCTTTCCCTTTCAAATTCATTTCTTAATTTATGAACCTCTTCTTTAGCTTCAAGTAAAATCTCTTTTTTCTTAGTTTCAGCTTCTTTGTTGGCATCCAAAATTATTTGTTCTGCTCTTTCTTCAGCAATGCCTATCTTTTTTTCTGCTGTTTGCTTTCTCAATATATATCCAATCCCAAAGGCAATTGGGGCTGATATTAAAATCGAAAATATGATATATATAATGATAGATTTCACCTCCTAAAATAACGCTGTTTAAAAAAATTTAAACCGAGAAGACTCGGTCTAAAGATCTTCCTTATTAAAAAAATAAATTCTGGAATGGAGTGCTAAATCGGGTTCTTTTTAATTTTATATCTTTTTGAATATACTGTCAAGATTATAGAATTATATTCAAAATAATAGAGCCTCGATAATATTATCAGGCTCTTTAAAAGAAGTGCTATTCTCTTATTAGGATGATTTACTATCTGAAGCTTCAGCATTGTCATCATTCTTAACAGGTAGATTATAATGATTTCTAATCTTATACTCTATTTCAAATAACGTATCAGGATTTTCAGTTAAAAACTGTTTAGCATTTTCTCTACCTTGACCAAGTTTTACATCTCCATAACTATACCAAGATCCTGCTTTTTTTATAATATCAGCATTGACTGCGCTATCTAATATGCCACCTTCTTTGGATATGCCCGTTCCATACATAATGTCAAATTCTGCTTTTTTAAATGGAGGGGCTAATTTATTTTTTACAACTTTAACCTTAGTTCTGCTACCAAGTATTTCATTATTTTGTTTAATAACATCTACTTTTCTAATGTCTAGTCTTATAGAAGAGTAGAATTTTAATGCTCGTCCTCCAGTAGTAGTTTCCGGGTTACCGAACATTATTCCGACTTTTTCCCTTAACTGATTAATAAAAATCACGGAAGTTTTTGACTTATTAATGACACCTGTTAATTTTCTTAGTGCTTGGGACATTAATCTTGCCTGAAGTCCCACGTGGCTATCTCCCATTTCCCCTGCAATTTCTGCTTTTGGTACCAAAGCTGCAACTGAATCCACAACAATTACATCTATAGCACCACTTCTTACAAGGGCTTCTACTATTTCCAATGCTTGTTCACCAGTATCAGGTTGTGATACAATTAGATTATCTATATCTATTCCTAAGTTTCTCCCATATACCGGGTCCAAGGCGTGTTCCGCATCAATAAAAGCAGCTGTTCCTCCTGCCCGTTGAGCCTCAGCAATAATATGTAGAGCCAATGTTGTCTTCCCAGATGACTCCGGACCATATATTTCTGTTATCCTTCCTCTTGGAACACCACCAATTCCTAAAGCTATATCCAGCTCAATAGAGCCAGTGGAAATACTCTCTATGTTGAGCCGAGTTGAATCATCACCAAGTTTCATAATAGCACCTTTACCGAACTGTTTTTCAATTTGACTTAGGACTGCCCCTAAAGCCTTACTTTTATCACTCATATTTTCCCAGGTTTTTAAGCCTGGTTTTCACCTACCTTTCACGAACAAATGTTCTATGATATATTATAATTATACCTTAACATCATAAGTAGGTCAACTAAATATTTTACAATTAGTTGATTATAGTTTGACGGATCATATTTAAGGCAAGTAAGGTGGCATAATTTCTAATTCTAGTTCTATCACCATGGATATTAAACTTTTTATAAAGAGTGCCTTTATTTGTAGATATTCCAATATAAACTAATCCAACGGGTTTTTCAGGGGATCCGCCAGCAGGTCCTGCAATACCGGTTATGGAAACACAAATATCACTATTGGTAACTTTCTTTAACCCTTCTGCCATTGCTATTGCAGTTTCTTTACTAACGGCTCCGTAGTTTTCTATTATACGCTTATTAACTCCTAATTCTTCAATTTTTGCCTTGTTACTGTAAGTAATAATTGAACGATCCAGAACTTTGGAAATTCCGGGTATTGATGTTAATTTAGCTGATAATAAACCACCGGTACACGATTCGGCTAAAGATATGGATAAATTTTTAGTTATAAGCATATTTGCAACTACTTCTTGTAAAGATTTATTATTATAGCTATATATGTAATTGCCTAATCTCTCATTAATTTCCTCTATGAGAGGATTTATTAAAGAGTCAGTCATCTCATAGGATTTGCCTTTAGCTGTGATTCTAAGGCTCAATTCCCCATCTTTAGCATAGGTAGCTAATGTTGGATTAGTTTGATGTGTTATAAGGTCTTCTAAAGCTGATTCAAGGCTGGATTCGCCTAAACCGAAAAATTTAATTATTTTAGATGCTATTATATTTTCCGATTTATTTGATAAATAGGGTTTTACTAAATTTAAATACATATTTTTCATCTCTTTAGGTGGTCCAGGAAGACATACTATTATCTTTCCTAAATCTTCAATGATAAAACCTGGAGCCGTACCCATGGTGTTTTCTAATACTATACTATTTTGGGGAACATATGCTTGCTTCAAATTATTATTGGTCATATGTCTATTAATTTTTTGGAAGAATTCCTGAATTTTAGAATATGAGCTTTCATCAAAAACTAATTTCCTTGAAAGGCAGTCAGAGATTATTTCTTTAGTTAAATCGTCCTGTGTAGGCCCTAGACCTCCAGTAGTAATAATTATATCTGAAAAAGAAATTGCATCATTGAATATTTTACGAAGTCTATTAGGATTGTCACCTACAGTAAGATGGTATAAAACGTTATATCCCAATTCATTAAGTTGCTGCGATAAAAAGGCTGCATTAGAGTTTACAATTTGGCCCATAAGAAGTTCCGTCCCCACAGTTAATATTGTACAGTTCAATTAATTTTCCCCTTTCTTGGTTATAGTCCTAAGATTATTGCTTCAATACCCTTCTATTTGAATAAACGTAGTCTACTCCGGAGATGATAGTTAGTATTACAGCTATCCATATAGCCAGTGAGGCAAAAGGAAACCCAAATAAGTTAAAAGGATAATTGTTTAGCAGAATGCTTATTATGGCAACAATTTGAGATACAGTCTTAGCCTTGCCCCAAGGACTTGCAGCGATAACAATTCCTTCCGCAGCAGCTATGGCTCTAAATACGCTTACTACAAATTCCCTAGAAATAATTACTACTACTACCCATGCAGATAGTTTATCCATTTGGACAAGAGACACCAAAGCCGCAGTTACAAGCAACTTATCAGCTAAAGGATCCATAAATTTACCAAGTTTAGTTATTTGGTTCTTACTTCGTGCTATATACCCATCAAGACTATCTGTTAAAGCAGCTATAATAAATATTAGAGCCGCAATTGTAACTCCATAGGGAATTTTAGCTAAAAGAAAAACCATAAAAATAGGGATTAAAAATATTCTTGCTATAGTTATTTTATTTGCTAGATTCATTAATTATCTCTCCTATTAAATCATATTCTAAAGCGTCAACTATTTTCGATTTAACAAATTGACCTTCATTTAATTTAGTATCTGATCTAACATATACTACTCCATCTACTTCAGGAGCATCGTATTCAGTTCTACCTACATATATATTGTCATCTTCTACTTTTTCTTCTATAAGTATATCATATATTTTACCTATTTTATCCATGTTCTTTTTTAAAGAAATATTTTTTTGCACTTCCATGATTTTATCCATCCTAAGCATTTTAACTTCTTCAGGAATTTGGTTAGGGAGCTTTGCTGCTGGAGTATCTTCTTCTAGTGAATAAGTAAAAACTCCCAGTTTATCAAATTCAATAATTTTTACAAATTCAAGAAGTTCATTAAATTGATCATCGGTTTCACCAGGGAAACCAACTATTAATGATGTTCTCAATGTTGCGTCAGGAATCCTTTTTCTTATTTTTTTTATAGTGTTTAGTATATGCTCCCGCGTCGTTGTACGGTTCATCATTTTTAAGATCTTATTGTTACAGTGTTGTATTGGCATATCGATGTATTTGCATATTTTTTTATTTCTGGAAATAAGTTCTATTAATTCATCGCTTATTATATCCGGATAAGAGTATTGTAGTCTTATCCAGTTAATACCTTCTATTTTACTTAAGGAATCTAATAGTTCTACTAGCTGATAATTGCCATATAAATCTTTTCCATATCTAGTGGTATCTTGGGCAATAATTATTAATTCCTTTACTCCTTGAGATGTTAATTTTTTTGCCTCTTTAATTATTTTTTCAATAGGTCTACTTCTATACTTTCCTCTAAGTTTAGGTATAATACAGTAGGTACAATGATTATCACAGCCCTCTGCTATCTTGAGATATGCACTGTAAGAGGGAGTTGTTAGTACTCTAGGCAAATCGTAATCTACAACATCATCAACGTTTCCGAGAGCAATAGTTTTTTTCTTATTCTTTAAGAGATTATTTACTATTCTAGCGATATCCTTAAAGTTAGTAGTTCCTATAAAGGCATCTACTTCAGGAAGTTCTTCCGATAATTCCCGTGAATATCTTTGTGAAAGGCAGCCTGTAACCACTAAAACTTTACACATGCCGACTTCTTTAAGTTGAGATAATTCTAAAATAGTGTCTATGGATTCCTGCTTGGCACTTTCTATAAATCCACATGTATTTACTACAATTACATCTGATTCATATTTGTTTGTAGTCAATATATAATTGTGTTCCTTTAGTATTGCCAGCATTATCTCAGAATCAACTTGATTTTTAGAACATCCTAGGGTTTCTAGATAGATTTTAAAATTCATCGGTTTTCCCCTTTCTGCTTTCATATAGTTTATTATCTTTTATAAAAGCTTTAACTTCAGTAACAGCCTCTTGAATATCATCATAATTTATTGTTAAGTCATACTTTTTTATTTTGTTGATTGAGTATTTGTAGAGAGGATCATAGTATTCCTTTATTAAAAATTCTATTACAAACTCATATTCTTTACATTGCACTTTTTCTATCAACATCTGCACATTTTCATTTCCCAGTCGTTTTTTTAAATGACTAATTGCCGATATGATCCTTTCATCGAGATTAGTTTTTATTTTAGTATAATCTTTATAGATATTTTGAATTCTATTATTTAAATTTGTTTGTATAAGAATGTGGTATCCCCCGTTCATTGATTGCATTACAGAATCAGGTATATTAACGTTGCCAATTCTCTTGCTTTCGCTTTCTAATATTACATACCCCTTATTATTGAAATATAACTTATTGAAAATTAATGATTCAAATTCTTTTTGGGATGGAGAGTCCCCTTCAAAAAATAAATTTCCAAATACTGAGCCTGAGTTTTTAGCCATATCTTCCAGATTGATAGTAGGAATATTGTTCTTTGACAGTTCATATAATATAGAAGTTTTTCCGACTCCTGTTAGTCCGTGGAGGGTTATGAATTTGTAGTTACTCACTTCATTTTTTAAAAAATTGAAAACATATCTTCTGTAGGCCTTATATCCACCTTTTAATTGATAAACATTACCTATATTCATCATATTTAAAATACTACAAACTGATCTGCTTCTCATTCCCCCACGCCAGCAAAATATAACTATATTTTCATAGAGTTTTTTAAGATTTTGAATTTCATTGTAAATATTCTCCAGTTTTGGTGAAGCATAGCGCAGACCTAAAGATTTTGCCTCATCGATACTCTTTTTTCTATATACTTTTCCAATAATTGCACGTTCTTCATCGTCAAGTAAAGGTATGTTGACTGATTTTGGGATCGTCGCTTCATTATATTCTTTAGGAGAACGCACATCTATAAATACTGCATTTTTTAAGTTGAGAGCTTTTTCAACGTCAATTAGGTTTCTCATTTGAAAATCACCACTGTTTTTATATTTTTGCAAATAATATTAATTAAAATGAAGATACTAAGGGTAAAATCAGCTAGTTTTATCCTTAGCATCTTCATACTCTTCTTTAGAAATAAGAACTTTTCTTGGTTTACTCCCCAAGTGTCCACTAACTATACCTCTGCTCTCCATTTCATCTATCATCCGAGCAGCTCTATTGTAGCCTATCCTAAATTTCCTTTGTAACATAGAGATTGAGGCTTGTTCTGTGTTTATGACCAATTTTATTGCATCGGGTAATAGTTCATCAACATCTTCATTTGTCACGGAATTTTCAATATTATCAATAATATCTTCTTCATATTCTACGTCATCAACCTGTTTTTTAATAAATTCTACAACGGATTTGACTTCAGAGTCTGATACAAAGGCACCTTGAACTCTTTTTGGCTTGGAAGCTCCAACAGGGTAAAACAGCATGTCACCTCTCCCTAGTAGCTTTTCAGCACCTCCCATATCTAATATAGTTCTTGAGTCAGCCTGGGAAGAAACTGCAAAAGCAATGCGAGAAGGTATATTAGCTTTAATAACGCCAGTAATGACGTCGACTGAAGGTCTTTGAGTGGCAACTATCAGATGAATACCAGCTGCACGTGCCATTTGTGCCAATCTACAGATAGCATCTTCAACTTGATCTGGAGCAACCATCATAAGATCTGCCAATTCATCTATTATGACTACTAACTTAGGCAGTTTTTCTTCATCAGAATCAGTTATTTTTTTATTATAGCTGTCAACATCTCTTACTCCAGTTTGGGCAAACAATTTATATCTGTTTGTCATTTCCTGAACCACCCAGTTTAGCGCTGTAGCAGCTTTTTTAGGGTCAGTTACTACCGGTAGTAAAAGATGAGGTATGCCATTATAAATGCTTAATTCAACCACTTTTGGATCAATGAGC
Organism: Candidatus Petromonas tenebris; assembly: GCA_014236755.1. Taxonomy (GTDB): domain Bacteria; phylum Bacillota; class Clostridia; order Peptostreptococcales; family Caminicellaceae; genus Petromonas; species Petromonas tenebris. The sequence goes on along the minus strand of JACCKY010000027.1, from coordinate 20,421 downwards.
AAAAATTTCACATCTTCTGGGGTAGACTTATACAAAATGCTGGTTATTAATGTATTGACGCACACACTTTTACCTGAACCAGTAGCTCCAGCTATAAGCATATGAGGCATTTTGCTGAGATCTGCCACAATTGAACTTCCTGATATATCCTTTCCAAGAACAAAGGTTAACTTAGATAGAGACTTTTTATAAACAGCACTTTCAATTACTTCTCTCAAAGTTACAATGCTGGAGTTATCATTTGGAACTTCAATACCTACAGCGGATTTCCCAGGGATAGGAGCTTCAATCCTTATAGTATGAGCAGCCAAGCTAAGTGCGATATCATCGGAAAGATTTACAATTTTACTAACCTTTACTCCAGGGCTTGGCTGTATTTCATAGCGAGTAATTGTAGGACCTTTACTTATTTGCACCACTTTAGCGTCTACTCCAAAATTATTTAAAGTTTCTTCTAAAATTTTAGCTTTATTTAAAATTTCTCTTTTGTCTTTTTTTGAATTAGCATTCTCATTTGACTTCAACAGGTCAATACTAGGCATTTTATAATTAATTATATTGTCTCTATCATTGATTTTTAGAACAGATGTTTCTTCTTCTGTAGAATTGTCCTTTGTTTTTTTAGTATCTACGTTAATACTAACAGGCGTATTCTTATCGTTTTTTTCTTCAGTATTTTTTAAATTAGTATAATCCAGTATTTTAATTTTTTCATCTACTAAATTTACTTTACCCGATATGTCTACATCATTATTTTTTGAATTTGTACTGTCACTTTTTTCTTCTATTGTTAAATGATCACCTGTATTTAACTCTTGAAAAAAAGTTCCTATAAGGTTTAAAAGCTTTTTAAGCGACAAAAAAATAACTTTGAAAGTTCTCGAAATAGAGACGTTTGTAGTAATCAATAAACAGAAAATAATAGATGTAATTACAATAAGATAAGATCCCTTTACTCCAAACAGATATATGAACATACGGGTAATAATGCTGCCTATAATTCCTCCTCCAACTCCTCCTTCTATAGCAGAGTTGTACATGGTTTTTATCGAGGCCATTTTTTGTATATATTCCACATCATTTAAGGAATATATCATAATAATACATAAATAAAGAATAGCTGAATTAGATACAAATTTAATTTTAAATTTTTGAAAATTACTATTTAGTGAAAGAGTTCCATATATGATGATTAAATAAGGAAATACGTATGCTGGTTTAGAGAAAAATCCCAGTAATAACTCTTTAATAAAGAGACCAATTTTCCCGACGGACCCTGTATGTAGACTAAATGCACATAATATCCCAAAGGATATGAAAAACAATGCTCTTATTTCTTGGTTATTGTTATTACTATTATTATTTGTTTTTTTCTTTGATTTTGTTTTTCTTTTTCTTTTTCCCATTATAGTATAATCACCTCGTTAAATCAAAAATATACTTGTCTATTAAAAAAATCCTGGTTGTATTCATTAATTATGTTACCATTTTTTATACTAATCCAAAAAAATAAAGTGTTAAACAAACTAACACTTTACGAAAATATTATATCATAGAAAATATAATTTAAAAATATTGAATTAGCTATTTATATTTTTCATATTTTGTTTGTCTTTTTGTATTAATTCTTCAAGCTTAGTCAAAGCTTTATTTAGTCCTCCTACCTCATCAATAATTCCTAATTCTACTGCTTCTTTCCCAATTAATATGGTACCTATGTCATTAGCTATTTCGTCAGTTTCATTCATTAATTCAACCAATTTTACTCTACTGATTTTAGAGGTTCTAATTATAAAGCTTAGGATCCTCTCTTGCATTTTTTGAAAATACTCAAATGTTTGTGGAACACCTATAACTAACCCGTTCATACGGATAGGATGAATGGTCATTGTGGCAGTGGGGACAATAAAGGAATAGTCACATGAAGTAGCTAGTGGTACGCCTATGCTATGGCTTCCCCCAAGTACTAATGATACGGTGGGCTTTGACAAGCTTGCTATCATTTCTGCTATGGCAAGGCCAGCTTCTACGTCTCCACCAACAGTGTTTAAGATTGCCATAAAACCTTCTATGTTTTCATTTTGTTCAACTGCAATCAACTGTGGAATGATGTGCTCATATTTAGTAGATTTATTTTGAGGTGGAGAAGCGCTATGGCCTTCAATATGACCAATTATTGTTAGGAATTGGATCCTACTGTTGCTATTCGGAACATTAGGTGTACCTGCTTCTTTTATGTTATTCAAGGTGGAATTAGTACTTAATTTAATTTTTGTTTTATTTGGTTGAGTAACTTCAGGTTTCTTAGGTGGCAGCTTTATTCTATTTTGTTCATAATCCATACGATCCATTATCAACACTCCTAATATATTTTAATAGTCGTATTATTATTTTAGCCATAAAAAAAACTACTATACTGAAAAGTTGATATAGTAGTTAAGTATTTAGACTATTTATTTAAATTGAATTCATAATGAAGGCTTTTTACTGCCTTCGATAAATTATTACTGTCTATTAAGCAGGATATTGTAGTATGAGAATCTGAAGACTGTAGTATTTTAATATTATTATTTGATAGGGTTCTAACAATTTTAGCCATTACTCCAGGCACACCATGAATTTTATGACCTATAATAGTTACTTTACTACAATTTCTAGTTAGTTTATAATCAAAACTATTCTTGTCTAAGATGCTTTTCAAGATTGGTAAATCTTTTTCTTCAATTGTAAAGATTTTTCGATCCTCAAAAAAGTTAATCATATCGATGCTAATTGCATTTTCTTCCAACTCATTTAGTAAAAGCTTATTATTTTCATTATTATCTATATTTACAGTCACTTGGACTATATTGTTTTTATGGGTAATAGCAGTAATTAGATTTTTCACAGTTTTTTCTTTAGGAAAAATTTTATTCTCTACAAACTGACCGTTTATTGTAGTTCCATTTGAATTGGTAAAGGTATTTTTTATTTTAAGGGTAATATTAGATCTTCTAGCTATTTCAATTGCTTTAGGATGTATAACTTTAGCTCCATCTCTTGCCATTTGATAGACTTCTTCATAGCGAAGACAGTCGATTACATTAGCTTCAGGAACTATTTTAGGATCCGCTGTCATTACTCCATCTACGTCTGTATATATTTCTACAGCTTCTGATTTCAATGCTTCTCCTAAAATAGCTGCTGTTGTATCACTGCCCCCTCTGCCCAGGGTGGTTATGTCTCCACTTTCTGTTATTCCCTGAAACCCAGTAATGATTACTATTTTATCGCTTTTTAAATTTTCAATTATCGTTTTAGGATTAACATCAATTACTTCAGCATCACCAAAATTAGAATCGGTTATTATTCCTGCCTGAAATCCGGTTAAAGCAACTGCATCATAGCCCTTTGATTTTATAGTATTTGCCATAAGCACGGCTGATATTATTTCACCGCAGCTCATTAATAGATCTAATTCCCTGCTGGATGATTCTGAAAAAATAGAAGTAGCAAGATTAATCAAGGTGTCAGTAGCGTAGGAGTCACCTTTTCTGCCTATTGCTGAAACAACTACAACTGGATATTTGCCTGATACTTTAGTCTGAATAATTTTATTGGCTATTTTTTCCCTTAACTCTCTTGTAGCAACAGAAGTGCCTCCAAATTTTTGTATAACTATATCCATAACTATCCCCCTTACGACAATGACTTCGGTAAAAAAATATCAATTTCATACTATATATTTATGAAAGGAACATGTAAAATGTTACATTTACAGTTTAACTATACATAACGATTTTTGTCATAGCTAGATTCTTCTATTTCAATTATCATCATATCACTACCAATTTTCTTTACGCAGTCCCACGGTATTTCAATATAATCCCTATCAGAAAAAATTGAAAAATGACCTCTGGCGTCGGGTACCAATAGTGCTTTGATTTTACCTGTTTTTTCGTCAATTAATAAATCAGATTCTGCAAGACTTCCCAACCTACATCCGTCGTTTAAATTAACAATTTCCTTACCGCCCAATTCACTAAATTTCACTTAAATGACCTCCCCTTTTATATAGAGTTCTGGCTTGTAATTTTAATAAATAGAAGTAAAAAGAAATGACTTTTTATATACTGGTATTTGTACTATTTTATATTCAAATGGGAGAAAATATTACAATTAAATCCCTGTAGAACCAAATCCACCTGTATCACGGAAAGTAGGAGTTAACTTTTCTACTAGATTCCATGCTACCTTCGTAAATCTTGATATAACTAGCTGTGCTATTCTATCTCCATGTTTTATAATAAAATCCTCTTCACCTAAATTTATTAAGGGGACCTTAATTTCGCCTCTGTAGTCGCTATCAATTGTCCCTATGCCATTAATTACAGTAATTCCATAGTTAATGGCCAAACCACTTCTTGCTCTTACTTGTGCTTCAAAACCTTTAGGAATTTCTATATATAAGCCTGTTGGAATTAATGATCTTTCAAAAGGGTGCAATACTATGTCTTTTTGAGTATTAGCCATTAAATCCATACCGGAGGCGCCCGGAGTTTTGTATTTTGGTAATGATAAGTCGGATTTATTGATTATTTTCACTGATATCATTATTATTCCTCCCAATGTTGGCATAATTATTTCATTAGCGCCTTTAATGAACGATAATTTTTTTCTAGAGAATTTTCTTTGAGTCTTCCCACTGATGCCATGCTAACTTTATCTGTATTAAATATTAAATCAATAATATTTTTTACGTCAGATATCTTTACATCATTAATTTGCGATATTATTTCCTCAGGGGTTTTAATCTTTTTTCCAAACAATTCGGATTTACCAAGCATGGTCATTATGCTACTGGTGCTTTCTAAACCTAAAATATAATTTCCCTTTAATTGTTCCTTGGACTTTTCAAATTCATCTGGAGTTATGGAATTATGAACAAGGTTTTCAATTTCCTTAAATATTAAATAGAACATAGAGTCCAATTGTGATGGGTTGAGGCTTACATATATTGTAAATAACCCAAAGTCTTTATAAAAACTTGGATGAGAGTAAATTGAATAGGCAAGCCCATTATCCTCCCTGATAGTTTGAAATAGTCTTGAACTCATGCTGCCGCCAAATATATTGTTCATTACTAAAAGGGGATATAAATAATGTTCGTTATTAGGAACACCTTCGTATCCTATGCATAAGTGTATTTGCTCTATATCCTTGGTTTTATAAGAAAAATTATTGTTAAAAAAAGGTTTATCATAGTTTGTTTTTTGATGGGATTTAAACTCGTAGGAGCCGATTTTCTTATTCAAGGTTTCAATTAAGCTTTCAGGATCAAAGCTTCCAGCTACAGAAACCACTATATTTTCATTATTGTAGTTCTTTTCTATATAGTTAGTTAAAGTGTTTCTGTCTAGAGAATTAACTGTGTCATAGGTTCCTAAAATAGGTAGTCCTAAAGGATGTTTATCAAAGATCGTTTTAGAAAGCAAATCGTAGGTTACATCCTCTGGAGAATCTTCATACATATTTATTTCTTCGTATACTACACTTTTTTCTTTTATTATGTCCTTATTATCTAGTTTAGAGTTAAGGAGCATATCACTTAACACATCTATAGCGATATTTATATGAGAATCTAAAACTTTTGAGTAGTAACATGTGCATTCTTTACTTGTAAATGCATTTAATTGACCGCCAATTCCATCTAATGTGCTGGCTATTTCTTTTGCGGTTCTATTATAGGTACCTTTAAATAACATATGCTCAATAAAATGTGATATTCCATTGTTGTAAGGGGTTTCAGAAGCAGATCCGGTATTAATCCAAAAACCAATTGAAACCGATCTAACATGAGAAATTTTTTTAGTAACTACTCTAATACCATTATTAAGAATGTATTTTTTATGCATTGCTATCTCCCTTGTTTTTTATATCTGTTTTTTTATAAACTAACATTATTATAATTTAGATACAGTAATTATTCAAGGTTAATTAAGTACATCGGATACTGTACCAATCTTTATATTTTTACTTTTTATAGTTTTAATTAAATAATCTAAAGATTTTATTGTTTCTTCTTTAGGATGCATTAATACTATACCTCCGTGTAAAGGTTTTTTTAGCACCCTTTTTATTATTTTTTCAGTAGTAGAATCTTTTCTCCAATCAATGGTATCAATGCTCCATAGAACAGTTTTATAGCCAAGTTCATCTGCTACTTTAAGTGTGATATCCCCAAAATCTCCAGCAGGTGGAGCAAAATAATGCATATCTATTCCTAAAATCTCTTTAACAATATTATGTGTACTATTTATTTCTTTGTAGTTTTCATTCCAATCTAACTTGCTGTGCATCCTATGACCATATCCATGATTTCCTATTTCATGGCCCTTGTTATAAATCAATCTTAGCATATCAGGATTATTTTTTGCCCACCTACCCGAAACGAAAAAGGTGATCTTTACATCATGCTTTTCAAATATATCGACCATTTTAGGGATTAGCTCCGTACCCCAGTCCACATTACATGTAAAGGCAGTATAATCATCATTGCTGCCCTTTCGAATCGGCTTAGGATTATTACCATTAAAGACAGATATAGCTGGATTATTTGATTGGATTAAGGGAATTAATAACATGAAAATAAGACTTGTGAGTACTAATATTTTTTTATATTTTTTCATAATAATTACACCCCCTAATGTAATTATTATGTTTTGTTTTTTTTTCTATACTAAGTAATAAATAAGTAAAATAAAAAACATAAACCTTGTTTGGTTTATGCTTTTTTATCGTTGTTTTTTTCGTCCTTATTTTCTAAAACAGCTTTTCTAGATAAATTTATTCTACCCTGCTTGTCTATTTCTATAACTTTAACTAAGATTTCATCGCCAACCTTAAACAAATCTTCTACCTTTCCTATCCTTTCTTTAGCCATCTGAGAGATATGAACTAATCCGTCTTTACCGGGGAGTATTTCGACAAAGGCTCCAAATGGTACGATTCTAACTATTTTACCTACATAAACGTCTCCAACTTCAACTTCTTTTACAATTTCATCAATTAATTTCAGAGCCATTTCACCTTGATGCATATTGTTTGCGGTAATAAATATTGTCCCGTCGTCTTCTATATCTATTTTTACATCAGTTTCTTCAATAATTTTATTTATAGTTTTACCACCCGGTCCTATTACATCTCTAATTTTTTCTGTATCAATCTGAGTTTTCAAAACTCTTGGTGCATAGGGGGACAGTTCAGGTTTAGGTACGGATATAACTTCATTCATCTTATCTAATATGAAAAGTCTACCCTTTCTTGCTTGCTCTAAAGCCTTTTCTAAAATCTCTTTATTAATACCGTGGATTTTTATATCCATTTGAATGGCAGTAATTCCCTTAGATGTACCTGCAACTTTAAAATCCATGTCGCCTAAGAAGTCTTCCATTCCTTGTATGTCACTAAGTATAGCAACCTTATCATTTTCTTTTATTAGGCCCATAGCTATACCTGCTACTGATGCTTTAATTGGTACTCCAGCATCTAATAAAGATAATGTGCTTCCGCAAACACTTGCCTGTGATGTACTTCCATTTGAACTTAAAACTTCAGACACTAATCTAATTGCATACGGAAATTCTTCTTCTGAAGGTATAACCGGTTCTAAGGCTCTTTCGGCCAAAGCACCATGTCCGATTTCTCTTCTGCCAGGACCCCTGAGAAATCTAGTTTCACCAACACTGTAGGGTGGGAAATTATAGTGGTGCATATATCTTTTAGATTCTTCAAGTCCTAATCCATCCAAAATTTGAGCATCGCCTAAAGCACCTAAAGTAGCTATAGTCATAACTTGAGTTTGGCCCCTTGTAAATAAGCCGGAACCATGTGTTCTTGGCAATAGCCCTACTTCACATGAAATAGGTCTAATTTCATCCAGTTTCCTGTTATCAGGACGTATACCTTCATGGACAATCATTTCTCTAACAAGCTCTTTTATTATGTTGTCAAGGGTAGCTTGAATATCTTTTTCCTTTTCTGGATACTTTTCTATGAAAATATTCATAGCTTCTTCTTTAGTTTTTTCTATATTATCGTTACGTTCCATTTTATCTTCAGTCTGTATAGCATCCTTCAGCTTCTTTGTTATATATTCTCTTACATCTCGATCAACATTTGGATCAATTTCAAATAATTCTACTTGTTGCTTTTCTTTACCAACTTTATTTACTATCTCTTCTATAAATGCAACAATTTTTTGGATTTCTTCGTGGGCATACAATATTCCATCAAGCATGGTGCTTTCGGGAATTTCATTAGCTCCAGCTTCAACCATCATTATAGCATCTTTTGTTCCAGATACTACTAAATGCATTTGAGAAACCTCTCTTTGTTCAGCAGTAGGATTTATAATAAAGTCTCCATCAATTAAGCCTATAGCTACTGAACCAGTCGGGCCGTGAAAAGGAATATCAGATATAGAGAGGGCAATAGATGAACCTATCATAGCAACAACATCTGGAGTACAGTCCTGATCTACTGATAATACTGTTGCTATTACCTGCACATCATTTCTATATCCCTTAGGAAATAGAGGGCGAATTGGTCTGTCTATTAAACGAGAAGTTAAAATAGCTTTTTCAGTTGGTTTTCCCTCTCTTTTTATAAATCCTCCAGGAATTTTACCCACAGAATACTGGCGTTCTTCAAAATCAACGCTTAGAGGAAAAAAATCTATACCTTCCCTCGGTTTATCTGAAGCTGTTGCTGTTACGAGGACAATAGTATCCCCATATTTCACCATGGCGGAACCATTAGCTAGTTGAGCTACTTTTCCTATCTCAACCTCTAAAGTTCTTCCTCCAATTTCAGTTTTAAAAACATCTACCATTTTATACCTCCTTCTTTTATATTGATAAAATTCTTTATTTGGCACATTCTATACAATAAATATTATTTCCTACAAGAATTAAAAAAAATTAAAGTATTTAATATAAATTAATCCTGCAAGTAAATTTTTCCTGAAGTTTATAAAATAATAGAGCGGGCCCACCCCCGCTCACAACTATTTTCTTAAGCCTAATTTTGCAATTAAATTTCTGTATCTTTCTAAGTCTTTTTTCTTTAAATAATTAAGTAGATTTCTTCTTTTACCAACCATTTTTAAAAGACCTCTACGAGAATGATGGTCTTTCTTATGAACTTTTAGATGTTCATTAAGTTCATTGATTCTGTGAGTAAGTATAGCTATTTGAACCTCTGGTGACCCAGTATCAGAATCATGGACCTTATACTCATTAATTATTTTTAATTTAACTTCCTTTGATAAATTCATCTTTTTCACCTCCTAATTTAATTCCCTTATGCTGAGAAAGACGTCGGTGACTCGAAAATCTAAGCATAAGGTTCCTACGTTATGTAATTTTAACATAAGATCAATATATTGTAAATATATATTTAAATACTATTAAGATTAAAGTGCATTTTTATAAAGTTTAAAGTATTTCTTAGTAAAAATTATATCCTGGCTTATCTGTTCACATAGCGATGCAACATTATTAAATTTTAATTCATCACGTATTCTTTCTAGGAATTCAACTCTAATTTCCTCATTATATATATTTTTATTAAAATCTAATATATAGGTTTCAACATTATAAGTATTCTGTTTAAAAGTTGGGTTGAGACCAACATTCGTTACACTATAATAAGGCCTGTTCTTTAGATGAGTTTTAGTTACATATACTCCTTTCTTAGGCAGACACAAGTCTAAATCAATTGATATGTTTGCCGTAGGAAATCCTAATTTGGAGCCTAACTGCTTACCCTTTATTACCTTACCAAAGATAGAGTAGTTTCTTCCTAGCAAATTATTGACCTCACCTATTAATCCTTTGCTTAATAATTTTCTTATCAGTGTACTACTTACAATTTGGTTTTCTATTTTAATAGGTGGAACTATTTCTAAATCAAAATCATACTTCTGAGAAAATCTCTTTAAGGATTTTATATTACCTTCAGCATTTTTGCCAAAACGACAGTCAAATCCTACTACCATACTATGCATATTTAACTTTTCCATCAGTATATCGGTTATAAAATTTTCGGCCTTAATATTTCTGTGAAAATCATCAAAATTAACTAAAATTAAAAAATCTATACCTATTTTATTAAAAAGCTCTATTTTTTGTTTAACACTGATTATTTTTTTAGGCTTATTCTTTTTAGATGTTATTTCACGAGGGTGGTTAGCAAATGTATATACAATACTTTTGTAACCATTTGATTTACTTTTTTCAATTAATTTATTGATTAGCCTTTGATGGCCTCTATGCAGACCATCAAAGGTCCCTAATGAGACCCCGGTTTCATAAACCATCTTACCCATATCTTCTAAAGAATATATTAATTCCATAGAGTTTCTCCTCACTAAGAGAGTAATTTCTTAACTTTAATTATAGATCTATTTCCTAAGTTTTCATATAATCCTAAAGCAATAAATTTGTGGTTTGTGTAAAGTCTAACTATATCATTATCTTTAATGTTCTCAGAACGAATTTTATAATTATGTGCTCTTAAAGGAACACCATTTAAAACATATTTCAATGCTGATGGATCCACATCAACACTGGGAATATGGTTTAATGGATAATCTATACCTAACAGGTAACTGGATTTAATTTCATCTATTTCTAACCTATTTAACTCTTCTATTGTAATGCTATCCTTTAGTTTAAAAACTCCACTAGCTTTTCTTATTAAAAAGGACATATGGCCTCCGCAACCTAAAGTTTGACCTATATCGTGGCATAAAGTTCTGATATAGGTACCTTTTGAACATTTTACGTCAAACAGAACTTTATTATTTTTAATATTAACTATATCTATACTATAGATAATAACTTTTCGGGTATCACGTTTGATAGTAATACCTTCTCTAGCTAATTCATATAATTTTTTGCCCTTATGTTTAATAGCTGAATACATAGGAGGGGTTTGTTCAATCTCTCCTCTAAATGAGTTAATAGTATTAACTATGTCATCCTCCAAAATATCAACAGTATTCTCTGACAGAATATTTCCCCACCTGTCTTGGGTATCAGTTACGATTCCTAAGCTTAATTCAGCTCTGTATACCTTAGTATCTTTTTGCAAATATTCAACTATTTTTGTAGCTTTTCCTATACATATGGGAAGAACACCTGCTGCCATAGGATCTAATGTACCAGTATGCCCCACTTTTTTCACTTTTAACTTTTTTCTAACTAAAGAAACAATATCATGAGACGTCATATTTGGAGGCTTAAGTATATTTAATATTCCGTTTATATTATTCATATCTTCACCTTAAACTCTTTATAAAAAGTATTTAATAGTATCTTCTTTGCATTTTCAATTGTATCATATATTGTGCATCCAGATGCATTTTTATGGCCTCCCCCTCCGAATTGTTTTGCTATAGTACTTACGTCAAAATCATATTTTGATCTAAATCCTACTTTGATTTTATTGGGAGAAAGTTCCTTTAACAATATAGCAACACATACATTTTCGATATCTCTAGCATATTCAATTATTCCATCGGAATTAGAGGGGTCGATGTTATTTTTAGAAAAAGTATCTAGTGAAATATGCATCATGGATAATTTGCCATCAAAATGTATTTCAAGTGTGTTTAATGCATCCGCTAAGAGACTTATCTTATTAAAGGGGTTATTTTGATACAGTTCTGTATTAATGTGCACTTTATCTATACCAGATTCTAAGAGTTCAGCTGCAATTCTCATTGTAGTAGGTGTAGTATTACTGTATTTGAAGCTACCTGTATCTGTAGATAAGGCAACGTATATTCCGGTTGCAATGGATTCAGTCAGCTCAATATTTAGGCTTTGTACTAAACTGTATATTATTTCTCCACAGGCAGCGGCATTAACATCGATTAAATTATATTTACCATAGAAAGAGTTAGTTTTATGATGGTCAATATTTAATACTTCTTCTGTTAAACCCAATAACTCGCTTCTATTTCCTAATCTGTCCATATCGCTTGAATCTACGGTTACTATAAGATCCGGGAGGATATCTAAAAATTTAAAACTATCCGTTGTTAAAATATCATTTTTAAATAAAAAACTTAAGTTCGAAGGTATTTTATCATCAAGAACTATATAGGCCAAGCTCCCTTTAGATTCTATGGCCTTTTTTAATGCAATAGAGGAGCCTAATGTATCTCCATCGGGAAGTATATGAGGGAGAATTAAAATATTTTTTCTCCCCTCAAATAAGTTTAGAATCTCTGAGCTAATCATCATCTTCCACTTCCTGAAGTTTAGAATCATTTTTATTTACTTTTTCTATTAATTTACTCATATATACACCTTGTTTAATAGATTTATCTAATTTAAAGATTGGTTCTGGAGTATATCTGAGTTTAAGATGCTTTCCTAATTCTTTTCTGATGTAACCTTTTGCCTTGTTTAAAGCCTCTATAGTTTCATCTTCATCGGAATTATTACTAAATGTACTTATATAGATATTGGTATATCTTAAGTCACCAGTTGTTTCAACATGGGTTACGCTTGTGAGTTTAGAAATTCTTGGGTCTTTTAATTCATTCATTATTAAATTACTGACAATTTTTTTGATTTCTTCTGATATTCTATTCACTCTGGAATAGCGCATCATACTTCACCATCCTTAAGGGGTGCTAAATTTAAGTCCTCTTTATTTCTTCTATTATAAATGCTTCTATTATGTCACCTTCTTTGAGATCGTTATAATTTTGAAGGCCTATACCGCATTCATATCCTGAGGTAACTTCCTTTACGTCATCCTTAAATCTCTTTAATGAAGAAATTTCTCCTTCAAATATTACTATACCATCTCTAACAAGTCTGACATTGGAGTTACGAGTTACCTTTCCTTCCAGTACGTATCCTCCAGCAACTGTTCCTACGTTTGGCACCTTGAATGTTGCTCTTACTTCTACTTTACCCTGTACAACTTCTTTATGTTCAGGTTCTAACATACCCTTCATTGCGGCCTCAATATCTTCTATTGCTTCATAAATGATTCGATATGTTTTCAGTTCTATATTTTCCTGTTCGGCTAATTTTGAAACGCTTGATGCTGGTCTTACGTTAAAGCCTATAACAATAGCATTAGATGCAGATGCAAGAAGGATATCAGATTCGGTAATAGTACCAACGGCACCATGTATGACATTTACTCGAACTTCTTCATTGCTTAGCTTGGCCAGAGATTGTTTTATAGCTTCAACAGAACCTTGAGCATCAGCCTTAACAATAATGTTTAAATCTTTTACTTTTCCTTGTTGAATATGGTCAAATAGATCCTCTAAAGTAACTCTTTGTGTAGTATTAAGACTTTGTTCTCTTAATTTTTGTTTACGTTTTTCAGCTATTTGTCTAGCTGTTTTATCATCACTAACTGCTATAAATTTATCACCAGCTTCAGGTACATCAGAAAGTCCTAAAATTTCAACGGCAGTTGATGGCCCAGCTTTTTTAACCCTTTTCCCTTTATCATTGATCATTGCTCTTACTCTGCCATAGGTAGCACCAGCAATTATAGAATCTCCAACATTTAAAGTTCCATTTTGTACTATTACTGTTGCAACTGGGCCTCTGCCTTTGTCTAATTCTGATTCGATTATTGTACCAATGGCCTTTCTAGAAGGATTAGCCTTTAATTCTTGCATTTCAGCAACTAGTAGTACCATTTCCAACAGATGGTCTATACCTTCCCCTTTTAAGGCTGAAACAGGAACAGAAACAACATCTCCTCCCCATTCCTCTATGAGAACTCCATGTTCTGCCAATTCCTGTTTAACTCTGTCTGGATTCGCATTCGGTTTATCTATTTTATTTATTGCAACTATTAATGGTACTTTTGCAGCTTTAGCGTGATTTATGGCTTCAACTGTCTGAGGCATAACACCATCATCTGCTGCCACCACTAGAATAGCTATATCAGTAATCTGTGCACCTCTAGCACGCAAGGAAGTAAAGGCTTCGTGGCCTGGAGTATCAAGAAATACTATTTTTTCTCCATTAATGCTAACTTGGGAAGCACCAATATGCTGAGTTATACCTCCTGCTTCTCCAGCGGTAACGTTAGTTTTTCTAATGGCATCTAAAAGTGATGTCTTTCCATGGTCAACGTGACCCATTACTGTTACAATAGGTGCACGTTTAACTAAGTCATCGGGATTATCCTTTATATCGTCAAATAATTTGTCAAATTCATCTTTATCTTCTTCAGCAGCTTCTTTAACAGCTTTAAAACCATACTCCGATGTAATTATTTCTGCAGTTTCAAAATCTATTTCCTGATTTATAGCTGCCATAACACCTAAGTTCATTAACTTCATGATTATTTCATTAGGATTTTTATTGATTTTTTCAGCTAGGTCCTTTACAACAATTTTTTCAGAAATAATTACTTCATTATTACTTTCAGAATCTTTATTCTCTAAGACTGTATTATCATCTTTATTATCATATTTTTTTTCATTTTTTTTCTTGCTAGAAGTGGATTCACCTTTGTTTTTCTTATTCCGTTTCTTTTCATCTTCTTCAGTTCGATAATATTCAAGTATGAGTTTAGCATCATCATCTTCTAAAGTACTCATGTGATTAGTAACATCCAAATCGAATTCTTTAAGCTTTGCTATTAACTCTTTACTTGAAATGCCGACTTTTTTTGCCAATTGATATACTCTAACTTTTGACAAATATTTCACCCCCTGATTTTTTACCGGCTTAAATCTAGATTTAGCGAATTATATATTTCTAAAATTTTATTTGCAAAATTTTTGTCTTTCACTCCGAAAACTGTCCTATTACATTTTCCTATTGCTTTTGATAGCGTTTCACGGTTACCATAAACTATATATGGTACACCTTTTGAATTGCATAGATTAATAAATTTAATTATAGTGTTTTCTGAAGCATCGTTGGAAATGATTAAAAGCCTTATCGCTCTTTTTTTTATATATAGTTCACAGGTGTTTTCCCCTGTATAGAGATTACCCGACTTTTGTACAAAACCTAGTATTGAAAGTAGTTTATTTTGCATTACCGTTTAACTCCTCAGTTAATCTTTCATAGATCTCATCTGGTATCTCATACTGAAATGCCTTATTAAGAGCCTTCTTTTTTTGAGCCTTTTTTAAGCAGTCAGCTTCTGGGCATATGTAGGCCCCTCTTCCATGTGCTTTACCTGTATAATCGACTTTGATTGATCCTTCTTTATTTTTAACAATTCTAATAAGTTCTTTTTTAGGTTTTTGTTCGTTACAACCTACGCATTTGCGTAGAGGTATTTTTTTCTTTTTCATGGTTATACCTCCTCAATGAACAAATTATTGATTTATTCATTAGCTTCAGCATTTTCATGCTGTGTTTCACTTTTTATATCAATTTTCCAATTCGTCAGCTTTGCAGCCAAACGCGCATTTTGGCCTTCTTTTCCTATAGCTAGCGACAATTGATAATCTGGAACTATAACCAATGCAGACTTATTTGCATCATTTATCTCAACCTTTTCAACCTTTGAAGGACTTAAAGAGTTTGAAATAAATTCAGCAGGATCTTCACTCCATTTTATTATATCTATCTTTTCACCTCGCAACTCTTCAACTATATTCTGTACACGAGAACCTCTTTGACCGACACAAGCTCCTACTGGGTCAACATTTGGATTTGAAGAATATACAGCGATTTTAGTTCTTGATCCTGCCTCCCTAGAAATACCTTTAATTTCAACTATACCGTCATGAATTTCAGGAACTTCCAATTCAAATAATCTTTTGACTAGACCTGGATGAGTTCTGGAAACTAAGACTTGAGGGCCTTTAGTTGTCTTTTTAACTTCAACAATATAGGTTTTAATTCTAGTTCCTTGTGTGTAAACTTCATTTTTGATTTGTTCATTTGGAAGTAAAAGAGCTTCAGTTTTCCCTAGGTTTATGTATACAATCCCTTTACTTATTCTCTGAATAGTTCCTGTAACAATTTCACTTTCTCTATTGACAAACTCTTCATAGATTACAGCTCTTTCTGCTTCTCTAATTCTTTGAACTACTACTTGTTTTGCTGTTTGTGCTGCTATGCGACCAAAATTTTTAGGTGTTACTTCTTTTTCAACGAAGTCAGATATTTCATAATTTGGGTTTATTTTTTTTGCATCCTCTAAGCTTATTTCGAGTAAATCGTTGTCTACATTTTCTACTACCTGTTTACGAGAGTACACATGCACTTCGCCATTTTCCCTATCTATTGTGATTTTAACATTTTGTGCTGAACCAAAATTCTTTTTATATGCCGTAATCAGAGCAGCTTCTATTGCTTCAATTAGTGTATCCTTACAAACACCTTTTTCTTTTTCAATTTGCTCCAAGGCCTCAAGTAATTCACTTTTCACTATTTATACCCCCTAATCAAAATTGATTGAAAGCTTTACTAAAGAAACCTTATCTCTAGGAATGGAAACAGTTCCCTTTTCGTCTCTATCGATAACAATTGTATTGTCCTTTAGTCCCATTAATTTACCTTCAATAATTTTCTGTCCATCAATTGGATGGTAGAGATGGGCCTCTACAAATTCTCCTTTATATTTTTCAAAATCTTTATCTCTTTTTAGCGGCCTATCAATTCCTGGTGAGGAAACTTCCAAAAAGTAACTTTCTTTAATTGGATCTAACTCATCCAATTTATCGCTTAAATATTCACTTGCTTCCTGACAATCATCTAAAGATAAACCACCTTCTTTATCTAGATAGACTCTCAAATATCGATGCTGACCTTCCTTTACGAATTCAATATCCACCAACTCCAAACCTTTTTTTGCAATAAAAGGATTAACTAACTCCTCAACTATATCTACTACACGTCTTTTTTTCAAGTTAAAGCCTCCTTTTTATAATAATCTTTATAGTTATAAACGTATTTTTCCGTAATAAAATGTTGACTATTCATAGGTATTTATAAAATATATAAACAATAAAGAGTGGGAAGGTCCCACTCTTTAAATCCACGACATTATATTATATGGAAATTATAACATAAAGAGTAATTCTGTGCAACTCTAAAATAGTGACAACTGATTTTGTGCCGGTAGTCCTTTTAAGCAACCATGGTTTTCAAGGGTTTCTATAACTGTTTTTGATATTTTAGTTTTAAGTCTTATATCTTCGATAGATAGAAATTTTCCTTTTTTTCTTTTTTTAACAATATTTTTAGCTGCATTTTCACCAACTCCCTGAAGAGATCTAAGTGGTGGCAAAATTGCGTTATCCTTTATAATAAACTTATCAGAATCGGATTCATACAAATCTACCTTTAAGAATTTAAATCCTCTACAATATACTTCATATGCAACTTCTAAAACAGTTAATAGATCCTTTTCTTTTTGAGTGAGGTTATTTCCTCCTTCATTTAATTCCTTGATTTTTTGTAAAACATGTTCTTTTCCTTTACATATAAGGTCAGCATCAAAATCATCAACTTTGGTGGTAAAATAAGTTACATAAAATGCTAGAGGATAGTGAACTTTAAAATATGCAATTCTAAAGGACATCATTACATACGCTACGGCATGTGCCTTAGGAAACATGTATTTGATTTTTTTACATGATTTTATATACCAATCTGGCACGTTATTTTGCTTCATAAGCTCTTCATTTTCAGGTGTTAATCCTTTACCTTTTCTAACTCGTTCCATTATAGTAAAGGCTTCCTTTGGCGGCAAACCCTTTAGTATTAAATAATTCATAATGTCATCCCTTGTTGAAATCACGTCTTTTAATTCTACAATATTTTGTCTAACTAGATCTTGTGCATTATTAAGCCATACATCAGTACCATGGGAAAGGCCACTAATTCTTACAAGTTCGGCAAAGGTTGTAGGTTTTGTATCCATCAACATTTGGCGAACGAATTTAGTACCAAATTCCGGAATGCCTAAAGAGCCAACTTCTATATCAAAATCATCATCAACTAAATTTAAAGTTTCTGTGGAGGTAAATATTCTAATAGTTTTTTCATCATCTAAAGGTATGCTTTGGGGATCTATACCGGTTAAATCTTCAAGCATCCTAATGATTGTAGGAACGTCGTGGCCTAGAATATCTAATTTTAACAGTCTACCGCTTATAGCGTGATAATCGAAGTGTGTTGTTATAACATCAGAAGACTTGTCATTTGCAGGATATTGAACAGGAGTGAAATCATAAATTTCTTTATAATTTGGAACTACCATTATACCGCCTGGGTGTTGACCAGTCGTTCTCTTAATTCCTGTACAACTGCTCGATAACCTGGTAAGTTCCTTACTATTTACAGGGATGTCTTTTTCTTCAAAATATTTTCTTGCAAAGCCAAAAGCTGATTTTTCAGCTAAGGTTCCAATTGTTCCTGCTCTATAGACGTATCCCTTTCCAAAAAGTTCTTCAGTATATTTATGGGCAGTAGCCTGATATTCTCCTGCAAAGTTCAAATCAATATCTGGCTCCTTATCACCTTCGAAACCAAGAAAAACTTCGAATGGTATGTCATGTCCATCTTTATTGTAGGTATTTCCACATTGCGGACAGAGTTTATCGGGTAAGTCTGCACCACTACCGATGGAACCGTCTAGAATAAACTCAGAGTTTTTACAATTAGGACAAACGTAATGGGGGGGTAAAGGGTTAACTTCTGTAATATCACTCATAGTGGCTACGAAAGATGAACCTACTGAACCCCTGGATCCTACTAGGTATCCGTCTCTCAAGGATTTAGTAACTAACTTATGGGCAATTATATACATAACCGCATAGCCATTAGAAATTATAGAATTAAGCTCCCTATCTAATCTTTTTTGAACTAGCTCAGGTAAAGGGTCCCCATATATGCTTTTTGCCTTTGCATAACACATATTTCTTAGGTCTTCATCTGCTCCATCAATTTTTGGAGGGAAAGTTTCCTGCGGTATTGGAATAATTTCTTCTACAGAGTCTGCTATCAAATTGGGATTTTTAACTACTACTTCATATGCTATTTTATCTCCAAGGTATTCAAAATCTTTCAACATTTCGTCAGTGGTTTTAAAATATATAGGAGGCTGATTATCAGCATCTGAGTATCCCTGGCCTGTCATTAATATTTTTCTGACGATTTCATCGTGGGGGTCTAAAAAGTGAACATCACCAGTCGCTACTATAGGTTTATTGTATTTTTTACCTAAATCAACTATTTTTTTATTTATTTCCTTTAAATCATCGAAGCTTTTCACAATGCCTTTGTCAAGCATAAAATTATTATTTTCTATTGGCTGTATCTCTAAAAAGTCATAGAAGTTAACTATAGATTCTATTTCAGAACTGCTCTTGTTATTTAATATGGCCTTATATAATTCACCAGCTTCACATGCAGTACCTATAATTAGACCTTCCCTCATTGAGGAAAGTAAACTCTTAGGTATTCTTGGTCTTTTATAAAAGGTTTCTAAATGAGAATGTGAAACAAGTTTATACAGGTTTTTTAAGCCTTTGTAATCTTTGACTAGAATATTAATATGGTATGTATCTAGCTTACTGTAATTAATATTGTCTTTTGGCAGATTATTTATTTCACTAAGTTTACTTATATTTTTTTCTTTTAATAGTGAAAGTAGCCTGATGAAAATTTCTCCTGTAGCTTCTGCATCGTCAACGGCACGATGATGATTATTAAGTGTAATCTTAAAATGTTTAGCCAATATGTTTAACTTATGTCTTTTAAGTTTAGGTAGTAGTATTCTGCTTAATGAGAGTGTGTCTACTATTGGATTTAGAAAAGACAAATTTAATTTATTGCAAAATTCTTTTATAAAGGAAGTATCAAAAGATGCATTATGGGCAACAACAGGATTATCACCAATAAAGTTAATGAATTCAGGTAGCACCTTGTCGATAGTAGGTTTATTCTTTACCATTTCATCTGTAATTCCAGTTAGTTTAACTATTTTAGGGGGAATTTTAACCTCAGGGTTTATGAGTGCTGAAAATCTATCTACGATTTTTCCGTTTTTTACTTTAACCGCGCCTATTTCAGTAATTTTATCGTGTTTAAATGACAATCCTGTAGTTTCAATATCAAATATTATAAAGCTTTGATCTAAGGATTTGTCATTGGCATTATAGACTAAGGGTTCACCGTCATTCACTATGTAGCCCTCTATCCCATAAATAACTTTAATATTATATTTTTTACTTGCAGCAAAAGCTTCGGGATAAGCTTGAACTACACCGTGATCAGTAATAGCTATGGCTTTATGCCCCCAATTAGCTGCTCGTTTAATCAGCTCTTCAGCAGAACATATTCCATCCATGGAGCTCATTTTAGTATGGGCATGCAACTCAACTCTTTTTTCATCACTGTTATCTTTTCTTTCATT
>JACCKY010000026.1 GCA_014236755.1 Candidatus Petromonas tenebris | reverse complement strand
GAGGTGAAAATGCCAATACTTATATGTCCAGAATGTAATGGCGAGTTAGTTTCAAAAAATACAGATGAGTAGCTTTGCTACTCATCTGAGAGTATCACGAAGTGATATTTTGTTCTTTTATTTCCTGTGATGTTCTTGTCGGGAACAATGGTTCCTATCAGCAGTATGCCTAAAGTACTTCAGTGGTTGTCCTACCTAAGTCCTTTGAGATACTATATGGACATAATTGTGGGAATATTTTTAAAGGGAGTAGGATTAAAGGTACTTTGGCCACAGACTATGAGCCTTGCCATTATAGGAATTACAATTTTTATTGTTAGCAGTATTAGATTTCAAAAAAGGGTCGACTAAACTTTCAAATTCGATGTTTTATATACTACAATCCTTGAGGCATTTAATACAGAATAAGGGAAAACTTTTTTTAAAACCTCTAAAATTAAGTGTTATAATAGTTGGCATAATATTTGCATTTGAATAAGATATAGATTGGAGGTGTTAGGATGGGTTGTTGTGGAGGAGGCCATAATAATCAGCATAAGATGAAGAATAACAGAGGACATGAAATGGATCATAGTGCACATGGTGGACATCATGTTGAAAATAATGGCTTAGCAAAATTTGCCCCCTTGATAGGACTGATTGCCTTGGCAGGGATAGCATTTTATTTTTTAAGATAACTAGATTGGCTACTCTAAAAGGGTAGTCAATTCATATTGTTTATGTAAAAATTTGCTAAAAGGGTGGAGTCGGCTCATGAAAAAAATATTAGTTATAGTTTTAGTTATAGTAGTTATTGGAGCTTCGGTACCTGCAGTAGTAAAATACTTTAACAAAACGGAAAAGGATAAAGAAATCTCTATAGAAAATAAAGTTGTAGAGGCTGAACAAATGGAAAAACTAGAGGAGAAAGATTCAGAAGAAGCTGACTTGGAGCAATTTATAAGAAGTGATAGCCAAGGGTTTGTCGATGTAGGAGTTTTATTTAAAAACCTTGTTGAAGAAAATAAAGATTATTTGATATTTGAGATGATGCTTAATACTCACTCCGTAGAATTAGATGGTCTGGATTATGCAGCAATGGCTAACTTAAAAAATGATAAGGGTCTTGTTGTGAGTGAGGGCTTTGAGTGGAAAAAGACAGAAGGCAGTGGTCACCATATATTTGGCTACCTTAGAGTTCCTAAAAAATATAAAGGGAAATATATAGTAGATGATACGACAAAATTCATTGAACTGGAGCTAAAGGGTTTGGATAGTATAGATTCTAGAAAATTCATATGGAAAGAAAATGCACTACAAAATTTAAAAAAATAGCAGATGAGGTGATTAGCCCATGAAAAATAAAAAAGTTTTTATTATCCTTTCGTTGGTTGTATTAGTTGGATTGGCAATTGGGATAAACTACTATTTTGGTAGTTCAGACCAACAGACAGATGCTAAATACCTGGCATACATACCAAATGTAGGGGATGGTACCGTATCAATTATAAATACATCCAAATTGGAATCAGTTGATACGATTAAAGTTGGAGAGGCTGTTTCCCATGGTATAGCAACTACCCCTGACGGTTTGAAAATGTATACGGGAGATTTAGATAATGGGAAAGTATTTGTTTATAACGTTAAAACCAAAGAACTTATCAAGAAACTTGATACAGGCAAAAGAGTACACGGTATAGATATTACTCCTAATGGCAAATACGTACTTTTAGCCAGTGGAGCACTGGAAGTAGATGATAAGTTCAACTATATACAAATAGTTGATACGAGAAACGATGAGGTCATAAAAACGATTAAATCTGAGGGACAGAGTCCCGCTCACATAGACTTTACAAAGGACAGTAGACTGGCTTTTGTTTCAAACGTGATGTCAAATGACGTTTCTATTATAGACATAAATAGAGGAGAGATAATAGACAACATTAAGGTAGGGATTATGCCTAATGAGTCTGAACTCTCTCCCGATGATAAATTTCTATATGTAGCTAATGTTCAAGAAGGTTCTATCTCAGTAGTTGATGTAGCCTTAAAAAAACAAATAGCCAAAATAAAGGTTAGCCCTGGAACCCATGGAGTTGCAGTTTCCGGAGATGGAAAATATGTATGGACTACCAACAGGTTTGGACAAAATATTTCGGTGGTGGATGTTAAACAGCAGGAAATAGTAAAGAGTATAAGCATTGAAGGTGAACCAAACCATGTTTCTATTTCACCCGACGGTAAATTTACCTTTGTAACAAATTTGCAAACAGATAATTTAATGGTAATAGATACGGATACTTATGAAGTTATAGATAAAGTAAAATTAGGTAGTGAACCCCATGAAATCGATTTTATAAGAGTTCAATAGTCACTGAATAAAATAAAGCTGTTAACCTTAAAGCCTATGGATATATTTATTTTAAGTTTAAATTTAAAAGTGAAAAGTGAAAAGCAAAAAACTAAGTCAAAAAACTAAGAATTAATCCATAGGCTTTAAGATAATATATATTTCTCAAGCAGGCTAAAATCTAGGCTTACTAGATATAAGACTAGTCTGCTTGACTTATTTTACTTAACTATTATGGTTTAAATGAGTAGAAAATGGATAAATTTAAATATATAATGATAAATTTATAGATAACAAAGTTCAAGGTTAAATTTATTAGGATTTTGAGAATCCTTCTGGCTCATGTGAAGATTTGTTGCTTTATATTAAGATAGATGTAGCAACAAATACTTCAAAATCTCTCAGAAGGAAACCTCAAAATCCCTAAAATAATATAAATTGAATCTTAAAGTGGTTTATCTATAGTAACTTATAAAGAAAGGGTGATGAGTCATAGACAGCAGGTTTAATGAATTTCAGGAAAAAAGAATGAAAATATTTGGTGAATTGGTAAGGAAATTTTGGGATGGAAAATTGAATAATGTTGATGATTTGGAAACATTGGTACAGGAAATTAAAGAAAAGTATGGTTTCAAAGCAGAGGATATTCCATTTATTAAGGACCATATTAGAGTTGCAATGGGATTAGACCCAAGGGGAGACATAGATTTTGACGATGAGATAGATATGGTTAAAAACTTTAAAACTATTAAGGAGCCTGTAGTTACTAAGATAGAAGGCGTGTGTGACTATTGTGATAGTCAAGATTGTAAATGTATTGACTCCTGTAAGTATGAGGCTCATGTTTATAGACGTACAAGAGGACCTGTGATAGTAAATAACAAATGTTTAAGCTGTGGAGAATGTGTTACCAGTTGTTCCTTTGGAGCATTGGCTGATAAGATAGAGTTTGTGCCCCTTATAGATTTTCTTAAAGATGAAAATACCAAGGTCTATGCTACCGTTGCACCAGCTATAGTTGGCCAATTCGGAGATGATATAAGCATGGGACAACTAAGAACGGCTATGAAGCTCATAGGATTTGAGGACATGATTGAAGTAGCCATGTTTGCAGATATATTAACTATAAAAGAAGCCTTTGAATTTAATGATTTAGTAAAGACGGAAGAAGATTTTTTCTTGACCAGTTGTTGTTGTCCTGTATGGATAAACCTAACAAAAAAGAATTATCCTAAAATTTTTGAAAAAATGTCTCCGTCGGTATCTCCAATGATAGCGTCGGGAAGGGTATTGAAGGAACTCTATGAGGATGTAAAAGTTGTATTTATAGCACCATGTATAGCCAAAAAAGCTGAGATCAAAGAGCCTGAGCTTAAAGGAGCTATTGACTATGTATTAAACTTTAGAGAACTTAAGGAAATATTTCAAAGTCTTGATATAAACTTAAAAGAGCTTCCAGGTGATGAAAAGGATCAAGCTTCCTTTGGAGGAAGAGTATATGCCCGTACTGGAGGGGTAAGCTTTGCGGTAAAAACAGTGGTGAACAGGATAGCTCCTAGGAGGCTTATTAAATTTAAAGCTAAAAAAGTTAATGGAGTTCAGGAGTGTAAAAAAATATTGGATAACTTATCGATGGGTGAAGAAATAGATTATAACTTTATAGAAGGTATGGGATGCAGTGGAGGATGTGTAGGTGGGCCTAGGACAAATATTGACGTAAATAAAGCTACCAGTTTAGTGAATGAGTTTGGTGAAGATTCCTTGATAATGACTCCATTTGATAATTTAAATGTTATGAAGATACTAAGGCAATTGGGAATAGATTCAATAGAGGAGATAGTGGAAGATAATAAAGTATCTCAAATTTTAACTAGAGAATAAGATATAGATATGTGTTCCAATGAGCTCAATCAATTCATACAGGAAGAATTAATGACAAATCCTGTTCTTGAAATACAAAATGGACATAAAAAAACTTCTAGTGATGCTTTAAATAAAAGAGGAATAAATATTTCTAGAAGAACTGTTGAGAAATATAGGAGTCAGTTGAGGATATCCTCCTCAACAAAGAGAAAAAGATAATTAGTAAATTTATTATGGAGGTTGTTTATGAGATGTCAATTTCGGACTATGAACCGAAATTTTTATCTTTTATAATATAGATAACAAAGCCCAAGGTTTAACTTATTAGGATTTTGATAATCCTTCTGGCTCATGTGAAGATTTGTTGCTTTATATTAAGATAGATGTAGCAACAAATACTTCAAAATCTCTCAGAAGGAAACCTCAAAATCCCTAGAGTAATATAAATTAAATCTTAGAGTTGTCTATTTATATAATTGTTGAGGAGGTTGTATATGGATAATCAATCAAACAAAATAAAGAAAAGATATGACAGGGTTTCCTATGTCTACGACAGTTTTGAAAAAACTATGGAATCAATGATAAAAACAACCTGGAGAGTTGATTTGATGAAGGAATTAAAGGGTAAAGTGCTAGAGGTAGGTGTAGGAACGGGTAAAAACATACAGTATTATCCCCATGACTTAGAAGTTGTTGCTATAGATTTTAGTCCTAAGATGCTTAGTAAAGCTAAAGAAAAAGCAAAAAAACTTAATAAAAAAGTAGATTTGAGATTAATGGATGCACAGCAAATGGATTTTCCTGATAATTCATTTGATTCTGTTTTCACTACTTGTGTTTTTTGTTCAGTACCCGATCCAGTAAAAGGTCTTCATGAAATAAAAAGAGTATGTAAAAAAGATGGTAAAATTATACTTATAGAACATGTGAGAAGTGAGCAAAAAGTATTGGGACTGTTGATGGATCTTTTTAATCCCTTGGTGGTAAATACATTTGGCGCAAATATAAATAGAAAAACAGTAGAAAATGTTAAAAAAGCAGGATTTACTAACATTAAAGTAGAAAATCTATGGAGGGATATAGTCAAAAAGATTACGATATATAATGATTGATTTAAGGAGATAAGATATGAAAAATAAAAACTTGATGAGGGATGCTGCTTTAATTGGTATAAGTATACTTGTCATAACTATGCTTCATTATTTTACTATATCATCCAAGTGGGATATTCATGATTTTTATAGAAGGCTATATTATATACCCATAATTATTTCAGCTTTTAAATTCAGACTAAAGGGTGGAGTAATGACGTCATTAGTAATTTCTGCCCTCTACGCTCCACATTTAGTTTTATACTTTGGAAAAATAGATATTGCAATCCTAAATCAGTTTTTTGAAATAATTATGTTCTTTGTTGTCGGAACTATTACGGGCTTTTTAGTGGAATCTGACTTTAGAAAAAAAATGATGCTAGAGTTTCAGATAAGAAAGCTAACAGATCTTGAAAATTACACTCAAAATATTTTGGATAGTATAACTAATGTACTCCTCGCAGTAGACAAGGATTTAAAAATAAGGTCTATAAATAAGGAAGGAAGAAGACTTTTCAATTTAGATGATAGATGCATAGGTAGTGGAATGGAAGAGCTATTTATCCAATACGATCAAATAGAAAAAATACTGAAGGAAGTTATAACCTATAATAAAAAGGTAGTCAATATTGAAACAAAATGTAACTCCAGCGATGGAAAAACCATATTTGTTAAGCTCTTAGCCTATCCACTTCGAAATATTGTTAATAAGGTAGAGGGAATAGTAATTGTATTAGAAGACATATCTGAAATAAGGAAACTGGAAAGTCAAATAAGAAGGGCAGAAAAGTTGTCTGCAGTTGGTCAGCTGGCATCGGGAGTAGCCCATGAAATAAGAAATCCGATGGGGATAATCAAGACCATATCTCAGACTATATGTCAGGAAACTCAGGACGAAGATATAAAAGAGGGATTGGATATAATTATACATGAAATAAACAGGGCTAATTCGGTAGTTAAGGCGCTTTTAGATTTTGCCAAACCAGAGGTACACCAAGTAAAATTGCAAAGTATAGATAAGCTTATACGTGATATTGTACGCATTACTAAAAAATACGCACAGCAGCATAATGTAAGGATAAAATATCATTCAGAAGAAGATACAAACATATTATTAGATTCTGAAAAAATCAAACAGGCATTCATAAATATCATATTCAACTCTGTACAGGCAATGCCCCAAGGAGGAACTTTGAATATAAACCTGGAATTTAAAGAGGGTTGGGTCCATATATCATTTATAGATACTGGAAAGGGTATATCTAAGGATAAACTGGATAAGATATTTGACCCTTTTTATACAACTAAGGACACGGGTACAGGACTTGGGCTTGCCATAACCCATAGAATTATTGAGGAACATAAAGGCCACATAGAAGTTCAAAGTGAAATAGAAAAAGGAACAACGATAGGCATATATTTGCCAGTTATTCAGGAGAAAGGAGATAGTAATGACTAAAAAGATACTGATAGCTGATGATGAAAAAAATATGATATGGGCAATGAAAAGGGCATTGAAAAATGAAGACTATAAAATAATTACTGCATCTGATGGAAAAGAAGCTGTGGAAAAATTTAAAAAAGAAGATCCTGATCTTATACTCTTGGACCTTAGAATGCCTGAAATGAATGGCATGGAAGCCTTAAGGGAAATTAAGAAAGAAGACTCAAAGATTCCAGTAATTATGATAACTGCCCATGGAACTATGGAGTCAGCTATTGAAGCCATGAAAATCGGAGCACTGGATTATATATCCAAGCCATTTGAAATTGAAGAACTTAAGGTACAAATAAGAAAAGCTCTGGATATAGGTGATATGACAAAACAAATAGAGTTTTTAACGGAGGAATTAAGGGAAAAAACGGGTAAGGTTATTATCGGAGATAGCGATAAAATCAAAAAAGTTCTTGAAATAGTCAATAGGGTTGCAAAAAGCAATGCAACTGTATTGATTACAGGAGAAAGTGGAACAGGAAAAGAACTGATTGCCAACGCAATTCATTATAATAGTGATCGAGCTGATAAACCCTATGTAAAGGTAAACTGTGGTGCACTGCCGGAAAATCTTCTTGAAAGTGAATTGTTCGGTCATGAAAAGGGTGCCTTTACAGGAGCTGTGGCAAGAAAACTTGGGAGATTTGAAAGGGCTGACGGAGGAACAATTTTTCTCGACGAGGTAGGAGAGATAAGTCTGCCAATGCAGGTTAAACTCCTAAGGGTTCTGCAGGAAAAGGAGTTAGAGCGTGTAGGTGGAACTGAAACAATTAAAGTAGATGTGAGAATAGTTGCAGCAACCAATAAAGATCTAAAGAAGATGACTGAGGAAGGAAGTTTTAGAGAGGATTTATATTATAGGCTTAATGTTATTCCGATTGAACTGCCGCCCCTTAGTGAAAGAAGAGAAGATATTCCTCAACTTATAGAATATTTCTTGGAGAAGTATTGCAGAGAAATAGGAAGAAGTAAAATGAAACTATCTAAGGAAGCTCTGGATATATTTTTAAATTACAGATGGAAGGGAAATATCAGAGAACTTGAAAATGTCATAGAGCGACTTGCGATTTTGTGTGAAGGAGACATAATTGAAAAGAATGATTTGCCAAGGGAATTAGTATATGAAAACAATAAGAATACTGAATTCATACTTCCGAAGGAGGGCATAAATCTTGAGGAAGTAGAAAAAAATCTAATACAACAAGCATTGGAGATGAGTGACTATAATCAAACTAAGGCAGCAAAACTCCTAGGAATCACTCGCCATACTCTTATATACAGGATGGATAAGTATAATATTTCAGGTAATAAAAAAGATATCTAAAAAATCACGTAAAGGTTAATGTTGCCTTTTACGTGATTTTCATTTATTTTATTCTATCTACTTTTCTCATACTGTTTCGGCCATTCTAAGTCCACACCTAATTCCTTAGCAGCCTGTAGGGGCCAATAGGGATTTCTAAGAAGTTCCCTTCCCAGGTAAACTAAATCACCTCTGTTGTTTTGAAGTATTTCTTCCGCCATCAATGGAGAAGTTATAAGTCCGCCTGCTATGGTTGTTATATCAGCTCTATTTTTAATAGTCTCGGAAAAGGTAATCTGATAACCTGGATAGGATTTTATTTTTATAGGCATTACTCCTCCGGAGCTTACATTTATTATATCTACACCATCATCTTTAAATAGGTTTATCATTTCAGCCATTGTTTCAGGATGATTTCCTTCAGGAACGTAATCCTCTGCAGACACTCTGACCATCAAAGGCTTATTGTTGGGCCACACCCTTTTGACCTCCTGAATAACCTCTCTAAGAAATCTTACTCTATTTTCCTTGCTGCCGCCGTATTCATCATTCCTTTTATTGGTCAGGGGAGATAAAAATTCATTGATCAAATATCCATGGGCAGCATGAATTTCTATGATGTCAAAGCCGGCCTTTAGAGCTCTTGCAGCAGCCTCACCAAAGGCAGAAATAATTTTCTTAATTTCTTTCTTAGATAGTTCGGTAGGTGTTTTATAATCTTTACTAAAGGCTATTGGACTGGGAGCCACAATATCTTGGGATTTTATGCTGCATTTTCTACCTGCATGGGCAAGCTGAATTCCAACCTTTGCACCATGTTTTTTGCACTCATTAAGTATGTTACATAAACCTATTATATGATCATTTTTCCATATGCCCAGATCTCCGTCACTTATACGGCCTCTAGGTTCTACTGCCGTTGCTTCAATTAGTATAAGCCCCACTCCTCCGATTGCCCTAGTAGCATAATGAATAAAATGCCAGTTATTTGCATACCCTTCAGTATTAGCAGAGTACTGACACATGGGAGGCATAACTATTCTATTTTTAAGTCTGAGATCCTTTATTTTAAGTGGAGTAAACAGTTTAACCACAATAATCATCCTTTCATGATATATATGTTACCTATTAATATTAAAATACCCATAAAAAGATTATATAACCATTCTTTTTAATTATGACATAGTAAACCTAAGAGGAAATTAAACGTCAATTTAACTATTCATAATATTAATTCAAATATTTAGATTTGAAGAACATAAAATTTCAACTTTAGAAAAGAATAGGTGATTAAGGGATTAGATAGTGAGAGTAGTTATGTTTGTGATGTAATGGAATTATTTGATTCATAATAAGAAAGGATATTAGCCAGCTATATAGAAATTAATATTATAAAACTATATGAATATGGTGGTGCTGATCTATGTACGAAAAGATAGCATTAATAGCGCCCTATGAGGGGTTAAAGGCAATTGCAGACCAGGTTATAGATGAAAAAACATTAAATATAACAACTAAGATAGGGGATATGCATTTTGGGGTAATAGAGGCCCAAAAAGCTAAAGAACAAGGAAAAAAGGTTGTAATAAGTAGAGGTGGAACAGCTAAGCTAATAAAAGAGAATGTTGATATACCAGTTGTAGAGATAAAAGTTACAGGTTACGACCTCCTAAGAGTATTAAATAAATATAAAGATGTGAAGAAAAACATTGCCGTTGTGGGTTATGATAATGTAGTATCAGGAGCGAAAGTTATATCAGATATTTTGGGGTTTGATATAAAATATTTTCCTGTTTTAGAGGAAAGTGAAGTTGAGAAAAATATTGAGATAGCACATAAATTTGGCATGGACATAATTATTGGAGATACAATAGCTGTGAGAACAGCAAAAGAAAAAGAAATGGAATATGAGTTAATTCGTTCTGGTAAGGAAGCAATCTTAAACTCTATAGAAGAAGCTAAAAAGTTATATGAAGCTATTGAGGTAGAAAGGGAAAAAAATCAAAGGGATAGGATATTACTAGATTTTTTAAATGAAGGAGTTATAGCCGTAAACAAAGATGGGAAAATAATAACTTATAACCCCATGGCTGAAAAGATATTTGGCTTACCTAGGGAAAATGTTATAAATAGAAAAGCTTCTGATGTTATACCAAATACAAGAATACATGAGGTTTTAAAAAATGGAAAAGCAGAGCTTGGGGATATTCAAAATACAAGCAATGCAGTTATAGCTACTAATAGGGTACCTATAATATTAGAAGATGAAGTAAAAGGTGTAGTTGTTACTTTTCAAGATATAACTAAAATTCAAGAGGTAGAGAAAAAAATAAGACAAAAGCTTTCTCAAAAAGGACTTACTGCAAAAAAGACCTTTGATAATATAATAGGAGATAGCAAAATAATGAAAAAAGCCATAAAAATGGCAAAGGAGTTTGCTAAATCTGATTCAACTATATTAATTACAGGTGAAAGTGGTACAGGAAAAGAGGTATTTGCTCAGGCTATACATAATTATAGTAATAGAAAAAATGGGCCCTTTGTTGCTATAAACTGTGCAGCAATACCAGGTAATTTGCTTGAAAGTGAACTCTTTGGATACGTAGAAGGAGCCTTTACTGGAGCTCGTAAAGAAGGAAAAAAGGGACTTTTTGAGCTTGCCCATAGAGGGACAATCTTTTTAGATGAAATAAGCGAAATGGATATTCAGGTACAAGCTAGAATATTAAGGGTTATACAAGAAATGGAGGTTATGAGAATAGGAGATGATAAAATAATCCCTATTGATGTAAGAATCATAGCTGCAACAAATAAAAACCTTCTTAATGAAGTAAAGAATAAAAGATTTAGAAGTGATTTATATTACAGGCTTAATGTACTTAATATATATATTCCACCTCTTAGGGATAGAGCAGATGATATAGAAATAATAGCAAATTATTTAATAAGAAAATTAAGTAGAAAATATAATAAAAAAATAAACAAACTGAGTCGTAGAGTAGTAGATATTTTAAAAAATTATAAATGGCCTGGCAATATAAGAGAATTAGAAAATTTTATAGAAAAGTTAGTATTAATTGGAGAAACAGAAGTATTTAAGCAAGAAAGTATTAATCTTGTATTCCATGAACTACAATCGGATATAAAGAAAAAACAAGTAGAAGAAATAAACTATTTGGAAGGAACACTAGAAGAAATTGAGAGAAAAATTATAAAAAAGGTTTTAGAAGAAGAAAATTATAATAAAACAAAAACTGCAGAGAGATTAGGTATTACAAGAGTAACATTGAACAACAAATTAAAAACTGTATAAATATTATACGTTATAATATAAAAAATATACAACAATGTCGATTTATATAAAATGAAATGCCTTGTTCAAGGCATTTTTTGTTTTGGCACAGTACTTGCTTTTAAATATTATGAAATTAAAAATGGAGGTGAAATTATGAAAAATAATGCTATTATTGCTAACTCAAAGGATAACGTTGCCACAGTAGTACAAGAACTTAAAATGGGAGACGCTTTAAAGATTAATGGTGCTAACGGATCTATAAATTTCGAAGTTACACAGGATGTTCCTTGTTTTCACAAGGTTGCTCTTGTGGATATCCAAAAAGGTGAAGAAATTGTAAAATATGGAGAAGTAATAGGGGCTGCTTTAGAAGATATTAAAAAAGGTCAGCATGTACATGTGCATAACGTTGAGAGCAAAAGAGGTAGAGGAGATAAAAAATAGAACTTGGAGGTGTTAAGATTATGAAGGTAAAGGGATTTAAAAGAGAAAATGGAACCTACGGTATAAGAAATCATCTTGTAATATTGCCTGCTTCTGTATGTGCAAGCGAAACAGCTATTAGAATTAGTAATTTAGTTCCCGGAAGTGTAGCACTTCCCCATCAGCATGGATGCTGTCAGATTGGTGATGACTTAAGACTAACAATTGATACTTTAATAGGATTAGGTAAAAATCCTAATGTTGGGGCAGTACTAGTTGTTGGCTTAGGTTGTGAAGGAGTACAGCCAAGTGAGGTAGTAGAAGAAATAAGTAAGACAGGAAAAAGAGTTGAAAAGGTAATTATTCAAGAAACTGGTGGAACTTTAGGTGCTATTCAAGAGGGAGCTAGAATCGCTGCTGAGATGGCCAGAGAGTTATCTCAGCAGGAAAGAGTTGAGTTTGATATTAGTGAATTAGTTCTTGCACTTGAATGTGGAGGTTCAGATCCAACATCAGGTATAGCATCTAATCCTTCTGCTGGAGCTGCATCGGATTTATTAATAGAACATGGAGGATCTTCAATTTTATCAGAAACTACTGAACTAATAGGTGCCGAGCATCTATTGGCAAAACGGTGTGTTGATGAAAGTGTTTCCAATAAATTATTAAAGATAGTTCAAGATACAGAGGATAGAGCGATAGCTATGGGTACAGATTTAAGAAGTGGTCAACCTACTCCAGGTAATAAAGAAGGTGGACTTACTACCATAGAGGAAAAATCTCTAGGCTGTATTTATAAAGCAGGTATGTCACCAGTAGTAGGAGTACTTGGTTATGCAGAGCAAGTGAGAGAAACTAAGGGATTATATGTAATGGATACTCCAGGTCAAGATATAGATTCAATAACTGGAATGTTAGCTGGAGGTGCACAAATAGTTGTATTTACAACAGGTAGAGGAACGCCTACTGGAGCACCTATAGCTCCAGTAATTAAGGTTACTGGAAACACCTTAACTTATAACAAGATGAAAATGAATATGGATATAAATGCGGGTAGAATTATTGATGGTGAAGCAACTATTGAAGAAATAGGAAAAGAAATCTTCGATGAAATGATAAAAGTTGCCAACGGTAAAAAGACTAAGGCAGAAAGTCTTGGACACAAAGAATTTGGAATTTATAAGATAGGAACAACATTCTAATAAATTTTAAATAATATAGGTGGACTAATGGGGTATTAACTCCCGTTAGTCTAAGATCTATGTTGAGTTGGAAAGACTAATTTATTAATATAGATAACAAAGTTCAAGGTTAAATTTATTAGGATTTTGAGAATCCTTCTGGTTCATGTGAAGATTTGCCCTCTTTAAATAAAAGAAGACCGAAGTAGCAACAAATGCTTCAAAATCACACAGAAGGAAACTTCAAAATCCCTAGAGTAATATAAATTGAATCTTAGAGTTGTCTATCTATAGCATCATATAAAAAATAAAAGGGGGAAGTATAATGCAAATCAAAAAGTCTATAGAAAAAGTACCGGGCGGTATGATGGTTATACCATTGATTCTAGGAGCATTTATTAACACTTTTTTTCCACAAGCTCTTGAAATAGGAGGATTTACCACAGCATTATTTAAAAAAGGTGCTGGGCCTCTTATTGGTATGTTTTTATTCTGTATGGGTGCAGGAATAAGCTTTAAGGCAGCTCCAAAGGCAATAAAAAAGGGTGCAGTAGTAACACTAAGTAAATTCTTAGTCGCAGTGGCAATAGGTCTTATAGTAGCTAAATTTTTTGGCGAAAATGGGTTGTTTGGACTTTCATCCCTTGCAATCATTGCAGCTATGTCTAATACTAATGGTGGTCTTTATGCTGCACTTACAGGGGAATTTGGTGATGAAACCGATATTGGAGCAATTGCAATAGTATCTATAAATGATGGCCCTTTTTTAACTATGGTAGCCCTTGGTTCAGCGGGTATAGCTAATATACCGTTTATGTCTCTTGTAGCTGTAATTATTCCTATTATATTAGGTATGATAATTGGTAATTTAGATGAAGAAATGAGAGAGTTTTTAGTAAAAGGTGGACCCGTACTGATACCATTCTTTGCCTTTGCTCTAGGGGCAGGAATTGATTTTAAAATGCTTATTCAAGCAGGATTGCCTGGATTCATATTAGGGCTTATGACTGTATTTATAGGTGGAATAGTAAATATTTATGCGGATAAACTTACAGGTGGTAGTGGTATAGCAGGTGCGGCTGCATCTTCAACGGCAGGAAATGCAGTGGCTACACCTATGGCAATTGCAATGGCAGACCCTACTATCAAGGCGTTGGCTACAGTTGCTACTCCACAGGTGGCAGCATCAACCATAACTACTGCATTATTAACTCCAGTTCTAACATCTTACGTAGTTAAGAAAAATAGGAAAAAACAACAAGATGGGGTAAATAAAATAGCATAGTAAATTAACCTCTTGTGCTAGTTATTCTAGCAGTATAGCTTTAAGTATCCTTCAATATTTCCTCTGAAGCAACTTTGAAGAGCTGTTTTTACATCTAAATCTTTTCTATTAAAACAGCTCTTCTACGGAGCCTGAAGAGGATTATTGAAGGATATCTATAAGGAACTAGCGAGGCGAGTTGAATTATATATTATGAGCTAGCAAAAGAGGATTGCTTAATTCTCCTCTTCTAGCTTAATCAGATATTAAAAGAAGGAGAGCATAGATGATGAGCAAGAAGCTTGTAGTTATAGCAGATGATTTTACTGGATCAAATGATACAGGAGTACAATTTAGCAAAAAAGGTCTCCGAACTGTTGTAGTCAGCAATCTAGATTTCTTAAATGAAGCATTGAGTAACTGTGATGTATTAGTTGTAGATACAGAGAGTCGTTTTGACGACAAGGATAAAGCCTATGATAAAACGTATCATGTCGGAAGCTTTGCAAAGGAAAATAAGGTAGATTATGTTTATAAAAAGCTTGATTCTACATTCAGAGGAAATATCGGAGGAGAGATTGCAGGTACAATAGATGCAATGGGCATTGACCTTGCAATAGTAGCTCCAGCATTTCCTTCAGCTGGAAGAAAAACAGTAGAGGGTAATGTGTATGTTCATGATGTTTTGCTCGAAAAAACTGAGATAGCAAAAGATCCAAAAACACCTGTAAGAGAGTCATCTATACCTAAAATTATTTCACAACAGAGTGACAAAAATATTGCTGTTATTAGTAGAGAAATAGTTTTAAAGGGGAAAGAAGTATTAAATAAAGAAATAATGAGACTTAAAGAGAAGAGCATAGAAATAGTTGTAGTAGATGCAATAAATAATGATGACCTTAAGACTATAGCTGAAGCGATTGCTTTAGTTAATCAACAAGTATTAATGGTTGGTTCAGCAGGTCTTGCGGAATTCTTACCTGATACCTTAAAGTTAAAAGATACAAAGAAGAGCATAGCTGTGATAGTTGGAAGTGTAAGCGATATAACTAGAAGACAAGCTAACTATGCCGTAGAAAAATACTATGTAGAAGAAATTATAATTAATATTGAAAATATATTTAATTCAGATAGAGAAAATGAAAAAGAGAGAATTTTAAATAAAATTAATGAGCTGATAAGGTTAGATAAAGATATAATCATACGTAGTACCCAAACTGTAGAAGATGTAAAAAAAGCTTTTGATATTGGAGAAAAATTTGGTCTTAGCAGTTTTGAAGTAAGCGATAAGATAGCCCTCTTTATTGGAGAACTGACTAAGGAAATGCTTAATAATACAAAATTAGATGGACTCATGCTTACAGGAGGAGACATTGCCATAAAGACAGCCAATATGTTAGGTGTATCAGGAACTATAATTGAAAATGAGATTTTACCTGGTATTCCTTATGGATATTTTATACATGATACCTTTGGAGAAATACCAATAGTAACAAAGGCAGGAGGATTTGGTGAAGAGGATGCAATAGTTAAGATAATAGATTATTTAAAAAAGGAGTTTTGATAATGAATAAACATATGCCAATTATTGGAGTTACAATGGGTGACCCCTCAGGAATAGGACCAGAAATAATATTAAAGAGCTACTTAGATGACAATATAAAGAGTAACAGATTGATAGTTATTGGTGATTTTGGAGTTATGTCAGCTATGGCTGAAAAGCTTAGAATTAGCACAATTAAGCTTAATAAGGTGAATAGTGTATCTGAATGCAAATTTGATGAGCAAATTTTAAACGTTTATGATTTAAATAATGTAGATATTTCAAAACTAAAGCCTGGAAAAGTTCAAGCTATGTCAGGTAATGCAGCCTTTGAATATGTTAAAAAAGCTACCGAACTTGCTATGAAAAAGAAAATAGACGCCATTGCAACGGCTCCTTTAAATAAAGAAGCAATGCATAAAGCAGGGCATGTATATCCTGGTCACACAGAGATATTAGCTAAATTTACAGAAGCAAAAGACTATGCAATGTTTCTATATGATGAGGCCTTAAGGGTTATTCATGTATCAACCCATATATCTTTATTAGATGCAATAAAAGGTTTAAGGAAAGAACGAGTAGCTGCAGTGATAGATTTAGCTCATAATACAATGATAAAACTAGGATATGAAAATCCAAGAATAGCAGTGGCAGGTATAAATCCCCATGCAGGTGAAGGTGGCCTTTTTGGAGATGAGGAGATAAAAGAGATAATACCAGCCATAAAATTAAAAAGAAGTGAAGGTATAAATGTAGAAGGTCCTGAGCCTCCAGATACCGTATTTCTTAGAGCAAAAGAAGGCAGTTTTGACGTTGTCGTAGCCATGTATCATGATCAAGGACACATTCCTCTAAAGCTACTTGGATTTCATAGTGGAGTTAATATAACTGTAGGACTTCCTATTATAAGAACATCTGTAGACCATGGAACCGCATTCGGAAAGGCTTGGAAGGGTATAGCAAATGAAAGTAGTATGAAAGAAGCAATAAAATTAGCAATAAAACTTGCTTAACTAACAAATAGGAGTTATTCTTTCTGATTAAATTTCTTTACTTACTAAAAGGCGAATAACTCCTATTTTATATAAGATTTCCTGAGATAATCATATTTATCGGATGTATTTTTTAGGATCTTTATTAATAGTAGTTATATTTATACATTTTTGAAACTTATCACTATATCTTACTGATTCAGAGTTATATTGAAATACTCAGTAAGCATGTCAATGTCCCTGTCACCAAATTCAATTTCTTCTTTCTCAGATTCACAACCTTTTCTAATTCAATTTTTTTCTAAATAGTTTTTTAAGTAAGATGTCTAGTGTCATATATGACTTATCATATTTATTATTAAAGTCTGCTAAAGTTATGATGTTGATTAATGTTAAGCTCTGGTAAAAATGATGGGAATTAGCACATTAATATAAATTGCTACTTTAATACATTAATGATAAAATTAAATTGACCTCTTGTGCTAGTTACTCTAGCAGTATAGCTTTAAATATGCTTCAATGTTTCCTCTGAAGCGACTCCTAAAAGCTGTTTTTACCTCTAAGTCTTTTCTGTTAAAACAGCTTTTCTACGGAGCCTGAAGAGGATTATTGAAGAATATCTATAAGGAACTAGCGAGGAGAGTTAAATTGATAATATTTTACCAAATGGGAATTACAATCAGACAAAATCTTACAAGGGGGAATAAATTTGACAAGCTATTTAAGTAATTTATTTGACAAGTTAAATTCATTGGCTATTGTAATAATAGCTGCAATTGTTACTATACTTGTTGCAGCTTTTATTGCTACGTTAGTTCTTCGAAAAAGATATAGTGAAATTTATTACGATTTACAGGATAAAGAAAATAGGGATGCGGCTTTATTTGAAAGCAAGGTACTCAATTCAATAATAGATGACTATAAGATAGCTGCTAAGGGAAACAAGGAAATAAATACCCAGGCTATTATTGAAAAAAACTTTAATAGTGAACTTGCCTCACTTTATATGAGTGAAAGGTTTATTAAAAAGGCAGTATCATTAATGATCATATTGGGATTATTAGGAACTTTCTACGGATTAACTCTTTCTATCGGAAAGCTGGTTGAACTCCTTGCAAATACCAGTAGTTCAGATGTTTTAGGAAGTATGGATTCAGTTGTAGGAGG
Organism: Candidatus Petromonas tenebris; assembly: GCA_014236755.1. Lineage (GTDB taxonomy): Bacteria > Bacillota > Clostridia > Peptostreptococcales > Caminicellaceae > Petromonas > Petromonas tenebris. The sequence continues at coordinate 12,240 of JACCKY010000026.1, read as the reverse complement.
ACTTATTAATTCTGTCAAGGGCATGTCTGTGGCATTTGTAACCTCTCTCTTCGGAATAACCTCTTCAATGCTCTTAACTGTAATCAATATATTTTTAGGAACTGAAGATGTTAGAGAATCAGTTATGGTGGAAATAGAGGAGTATCTGGATAATACGTTGTCGCATGGAATTGAAAAGGATATTGAAACACCAACAGCTATGGTCCATGACGAGCTTAGAACTACAATTAAGGAATTCAGTAATAAATTAGAAGAGAGTTTGAAGGAAATTACAGATGTATTAAGTTATAGATTTGCAGCAGCGGCAAGTGGTATGGAAGAGTTTTCTGCATCACTTTCTGAAAGTGTAGACAAATTTGATAAATCGTTGCAGACTTTTGCTGAGAACACTAGAGACTTTTCAGAGTTCAATCATCACCTTAGAACAAATATTCAAAGAATGAACGTAGCTTTTGATGATTTTACTGAAGACTTAAAAACTGGTACTAAAGATTTAGAAAAGGGTTATATATTAATAGGGCAGTTGTCTAAATCAGTCGAAGAACTTGCTGGAAAAATAGATAAGTAAAGGCAATAACACTATAAAAATAACTTTAAGGAGAGATTTTCTACGAGGAAATCAGGAGGGACATAATGAAAATTCGAAAAAGGAATTTTAAAAAGCACAGAGAGTCAGAAAACTTCTGGCCTGCTTTTACAGATATGATTTCTACCATAGCCTTGATTTTATTCTTCTTGATGCTCCTGGCATATATACAAAATATAATAACAGGTAAAAATCTTGAATTTGCAAAAAAGCAGATTATAGATACACAAAAGAGGCTGGAAGAGTCCAATGCTGAAATAAGTAGAGCTGAAAAGAGATTAAGACTTCTGAGAGACAAGCTTGAGGAAGTTAAAGCTGAGGTTGAAGAAGGGCAGATTGCATTAAAGCTGTCAGAAGAACAAATAGAAAAGCAAAAAGAAATAATAGCGGAGAGCAATAGAGAATTGGGACAGCTTAGGTCGAAGCTTAGAGGTATAGCAGTTTTAAGACTGGATGTATTAAAAAAGGTAAAGACATCGGTAGAAAGAGAATTAGGAAAAACCAATGATCGAGGTGAACAATTGGTTCTAATAAGTGATAACGGAAATATTGTTATAAATGAAGGTCTGGTTTTCGACTACGATTCATATACGATAAAATCTGAAGGTAAAAAGCTACTGGACCAACTTGCTATAGCCTTTGAAAGGGTCTTAGATGATGAGAGTATAAGAGCTAATATAGATGCGATAAATATACAAGGACATACTGATGACAGAGGGAGTTCGGAATACAATAGGGATCTCTCTTCTAAAAGAGCAACAGTAGTTGTAAACTATCTTATGAATTCAAACAAGGATTTGGAAAAAAAATATGGGCGTTACTTTGCTGCCAGTGCCTACTCTGAATTTAGACCAATAGAAGATGAACAAACTGAAGCTGCAAGAGCTAAAAATAGAAGAATAGAAATTTCAATTATTCTAAAAGACTCAAATATACAAAATGTAATAGATGAGTACTTAAAAGAATCTTTAGAAGTTTTTGATGTAAATCAATATGAATAATGATGTAAAAATAGATTAGGCCAGGTTTTGAACCCTGGCCCTTTCTATTAATACAGTGAAGTAGTATTCATTTTTTGTCTAACATTCTGAACTTCAGCGTTATCTGTAGCTATAGAATCGCTTAAACTAGGAGTAGCTGCAGAAGTCATACCATACAGACCAGCTGTTGTACCAGCCATACCAGCATTAGCTCCTGCACCAGATGCAGATTGATTCATTTTTTGTTTAACATTTTGAATTTCTGCAGCTCCAGTTGTTGCGGAATTCTTCAGGCTAGGTTGAGCTGCAGAAGTCATATTATTGGCTCCAGATATATTAGTGAATCCAGCATTAACCATTCCGGTATCGCCAGTTCCCATTCTTTTTCTTGCTTCGGCAAGCTCTAATTGTCTGATCTGGTTATTAGTATCCATCATATGACCTCCGTATAATTATTTGTAAGTCATTTAACTTACAAGCATATTATTTGAACTTTTATGTAAATATATTGCTTGTAATAATTTCAATATATAGAAAAAATTATTTGGATGTGTAAGATTTATCCATAAAGCTCTTGACTATGAGGAATAAAAGTTCTATAATGTGAGTGAGTAATCACTCACTAAAGAGGTGGAATTAAATGACTAAAGCTAAAAATACTGAAGAACGAATACTTGAAGCTGCAATAAAAATTTTTTCAGAAAAAGGTTTTTCAGCTGCAACCACAAGTGAAATTGCAAAGGAAGCAAAGGTTGCAGAAGGAACTATATTTAGATATTTTCCTAAAAAGAAGGAACTTTTGCATGGGATAGTACTCAAGGCTATAGATTTATTTGGACAAAATGTAGTTGTAAATTCTCTGGAAAAAACAATAGAAGCAAATAAAAGAAAGGACACAGCGGAGCTTTTAAAGGCCATAATAATGGATCGAGTTAGTTTGTTCGAAGAGTATTTTCCCTATATAAAGGTAATATTTTATGAAATTCAATTCCATGATGACGTAAGAGAATTATTTTTTGATAAAATTGCAAAGGAACTAATTAAGATAGGAAAACAAATATTTAATGAAGGTAAAAAAAGAGGGGAATTTAGAGATATAAATCCCTTTATTGCTGCTAGATCCTTTGTTGGCATGGCCTTTATGATGATAATGCAAAGACAGTTTTTTTCAAGTGAAACTGTTTATGTGAACATTGAAGATGAAATAGAAGTGTTGATTGATATCTTTTTAAATGGAATAAGAAAATGTTGATATTCAACCTCAATTTATAAAGTAGTTTACTATAGATTTGGAGGTGTCTTTATGAAAAGAAAATGTTTAATATTATTAATTTTAGTAGCTGGTTTTCTAGCTGGATGTACGCTACATGTAGCATCCCCAGAAGTTTATACCGGAACTGTTGAAGCGGAAGAAACTGATGTTAGTACAGAAATAGGAGGTAAATTAACAAAAGTTTTTGTGGAAGAAGGACAAAAAATTAAAATCGGTGATAGGATAGCTAAGGTTGATACCACTGATTTAGAGATAAAGCTTGCTAAAGCTAAAGCTGCTTTAAAAATAAAACAGGCCAATCTCCAAGAGATTTTAGATGGAGCTAGAGGAGAAGAGATAAAAAATGCCAGGGCTAATTTAGACAAAATAGAAGTCCTATTGGAAGGGTCAAGAAAAAACTATGATTATAGATTGGAGAACTATAATAAAATAAAGAAGTTATATGAAGATTCGGCAGCTTCAAAACAACAGCTAGAAGATGCCGAGACTTTATTAGATGCTGCAAATACAGAAATTAAAAGCCTCGAGAAACAACATGATGCTTTAAAGGCTCAATTAGATATGCTTTTAAATGGTGCTACTGATGAAAAAATAAAAATGGCTAAGGCAAATGTGGAAATGGCTGAGGCAGAGGTAAAATATCTTGAAAACCAAATCAGCAAAGGAAACTTGATTTCATTTGTTGATGGTGTAATTCAGAATGTTAATTATAATGAGGGAGAAATAGTATCTCCAGGGGGAAATATTGCGACAGTTGTAAACTTAAAAGATCTGTGGGTGAAAATTTATATTCCTGAGAAAAAACTCCATAAGATAGCTTTAAATAAAAAGATGAAGCTTTATACAGACTTTTTGAAGGATAAGAGCATTTCGGGAAAAGTAGTGTATATCTCAAGCGAAGCTGAATTTACTCCTAAAAATATGGAGTCTAAAGAAAATAAGGAAGAAATGGTCTTTGAAGTTAAAATAAAAATACTAGATAAAAGCCCTGAATTAAAGCCGGGAATGCTTGTTGATGTAAAATTGGAAGGTGAAATTTAATGGATAATCAATATTCAATTGATATCAATAATCTTACTAAAATATTTGGTGATTTTGTTGCAGTTGATGGCATAAACCTAAAGGTGCCAAAGGGTAAGATTTTCGGTCTTTTAGGGCCTAATGGTGCAGGAAAATCTACAACCATAAGGATGATTTGTGGAGTGTTGACTCCTACCAAGGGAGAAGGGAAAGTAGTTGGACTTGATCTATTAAAAGAAGGAGAACAAATAAAGCAGCATATTGGGTATATGTCTCAGCGATTCAGTCTTTATGAAGATCTGACGGTATTAGAAAATTTAAAATTTTATTCAGATATATATTCACTACCTAAAAATATTAGTAAAAATAGAATATCAGAGCTTATTAGAATGGCAGGACTGGAAGGTAAAGAAAAGGTAATAGCGGCTAATCTTTCAGGAGGATGGAAGCAAAGACTGGCTCTAGGATGTGCACTAATTCATAGGCCGAGGCTTTTAGTTCTCGATGAGCCTACCGCAGGAGTTGATCCGGTTTCTCGAAGGATATTTTGGGAACTGATTTACGAATTGGCTGTCCAGGGAATTACTATACTAGTAACTACTCATTATATGGATGAAGCGGAAAGCTGTGATGAAATTGCATTTATATTTAAAGGGAGTGTGCTAGCTAAAGGAACTCCTGAGGAGTTGATAAAGGATAGAAAGGGAAAAAATCTTGAAGATGTATTTATAAGCTATGTAGAAGAGCAGACAGGACAAAAAGTTAATTCTTCATTTGCTGAGATGAAGTTTCTACGTGGTATTGAAGAAGGTGATGGAGAATGAGTTTACAAAGACTTGTTACCATAATAAAAAAAGAATTTCTTCATATAAAAAGGGATAAAGCAAGTTTGGCTATAGCCATTGCAATGCCATTAATATTTATATTGATTTTTGGATATGCGGTAAATACTGATGTGGAAAATATAGATGTTGCAGTATTTGACAATGATAAAACTTTGGAAAGTAGAGAATTTATTAATAAATTTGCAAAGTCAAATTATTTTAACACTAGGATATATACAAGTAATATAGACAAAATAGAGGAATTAATAGATAAAGGAGAAGTTAAGGGCGCTATAATAATACCGTCAGAGTTTTCAAAAAAGTTAAAAAGAAAGGAAAATCCTCAAGTTCAGCTTATTATTGACGGCTCCGACCCTACAATAGCCAGAACAGCATTGCAAAGCGGCGTACTCATTGCAAAAATGTATTCTTTAACGAAACAGGAAAAGGATTTAAAAAAACAAGGAGTCTTCAGTAATAAAATTGGCGCTGTAGATATGAGGACTAGAGTATGGTATAATCCCAATTTAGAAAGTACCAGATTTACCATTCCAGGATTAATTGGATTGATTATGCAAAATATAACTGTTATGCTTACAGCTTTTACTCTTGTAAGAGAAAAGGAAAAGGGTACAATTGAACAACTTATCGTCACTCCAATCAAATCATCAGAATTAATTTTGGGAAAAATGATACCATATATTTTAATAGGTTCAATTGACTTTCTAATAGCTTTATTTTTTGGAACCTACTGGTTTAATGTTCCTATTCAAGGAGATTCCTTACTACTAATAACATTAGGATTGGGCTTTGTTATATGTGCCTTGGCTGTAGGGATGCTAATTTCAACGGTAGCTGAAAATCAACTTCAGGCAATGCAAATGAGCTTATTGTTTGTCCTTCCAAGTGTACTGCTATCGGGGTTCATCTTTCCAAGGGAGGCTATGCCGAAGTTAATTGAATTAGCAGGATATGCTATACCTCTCACTTATTTTATAAAAATACTTAGGGGAATAATACTAAAGGGAATAGGTATAGAATATCTATGGAAAGAAGTAGTTTTTTTATTGATTTTTGGAATAATTTTACTTACTATAGCTTCGGTCAGATTTAAGAAAAGGCTTGATTAAAGGTAGGTGAAGGGTAATAAGAAGATGAAGGAAATGCAGAACTAAAGTTTTTTAAGTAGAGATATGATATAATCAAGAATAATACCTCAAAACAATATTAAGTTCACTGATGATTAACAGCAGGCAAAGAGGTGATGGGATGAGGGTATTTATTGCAATAGAGTTAGAGGATTGGCTTAAGGAATATATTTATGAGAAACAAAAAGATATAAAAAGAAACAGTATCAAGGGTAACTTTTCGAGAAAGGAAAATTTTCATTTGACTTTAAGATTTATTGGAGAAGCAGATGAAGAAGAAATAGAGAGAATAAAAAAAGCTATAGACAGAACTGCCGAAACCAGTAAACCTTTTAACATGCAGCTTGGAAAACTGGGATATTTTCCAAGAAAAAATAAAAAAATTATTTGGACAGGAATTAGCAATGGACAGAAAAAGCTTAGAAACCTTTTTGATATATTAGAGATAAATCTAGAAAAACAAGGTTTTGATAGGGAGGAAAGGGGGCTGAAACCCCATATTACCATTGCAAGGCAAGTTAGATTAAAAATAGATTTTGATAATTTAGCGGAAAAAATAAACATAGAATCTTTAAATATACCCGTGGAAAAGATTTCTTTGATGGAAAGTACAAGAGTTAATGGAAAACTGACATATAGGCCTATATATGTTAAAGAGATTAATACAGGGTCCTAACTTTAGAATTGAAGTAAAAAGAACGTTTATCCCGAATAATATATAAACTATACAGAAAAATCTTAATTTTAACAGAAAATTAACATAAAAACAACATAGATTTAACATCAAAGATATAATTTGTAATAGGGATGTATGAAAACCATGTTACATTCCTCTCATCGGTTCTTCCTGTTTATAAGCACAGATGTGGGCGCTTAAGGTTATCCTTAAGCGCCTTCGTCTTAAGAATATATATTTATTTTTATAAATTTTTAGTATACTATATATGTAGGATAAAGAATAATTTTCTAAAAGGAGAGTTCTTATGGGAAAAAAGAAAGTTCTAGTTGTAGATGATGAGCATCATATATTAGAATTGATACAGTTCAATCTTGAGGCTGAAGACTTCGATGTTACTACCTGTGACAATGGAGAAGATGCAGTGAGAATTGCAAACAATGAAGATATAGATTTAATGATACTTGACTTGATGCTGCCGGGGATAGGAGGACTGGAAGTGTGTAGGCTTTTAAGGGAAGAAGGGAAACACAATCTTCCTATTATAATGCTTACTGCAAAGGGTGAAGAAAGGGATAAGATAACGGGTTTAGATATTGGAGCAGACGACTACATTACAAAACCCTTCAGCATAGGGGAACTCATCGCTAGGGTTAAAGCGGTGTTAAGAAGAGCTATGGATAAGTATGATAATGATAAAAGTATAATTAAAGTGAAGGATATAACTATTGATATAGAAAAACATGAAGTTAGAAGGAATAATGAAACTATAGAACTGACATTAAAGGAATTTCAGCTTCTAAAAATGTTGGCTCAAAATAGAGGAAAGGTTTTATCAAGAGATGTAATATTAGATAAAATATGGGGATATGAATATTTTGGTGATACTAGAACGGTAGATGTTCATATCAGACATCTTAGAAAAAAAATAGGGGATGATAAAGGTCTTCTTATTGAAACGGTGAGAGGTGTAGGATATAAAATGAAGTAGGAGATTAGACAAATGAAGAAAAAAATATTTACAATTTATATTATATTATTACTTTTAGGGATAATACTTACAGGATTATTATCCTTAAGCTTTGTACGTATCAGTTATATAGATAATATTGAAAAGATGCTAATGACTAATGGAAATCTGATAAACACCCTAATTAAGGACAAATTAGATAAAAAAAATATAGATGAAATAGATTTTTCAAATCTTGCTCGTGAATATTCGAAAGAAGTCAATGCAAGGATTACTTTTATAGATAAAAGGGGTAAGGTCATTGGAGATTCAGAGATACCGAGGTCTAAGTTGCCTTTAATAGAAAATCATCTAAGCAGACCGGAAGTTCAAAAAGCTATGACTGGAGAACTGGGAAGGGGTAAACGATACAGTACTACGATAGAAATAGATTATTTTTATGTAGCAATTCCCTTAAAAAAAGACAATGAAATACTAGGTGTTACCAGGCTTGCATATCCTTTAACGGAAATCAATAAAATTAATGCTGGACTTATAAAAAATATATTTGTGTCAATAGTAATAGGTTTAGGTGCAGCCGTATTGTTGGGATATAGATATGTCAATCATGTAACGGAACCAATCAAAGAAATGACTGTCCTGGCTCAAAAAATAGCAAACGGTAACCTAAACAGTAGAGTATATGTAGAAAGCAGTGATGAAGTTAAGATACTTGCAGACACCTTTAATATAATGGCTGAAAAGTTAAAAATAAATATTTCTGAGCTCCAGGATAAAAATACTAAACTAAAGTCTATACTTACCAGCATGAAAGAAGGATTAATTGCTGTAGACAATAATAAAAAGATAATGCTTATAAATCCAGCTGCTGAATTTTTATTTGATATTGATACTATTAATACAAAGGGTGCACATATTTTAGAGGCTGTTAAAAATGATGAACTAAAGAAGATTTTGGACGAGATATTAAAGGAGAACGGTGCTTCCAAAACAGAAATTACGATAGAAGAGCCAACAATTAAAATTTTAAAAATATACACTGATTCTATAAGATTAAATGAGGATCCCAACAGAGTAATAGGTACTCTTATTTTAATTCAGGATGTTACCGAAGTACGTAAACTTGAAAAAATGCGAACTGACTTTGTTGCAAATGTATCCCACGAGCTCAAGACCCCCCTAACATCAATAATGGGCTTCATAGAGACGTTGAAAAATGGAGCTATTAATAATGAAAAGGTAAGAGACCGGTTTTTAAACATAATTGAAATCGAAACTGAAAGACTTACAAGACTGATTGATGACCTCCTAACCCTTTCTGATATTGAAAGTAATAAACTGAACTTTTCTAAAAATGAAGAAATTTCTGTTAGTAGCGTCTTATCGGAGATAGAAAGTATGATGGTAGAAATGGCCAAACAGAAAAACATTAAATATACTAGTGAGCTGGAGAAAGAACTATCTCCTATTTATGGTAGCAGGGATTGGTTCAAACAGTTAATGTTAAATTTGATAGACAATGCCATAAAATATACACCTGAGGGTGGGCGTGTTAAAGTTACGGCATATCAAAGAGAGAAAAATATATTTATATCCGTTAAGGATACGGGTATAGGAATTCCTAAGAAAGATATTCCCAGATTGTTTGAAAGGTTTTATAGGGTTGATAAGGCTAGATCTAGAAAGGTTGGAGGTACAGGTCTTGGGCTAGCCATAGTGAAACATATAGTTATAGCCTTTGAAGGTGAGATAAAAGTAAAAAGCGAGGAAGGCAAAGGAACAGAGTTCTTAGTTAGGATACCAATTTAGTTTTGATGCCTTTTTCTTTTTTAGTTTTTTTCTATAAAATTCGGGTAATTATAGCAATAAAGATATAGTTGTAAGGTACGGGGGTGATAAATTTCTAGTAGTATTATGTAACAGCCATGGGGAATTTGCCGAAAAATATATAGATAGAGTTAAAAACAATCTTGTTGAATGAAATAGTAAAAATCAAATACTAGATCATGTTTTTACTTTAAATATAGGATACGGCCAATATCAGGGATATAGAAATATACTGGAAGTAATTAATAATGCCGATAAGATGATGTATGAAAATAAATCGAAAAAATAGACAAGAGGAGTAAAGAAGCATGATAAACAAAGGAAAAGCAGTAACAAATATATTTAAAATCATTATAATTTTGCTTTTACCGATGGTAACACTTCTTAGCATACTAGAATATTACGCCTTCAATAAAGACTTTTATATGGATGAATATTTAAAGTATGATATTTCCAGCGAGACAAAAATGAGCTATGAAGAACTAGCAAGGGTTACGGATAAACTGATTTCATATATAAAGGGAGAAGAAGAAAATCTTAGAATAAAGGCAATTATTGACGGTAATATAAGTGAAGTTTTTGGAAAAAGAGAAAAAGCTCATATGATTGATGTGAAAGAACTATTTGCTAAAGGACGTAGATTAAGAAATACTGGTTTGATAGTTACAGTTATATCAATTATATTAGTCCTTTGGTTTTCTCGGAATAGAAAAGAGGATACATTTAAAATTATGTTTTGGTCAGGTATAATACCTTTATTCACTATAGGTATACTGTTTATATTGGTTACTATAGATTTTCACAAGTATTTTACTTATTTTCATAAGATTTTCTTTGATAATGACTTGTGGCAACTTAATCCTAAAACCGACGTACTTATACAGATGCTACCTTTAGGCTTTTTTACTGATATAACTATAAGAGTTTTAATATGGTTTATTGGAATATCTGTGTTTATGACCATAATAGCATATTTTAAGTTAAGAAAAATCAGAATTGATAGAAACAGCACTCATGTATAAACTTGATGGTTTTGGAAAATAATACTAACATACAGTATTTCTCTATATTATGTAAAAACATATATTGCAAAAAAGAAGGAAAACAGACTTTTTATATGGAATGAGTAATATAGAGGAAAATACACGTATTTACTTTAGGGGGATTTTATTTGATGGATTTAAATGATTTTCAAAAAGGCATCATCGAAATGGCATATCAGAGCCACAAGGATTTTGTAGAGGAAAACCGAGAGGCTGTAAAGATTGCCAACGAGACCTTAAAGGAATTTCACAGAGAAATAGAACTTTGGGATGACAGCAAGGACATAGAATTTATTTTTGCAGACAACAATGAAAAGTACTTAATTGGAGAAAGACCCAATAATATATGTGATGAAGGTAACGCTAATCATACGAGAAAAAATTTCATAAAGTTCATGCATGATAAAAGAACAAAGAACATTGTAAAAAAGATGTTTAACTTGAGAAAAAAAAATGAACTTGACTTTACTATTCCTGCCAGGGTATATAAGCTAGCCCTTTTCGATCACTTAAAGGAATACAAATTTAGAGGAGATAAACCTTGGCTTTATACCCTCAGATTTGTGATAATGACCTTCCCGGAGCTATTTACTACAATTGCCGATAGAAAGAAGCTCTTCAAAACTGCAAAGATTTTACAATTTCAAAATGTAAGGGACGATAAGAAAAATTATAGATTTGAATTGGTTGAGTTTCAGATTCGGTCGGCCGTAGATTCTTATCTAAAGGAAATGGGAGTGTTAGATGACTTAACCTTATGGGGAAACGCAGCAGTTGCCTACAATATAGTAGATGAATACAAGAGAGCATAGCGTAGATATTTTATCTACGTTTTTTCTTTTTTAGATTCCCTTATTTAATATCCACTCCCAATTTAGTATAATTAATATAACTAAAGCGTCAACTCCTATACTGAGGTGATACAGTGAGAATTAGATATATAATTGGAAGAGCAGGGACGGGTAAGACCCATTTGATATTTAAAGAAATAAACAGCAGATTACAGCAGGAGCAAGAGAATCATAAACTAATTCTTTTAGTTCCTGAGCAGTTTACTTTGCAGGCTGAGTTTGATCTTATATATAAAAATAAGCTTTCCGGGATAATGAGGATTCAGGTATTGAGTTTTGACCGGCTTGCCCACAAGGTTTTTGATGAAGTAGGAGGACTAAAAAGGATTGACATAAATGAACTTGGAAAGATTATGGTATTAAGAAGACTGTTTGACAAGTATTCAAAGGATTTAGAAATTTATCAGAAAGCCACTAAACAGGAAGGTTTTTTATCCAGTTTTTGCGAACTTATATCTGAGTTTAAGAAAAATGACATATCTCCAGAACTTTTAAAAGAAACTTTTCATTCCCTTGAGAATGAAAACATGCTGAAGAGAAAACTTCATGATATAGGTTATATGTATGAAAAGTTTAATGAATATATGGGCGGAAAATATACTGATGAAGAGGATAAATTCAACATGCTTATAGAAAAAATTCAGGATGCAAAGTTTCTAGATGGAGCAGAGATTTGGTTAGACGGTTTTAGCGGATTTACACAGCAGGAATACAAAATAATAGAAAAACTTATTCTAAAAGGAAGAAAAGTTAATGTAAGTCTAACATTGGATTTGAATGAATCAATTAGAGATAGGGATCTGTTTACAACAACAAGGGAAACATTTAATAAATTACGGCAGATAGCCAGAAGACATAACGTAAAGGAAACTAAAACTGTTTTAAATGGAACCTTTAATAGGCCAGAAGAACTTACACACCTTGAAAGTGAAGTATACGCTTATCCCTATAAAAGATATAAAGGCAGGTTAGAGTGTATAGAAATGTTTGCAGGTACTAACCAGTATACAGAAATAGAAAATGTAGCCTGCAGGATTATATC
>JACCKY010000081.1 GCA_014236755.1 Candidatus Petromonas tenebris | reverse complement strand
GATGTTTTGATAGATAGTGTATGGGCTTTTGTTGGGATAGGTATGTATGGAACTGGTAAGGAAGGAGACCAAGTATTTTTAAAGGATGTTCTAGATTTTGATTAAAGTCCAAGATTAGGGTGTGGAGTAATGGAAATGAAGGAATCTGTTTTTGACTGGACTCTAAAATATGATGGAATAGATTATATTATCGAGGGCACCCTAGAAATAATAGTAGGTGGAAGAAAAATTATAGGTAAAAAGGGAGATATAATATATATTCCTAAAATAGAAGCATCAAGTTTAGCTGTCCAGACTACACAAGATTCTTATATGTGGTATATCCTGCTAAAATGTATGAAAAGATGGTAAATGATTTAGTGGAGTTAAAATTTAAGCCTTATTACTTATTAGGAGTTGGAATGCTTATTGGTATATTCAGTAGTAGAACCGTATTTGCTCAATTATTTGAGAGTCATAGGGATCTTACGGTAGCATTCCTTTGGGGTTGTCTTTTGGTCTCTATAAAGACTATCTTAAAAGAGTGTCCTAGAATAAATAATAAAAGATACCTAGCGCTGATTGCTGGGATTATTTTAGGATACTTAATGATAGGTGAGCCTGTAATGGTTGTTAATAGTGTAGATGAGGTAAGTCCACTAATACTTTTCTTAGGTGGGGCCCTTCCAAGCTCTACTATGATTATACATGGTATACCCAGTAGCTCCGTATTAATTATTATGGGGATATATGATAATGTGTTGGTTTATCTAAAGAAGCTAGAGCTGTTAAAGCTACTAGATAAGATCTATGAGAAGTATAAATGCTATATTTCTTATTTTTTCATAGGACTTATAATCATGTCAACAAAGACATTATTACATCATGAATTTAATATTGCTGTTCTATCGTTATTCATAGTAGGATTTGCTCTAGTGTGATTTTGGGGGATAAATAATAAGGTCAATTTTTTAGTTTTGTAGTAGAGCCAGTGATTCTACTACCTATGTTTAAGGGCTTTTAGAAAAGAGGTGACTTATGTTTAATATTAGCGATAGAAAAATATTGAGTATCTGCTCTAATCACAGTACATTTATGAAGGCAAAGCAGTATTATTTTAACGAAAGGGTAAAGGCGTTAAAATATCATAAAAAATATAATATTTTTACAGCTACTGTTGTAGGAAGTAAAAATTATAGTGTTGAAGTGGAGTTTGACAGTATTAACAACTTTTCAGATGGAGTATGTACATGCCCAGCCTATGAGAGATACTATGGGCATTGCAAGCATATAGGAGCTGTACTATTTGAAATAGCGGATAGAGATAAAATGGGAGACTTTGATCATAGAAAAGATGAAGAAATTGCTGAAGAGATATTAGAATACTTTGATTATAAACTAGATCGACTTCAAAGGATTGCAAAGCTGGAAATCACCTATGAATTTCAACCTGTAAGGGGGAAGCTAGACAGGAAATCATCTAGCTTAAGTTTTTCTGTTGGTGAGAGCAGACTATATAAATTAAGGGATATAAAAAAGCTCTTAGAAAGCATGAAAAATGGAGAAGAACTAGTTTTTGGAAAGAAATTCACCTTTGATCCTTATATTCATACTTTTAAAGAGGTAGATGCTTCTGTTATTGATATATTAAAGGATTTATATGAAAGTGAGTTATATATGAATGAAACCTCTTATGGATATTATAGAAATAGCTTCTTTAACGGCAATAAGGTATACCTAACAAATGAGGCAGCAAAAAGGTTCTTTCAATCGATTAAAGGACATAAAATCAATGTAATTATTTCAGGTAAAGAGTATAAGAATGTTGAAGTTATAGAGGCGAAGATGCCATTAGATATAGTCATAACTAGAGATGATAAGAATTTAATTTTGGATTTCAATTTTAATGAAGAATTCATATCCTTAGTTGATGGAGGAGAGTATTTTTGGAGTCAGGGTAATATTTATATACTTCCTAAAGATCAAAGAGAAAAATTTATGCCCTTTTATAAGGCATTGGAGGAAAATAAAAGCCATAAAATTAAGATCTCTAAAAAATATAGTGAAAAGTTTGTATCTAGAATCTATCCCCATATCAATGAGATAGGGGAGGTTCAGGTTGATAAAAAATTCGAAGACTCAATATATAAACCTGGCTTAAAGACTGAGTTTTATTTAGATAAAGGTAAAGTTGGTATTGATGTAAATGTGAAGTTTGTTTATGGTAATATTACTATCAACCCTTTTTCAAAGGGAGAGCAAAATTCAAATACTGAGGATAAAATTTTAATCAGAGATATTGAAGGGGAGAACGAGGTATCAAATATATTTGAAGAATTTGAATTTAGAGTAATGAATGAAAAAATCCATCTTGATGATGAAAATAAAATCTTTGACTTCATATATACTGGTATACCAAAACTTCAAGATCTTGGTGAAGTTTATTACTCTGAGAATTTTAAGGCATTAAAGATAAAGGATGTATCTTCCTTTATGGGGGGAGTAAGGATCAATAATGAAAGCAATATGCTAGAGTTTGATTTTGGCATAAAGGGGATTGATAAGTCTGAACTAAAGGATTTATTTGACTCCTTTAATGAGAAGAAGAAATATTATAAGTTAAAGGATGGCTCCTTTTTACCATTGGATATACCAGAACTTGAGCAAATACAGGAACTTATTGATTATTTGAATATAAATGTTAATGACTTTGATAAGGAAGTAATAGAGATTCCTAAATTTAGGGCGCTTTACTTGGATGAATATATTAGAGAATCAAAGCTAAATTATATGAAAAGGGAGCTCAAGTTTAACGAATTAGTACAGAATATCAAGGAACCGGGAGATATTGATTACACGATTCCGAAGAATGTAGAAGGTGTATTAAGGGAATATCAAAAGTTTGGTTTTAAATGGTTAAAGACCTTGAGTGCCTATGGCTTTGGAGGAATTCTTGCTGATGATATGGGCCTTGGAAAGACATTACAGGTTTTGAGCTTTCTCACTGCTGAAAAGGAAGAAAAGGGAACAAAACCTTCCTTAATAGTAGCTCCTACTTCTTTGGTATATAACTGGGCTTCAGAAGTGGAAAAGTTTTGTCCTAGTCTAAAGACTTTAATAATCTCTGGCTCCAAAGATGAAAGGGAAATGGATGTAGAAAAGGTAGATGACTATGATTTGGTTATTACATCCTATCCACTTATAAGAAGAGATGCAGAACTTTATGAAAAAAGCTCTTTTAGATATTGTATATTGGACGAAGCTCAGCATATCAAGAATCCCATGTCGGTGGGGGCTAAATCTGTAAAAACAATAAAAGCTGAAAATTATTTTGCCCTTACAGGTACACCTATAGAGAATTCTCTGACAGAGCTTTGGTCAATATTTGATTTTATTATGCCTGGGTATCTTTTATCATACAATAAATTTAAAAAGCGGTTTGAAACTCCAATAGTGAAAAATGAGGACAAGAAAGCTTTAGAAGAGCTAAAGAGACACATTCATCCCTTTATCCTCAGAAGGTTAAAAAGAGATGTATTGAAGGAGCTACCTGAAAAGATTGAGAGTAAGATGGTAGCAGAGTTATCTAAGGAACAAAAGAAGGTATACCTAGCATATCTTGAAGAAATAAAGGGTGAGATAGATAAAGAAATAAAGTCAAAGGGTTTTAATAGAAGTCATATTAAGATACTTGCAGGTCTAACAAGGCTTAGGCAGATTTGCTGTGATCCTGCATTGTTCCTAGAGGATTTTAAAGGGGAAAGTGGAAAGCTTTCATTATTAGAAGAGATAATAGACGATGCCTTGGATAGTAACCACAGAATATTACTGTTTTCTCAATTTACTAGTATGCTAGCTATAATAAAGAAATTACTAGATAAGAAGGCTATTGAATATAAGTACTTAGATGGTTCAATACCAATAAAGGAAAGGGAAATAATGGTAAGGGAATTTAATGAGGGTTCGGGAGATATATTTTTGATATCCCTTAAGGCTGGAGGTACAGGATTAAATCTTACTGGGGCAGATATGGTGATTCATTATGACCCTTGGTGGAATCCAGCTGTTGAAGACCAAGCCACCGATAGAGCCTATAGAATAGGGCAAAAGAACTCAGTTCAAGTTATAAAGTTAATTACTAAGGGAACCATAGAAGAAAGGATATATGAGCTACAGGAGAGAAAACGAAAAATGGTAGACTCCGTCATTAAGCCTGGTGAAACCCTAGTAACGAAGCTTACGGAAGAAGAGATAAAATCTCTGTTTCAGCTCTAACATGGTGTTAGCTTTAACCACAGGGACTAACCACAGGGACGGTTCTTGTGGTTGCATAAAAACTGTAAAAGTGGTAAGCTAAATAATGGGTGATAAAACATGCCAAGAACAGCAAGGAAGAAAAGCAAAACCGGAATATACCATATAGTGTTACGTGGAGTAAACAGACAAACAATATTTGAAGACAACGAAGATGCTGAGAAATTTTTACAGACCCTTAAAGATTATAAAGATAAAAGCGGATA
>JACCKY010000080.1 GCA_014236755.1 Candidatus Petromonas tenebris | reverse complement strand
AACAAAATAAATACAAACTATGAATTTGTAAATGATAAAGTAAAAGTAAACATAAAAGCTTTTTTTATAACTTTAGTAATGACAAGTGAAGTTTCTTTGATGCTTATATGACTAAAAAATAAAACCCACTATTTATTAGCGGGCTTGTTGTTTTCTATTCTCGTTCAAGGGAACATATAAATTTTTTGTAAAACCTTTATTCTTATTGATATTTCACCATTTATAAGCTGTGTTTTCTTTTAATCAATACTACTGACTACACATGCATGGAGATTGGATTTTGGGTTAAAAGGAAACACTTTAAATGTCCTTAAATCAAGCACTTATAGAAATAAATTTAAATTTGTATACTCTTTCCTATAATAATCAATCGAATTTATTTTTAAAAATTTATTAGTACTTTTTATTAGTTGTTATAATATAATAATAATGGGTAATGATATAAAAAGAAACTTAATTCTTTACTTAATAGTTTAGAATTAGTAAAGGCTTCGGCTACCGGGCCAGATAACCAGTGGTCTTTTTATTTTTTAATACAGTTAAACTATTAAAAATAACTATTGACATAGCAGCATATTTATATTATTATATAAATGTAATCCTTTACTTATAGTTTGGGATCAGTAAAGGCTTCGGCTACTGGGCCAGATAACCAGTGGTCTTTTTATTTTTTTGAATAAATCTAAATTGAACCAACTGTCTGGATTTCCCATTTCGGACTATTTCTAATCTTTTCAGCCGCTCTATCGTTATCAACTAAATATGCTGTTATAAATTTCCCTTGACCTTTATCATTAATATATATAACAACTAAATAGTTTTCTTCATTCAGAAAGGCTACCCTTCTAGTATTATCATATAGTCCAGTAGACTTGTCATAACCTTTTTTAGGCACAATTGATGGATCCTGCAAAACATGTTTTATCCAATCTAACCTTTTTGCTCGCTCTTTAGAAAATTGATCTTTAGGAGCTCTCCAACTTTTTCTCTTTCGTTTATAAAATGCATGTTCAAAAGTCTCAGGATAAAACATGACTGGTATACCATCAAATGTATAAATTGGAGATGCATTACAATAGTTTTCTATATAATGGTTTTTGTATTCTTGTTCTGTTGAATACTCAAGTAGTTTAGGGAGTGTCATTATAACCTCCCCTTTCTAAGAGTAATCTTAAAAATATTAAATTTTTTACAATTCTTACTTGTTGGCATTATTTCATGCCCTAAGTGCATCTCAATTCTTCTAATGATTTCTTTTTTAGCAGAAGAAATCCCTTCTTTTCCATAATTAAATTTATATCCTACCGCACCCATTAAAACATTTTGCAATTGAAGAAGCAATGACTCTTTGGAATTAATTGGTTGGATAATTTCAATGCATTCAGCACGGCATGCTAGATTCAATATTCTCTTTAATTCTTTCAATCGATATTTATCCTTATTTGTTTTGTAATCTGTAAAAACATAGTACTTATTATTTGATGTTATCCAATGTACTAAAAGCTGATAGTAAAACTTATAATATCCTAGTTCATGATCTGACTCATTAAATGTATCATTATCTACTTCTGTAGCATCAATAACTATAGTTCTAAAATCTAAATCATCATATTTAAAAAACATATCTATAAGTTCTAAATAAAAATCAATCTTATTATTTGAAACATTTCCCCACTTCAATTCTCCATGAACTGAATATTTCTCCTTTAACTCTTTTATATTTGATTTAATCATTTCTCTATTTTCTCTTTTAAGCATTATTCCACCAATGCATACATATCTATTATTCCTATTTATAGAGGATTTTTTTACTAATAGATCTTGTCTACTTTCATCACAATACAAATCATATCTCATTACATTCACCTACTTTACTCATTATCAGATATATTATAGCAAAAAATGATAATAAAATCATTCATGTAGAGTACTTTATATCAACTTAAATATTCTTCAGAAGCCAACAAAATTGCATTATTCTACTTATTCAAAATCTCTATCACCTTTGACGAATATTCATCCCAATATTAATTATCAGTTTCAATATTATGTAACCAATAATACATCATAATTAATTCCAATTCTTGCTTCTTTCCTCTGATAAATGGTTTCTTCGATATCTTTGTATAAATTGAATCAAGATTAAATAAATTCTTCTTTTGCTTATAATCATATGTAAAATAAGGACTGTCCGATTTTTTCTTATGAGAAGATGGCCATTTATCTTTTAAGTCATAGAGTTTTTCTATATAAAAATTTGCAAATACCGAAATACTAACACCATATTTTATTTGAGTTTTTTCTATCCAATCATCTATTGATTATGCAAAAAAAGGAAGCTGACTATATTGTGTATACTTCTCGCTCATCACTCTATGATGGTCCTTGATAAACTTATATAGCATATCTGCTTGATTTTTTAAAAAAAGGATATTTTTTTATCAATTTTGAATAGAATTCATAAAAAATATTTCTAAACTCATGTTCTTCGCTATAAAGAAGAAAAATATCTTCCTTCTCAAGAACTCTACCAATATTTTTATGCATGTGTTTCCCGTACTCGTCATACATAGTGACAAGCCAATCTTGAATATCCTTTTCATATTTTTACAATTGCTTACGATATTTATAGAGTCACTCATTATTAAGAATAGTATTTTAGTCAATCTCAGTAATATCTATATACTGATCAAAATATTCAAATATGTAGTTTATGCAATTCGAATATTTTGCAATCGTTTATTAATATCAAATGTCCTCTTTTTTACGTTTAGCAATATATTCTTCAATAGTCAGCATATATTACCTCTCCAAAAAACAAAATATGGTGTAACTATTACCAAATAGCTACACCCATATTACACCATGATATTTTTAGAATTTTCTAATACCTTTAGTTATAATATCTCCCTAACCACAACCCCTGTCTTTAAAACAAACTCCATCTCAACTAAAGATATAACTCTTATCTTTTCTACAAGTACCTCAAACAATTCTTCATCAAATCTCTTTATCATTTCATGTCCATTTAGTATTTTCTCTATCTCCCTAACCCTTGAATAATTATTTTTACACTCCATTTCAGTTTTTGTATATGCGAGTCGCTTACTCCTTAAGTTTTCCATCTCCAAAACCAGTCTGTTGTATTCTTCATCATAAATATCACTGTCTATACTACTTCTAGAATTTAGCCTTATTAGATTCGTTATCTGCTCTCTAAGCTCTGCTAGTCTTGAGTCTATAATTTTTAATTTTGCTTCATCTTTATTTTCATTTAGCACCTTCTCAATATTGCCCATCATTTTCTTTATAAATCCATCACTATCTTTTATCACCCGATTGGCTACCCTAACAAAGGCTGCCTTTAGTTTTTCTTCATCTACAGCTTTCATATCACAGGCATCTACACCTTGTTCTTCTCTTGTCCTGCAGTTCCATACATACTTTTTATACTTATTAGTAGGTCCCCAACGCTTCCTTCTATAAACTGCACTACAGTTTCCACAAATTATCTTTCCTGAGAATGGATACTTGCTACTGTATTTTGTTCTTCTTTCTTTGTCACTAAAATCTCTAAGTTCTGAACGTCTTTTCATCTCTTTTTGAACAGATTCAAACATCTCTTTACTAATTATAGCTGGATGACTGTTTTCCACATAATTGGGTTTCAAAAGATTCAGCCTGTTTACTGCTTCCTGTACCTACTCTGCAGTAGGCACATACTTTAAGCTTTGATTTGTTATGTTCTATATCGTGAAAGCCTAGATTCTTTGCTGCAATTTTCCTTACCTTTTTCAAATATTTAACCTCCCTTCCTTTTGGGCATATCTTTCTACTAGCATCATAATGTCTTACCACTCTTTCTAAAGGGATATTATACTTATCCATTAAATACTTAACTAAATCTACTGCATTTTCTACTGCCTTTTCATAATTTCCATCTTCGTTAACACAAACTTCAATTCCTATTGAGTTATGGTTTGTTATACCATACTTTCCTTTTCCATCGCCACAGTGCCAGGAAGCATTATGGTCCTCAACAAGCTGCAAAATCTCTTTATCATCTACAAAATAGTGGGCAGAAGCCTTTCTATCTTTACTATTAAAATATCTATAGTTAGCATAAGCATCTGCACCTTTTCTTTTGTTTCCTGTATCGTGTACGACGATGTATTTTATGTCATTTCCCGGAGAATAATTGTACTTTATTAATTTCTTTGTCACATTCAGCATCACATTCACCTATCTAGTCCAATATATTTGTAACATAAAAGTTACATAGTGTTAATTTCCATAAGTTAATCACCCGAATTATTTACTGTTCTTGCAAATATAATGTTCGAGTTCATATCTTTATTAACTTATTATTTATTCCGGTATTTACACCAGTCAACTTTTGTTCTATTCTATTAACTGAATAAGAGGAAAAATGGTCACCTCCTTGTATTATTATCTAAAAATAATGATGCCTTATCAAGTTAAATTAAAATAAAAATATCCCCTTGCTTATTTATAATCTAAAAACAAGAGGATATTTTTAACCTTTCAATTTTGGAACG
>JACCKY010000025.1 GCA_014236755.1 Candidatus Petromonas tenebris | reverse complement strand
GAATTTACTGATATGATAACAACTCAAAGAGGTTTCCAAGCTAATTCTAGAATAATAACAACTACCGATGAAATGCTTCAAGAACTTGTTAACTTAAAGAGATAACAATGGTACCTGGGCTTTTTTGCCCGGGTATCTACTTTAACATAGAAGGATGGATACTATGATATATGTCACCCGTCTAAACGGTGAGGTTTTTGCTATCAATCCCGATTTAATTGAATTTATCGATTCAACACCAGATACGGTCATATCCATGACTACTGGTAAAAAAATTGTCGTTTCGGAAAGTATTGACGAAATTATTGTCAAAATAATAAAATATAAAAGAAAGATATACGAGTTTGGTCCTTATAAACCTTACTTTCGAAGAAATGAGGTGTAGCCGTTGGATATAGCAACCATTGTAGGAATAGTTGCCGGTCTAGCCCTTGTTTTATGGGGAATTACAAGCACAGGTAACCTTGGCTGGTTTTGGAGCTTTTCATCTTTTTTAATCGTTGTTGGTGGAACTGTATCTGCAACCTTTGTTGCATACCCCTTAAAAAAAGTATTATCTACATTTAAAGTTGTAAGGAAGGCTTTTTCGACCAATGATTTTCAACCTGGAATAATTATTAATGAAATAATAAGTTTAGCTAATATTGCAAGGAGAGAGGGACTATTGGCCTTAGAAGAGGCTGTTGAGCAAATAGAAGATGAATTTTTACATAAGGGAGTTATGTTGATTGTAGATGGTACTGATCCAGAGCTTGTTAAAAATATACTTGAAACAGAACTGTCATTTTTAGAAGAAAGACATGGAGAAGGTAAAGGATTATTTGATATTATGGGTACGTTAGCACCTGCCTTTGGTATGATAGGTACCCTGATTGGTCTGGTAATAATGCTTCAGCAACTTGAAAATCCCGATACCATTGGGCCAAGTATGGCTGTTGCCCTTATAACCACATTCTATGGATCCTTACTGGCTAATTTGATTTTTATTCCCATAGGAAAAAAGCTAAAAATAAAAAGTAGGGAAGAAATTCTCTTAAAAGAAATAATGATAGAAGGTCTTCTATCAATCCAAGCAGGGGAAAACCCCAGAATAATTGAAGAAAAACTGAAAGCTTTCCTACCTCCATTAATCCGTAAATCCTTAAACAATAACGAAGATGCGGAAGGTGCAATAAATGAGTAGAAGAAGAAAATTTTATGAAGAGGAAAGTAGCGGAGCGCCTGATTATATGATGACCTATGGAGACATGATGACACTTCTTTTATCCTTTTTTGTGCTACTTTTTGCCTTTTCAGAAATAGATGCAAAAAAATTTGAAGCTATAATGGAATCCTTTAAAGGTTCTGCAGGTATTTTAAAAAGCGGTAAAAGTTTGGAAATTGATCAGTTAATCAGTGAATCTTCAAATAATGACAGGCCTGCTCCGGGCATTAATGAGATTGAAAATTTAAGAAAGCTAAAAAAAATTGTTGAAGACTATTTGAGTAAAAATAACTTACAGGATGAAATTTTAGTTCAATTGGAGGACAGAGGCCTACTGCTTCGCTTTAAAGAAAATGTCCTATTTGACTCTGGTAAAGCTATATTAAAAAATCATTCTAAAACTACTTTGGTTTTCTTATCTGACTTACTCAAAAAAGAAGAATTTATTGAAAGGCATATAAGGATTGAAGGACATACTGATTCCGATCCAATAAACAATGCAAAGTACCCTTCAAATTGGGAGCTTTCGTCTATAAGAGCATCAAATGTAGTAAGATTTTTTATAGAAGAGACTCATATGTCTCCTGAAAGATTTTCAATTGCCGGATATAGTCAATATCGTCCTGTTGCACCTAATAATAATGAAAAGAATAAAGCCAAAAATAGGAGAGTGGACATTGTTATACTAAAATCCAATTTTGAAAAAAATAATGAGCCAAATTACTAAAGTTTAAAGGGGACTTTTTATGACAGTAAAAAAGGTTTTAATATTAAGTTTAATAGGTTTAATTATTGCTACCCTTATTATAACTGGAATCATATTTTTTGTTTTAAATTCTGACGGAAAAAACAAAGACAAAAAATTGACTTATTATGAATATAACTTAGAGGAAATATATACCAATATAAAAAGCAGTAAAAGTATATTAAAAGCAAATATCACTATAGAATACACCGATGATAAACTTAAAGCAGTTTTAGATAATAATAAAGCAAAAATAACTAATGATATTTTAGAGTTGCTTAGAAATAAAACTCTAAAGGATCTATCTGGTCAAGAGGGACAGCAAAAAACAAGAAACGATATTCTTAATAAGGTAAGAGGAATTCTTAATACCAAAGATATATCTAATATATATTTTACAGAATTTATTATTCAGTAGTACTGGAGGTGACGTAATTGTCAGATGTTTTATCCCAAAATGAAATCGATGACCTCCTACAGGCATTGAGTGCGGGTGAAGTAGACGTTCAAGAATTTAAAGAAGAAACCAAAGAAAAAAGAATTAAAAAGTATGATTTTAGAAGACCCAATAAGTTTGCCAAAGATCAATTACGTACCCTTCAAATCATACATGAAAATTTTTCTAGACTACTTAATACTTTTTTATCAGGATATCTAAGAACCTATATTCAGGTTAATGTTCTGTCTGTCGAACAATTGACCTATTATGAGTTTAGTAATTCCATTTCAAATCCTGCTGTTCTAGGTATAATCAACTATGCTCCCTTGAACGGACAAATTATTTTAGATATTTCTACTGATATCGCCTTTACAATGATTGAAAGGGTTTTAGGAGGAAGTGGTGGATTACTTAAAGAAGCTCGCACTTTTACAGAGATTGAATTAACTCTTTTAAAAAAAATAATTATAAAAATCAATAAATTACTTACAGAATCCTGGGAAAACATAGTTTCCTTAAACCCTTCTTTAGAAAAAATTGAAACTAATTCCCAGTTTGCACAAATAGTTTCTCCAAATGAAACAATTGCCCTTGTTACTCTTAATGTAAAAATTGGAAATGTAGAAGGAATGATCAATATCTGTATCCCTCATTTTGTTATAGAACCAATTATTCCAAAACTCAGCACAAAACTTTGGTTCTCAAATACCAATAAAGAAATATCTGAAGCAGAAAAACAAGCATTAAAATTTGGACTGGAAAAAACACATGTAGATGTGAGGGCTGTTGTAGGTGAAACTAATATTGCAGTAAAAGATTTTTTAAATCTTCAGATTGGCGATGTAATACAGTTAGATACTAAACTAAATGACGAGATTAAAATAATTGTAGAAAATAAATTGAAATTTTTAGGAAAACCAGGTGTTAAAAAGAAGAAATTAGCAGTCAAAATAACTAAGGTTGTGGAGGAAGGAGATGAATTAGGTGAGTAATATGCTATCACAGGAAGAAATAGATGCCTTATTAAAAGGAACCTCTACTGATGATTCAGAAGACAATTTGTCATTAACCGACGATGAGAAAGATGCCCTAGGAGAAATTGGTAATATTAGTATGGGAACTGCATCTACTACATTATTTACTTTATTAGGACAAAAAGTTACGATTACGACCCCTAGAGTATCAGAAACTACATTAGATGACCTATCAGAAGATTACTCTATCCCATGTGTTGCAGTTTTTATTCAATTTAAAGAAGGCATAGAGGGTTTTAATCTTTTGCTTTTAAAAGAAAAAGATGTTAAAATTATTACTGACTTAATGATGGGTGGCGATGGTACTAACCTAGCAGAAGAGCTTACAGAGTTACATTTAAGTGCAATAAGTGAGGCAATGAATCAGATGATTGGCTCTGCCTGCACATCTCTTTCCGAAATATTTAGTAAAAAAATAGATATTCTACCACCTCAGGCCTATTCAATTGATTTTTCTAATCAGAACTACGATGTAATCAATTTGGAAAAGGATGAAAAAGTAGTAAAAATTTCATTTACTATGACTGTTGGGGATGTGATAGATAGTGAAATAATGCAAATCATTCCTATGGAATACGCTAAACAAATGATTGAACCTTTATTAAATGGTAGTTCTGGCACATCTGTAAAAGAAGAAATGGTTGATATTTCTAATGATAACAGATCACAAAATAATAACACAATTAGTAATGATAATTTTCAAAATCAGAATCAGGTTAATGATAATTCTAACAATAATGTTACTGATAGAAAAACAAATACAAATAGGACACAGGAACAGGTTAATGTTAAGCCTCTACAGTTTCATAGCTTTGATCAACCAGAACAAAATGCATCTTTCCATAATGATATAAGCCTCATAAGGGATGTACCCTTAGGGGTAACAGTTGAACTGGGTAGAACTGTTAAACAAATAAGCGAAATCCTTGATTTTGGGCCTGGTACTGTTATTGAACTTGACAAGCTTGTGGGTGAGCCACTGGATATTTTAGTTAATGGTAAGTTAATAGCTAAAGGAGAGGTTGTTGTTGTAGATGAAAACTATGGTGTTAGAATTACCGATATAGTAAATCCACAAAAAAAATTAAATAAAATTTAGATGTAATTAAGGAGGAAATATTATGGCCAATGGAATTTTAATAGTTGATGATGCTGCTTTTATGAGGATGATGATACGTGATGTTTTAACTAAAAATGGATATGAAGTAGTTGGTGAAGCTGAAAATGGTCAGAAAGCTATAGAAAAGTATAAAGAACTTCATCCCGACTTGGTAATCATGGATATAACAATGCCTGAAGTTGACGGAATACAGGCTGTTAAAGAAATCAAAAAAATTGATCCCAATGCAAAGATTGTAATGTGTTCTGCTATGGGACAACAAGCTATGGTTATAGAATCAATCCAGGCCGGTGCCCGTGACTTTATCGTTAAGCCTTTTCAAGCTGATAGAGTTATAGAGGCGGTGAAAAAAGTTCTTGGATAATGGAACCATGATGTTCTTTAATATTTCTGTATTCATCTTAGCTTCAATTTTAATTATAATATTAGCTTACTTTACAACCCGTTTTTTATCTTTAAATTTCACTTCAAAAAACAATAATAAAAATATTAAATTTGTTGAAAAGTTCCCATTGGGGGTTGATAAATCTTTAGTTTTAATTCAACTGGATAACAATTTCTATTTAATTTTCATAAATAAAAATGGGGCACAATTAATTGATAAAATTGACTCATTAAAATTAAACGAGCCAGTTTCTAAACCGCCTTCATTTAATGATATTTTTTTTAAGATTAGAAATAAAAAATAGTAATTTGAAGTTTCACTATTAACTAAACCTATTGTAGATAAGGATGAAAAGATGAAAAAAACAATTAAAATATGTGTAATTGTTTTTATGACGCTAATTATTTCACATAGTCTTTATGCATTTTTTGCAGATTCAATTGTATATGCAGAGCCTGAGTTTCCAATACCTAGACTCAGTTTAAGTATTGATGAAGCAAATAACCCTAAGGAAGTTGCAACAAGTATTGAAATTCTTGTGCTTTTAACTGTACTGACTTTAGCTCCTTCTATATTAATAATGACAACAAGCTTTACAAGAATAATTATTATACTGTCCTTTTTAAGAAAAGCACTTTCTACTCAGTCTACACCACCAAACCAAGTACTTATAGGGTTGGCACTTTTTTTAACTTTTTTTATAATGGCTCCTACCTTTGAAGAAATCAATGAAAATGCTATACTACCCTATACAAATGGTGAAATTAGCTTTGAGAAGGGAGTGGAAGAGGCTATTAAGCCCTTAAGGGAATTCATGTTTAAACAAACGAGACCAAAAGATATAGCTTTATTTGTAAATATATCGGGTATGAAGCCTCCTAAAAGTTTGAATGAAATACCTACAAAAGCCTTAATTCCTGCTTTCATTATCAGTGAGCTTAAAACAGGCTTTGCAGTAGGCTTCTTATTATTTATCCCTTTTATTGTTATAGATATGGTTGTAGCAAGTACATTGATGTCTATGGGAATGATGATGTTACCACCAGTTATGATATCACTCCCTTTCAAAATTTTACTGTTTATTATGATTGACGGTTGGAACCTAATAGTAAAAAATATTTTATTGGGATTTAATTAGGAGTGTTACTATGGAAGAAGGACTAATATTAGATTTATTCCAACAGGCAATGCTAAATATAATTTTACTGGCCTCACCTATGCTATTAGTAGGTCTTTTAGTGGGTATTGCTGTAAGTATATTTCAAGCCACAACCCAGATTCAAGAAGCCACGCTAGCTTTTGTTCCAAAAATTTTAGCTGTATTTTTATCTTTGATTTTCTTTAGCCCATGGCTTTTAAAAAGAATTACCGATTTTGCCAATGAAATTTTTATTAATATTAATGGCTTTATAAAATAATCAATCAGGAAGGAAATCAATGGATATTACAACTAGTATAATTATATTTTTTTTAATTTTTTCACGTATTAGTGGGATTTTTATACTCACTCCTTTATTTGGCAGCAATAATATACCTAAAACTTTAAAAATTGGTTTTTCTGTGTTTTTAACTTTAATAGCTTTACCTTTGGTAAAGCTTCCTGCTCAATCCATAAGCAATATTTACATTTTATTATACTATATAATTTCAGAGTTTTTTATTGGATTGATTTTCGGATTTGTATCTCTATTAGTTCTAAATTCCATCTATGTTGCGGGGGTTATAGTAGACAGAAATATTGGTTTTTCAATTGTTAATGTGTTAAGCCCTCAAGACGAATCCGAAATGCCTATAACAGCAAACCTTTATTATACTATGGCAATAATGGTTTTTTTGATTACAAATTCTCATCACATTTTAATAAAGGCTATACTCCACAGTTTTAAAACTGTTCCTCTAGGGTTCAATGCTTCTAACTTACTTTTTTTAAACAAAGTCATAGATATACTTCAAACATCCTTTATATTAGGCTTTAAAATAGCATCTCCTATTATTATTACTATTTTTATTACAAATATTCTTTTAGGTATATTATCGAGGTCTATACCTCAGATGAATGTCTTTATAGTAGGCATGCCTTTGAAAATTTTAATCGGACTTGTTACTATGTTTATTATATTGCCTCTTTATTTTGGAATATTTAGCAACATTTTTTCCATGATGTTTGAGTATATTAAAAATTTTATTAACAGTGTTCCTAAAGGATGATAAGATGCAACATTTTCAAATAGATTTACAGTTATTTGCTGGTGAAAAAACTGAAAAAGCAACTCCAAAGAGAAAAAGAGAGGCAAGAGAAAAGGGGCAGGTTCTACAAAGCAAAGAAATAAATTCTGCCTTTGTGTTGTTTTTTGCTTTTCTTACATTAAATTTTTTAGGCAAGTACTGGACTAAAAGTATATTTAGTTTCTATATTAAAGTTACAGGCTACTCATCTAATATAGATTCGATTTTCACATACAAAAACATGAATTTATTATTAAATGACACAGTTTTTGTATTACTAAGGCTTGCTTCGCCTATACTATTAGTTTCACTTGTAGTTGGTCTGATATGTAGCTATTTACAGGTAGGATTTCTATTTACTACGAAACCTTTAAATATAAAGCTTGATAGAATCAATCCATTTAATGGATTTAAACGATTATTTTCTCTAAATTCCATAGTTGAGTTGGTTAAGGCTTTAATAAAAACTTCGATTCTAATATATGTTACGATAAGCTACTTAATAAAAGAATATAGCAATATTTTGAATGTATTTGACATGAGTATAATCTCTACAGTGCAATATCTCTGGAAGATAGTTTTTAATCTGGCTTTACGTAGTTCCTTAGTTTTAATAGCACTAGCCGTACTAGATTATTTATATAAAAAGTGGGAGTATGAAAAAGAATTAAAAATGTCTAAACATGAAGTAAAAGAGGAATTCAAGCAAACTGAAGGTGACCCTTTAGTTAAATCTAAAATCAAGGAAAAACAAAGACAAATGGCTATGAGTAGAATGATGCAGGATGTTCCTAAAGCAGATGTGGTAATAACAAACCCTACTCATTTTGCAGTGGCACTAGTATATGATGACAATATAGATACTGCTCCAAAGGTCATAGCAAAGGGTAAAGACCTTATTGCACAAAACATAAAAAAAATTGCAAAGACCAATGATATACCACTTGTAGAAAATAAGCCCCTAGCCCAAAATTTATTTTACACTGTCGAAATAGGAGAGGTTATTCCTCCAAAGTTATATGAAGCAGTAGCTGAGGTATTAGCGTATGTTTACAGTATAAAAAACTAACAATTAGGAGGAAAACAAATGAAATTTGGCGATATTATAGTTGCCGTATCCATAATTGCTATAGTAATAATAATTATTATTCCAATCCCTCTAATTATATTAGACCTTTTGCTAAGTATCAATGTTTCTTTGGCATTACTTATTTTGTTAATTTCAATTTACAATAAGGAACCCCTTGAATTTTCTATCTTTCCGTCTTTATTACTAGTTACTACTTTATTTAGATTATCGCTAAATATATCAACGACACGCTACATTCTTAAAGATGCTTATGCTGGTGATATAATTGAAGCTTTTGGTCAATTTGTTATTGGCGGAGAGGCTATAGTTGGTTTTATAATATTTATTATAATTATTGTAATTCAGTTTTTAGTTATTACTAAAGGGGCTGAAAGAGTATCTGAAGTTGCTGCCAGATTTACTTTAGATGCAATGCCTGGTAAACAAATGGCTATTGATGCTGATTTAAATTCCGGTTTGATTTCAGAAGCCGAAGCTAGAGAAAGAAGGCTTAGAATTCAAAGAGAAGCTGATTTTTATGGAGCAATGGACGGTGCTAGTAAATTTGTAAAAGGTGATGCAATAGCAGGAATAATAATAACAATCATAAATATCGCAGCTGGATTTACAATAGGTATTGCAATGAAGGATATGAATTTTGCTGAAGCTCTTCAAAAATATACCCTCCTTACAGTAGGCGATGGATTAGTAAGTCAAATACCTGCTTTATTAATATCCACAGGCACAGGAATAGTTGTAACTAGAGCAGCATCAGATTCTGATTTAGGTAGTGATGTTCTCAAGCAATTATTTAGGCAACCCAAAATCATGTTTATTATTTCTGGAGTATTATGTATTCTAGGAATTACACCTTTGCCTAATATACCTTATTTTGCTCTATCGGGTACTTTTTTATATCTAGGATTTATACTTAGAAAAGAAATTATTAAGAGCGAAAGTGATGAGTTAATTGAAGAAGAAGAGGCTGAAGTCGAAGAAATCAGAAAGCCGGAAAATATTCTACCTCTACTTCAGGTAGATCCCATAGAATTAGAATTTGGATATGGAATCATTCCTCTTGCCGACCCTAATCAGGGTGGGGATTTATTCGATAGATTAGTTATGATAAGAAGACAAATTGCACTGGAACAAGGAATCGTTGTTCCTATGATTCGACTGAGAGACAATATACAGTTAGAACCAAACCAATATATTATTAAAATAAAGGGAATAGAGGTTGCTGAAGGAAATATCATGTTCAACCACTATTTAGCAATGAATCCGGGCACTGCTGAAGGAGATATTGAAGGTATAGATACAATTGAACCTGCCTTTGGTCTGCCAGCTAAATGGATTTCAGAAGATGAAAGGGAAAAGGCTGAAATACTTGGATATACAGTAGTAGATCCATCATCGATAATTTCTACTCATTTAACAGAAATTATTAAAAAACACTCTTATGAACTCTTAGGAAGACAAGAAGTAAAAACACTTATCGATAATATAAGAGAACAAAACTCTGCTCTAGTTGAAGAACTAGTTCCTAAGCTGATGTCATTTGGTGAAATACAAAAAGTGCTTGCCAATTTGCTAAAGGAAGGAGTTTCAATTAGAGATTTAGTCACTATATTAGAAACTTTAGCTGATTATTCTCTTATAACTAAGGATCCAAATATGCTAACGGAATATGTTAGACAATCCCTTGGTAGGGCAATAACAAAACAATATATTCCTAATAAAAGAGCAAAGGTGGTTACCTTAGATCCTGAGCTTGAAAAACTTTTAATGGAGTCTATACAACAATCAGAACATGGCTCATATCTTTCATTAGAACCAAGAGTAACTCAGGTTATTCTAAATAATCTTTCAACTGAAATTCAAAAACTCGTTTCTATAGGAGAGCAACCTATAGTGCTAACTGCTCCAATAGTTCGATTCTACTTTAAAAATCTTACAGAACAGATGATACCTGATTTAATAGTTTTATCATATAATGAAATTGACTCTGATGTAGAGGTGCAATCAATTGGGACGGTGAAATTATAAATGAAAGTTAAAAGATATATTGCTACCGATGTTTCAGAAGCTATGATTAAAGTCAAAAATGAATTGGGCAGAGATGCCGTAATACTGCATACACGAAAAATTAAAAAGCCTGGCATTATGGGCTTTTTAAAAAAACCGCTTGTAGAAGTAATTGCAGCTGTAGACTCGAGTTATAGCTCCAATAGCAACAAAGTTTTTAAAGATAATACTCTTAACTCAAATATTTTGTTTAAAAACGATTCAGAAAATATTCAAAATATACATTCTCAAATTGATTCAATTAAATCAATGCTAAATACTGTACTAAATAAAATAAATAATGAAGACAAATCAGATACTTCAAATATTTTAAATAAATATGAAAAAATTTTACTGGAAAATAATATTGCCAAGCCAATAGTAGATAAGATTCTAACAATTGTCAGCAGGCAAATTAGTATTTCTGACGAAAACGAACAATCCCTTAAAAATGCCATTAAGGTAATAGTAAAGGATTACTTAGGAAAACCATATTCTATAGAAAATGCTGCAGATAAACCTAAAGTAATTTTTTTCGTAGGCCCTACAGGTGTAGGTAAGACTACGACTTTAGCTAAATTAGGAGCCAAACTGTCAGTAATGAATAATAAATCAGTTGCTTTTATAACCTCTGATACCTACAGAATAGCTGCTGTAGATCAATTAAAAACCTATAGCGAAATACTAAGTGTACCTCTTACAGTTATATATGAGCCACATGAAATACGAGAAGCTATCACAAAGTATAATGATAAGGATTATATTTTAGTTGATACAGCAGGAAGAAATCATAAGGATAAAGAATTATTAACTGAACTGAAAAGTTTGATTTCCTATACTAATTCTCCCGAGATTTTTTTGCTAATTAGTCTAACAACTGGGTACAAAGATATAATAAGTATTGTAAATTCTTATGATTTTTTAAGAGATTACAAATTAATATTTACTAAACTTGACGAGGCAAGTTTAATTGGAAATATTCTTAACGTGAAAGTATTAACCTCTAAACCTTTATCTTATATAACAACCGGTCAAAGCGTTCCTGATGATATAGAAATAGCCAATATTGATAAAATAGTAAATTGTATTGTAGGTGAAGAATATGAAGGATCAAGCTTATAATCTTAGGCAATTAATAAATAGCTTTAAAGAAAATAATGAAAAACTGACTATCAGGAACAGCAACAAAGGCAAAGAAGATGCTAGAGTAATTACAGTAACAAGTGGAAAAGGTGGGGTAGGTAAGACAAATTTTACAATAAATCTTGGCATAGCATTAAGCAATTTAAATAAAAAAGTGACAATAATAGATGCTGATTTAGGATTAAGCAATATTGATGTAGTATTAGGGTTAATTCCAAAGTATACTTTAGCAAATGTTGTCAGAGGTGAAGTAAACATTTTAGATATTGGTATTAAGGGGCCCAGCGGTATCAATATTATTTCCGGTGGTTCAGGTATAGTGGATTTAATAGATTTATCTCAAGATCAGATTAATAATTTAATCAAAAACTTTTTATTATTGAATGATATATCTGATTACATACTAATTGATACAGGAGCAGGACTTAATAATTCAGTACTTTCCTTTATTGAAGCTGCTAATGAGATGATTATAATTATAACACCTGAACCCACTTCTATAACTGATGCATATGCTGTTATAAAAAATATTTCTAATAATAAAAGAATCAAGTTAGTCATTAATCGTGTAGAAAGTAGCAAAGAAGGATATGATGTTTTTAATAAAATAAATTCTGCTACAAAGAAATTTTTAAATATTGAATTAGAGAATTTAGGCTTTATTTTCGAAGATTCAACTGTCAAAAAATCTGTAAAAGAGCAAAAACCTTTTTTAATATATTATCCTAACTCTATAGCTAGTAAAGGAATTGATTTAGTTGCATATAATTTATTAAATAACAGTAGTCATATTGAAAGTTACAGTACCTTTAAAAAGTTCATTAATAAACTTTTTTTCAAGTTATAAAAGTATACTATTTATACATAAATAGTACTATTAATTGTTTTAAAATTGTTTGTTAAGGGGGCTTATTATTGGACAAAAATGTTAGCTCTTTAGTTAAAGCTGGTAACAGAATAGAGATTGAAATAGAGGAAGCTGGTTCCTCTATAAGAATGAAAAGCGATGTTATAAAGGTTACAGGTAATAATACCATAGCCGTATCTTCTCCAATATATAAGGGGAAAAT
Source organism: Candidatus Petromonas tenebris (assembly GCA_014236755.1). Classification (GTDB taxonomy): domain Bacteria; phylum Bacillota; class Clostridia; order Peptostreptococcales; family Caminicellaceae; genus Petromonas; species Petromonas tenebris. Next base: position 17,692 of record JACCKY010000025.1, on the reverse strand, counting down.
CTATCCAATATCAAACGGAAGTAAAATCAATATTATATTTTACAAGAAAAACACAGGAAAATTTTACTTTCTTGGAGAAGTAGTTAAAAGAGATCACAAAAACAATTTGTCTATATTATATATCAAAAAAATCAGTGATATATTTCGTCTTCAAAGGAGAAGCTACTTTAGGTTAAGTATCGTTTTAAATTTAAATATAGATATAGTTGAAAATGGAACTGTTATTAAATCTATTCCTGCAATAAGTAAAGATATTAGCGGTGGGGGACTCAGAATTATATGTAAAGAAAAGGTTAAAGAAGGTATCTTAGTCAGCTGCAATATTCCAATTGATGATGAGCAGGTTAAAATTAAAGGAAAGATAGTTAGATGCAAGGCCATTTCTGATTCTATTAATAAACATGATATAGGAATAGAATTTGTTTCGATAGATGAAAAAATTAGAACTAAAATAATATCCTTTATATTTGATAAGCAGAGAAAATTAATTAAAAAAGGATTGATATAAATGTCACAGATAAAAGTATTAGTGGTGGATGATTCGGCTTTTATGAGAAAAATCATTTCAGATGTAATAAACTCTCAAGACAATTTAAAAGTTATAGATACTGCTAAAAATGGCAAAGAAGCGATTGATAAGATAAAGAATCTTAAGCCCAATGTAGTAACTCTAGATATTGAGATGCCAGTATTGGACGGCTTAAGTGCCTTGGAAATGATAATGAAAAGAAACCCTGTGCCTGTAATTATGCTTAGTAGTTTGACTAAAGAAGGTGCAGATGCAACTATTAAGGCACTTCAATTAGGAGCAGTAGACTTTATTACTAAACCTACAAGCATATTTAAAATTAGTGCTGCAGATATGAAAAAACAGTTGATTGACAAAGTATATATTGCTTCAAAAGTTAAATTCAAAAGTAAACTTTATAATGTTAATAAACCTTTATATTCTGAAAATAATTACAAAACTCCGTCTTATAAAATAAATCCTGAGAACAAATCTATAAAAAAAAATAATTGCAATAGGCACTTCCACTGGTGGCCCTAGGGCTTTACAGACTTTGATACCCAGCATACCCAAAAACATTGATGCGAGTATTGTTATAGTCCAACATATGCCTCCTGGTTTTACTAGATCCTTGGCTGAAAGACTGGATAATATATCTCAAATTAGTGTTAAAGAAGGAGAAAATAATGATATTCTGCTTCCAGGACATGCATATATAGCACCAGGTGGTTATCATATGCGAGTTATCAGAGAAAGTAATAACTATAAACTCAAGTTAAGTAAGGATGCTCCCGTATCAGGACATCGTCCATCAGTGAACGTACTTATGAGCTCAATAGCAGAGCTAGGCTCTCAAGAAGTAATTGGAGTTATACTAACTGGAATGGGGTCAGATGGAGCTGAAGCCTTAAAATATATCAAAAATAATTCTGGGTATATTATTGCACAGGACGAAGAGAGTTGTGTAGTCTTTGGAATGCCTAAAGCAGCAATAAAACTTGGAATTGTCGATAAAGTTCTGCCAATTGAAAAAATTGGCCAGGAAATTATTAAAGCTATGGAGGTGTAAACAATGGATATGAATCAGTATTTAGATATTTTTATTGAAGAATCTAAAGAACATCTTCAAAATATGAATCAATTGCTTTTAGAGCTAGAAACATCTCCTGACAACTTAGACTTGTTGAATGAAATTTTCAGGATTGCCCATACACTAAAGGGTATGTCTGGAACAATGGGATTTAATAAAATAGCTAGTCTAACTCATGAGATGGAAAATGTTTTACAACTAATAAGAAACAAGGAAATTCCTGTAACTGAATATATTATTGACGTTTTATTTGAGTGTTTTGATACCTTGGAAGAATACATAAATAAACTTGTTAATACTGGAGACGAAGGGGATTTAGATCCAAGTCCCCTAATAACAAAACTATGCAATATAATGGACAATAAGAATTCAGTAGAAAAACAAAAAAATAATGCTGCTAAAGATGAAGAAAAAAACGATAAAACTGATGAAGATAACTTTTCCATTGAAACTGAAGACATTACAAAAAACGTTATATGCAAAGCTAATGAACAAGGATTTAAAGCATTTAAAATTAAAGTTCATTTAAACCCTAACTGCATGTTAAAGTCTGCTAGAGCATTTATTGTTTTTAATACACTTGAAAAATTTGGCGAAATAATAAAATCCAAACCAACGGCTGAAGAGATTGAAGATGAAAAATTTGATACCAGTTTTGAAATAATTTACTTAACAAAACTAAATAAATCGGCCATTGAAAATGAAATATTAAACATTTCAGAGATTGCAAATGTCATGATATCACAAATAAAACTTGAAAATATTCCTAAATCTTCAAATAAAAAGGACACAGAAACTAAAGGTTTACAAAATGAATTTGTTAAACAGGAAAAGGCTAAAAATAACCAAAATAAAAATCTAAAATTAAAAACATCAAAAACGGTAAGAGTAGATATAGATCGATTGGATAACTTAATGAATTTAGTAAGCGAGCTTATTATCATAAAAACTAGATTAGAAGATATCGAAGACTCTAAAACTAAGCAAAATATGATTGAAGCTGTAGAATACCTGGAAAGAATTACTACTAGTCTTCATGATGCCGTCATGAAAGTTAGAATGGTTCCTATTGAAAGAGTTTTTAATAGATTCCCTAGAATGGTGAGGGATTTATCTAAAGAACTTGGAAAAGATATCAGTCTTTACATGACAGGTGAAGAAACAGAAGTCGATAGGACTGTAATAGATGAAATAGGGGATCCTCTTATTCATTTAATTAGAAATTCAATTGATCATGGTATAGAAGGTCCTAATGAAAGAAGGAAGTTAAATAAACCTGAAACAGGAACAGTATCTTTAAGAGCTTACCCCGATGGAAATAATGTAGTCATTGAAGTACAAGATGATGGGAAAGGAATTGTAGTTGAAGATATAAAGGCTAAAGCTATATCAAGAAATCTTATAACAAAAGATGCTGCTGATAACATGAATGATCAAGAATTAATTAACTTACTCTTCAAACCGGGGTTCAGTACAGCTGATAAAATTTCTGATATCTCCGGTAGAGGTGTAGGTCTCGATGTAGTTAAGACAAAAATTGAATCCCTTGGCGGCCTAGTAGAAGTTCACTCAGAACTTAATAAAGGTACTAAATTTATTATTAGACTTCCTTTAACCTTAGCTATTATACAAGCTTTAATGGTTATGGTAGGAGATGAAAAGTATGCTCTTCCTTTAAATTCTATTAAAGAAATTACTACAATTAAATCTAAAGACATTAGAAAAGTTCAAAATCAGGAAGTAGTTCTATATAGAAATAATACGTTGCCAATTCTAAGAATGAATAATATTCTTAAAGTAAACTTAGACCTTGAAGACAAGGATGAAATAATAGTAGTAGTAGTTAAAAAGGGAGACAAAATGGCAGGATTAGTTGTAGACGATCTTATCGGACAACAGGAAATAGTAATAAAATCCTTGGGTAAATACTTATCCGGCATAAAGATTATTGCTGGAGCCACAATCCTAGGTAACGGACAGATTGCGTTAATTGTTGATCCAAATTCACTTTTTTAATAATAAGCTAAAGTAATTCAAAAGGGAGGATTAATTTATGGCCAGCCAGGAATACGTCCTGTTTAAACTGGAAGATGAATATTATGGTATAGATATTAACAATGTAGAAACTATCGAAAAGATTATGCCTATAACTCGTGTTCCCTACACACAAGATTTTGTTAAGGGAGTAATAAATTTAAGAGGTAACGTTGTTCCCGTAATTGATCTAAGAAAAAGATTAAATTTAGAAGAAAAACCATATGACGATAACTCTAGAATAATAATAGTTCAGATAGACGATATTACAGTCGGAATGATTGTAGATTCCTCCTCAGAGGTTATTCAGTTAAATCACGATGAAATTGATGAGTCTCCTTCAATAAACATAGATAATGATGATTATTTTATTGAATGTATAGGTAAAAAAGATAATCGAATCATCATAATAATAAATTTACATAAAGTACTCAACATAAATAATTTGTTAAATGATTAATTTTGAGGAGTGTTCCTATGGATGATTACTTCAAAAACATTAATAGCATAGTGATCGATGTTTTAAAAGAAGTCGGAAATATCGGTGCTGGTAATGCAGCTACTGCATTAGCCAAAATGTTAAACAAAAAAGTAGATATGAATGTTCCAAAGGTAAATATTCTAGACCTTTGTGAGGTTCCTGATTTGATTGGCGGTGCAGAAACCTTAGTATGTGCAACTCTTTTTGAAATAAAAGGGGATATTGAGGGAAGTATAATGTTCCTTCTTGATATCGATTCTTCCAAAACATTGATAAGTCTTTTGATGAACGGCTATGAAACAAAGGAACTAGATGATTTTACAAAGTCTGCACTACAGGAAATTGGTAATATTCTTTCAGGATCATATGTGTCTTCCTTATCTTCTTTATCTGGATTAAATATTAAAATATCTGTGCCTTCCTTGGCAGTAGATATGGCAGGTGCAATTTTAAGTGTTCCCGCAATTCAATTTGGTCAAATAAGTGATAAAATCCTGATTATTGAAACTGAGTTTTCAGAGGGTGCCGATAATGTTAGGGGGTTCTTTTTTTTAATCCCAGATTATGACTCATATGGTATTTTATTAAAAAGTTTAGGGGTAACGAATTATGAGTAATATAATTAAAATAGGAATGGCTGATTTAAATACAACTGTTTCTCCGGGAATTTTAACTACTTTAGGTTTAGGCTCTTGTGTTGGGATTTGTTTGTATGACCCTATTACCAAAATAGCAGGTATGGCACATATAATGTTGCCATCAAGTAAAAATATAAAAAATAATAGTAATAAAGCCAAGTTTGCTGATACTGCTATCGAAAAGCTCATTGAAGATATGGTGAAAACTGGAGCAAACAAAATTCGTTTAACAGGCAAAATTGCAGGCGGAGCTCAAATGTTCTCCTTTATGAACAAAAATGATATTATGAAAATTGGTGAAAGAAATGTACAAGCTGTCAAGGAAATACTTAGAGAATTAAAGATTCCTATAAAAGCAGAAGATACGGGAGGGAACTATGGTCGAACGATAGAATTTCATTCAGATAATGGTTGCCTCGTTGTTAAAACCATAGGTCATGGTATTAAGCGAATTTAACTATTCGGGATATATAGAGTGCTAAAGGGGTAGGAAGTGTTTTTATGTCTAATAGCCAGTTATGGAAGTTATATAAAAAAAATAAATCTAAGGATATTAAAAATAAATTAATCATGGCAAACATTGAACTAGTAAAAGTAATTGCCGGTAGACTTTATCATTCATATAGCACCTATGTTGAATATGAAGATTTGGTTAGCTATGGAATTATCGGATTAATTGACGCCATAGAAAAGTTTGACCTTGATAAAAATGTAAAATTCGAGACCTATGCCAGTTTTCGAATAAGAGGTTCTATTATTGACCAATTAAGGAATCTCGATTGGGTACCTAGAAGCACACGACAAAAGTATAAGAAATTAGAAGAGGTTATGCAAAAACTGCAAAGTAAATATGGATTGGATATTGATGACGAATTAATCGCTAAAACCCTCGGTATATCAACCAAAGAGCTAAATGAATTACTTTCTGAGGTATCAATTCTTTCAATAATTTCTCTTGATGAAAAGATGTCTGATAATGGTGATTTAAACATTGTATCAGAAGATTTAGAAAGCAGACCTGAGTTTCATTACTTAAAAGAAGAATCAAAACAAATCCTTAAAAAAACTATTGAAATGTTGCCTGAAAGAGAAAGAGCAATAATAAATCTATATTATTTTTCAGAATTAACTTATAAAGAAATATCAAAAATCCTAGGTATTTCCGAATCACGTGTTTCTCAGCTTCATACTAAGTGCATAATTAAATTGAGAAATTCTTTGCAAAAACTCTACACTTAAAGCAGGTGAAAATATGAATAATATAGCCTCAAAGCCCCAAAATGCCTTTCAAAACTGTAAAAATGATGGTTCGAAAAATAAGGATGTTGAAATAAAAATCACCCTTTCAAGTAACTATTACGAAGCCTATATAACAATTGTACTTAATAGTAAAGATGCAATAATTAATAAAGAAGACATATTAGATGCATTAAAAAGAAAAAATATTGAATATGGAATTTGTTATGATACTATTGAAAAGATTGTTGAAAATCCAAGTTTAGCAAAACATCTTGTTATTGCAAAGGGGAAAGAACATAAGAATGGAACTGATGGAAGAATAGACTATAAATTCAATTTAAATAACAGCTTAAAACCCATTCTCTTATCTGATGGTAGAGTCGATCATAAGAACCTCAATTACATACATCAAGTAAGAAAAGGAGAGATTCTAGCAGAAAAAATACCGGAAACACCTGGAGAAAATGGTATAACTGTAACAGGCAAAATAATTAAAGCAAAGCCAGGTAAAGCTGTAGACTTTAAAAAAGGAAAAAATGTAAAAGTGTCTAATGATGGCTGGTTTTTATTGTCAAATGATGATGGTCTTCTTAAATTTGAAAATGAAAAAATAAGTGTCATTAAAGTCTTAGAAATCAAAGGTGATGTTGGTGTATCAACTGGCAATATATTTTTTAACGGCAAAATAGTAGTTAGAGGAAATGTTCAAATCGGTTATACTGTAAATGGAGAAGAGGATGTAGAAATCTTTGGTATAGTAGAAGGTTCAAAAATAATTTCTAATGGAAATATTACGATTCATCAAGGTGTTCACAATAAGGCTACATTAATATCGAAAAAAAATATTATAAGTTGTTTCATAGAAAGTTCTAGTGTTGAGGCCGAAGGGGATATTATCTGTAACACTATTATGCATTGTGATATCAATTGTGATGGAAAAGTTATTGCAAATGGAAAAAAGGGGTTAATTGTTGGTGGTAATTTAAAAGTTAGAAAAGAAATTACTGCTAAAACTTTAGGAAGTAAGATTGGAACAGTTACGAAACTTGAGCTAGGTATAGATCAAGATCTTTTAGATGAATATAAAAACACTAAAAATTTAATTGAAGACACTAGGAAAAATGTGAAAAAGTTAGATTCTGTTATTGAGATATTAAAAAAAAGAAATAAAAGTCCTAAAATAGATAATATGTTAAACAAAACTTTAAAAAGTAAACGCGAATATATATCTAAAATTAAGACTTTAGAACAGAATCTAAAAAAAATTAATTTGTTAATAGAAAACTTAAAAAATTGCAGAGTTAATGCTAATCAAATATATCCAGGGGTAAAATTTAAAATGAACAGTAGTTATTACAATGTAAGAAGTGTTTTAAATAATGTTACCCTGTCTGTTAAAAATGGTGAGATCAGAACTAGTCCTTATATATAATTTAAGGAGTTGATTTTATGCCGATACGGCCTATTGATATGCAGGTACTATTGCCTAAGTCACAAAATATTTCTAATATGAATCAATCGGCAGTCAATAGAAGCGAAAATATAATGCAGCAAGCATATAGTCATAATAAAAAGCTAGATGAGAAAAAATTAAACAAAGTAAATACGCTGGACAAAAAACAAAATCCTTTAATCCAAAATAAGTCTAATAAAAATAGTCATAGAGATTCTTTGAAAAAGAAAAAGCGTAGAAAAGGTAAAAAAGACTTAAAACTTGATAATAAATCTAATAAGATTGATATAAAAGTATAAACGAGGTGCCTCATGTTAAACTTTATTTTTTTTATCATTGGGATAGCGACTATAATTATTGCTTTGCTTTTATTAATAAGAGACTCTAAAGATAATAATGTTAATGACAAAGTTAATAATGAAATTTTCATTAATTCTTTAGAGTCAGTTGAAGGATTAATACATGAGATGAATATAGCCCTTAACGAAACAGTTAGTGAAATAGAACAAAAATACAATATTCTAGAAGAAAACATGAATAATATTAATAATCAACTTTCAAAATCAAAGGAAGAAGTATCATCTGCTCTTAACCCAAATGAATTTAATAGTAAAAGTACAAATTTTACAGACAACAATAGGTTTATCCCCATATCTAATACTAAAAGTAAGCACGAAAAAAGCGTTACACCTGAAAAGAAGTTAAAAAATCAAAAAATAATTGAACTGAACGCAAAGGGATTAAGCACATCTCAAATTGCTAAGGAACTTAACATCGGAATTGGTGAAGTCCAATTAATTCTAAATCTCCATAAATAGAGATTTATTTTTTAAAATTTATATTTTCCCTAATATATGGTTATTTTTAACTTGTAATGGTTATAATACATTTAGATTAAGTATACAATTATTTCTTTTTTATTAATTTTTTTTTATTGCAAAACCTTTATCTTATATGATATACTACATAAGGTAATAAATACACACGCTTTGAAATTCTTAAATTGGTGCCCGTAAAGGGTCTTTTAAGAAGATGATCAAAGTGGAGGAAAAAAACCATGGAGGTGGATTAAATGTCAGTTATTTCAATGAAACAATTACTTGAAGCAGGAGTTCATTTTGGTCACCAAACTAGAAGATGGAATCCTAAAATGGCTGAGTACATTTTCACAGAAAGAAATGGAATCTATATTATAGATTTACAAAAAACTGTGAAAAAAATAGAAGAAGCCTATGACTTTGTTAAAAGCCTAGCTGCAGAAGGTAAAAAAATTCTTTTTGTAGGTACTAAAAAGCAAGCCCAAGAGTCTATCGAAAAAGAAGCTAAAAGATGTGATATGTACTATGTAAACCAAAGATGGCTTGGTGGAATGCTAACTAACTACAAAACTATTCGTAAGAGAATAGATAGACTAGTTGAATTAGAAACAATGGAGGAAGATGGTACATTTGATGTTCTTCCAAAAAAAGAAGTTATTAAATTAAGACATGAAAAAGAAAAACTTGAAAAATTCTTAAATGGTATAAAAACCATGGAAGGTCTACCTGATGCATTGTTCATTGTTGACCCTAGAAAAGAAAAAATAGCTATTAAAGAGGCTCAAATTCTTGGTATTCCTATTATAGCAATAGTTGATACAAACTGTGATCCCGATGAAGCAGATTACATTATTCCTGGTAATGATGATGCTATCAGAGCTGTAAAATTAATTACTTCAAAAATAGCTGATGCAGTTATCGAAGGTAGACAGGGTGAACAAATGGAAGAGGTAGAAGAAAACCAAGAAAACTAATTTATAGAATTTTAATGGTAAGGGTATTAAGGGAAACTTTCCCTTACTATTCTTACCTTTTATCATATTTACTGATGAGGAGGCGTTTAATATGGCAGTAACTGCTGCAATGGTAAAGGAAATTAGAGAAAAAACTGGAGCTGGTATGCTAGACTGTAAAAAGGCTTTAGTAGAAGCAAATGGCGATATGGAAAAGGCAATAGAGGTTCTTAGAGAAAAAGGACTAGCTAAAGCAGCTAAAAAAGCTGGTAGAATAGCTGCTGAAGGTATAGTTGAATCCTACATACACGGTGGTAGAATTGGTGTTCTTGTTGAAATAAACAGTGAAACTGATTTTGTAGCAAAAAATGAGGAATTTAAAGAGTTTGCAAAGAATATCGCTATGCAAATTGCTGCTTCTAATCCTTTATATGTACAAAGAGAAGATGTCCCTGAAGATGTTATAGAAAAAGAAAAAGAGATCTTAAGAAATCAAGCGTTAAATGAAGGAAAACCAGAAAAAATTGTAGACAAAATGGTAGAAGGTAGAATTGAAAAGTACTTCAAAGAAATATGTCTGTTAGAGCAACCATTTATAAAGGATCCTGATCTAACTGTTAAAGAGCTATTACATGAAAAAGTTGCTAAAATAGGTGAAAATATATCAATAAGAAGATTTACTAGATACGAAGTAGGAGAGGGTCTGGAGAAAAAAGAAGAAAATTTTGCAGAAGAAGTTGCAAAACAAATTGAAAATAAATAAGATAAATTTCAGAGTCAAAACTAAAAATAGAGGACACAACTGTGTTCTCTTTTTTAGGATAATAAAAGAAGGTTTTTCATGATTAATGTAGAATATATACAGAACGGAGGTAACATACTGTGAGGCCAAAATATAAAAGAATTATTTTAAAATTAAGTGGTGAAGCGTTATCAGGAGAAAAGGGTTTTGGTCTAGATCAAAAAACTATTGAATCTATTGCTGATCAAATCAAAGAAATTACAGAGCTAGGTGTTGAAGTTGCAGTTGTTGTCGGTGGAGGCAACTTCTGGAGAGGAAGAAGCAGTAAAGGTATGGATAGGACTACAGCCGATTATATGGGAATGTTAGCAACAGTAATAAATGCCTTGGCCTTACAGGACGCATTAGAAAACATAGGAATGCTTACGAGGGTACAGACAGCAATAGAGATGAGACAAATTGCTGAACCGTATATTAGAAGAAGAGCAATCAGACACTTGGAAAAAGGGCGAGTAGTAATATTTGCTGCCGGTACTGGAAATCCATATTTTTCAACTGATACAACGGCTTCTTTAAGAGCTGCTGAAATTGAAGCAGAAGTAATTCTTCTAGCTAAGAAGGTAGATGGAGTATATGATAGCGACCCAATGGAAAATCCAAGTGCAACAAAATTTGATGAACTTACATACATAGAAGTTCTGAGTAAAGGTTTGAAAGTAATGGATTCAACTGCTACTTCACTTTGTATGGACAATAAAATACCGATCATTGTATTTAGCTTAAAAGAACCAGGAAACATAAAGAAAGTTGTTTTAGGAAAAAAAATTGGTACCTATGTAAAGGAGGATACTTTATGCAATTAGAAGTTCATAAAAATTGTGAAGAAAAAATGAAAAAAACTATTAATGTTCTTAAGGAAGAATTGCATAGTATTAGAGCCGGAAGGGCAAACCCTGCACTTTTAGACAGGATTATGGTAAACTATTATGGTACTCCTACTCCCCTAAAGCAAATTGCCAGCATTAGCGCACCTGAACCCAGATTATTAGTAATTCAACCTTATGATACTAACTCTATTAAAGATATAGAAAAGGCTATAACACAGTCAGATTTAGGCATTAATCCATCAAATGACGGTAAGGTTGTACGCCTTGCTATTCCAATGCTAACTGAAGAGAGAAGAAAGGAATTAATAAAAGTAGTTAAGAAGACAGGAGAAGATGCTAAAATAGCTATTAGAAATGAACGTAGAGATGCAAACGATAGTTTGAAAAAGATGCATAAAAATAATGAATTAACTGATGATGACTTAAAAAGAGCAGAAGATGAAGTTCAAAAACTAACTGATAAATATATAGATATCATCGATGAACTAGTTAATAAGAAAGAAAAAGAGGTTTTGGAGGTATAGTTTAAGTGAATATACCTGATCTAATAGGTATAAAGATTGACACAGCATTAGATGAATTAAAAAGTTTAGAAATTTCCCATAAAATTATTGTTAATAAAACAGTGTCTCCTTTTAGCACAAACAAAAATATAAACAATGAATGTAGAGTAGTAAGACAGAAGATTTTGGACAATACTATAGAAATAACGGTTAGCTATTTTTAGCCCTCCTTATTTGGAGGGTTAAATGTTTTAGAATAACCATGGAGGGTAATAAGGCTATGATTAGCAATTTTAGAAAAAATAAAAGTGATAGTGGAACTGAAAATATAAAATCATTGAACTTGCCGAAACATATAGCAATAATCATGGATGGAAATGGTAGATGGGCAAAAAAACGAAATCTTCCCAGAATAGCAGGTCATAAAGCTGGAGTAGAGGCTCTAAGAGACGTAATAAAAACCTGTTCTAATATAGGTATATCTTATTTAACTTTATTTGCTTTTTCAACTGAAAACTGGAAAAGGCCGACACAAGAAGTTAATGCATTGATGGAGCTTTTAGTCATATATTTAAGAAAAGAAGTTAGTGAGCTTCACAGAAATGATGTAATAATTAAAGTGATTGGAGATATATCAAAACTACCTGAAACAGCTATTACTGAAATAAATAAAGCCACTGAAATGACTTCCAATAATTCTGGCCTAACTGTAAATATTGCTTTAAACTATGGTGGAAGGTCTGAAATACTATTAGGAGTAGAAAAAATTGCAAAAAAAATACTAAATAATGAATTAAAACTACAAGATATAAATGAATCTGTATTTTCAAACTTTCTCTATACCAAAGGAATACCTGATCCAGATTTAATAATCAGAACTAGTGGTGAACTTAGAATAAGTAATTTTTTAATATGGCAGGCAGCTTATAGCGAATTATGGTTTACAGATATATATTGGCCAGATTTCAAGGGTAAACATTTAATAAAAGCCATAAAGGATTATCAAAAACGGAAAAGAAGATTCGGCGGTATTTAATGGGATGGTGACAAAATATGGTTAAAAGAATCGTTTCTGGAATAATAGGTATACCTTTACTTATCTATATAGTTTCAAAGGGTGGTTTTCTTTTTACTATTTCTTTACTTGTAATAGTTCTATTAGCTTTAAGAGAATTTTATAATGCATTTGATAATTTACATATTTCACCACTTAAATATGTAGGATACCTATTTACTATTATCATGTATTTAGCTTTTTCATATAAAAAACTAAATATAACCTTATTAATCTTTTTTATGATTACTCTCACTGTTCTGCTAATTTTTCTATTTAATAAAAAAACTAGCTTTATGGACCTCGCGATAACATTAGTTGGTTTTTTATATGTTTCATATTTTTTGTTTCATATACTTTTAATTTCATCATTTTTAGACACCTATATTATTTGGTTTGTTTTTATCATAGCATGGGCTACAGATACATTTGCCTATTTTTCAGGATACTTTTTTGGGCGTAGAAAGCTATTTCCCGAAGTAAGTCCTAAAAAGACTGTTGAAGGAAGTATTGGTGGGATGATAGGAAGTATTTTAATCTGTATTATCTTTTCTTATTTATTAAAACCTGATTTTATAATCCATTCTATATTTCTTGGATTTATAGGAAGTATCTTATCCCAAATTGGCGATTTGATTGCTTCAAAGATAAAAAGGCATGTTGGTATTAAAGATTACGGCAACCTTATACCCGGACATGGAGGTATACTGGATCGATTTGATAGTATATTATTAACGTCTCCATTTGTATATTATTATGTAACACTATTTATAAATTAACTACTACATGAATTTTATGCATACATAAATTATAAAACTGTTTTTATCAAATACATATTATTTTCCTAACTTGGAAGGATGAGAATATGAAAAAAATTTCTATTTTAGGCTCAACTGGATCCATTGGAACACAAGCTTTAGAAGTTATAAAAAATAATCAGGATTTATTTGAAGTAGTAGCCATAAGTGGTAATACTAATATTGAGCTCTTACAAAAACAAATTAAAAAATTCAACCCTAAATATGTAGCTGTATATAATGAAAGTAAAGCAAAGGAGCTTAAAAACAAATTAAATAACCCAAATATAAAAATACTGTCTGGAATGAAAGGATTAATTGAAATATCGACTATTGACGAAGTAGATATTGTAATAACATCTGTTGTAGGAACTATTGGACTTTTACCAACATTAAATGCTATTAAAGCAAAAAAAAATATTGCTCTTGCTAACAAGGAAACTTTAGTAACCGCGGGAGAACTAGTTATGAAAGAGGCAAAATTAAATGGTGTAAATATTCTTCCTATTGACAGTGAACATAGTGCCATATTCCAATGTCTGCAGGGAAATACTTTCAAACAGGTAAATAAAATAATTTTAACTGCTTCAGGTGGTCCCTTTAGAGGGATGAAAAAGAAAAACCTAATAAACGTCACTCCCCAAGATGCATTAAAACATCCTAATTGGAATATGGGAAGTAAAATAACTATTGATTCAGCGACTTTAATGAACAAGGGATTGGAAGTTATCGAAGCAAAATGGCTTTTTGATTTAGAAGTTAGCCAAATAGACGTTGTTGTTCATCCTCAAAGCATTATTCATTCTATGGTTGAATTTATTGATGGATCAATACTGGCTCAGCTAGGACTGCCAGATATGAAAGTACCAATACAATATGCTTTAACTTATCCGTCTAGGGTAAAATCAAATATGGAAAGATTAGATTTTCTAAAGATTAGAGAATTAACCTTTGAAAAACCAGATACAAAGACTTTTCCATGTTTAGATCTAGCCATTGAAGCATTACGCATAGGCGGTACTATGCCTGCTGTGCTTAATGCCGCAAATGAAGAATTGGTCTTACAGTTTTTAAATGGCTTGATAACTTTTTACGATATCCCAAATAGAATAGAAGTAGCTATGAATAAACATACCCCTATAAAAAATCCAAGTATAAATGATATATTTGAAGTAGATAAACTTACTAGAGAATATATAAATAAATAATATTTCTAAGGTGGGATCTTATGTATACTTTTATAAGTTTTGTGTTAGTATTTGGACTGCTGGTATTTTTTCACGAGTTTGGTCACTTTGCTTTAGCTAAATTAAATAAAATTAAAGTTCATGAATTTGCTCTAGGTATGGGGCCAAGGATTCTTAAGTTTAAAGGTAAGGAAACTGAATATGCTATTAGACTATTTCCCATTGGTGGTTTCGTAAAAATGGAGGGGGAAGATGAAATTTCAGAAGATGCAGGAAGTTTTAGTAAAAAATCTCCTCTCCAAAGAATTTCTGTAATAGTAGCTGGTCCAATTATGAACATAGTACTTGCTGTAATATTATTTACAATAATAGCTTTAAGCTTAGGTATACCCGTTAATGTAATTGATAAGGTAACTGAAAACTATCCAGCCCAAAAGGCAGGTATTCATCCTGGTGATAAAATTATTAGGATAAATGAGCAAAATATAAATAGCTGGGAAGATATAGTTGAAACGATTAGTAAAACAAAAAAAGACATATTAACTATAGAAGTGTTAAGGGATAATGAAACCTTATCCTTCAAGGTAAGTCCTCTTAAGGACCCAGATACCGATAAAAAATTTATAGGTATAAGTCCGGTATTAAAAAAATCCCTTCCTTTATCTCTTAAGTTTTCCCTTGAAAGAGTAGCCATGGTTACAAAGGGAATTACGGGATTTTTGTCTAAATTTGTCAAAGGAAAGGCTTCTACTGAAGAAGTAGTTGGTCCAATAGGAATGGTTCATTTCGTTGGAAAAGCCGCTAGAATCAGTATATATTCTTTGTTATCTCTAGCTGCAGTTATATCAATCAATCTTGCAATACTCAATCTCTTGCCTTTTCCAGCTCTCGACGGTGGAAGACTATTTTTTATATTATTGGAGCTTATAAAAGGAAAACCTGTTGATCCTGATAAAGAAGGTTTTGTCCATTTAGTAGGCTTTGTTATCCTCATAATCTTAATGATTTTTGTTCTATATAAAGATATTACTAGATTTAATCTATTTTAGGTCGGTGATAAAATGAAAATTATTAGAAGAACAAGCAAAAAAATAAAGTGCGGAAAAGTATATATTGGCGGAGACGCTCCTATTTCTGTTCAATCAATGACAAATACAGATACAAGAAATATCAATGAAACTGTATCTCAAATAAAGAAATTAGAAGAATCAGGTTGTGAAATTGTAAGAATCGCCATACCTGATATGGAGGCTGCTGAAGCTATTTCAAAAATAAAATCAAGTGTTTCCATACCCTTGATTGCTGATATTCATTTTGATTATCGTTTGGCCTTAAAATCCATAGAAAACGGAATAGATAAATTACGAATCAACCCAGGAAACATAGGTGACGTTTCCAGAGTAAAAATGATAGTTTCTAAAGCAAAAGAAAGAGACATCCCTATTCGTATAGGAGTAAATGCAGGATCCCTTAATAAAAAAATTTTGGAAAAATATAATGGAATTACCCCTAATGCCCTTGTAGAGAGTGCCTTAAGTCATGTGGAAATATTAGAGGATTTAAATTTTGATAAGATAATTATTTCCCTTAAGGCCTCCGATATAAAATTAACCTTTGATGCTTACTCTATTCTGGCAGAAAAAGTTGATTATCCTTTCCATATAGGTATTACTGAAGCAGGTACTGTATGGAGAGGGACTATAAAATCTTCAATAGGAGTAGGCGCATTACTTTTAAATGGTATTGGCGATACAATTAGGATATCTTTAACGGGAAACCCAGTAGAAGAGGTAAAAGTAGGCAGAGAAATTCTCCATGCACTAAATATAAGACAGTTTGGTATAAACTTTATCTCATGTCCAACATGTGGAAGATGTCAAATCGATTTAATGGGTGTTGCTAATGAGCTAGAAAAGAAACTTAAGCATATAGATAAACCCATTACACTAGCCATAATGGGCTGTGCAGTTAATGGACCCGGTGAAGCAAAGGAAGCTGATCTTGGCATAGCTGGAGGTAAAGATTCTGCATTAATCTTTAAAAAAGGAAAAATTATAAAAAAGGTTAAAGAAGATCATATTTTAGACTCTTTACTAGAAGAAATTAATAACCTTTAAATAAGTAGATACTTTTTTATTTATGTGATGGTTAGGTATTTAAATTGATGCTCATCCCTTGCGTTGTAAGAGAAAGTTAGGATTAGTTTAAACTCCAACTAAACTAGGTTTCACTTTATCTGGAGGTAGATAAATGAGTAATGTAACAAACAATTTATTAAAAAACTTCCTTAAGGAACAATCCAATATTTATCTTGATACTATTAAGTACTATTCAAATTCAAAGACATTGGATTTAACTTTATTGCCATCTAAGGTGATAGATAAGGATAATTTAGATGAAATACAATCATATATTAAGAATAACCTTCCTTTTATAAGCCGTGTAAATATAAACACTGTATATAAAAACTATCCGCAAGACATTGAGAATCTTGTTTTAAATTACTGGAATAACATACTATTTGAAGTTAAAAAAAATAGTCCATCCATGATTGGGTGGTTTAATAATTGCAAAAAAACATTTAGTAGTACTAATAAAACACTAGAAATTAAGGTAAATAGTCAACTAGGCGTTGAGAAACTTTACGATAAGAAATGTAATAAGTTAATTGAGAATATTATATACAAAGATTTTGGAATAAAAATTAAGGTAACCTTTAAAGTTAATGAAATAGATAGTAATGATGAAAATGAGTCTTATTTAGAAAAAAAGAACCATGAACTAAATAAGATATTAGATAAAATTATGTCTAAAAACTATGTTTCTAAACCAAATTTCAGCCCAAAACCAAAATCCAAAGAAAATGCTATTATATTAGGCAAAAAAATAAAAGATGAAATTATGAATATTAAAGACATAACAGAAGAACATGGTGTAGTATGTATACAAGGTAAAGTTTTTGAAAAAGATATCCGTGAGCTAAAAAGCGGCAAAGTTTTATTTACATTAGCTATTACTGATTTCACCTCATCTATTGGAGTTAAGATTTTCTGTAAAAAAGAAGATGTAGAAACAGTAAAAGAAGGAATATCTATAGGAGACCATTATAAAATTAAAGGAACAGTTAGATATGATACCTTCGAAAGAGAATTAGTACTAATGGCTAGAGACATTAATAAGGCTACTGCCAATGAAAGAAAAGATAACAGTGATGAAAAAAGAGTTGAGTTGCATGCCCATACTAAAATGAGCTCCATGGATGGAATATGTTCTGCTGAAGAGCTGATTAAACGAGCAGCTAATTGGGG
>JACCKY010000079.1 GCA_014236755.1 Candidatus Petromonas tenebris | reverse complement strand
GTTATAATTTCATCGGTTGTGCCTACAATTATGTACTCTCTTCAGCATATGGCATATAAACTTTTTGATAGAAAGGCTATGGTTGTGGGACCCGGAATTAAAACGGGAATTAATATAAAATATGACAATCCTAGACAAGTAGGAGCTGATAGAATAGTAAATGCAGTGGCAGCTTACCATAAATACGGTGGGCCTATAATAGTAGTTGATTTCGGAACTGCAACCACATTCTGTGCAATATCTGATAAATGCGAATATTTAGGAGGAATCATTTCCCCGGGAATTAAAATATCGAGTGATGCACTTTTTCAAAGGGCGGCAAAACTGCCAAGAGTTGAACTTGATAAACCAGATACAGTAATATGTAGAAATACTATTCAGAGCATACAATCAGGTGTCATATACGGATATGTGGGGCTTGTAGATTATCTGGTTACAAGAATGAAGGAAGAGTTAAAGGGAAAAAATATAAAGGTTATAGCAACAGGAGGCCTGGCAGGTCTTATAGCAACTGAATCTAAGACTATAGATGAAGTAGACAGATTTTTAACCTTAGAAGGTTTACGACTCATATATGAAATGAATAAACGATAAAAAGCCGGGAATATTAATCCTGGCGTTATTTTTATTGCATAGGCATTGAAACATTTTTTGCAAGAAGTTGCAGATGCCAACATAAGTAAATTCAAGGCTTGTGACAAATTACAAACCTTTACCAGTAAAATATTAAAAAGGCTAACAGCTAACTACTGACCGCTCATGGCAAAAAGGTGACAGGCCGCAAGAAAGACCCTAAAGAACGACTAGGATTTGCCAAGAGCCAAGAACTAAGAGCTAATAAGGGCTATCAACTACGAACTATTAACTACGAACTAACAAAGCGGCCCCAGACGCTTTGTTCTATTCATAATGGTAGGTGATTTAATGCATATAGAAAAACTATATATAGAAAATCCCATAGCACTTGGACCAATGGCGGGTGTTACAGACCTTACCTTTCGACTTATTTGCAAGGAGTTCGGATGTGGGCTGGTATATACAGAAATGGTAAGTGCCAAGGGTATATATTATGATGATGAAAAAACAAAGGATTTAATGAAAATTGAAGAAAAAGAAAGACCTGTAGCTCTGCAGATTTTTGGGTCAGATCCAGAGATAATGGGAATAGTAGCTGAAAGGCTAAATAGTCATAACAATGATATATTAGATATAAATATGGGATGCCCTACACCTAAAATAGTAAAAAATGGTGATGGTTCAGCTCTAATGAGAAATCCTTCTCTTGTTGGTAAAGTTGTAAAGTCGGTAGTTAAAGCCTCTATTAAGCCGGTTACAGTAAAGATAAGAACTGGATGGGATAAAGAAAACATAAACGCTGTAGAGGTTGCTAAAGTAATAGAGGAAAGCGGGGCAAAGGCCATATCGGTCCATGGTAGGACAAGAGAACAATTTTATACGGGGAAGGCAGATTGGGAGATAATAAGACAAGTAAAGGAAGCGGTGAATATACCTGTTTTTGGAAATGGTGATGTTTTCACAGTGGAGGATGCCAAAAGAATAAAAGAAATTACCGGTTGTGATGGCATAATGATAGCAAGAGGAGCCCAGGGGAATCCATGGATATTCCAAAGAGTAAGTCACTATCTTAAAACTGGAGAAATTTTGCCAACCCCTACTGTAGAGGAAAAGGTCAATATGGTCCTTAAACATTTACATATGCTAATAGAGAATAAAGGTGAATATATAGCAATCAGGGAAATGAGGAAGCATGCGGCATGGTATTTAAAAGGGGTTCGAAATGCTGCAAAAATTCGCAATGAAATAAATAAAACCACATCTGTAAAAGCAATAGAAAAGTGTCTTAAAAGACTCTTGGATATATAACTTGTTTATAAATAATTAATTGCTTGACAATAAATTATAACTACATTATAATAATTCGCATAAGTCCAAGCACTGCGCCCCAGTGCTTATAATATTAAATAGGTTTGTTTAAAAAAAATGCGAATAATTTTATTTAAATAACATATATTACAGAAAATAAATGGTAGTAAATATAGTAAAGCGTCTTATTAAAAAAAGCAGAAGAGAATATAAATAAAAATTCATGTATCTAGATTAGAGTATAGCAAAGGAGATGGGAAATGATGGTTGATAAGGAAATCGTTTTAACGAAAAAGGGATTACAAAAGGTAGAAGAAGAATTAGAATTATTAAAAACTGTAAGAAGAAAGGAAGTAGCAGAGAGAATAAAACAGGCATTAGCCTTTGGAGATATAAGTGAAAACTCAGAATATGATGAGGCAAAAAATGAACAGGCTCAGGTAGAAGAGAGAATAGCCAAGCTTGAATCTATACTTAGGAAGGCTAGAGTCGTAGATGAAAGCGAAATAACAAATGATGTAGTAAGTATCGGTTCTACAGTTAAAGTAAAGGATTTAGAGTTCGATGAAGAGGTTGAATATACAATCGTTGGTTCGGCTGAAGCAGATCCTTATGAACTAAAGATATCAAACGAATCACCTGTTGGAAAAGCTTTATTAGGGAAAAAAGTAGGAGAGGTAGTTGAGATACAAATCCCTGATGGAGTGACGAAATATGAAATTCTAGATATTAAAATTCAATAGGAGGTGCCTACAAAGGATGACTGAGGAGCAAAATCTCAATGAAGTACTAAAGGTGAGGAGAGAAAAACTAAAAAACCTTACGGAAATGGGGAGGGACCCCTTTAAGGCTGAAAAATATGAAAGAACTGCTTTTAGTACTGATATAAAAGAAAATTTTGAAGAATATGAAGGAAAAGAAGTGAGTATAGCTGGCAGAATAATGGCTAAAAGGACAATGGGCAAAGCCAGCTTCATAGATATACTAGATAAAGATGGTAGAATCCAGTCCTATGTGAGAAAGGATGCAATAGGAGAAGAAGAATATGAAGTATTTACTACATATGATATAGGAGACATAGTAGGCATAAAGGGAACTGTTTTTAAGACTAAGAAACAGGAAATATCAGTGAGAGCGTCAGATGTAAAACTTCTTTCAAAATCATTACAGGTTTTGCCGGAAAAATGGCATGGTCTCAAAGATACTGACCTTAGATATAGACAAAGATATGTCGATCTTATAGTTAATCCTGAAGTCAAAGAAGTATTTTTAAAAAGAAATAAAATTATAAAGGCCGTAAGAGAATTCCTAGATGATAGGGGTTATATTGAAGTAGAAACTCCAATACTAAATACAATAGCTGGAGGAGCTTCTGCAAGACCTTTTATAACTCACCATAACACTCTTGACATAGATATGTATTTAAGAATTGCAAACGAGCTTTATTTAAAAAGACTTATAGTAGGCGGATTTGATAAAGTATATGAAATGGGAAGAATGTTTAGAAATGAAGGAATGTCTATAAAGCATAATCCTGAATATACAGCTATAGAGCTCTATGCAGCTTATGAGGACTATGAATATATGATGGAACTTACTGAAAACTTAGTTGCATACTGTGCAGAAAAAGCATTGGGAACAACTGTAGTAAATTACCAAGGTACTGAAATAGATTTTAAACCGCCTTGGAGAAGAGTTTCTATGCATGAATTGGTTCACGAAAAAACCGGTATTGATTTCTATGCTTTAGAAAGTGATGAAGAGGCTAGAAAAGTTGCAAAGGAAGAACTACACTTAGAAGTTGAAAAACATATGACAAAAGGACATCTTGTAAACCTGGCTTTCGAAGAATTTTGTGAAAAGGATTTAATACAGCCTACCTTTGTGCTACATCACCCTGTAGAAGTTTCACCTCTTGCTAAGAGGAATCCGGATAATCCGGCTATAACAAATAGATTTGAAGCTTTTGCTAATACATGGGAAATAGCCAATGCTTTTTCAGAGTTAAATGATCCCATTGATCAAAGACAAAGATTTGAAGAACAATTAAAACAAAGAGAAGCAGGAGACGAAGAAGCCCATATGATGGATGAGGATTTTCTAAATGCATTGGAGGTTGGTCTTCCACCAACGGGTGGACTCGGAATAGGTATAGACAGGATGATAATGCTATTGACAGATTCTCCTTCAATTAGGGATGTTATACTTTTCCCTACAATGAAACCTATAACAGATTAATAATAAGAGGTATCGGTAACGTATGTTACCTATACCTCTTTTAGTTTTTGGAAAATGTTTTAATTGATCTGTAAAAGGGTATCAATAAAAGGCAAGCCAAATGACATACGATTATTTTAAATAGAGAATTGGCTAAAAATGGTGATTGACAATGAAAAGAGATTATGATACCATATTTAAGCGCCGGAAATGAGGAGCAAGTTTCTCTCAGGTAAAAAAATATCCGACAAAAATAAATTTAAAAAAGTATTGACAAGTTAAAACAAACATGATATTATATTTAAGCGTCGGCAATAGCCGACAAAAAATGGTCTTTGAAAACTGAACAGTGTAAGGGAAAAAACCAGCTTGTAGTTGGTAGCATGTAGCTTGTGGCATTTAGGGTCTTGGCCCTATAGTAATGCTGAGCATGAGCTACAAACAAAGAGCTACGAACTACGAACTGACCACAGATTA
>JACCKY010000078.1 GCA_014236755.1 Candidatus Petromonas tenebris | reverse complement strand
CTCTTTTTTAGGAGGACTTAAGCCTCAAGGAGGGATACGAAAATCTCTATCTGTTTACGAGAACAATTATCTCAAATTGTTTTTCAATATACAAGCTTTTTTAGTTTTCATGCTACTAGATAGGAAAAGTAGATGAAAACTATTAGATAGGATATTTATTTTGAAGTGTTTTACAAACTATATTATACAAGGAGGTATCAGCTGGTGAATAAGAAAAAGAAACGAGGCTCCTTTTTAGTCAAATGGTGGTTTACTATGAAAATGGCACTGCATGGGATTGTTTCAAATCCCTTGCGTTCAGCCCTGACTATTTTAGGGGTAGCTATAGGTGTGGCTTCAGTTGTAAGTCTTATGGGTATTGGTGAAGGGGCTAGAAGGGCAGTTGTAGAGCAATTTGAAAGTTTGGGAAAAAATGTTATAACTATTACTGCCCATGACTCTTCTGTGGAATTCAAACCAGAAGACAGCGATGAGCTAGTTGAGAGAGTAGAAGGACTAGTAGCGGCTTCACCGATTGTAAATACTAAAGCTACAATTAGATGGAGAAGGACGAGGGGAAACATTAATGTAATTGGTGTGGATAATGAGTTTCCTAAGATAAGAGATCATGAGTTGCTTTCGGGCCATTTCTTTACTGGTTTACATGTAAAACAAAGATCTCCTGTAGCAGTTTTAGGTTATAACGTTGCAGTTAGTCTAATGGCAGGAAGAAATCCCGTAGGAAAGACTATTGAACTGAATGGAGAAACATATAGGATTGTTGGAGTACTGACTGAAAAGGGCCCTGGTAAGGCTGATGATATTGACAATAAAGTGGTTATTCCATACACAGCAGCCATGAAGATTGCTGAGAAGCGAACCGTTGAAGCAATTTGGGGTAAGGCAGCCTCAAAACAGGATGCTGATTTGGCTGTTGTACAGCTAGGAAGAATTTTTAAAAGAAAATTAGGCATTGCTCAAAATGCTCCTACTCCTGCTTCTTCAGGTGGAGAAGAAAACTCTATGCCGGGAAATGGCAGACCTATGCCGATGCCGGAAAAGCCTGGAGGAGTTGAAAGACCAAAGCCGATACTGCCGAGCGCAGGGGATCAGCTTATAACAATTACCAGTCTAAATCAGCTTGTCAAGGAAGCTGACAATGCAAATAGAGTAATGACCCTGTTACTGGGAGGAATAGCAGCAGTATCACTTTTAGTAGGTGGACTTGGTATTATGAATATAATGCTGGTTTCGGTAACTGAAAGGACAGCTGAAATAGGAGTCAGAAGGGCTTTAGGAGCAAAGCAAACCGACCTTCTCTTGCAGTTTCTTCTCGAAGCCTTTTATGTAAGTGTTATTGGTGCAATTGCAGGTATAGCAGCGGGTATATGGGGATTAAATATATTTGAAAGCTATGGTTTTACAACGGCTGTTAGTTTCCAAGCAATAAAAATAGCTACAATAGTTGCACTGATATCGGGATTGCTCTTTGGAGTATATCCAGCCATATCGGCATCTTCAGTGCCTCCTGTGGAAGCTCTCCGCAGGCAATAGCATTTTTAAAACTTATCAAAGAGCGGTTTTACTTTTAGTAAAACTGCTTTTTTCTTGTAGTAAAGGACCTCAAACATTTTTTAAAAAAATTGCAGGTATAAAACAAAGCAAATTCAAGGGATGCAAGAAATTACAAACTTTTACCAGTTAAATATTAAAAAGGCTAACAGCTAACTGCTGACCGCTCATGGCAAAAAGGTGAAGGGCCGCAAGAAAGACCTTAAAAAACGACTAGGATTTGCCAAGAGCCAAGAGCTAAGAACTAAGAGCTAATCAGGGCTACCAACTACGAACTACTAACTACGAACTAACAAAGCGTCGCCAGACGCCTTTGTTCTAATAGTATAGCAAAACATTTTAAAAAACCTTCTGTTTTATTGTCGCCAGCGTAGTAATTTTTTTTCGATATAGGAAACACCTTGATACATTACGGCTGCAAGGACTGCCAGAATAATTACACTGGTCATAACTAAATCTAATTGAAATACTTGGCCGCCATATACTATTAGATAGCCTATTCCGGCTCTTGACACTAGGAATTCACCAACTATAACTCCAACCCATGATAACCCTACGTTAATTTTTAATGCATTGATTATTGTAGGTACACTTGCGGGGATAATAACTTTTTGCAGAGTTTGAAATTTTGTAACCATTAATGCCGTAACAATTATACCTGATATGCCTGCTCCTACCCATATAATGATAATTGGTGCTAAAGCTGTTTTAGGAAGAGCATTCAGTATAACCATGTAAGGATCTAAAACTCTTGATATGAATTCTGACCACCATAGCAGTATGGCTATCAAAGTTCCTAATAGAGTTCCTAGGACAAAACCTACAACTGTTTCAAATACACTTATACCGATATGTTTAAATAATGAGCCGTTTGTAGCTAGTTTTAAAAATAGATTCCACATCTCTGAAGGATAACTTGTTAAGAATGTATCTACCAATTTTAACCTTGCTGCCAACTCCCATAAAAGAAAGATAACTATTAATATAGCTAACTGGGTAATGAAGATAGTTCTCTTTTTTCTCTTTACACTTTTTAAAAATTGAATATGTTCTTCAGAAAATTTGTTTTTACTATCCATGTATATCCAGCTCCTTCCATATTGCATTAAAGTAGTCCCTAAATTCAGGAGCTTTTCTTGAAGTTAAAGGAGTCCTAGCCACATCTAATGTTAGATTAATTTCATGTATTGACTTTACTTTGGCAGGTCTGTCTGAAAGAACTACTACTCTATCGGCCATAGATATAGCCTCTGAGATGTCATGGGTGACGAGTATGGCTGTTTTTTTCTCTTTTTTTATTATTGTTCCTACTTCATCAGCTACCATCAATCGAGTCTGATAATCAAGTGCCGAAAATGGTTCATCAAGAAGTAATATTTCAGGCTCTGTAGCTAGTGTTCTTATAAGAGCCACTCTTTGCCTCATTCCGCCGGAAAGTTGGTTTGGATAATAATTTTTGAAGTCCTTTAATCCATAGGTATTCAAAAGATTTGTTACCTTTGCAAGTCTTTCTGCTGTGAGTCTGTCTTGGACTTCAAGACCAATTAGCACATTTTTCCATATAGTTCGCCATTCAAAAAGATTATCATTTTGAAACATGTAACCTATTTTCTTATCGTATTTTTTCACCTCTTCTTTATCGATATATATTTTCCCTGAGGAAGGTCTTATGAGTCCAGAAATTAAAGATAGAAGAGTAGATTTTCCACAACCACTAGGACCAACGATTGAAACAATCTCTCCCTTATAAACATCTAAAGATAGATTACTCAGAGCTAGAGTTTCACCAGCAAGGGTATGGTATATTTTAGACAGATTTTGTATTTCTACCGATTTGTCTCGCAACATATGTACCCCCTTATTACAAAATTATCATAATTTAGTTTATTCGATATAGAAGAAATTCGTTACTTCAAGTTGCTACCATAGCATGAACAAGTTAGAGAATAGTTCAAATATGAAAAAATGAATGTTTTTTATGCAGGGATTTAAAAAAAAATGTAGAATAAAAAAGAAATTAATAGCGTAAAATTCATGGAGGGATAGAAAAGATGCACGAATTACTAAAAAGGTATGTAGATATAGCACCATATGTTAATGATTTTACAGAGGATGATTTAGCAGTTGCAATAAGTGATAAAGAAAAGGTAATAAAATGTGTTCCAGGAAAAAATGTAAATTTACGTGTAGTAGAAGGACAATTATTAAATAATGAGCTAGCGTTATTTCAATCAATGAAACAAAAGAAAAAAGTTACTGTTTTTATACCAAAGGAAATACATGGCGCTCCTATGACGGCGACCTCAATACCTATTATTGATGAAGACGGACAAATTATAGGTGCTATTGCTACTGTGAAAAATGTAAGTGATAAAGAAGAACTTTATGATATTATTAAAACATTAGCAAATTCTTTAAATGAAATGTCAAAAACGACAACACAAATCTCTTCTAGTGCTGATAAAATAGCAATTTCAGGAGAAGAGATGATTTCTTATGTCAATAGTGCATTAACAAAAGCAAAAGAAACGGATCAAGTAGTACAATTTGTGCAACAAGTTGCAAAGCAAACGAACTTACTAGGTTTAAATGCAGCAATTGAAGCTGCTAGAGCAGGGGATGCTGGTAGAGGATTTCAGGTTGTAGCAGAGGAAATACGAAAACTGGCAATTTCAAGTAATGAATCAGTAGATAAGATAGCCTCTGTACTAAAAGAAATTCAACATGGTGTTACGCAAATACTTCAAATGGTAGAAAAAAATGGAATTTTAACACAAGAACAAGCTGCAGGTACTGAAGAAATTACAGCAGAGATAAATGAACTATCTATGTTAGCAGATAAATTGAATGAATTTGCCCATAAACTATAATAGTGACAGGTCTAACTTATCCAAAAACAAATGTAATATAATTCTTTAAAACACAAAGTACAAAAGGCTTGGAGACGTCTATATCTCCAAGCCTTAAATTATATTTTAGCCGACTATACTTCCGTCCGGTGAAATAATTATTTCTCTATACGGCACTGTCTTCCCAGCATTTCCCAAAGCAGTTTTTATTGCATGTACTATACCTCCGCAGCATGGAACGGACATCCTTGTAACAGTTATACTTTTTATGTCATTTAACTTAAATATTTCTGTAAGTTTTTGGATGTAGTATTGATTATCATCTAACTTTGGACATCCAATAGCGGTTACATGATCCTTTATAAAATCTTGATGAAAGTTTCCATAGGCATAGGCACAACAGTCTGCTGCTATTAAAACGTCTGCTCCATCCCAAAAATCAGCCATTGGACTAACGAGTTTTAGCTGTACTGGCCATTGTCTCAGTTCGGATATCAATTCCTGAGGTAAACTTTTACGCGTATTTTTTTCATTTAAAATTTCATTAGCTGAACCAGAACAATTACAGCCGCTAGCTGGCTTTAATATCCTATTAGCTGAGCCTGGGCAACCGCCTGAATGCTTATGCTGTTTTTGTTTAACTGCATAATCCTTCCTTGATTGGTCAAACTCCACAGTATCTTTTTCAACTAATTTTATTGCATCTACAGGACAAGATGGTAGACACATTCCTAATCCGTCGCAGTATGAATCACTTACTAACTTTGCTTTACCGTCTATAATTTGAATAGCTCCCTGATGACACGCATTTGCACATAAACCACATCCTATACACTTTTCTTCATTTATTTCGATTATTTGTCTTTTCATTATATACTCTCCTTTCTAATATACTATTACTCTATACAAAATTATTTTATTTTGCAAATTAAAAATTTTATAACCGAGTTGTTATTACGTATATTTAAAATATACAATTTTAAAAAAGCTTATTAGTTATTCAGCTTTGATTCAATGATACAATAAATAGATACATGTATCTGTAACTTATATCACAAAAAATAAAATTTTTAAAAAAATTTACAAGGGGAACGATAAATGTTATTTTTTAAAATATAGGATATAAATTTTATAAGTTGAGCAAGTTCTTTTCAAAAAATAAATAACAAATCCAGATGAAAAATTTACAGCTATGTGAGAATAATATATAAAGATAAATTTTTCTTAAAAATGTGGATGGTATGGGATGTTTAAAAAAGTGAAAAGAACAGAAGTTATAGATGATAAGGAGACAAAAATTTATTCAGAGTTTACTGATAAAGATATCTTAGCATTTAATGAAGTAAATCCGGAATCAATGTCGATGAAAATAGCAATAATATATGGGGTAGTAGGAGTACTTTGGATTTTATTATCAGATGAAATATTAAGTTTTTTCACCGATAATATACAAACATTTAAGAGTATATAGATCTACAAAGGCTGGCTTTATGTAGCTATAACTGCAGTATTAGTGTATATGTTGGTTAAAAAAATATGGAAATAACTCAAGAGGCGGCACAAAAGTTGCTTGAAAGTTATGAAGAACTTGACGCTGCCTACGAAGAATTAATGGCTGATGAAAAAGAATTGAAGCCTCAGGGGGATGAGCTTCAAAAAAATCAAAGAGCCCTTTATATAAGTGAGCAGCACTATAAACTGGCAGTTGAAGGGGCTAATGATGGCATAGGGGATTGGGATATTGAAAATAACAATCTATTTCTTTCGCCTAAACTAAAGCAGATCTAAGGATTTAAGGATTATGAAATAGAAAATACATATGAGGCTTGGAAAAACCTGTTACATCCCAATGGTAAAGAAAAAGCTGAAAAGGTAACACAGGATTTAAAAATTGAGTTGGAGAAAGCAAAGGAAAATAAGTTTAAGCTGACACATTGTTATATTTTGATTTAGATAATTTTAAAAAGATTAATGATGCATTTGGACATGCCTTCGGAGATGAGTTGTTAAAAGATGTAGCAGATGAGTTAAAAAAAACATGTAAAAGTCAAAGACATGTTAGCACGGTTTGGAGGAGATAAATTTACTTTATTACTAACTAATGTTATTGAAATCAATGATGGTAGAGATGAACAAACTTTACTTAAAAACTCTGATACCGCAATGTATAGTGCTAAAGAGAAAGGAAAAAATTGTTTTTTCTTTTACATGGCAAATATGAATGAAAAGATACTGCGATATATAGATATGGAAAACAAATTGAGAAATACCATAAAAAATCAAGAGTTTGTTCTTTTTTATCAGCCTAAAATAGATTTAAAGACCGGTAAAATAGCGGTGTAGAGGCATTGATAAGGTGGATTCATCCTAGTCAAGGTATAATTTCTCCCATAGATTTCATTCCATT
>JACCKY010000077.1 GCA_014236755.1 Candidatus Petromonas tenebris | reverse complement strand
TTTTTTAGTCATATAAGCATCAAAGAAACTTCACTTGTCATTACTAAAGTTATAAAAAAAGCTTTTATGTTTACTTTTACTTTATCATTTACAAATTCATAGTTTGTATTTATTTTGTTGGAGGAAAATGTAAATGAAAGTAGAAATATAAATATATTGTGTAATGTATTTTTTAGACTT
Organism: Candidatus Petromonas tenebris; assembly: GCA_014236755.1. GTDB lineage: Bacteria > Bacillota > Clostridia > Peptostreptococcales > Caminicellaceae > Petromonas > Petromonas tenebris. The sequence continues at coordinate 4,500 of JACCKY010000077.1, read as the reverse complement.
AGCAGGGGTGTAGTTTTATGGATATTATAAATAATGTTCAAAAATTCTTGGGGGATGATTTAAAGTCTACATTTAAAAAGGATTCAAAAGTATCTATTGCAGCGTCTTGTTTTTCAATATATGCCTATGAATCTTTAAAAAAAGAATTAGAGCAAATAGACGAACTTAGGTTTATATTCAATTCTCCCACCTTTATAAAAGATAAAATAGAAAAAGAAAAAAGGGAATTTTACATTCCAAAACTAAATAGGGAGAGAAGCGTTTATGGTACAAAGTTTGAGATAAAATTAAAAAATGAGTTAACCCAAAAAGCCATTGCTAAAGAATGTAGCAATTGGATAAAAAAGAAGGTAACTTTTAAATCCAACAAAACAAATGCCTATTTACAAGGATTTATTAATGTTGAAAATAACAACGAACGATATACATACACTCAAACAGTGGGCTTTTCGACAGTCGATTTAGGCTATGAAAGAGGAGATAATATATCTAATATAGTAATTAAATCTGATGATTACAATATGACTAAAACCTATTTCCAACTATTTGAGCAAGTTTGGAATGATGATGAAAAAATGAAAGATGTAACAGCTGAAGTAATAGAATATATATCTACAGTATATAATGAAAATTCACCAGAATTTATTTACTTTGTGATACTATTTAATATATTTAATGAATTTTTAGAGGATATAACAGAAGACCTTCTTCCTAATGAAGCTACTGGATTTAAGGAAACAGAAATATGGAATAGATTATACAGTTTCCAAAAAGATGCCGTAATTGGTATTATAAATAAACTTCAAAAATATCATGGTTGCATATTAGCAGATAGCGTAGGATTAGGTAAAACTTTTACTGCTTTAGGAGTAATAAAATACTATGAGTTAAGGAATAAAAATGTACTCGTATTATGTCCTAAAAAGCTATCGGAAAACTGGCTTACATACAGAGAAAATTATACTAATAACATACTGTACAAAGATAGATTTAATTACAATGTTCTCTATCATACAGATTTATCTCGTGATAGTGGATACACAAACGGTATTAATCTTGAAAGACTAAATTGGGGTAACTATGATTTATTAGTAATCGATGAATCCCACAATTTTAGAAATAATGACCCGGTAAAAGACAGAGAAACAAGATATCAAAGGCTTATGAGAAAAGTTATAAAAACTGGAGTAAAAACTGATGTACTTATGCTATCAGCAACCCCTGTAAACAATAGATTTAACGACCTAAAGAACCAGCTTGCTTTAGCCTATGAGGGCAATCCTTCTAACATAAATGCAAAATTAAATACAGAAAGAGGTATTGATGATATTTTTAAAAGGGCTCAATACTCTTTTAATAAATGGTCTAAAATGCCTAATTCAGAAAGAACTACAGAAACCTTATTAAGTATGTTAGATTTTGACTTTTTTGAGTTATTAGATAGTTTAACTATTGCTCGTTCTAGAAAACATATTCAAAAGTATTATAATATTGAAGAAATAGGCAAATTCCCAAAAAGACTAAAACCTATATCCCATTTTTGCAATTTAACAGAAAGAACTGATGTCATTGGATATGATGAAATATTTAAAGAATTGTCAAAGTTAAATTTAAGTATATATGCACCTTTTAACTATATCATGCCAAGTAAGATCAAGTTTTATGAAAAAATATACGATACTGTTGTAAAAGGTGGATTAGGTAGCTTAAAACAATCCGATAGGGAACGAAGTTTACAAACCTTAATGAGAATTAATCTATTAAAAAGATTAGAAAGCTCTGTGGACGCTTTTAGAATAACTTTATTAAAAATGATAGATAAGATTAATATTACTATTGAAGAAATTGATAAGTTCAATATCTATGTAACCAATCAAATTACGTCTTATCAAGCACTAAGTAATATAGACTTTGATGAAGATGATTGGTTGGATGATGAATTCAACATTGGGGATAAGGTGAAAATAAATCTTTCAGATATAGATAGAATCTCGTGGAGAGAGGATTTAGAACATGATAAAAATATAATAGATTATTTACTTAAAGAGATGAAAAAGATAACTCCAGCCTTTGATCAAAAGCTATATACTTTAAAAAATATAATAAAAGAGAAAATTAATAATCCAATAAATAAAGACAATAAAAAGATAATTATATTTACAGCTTTTTCCGATACTGCTAATTATTTATATAATGAAATTTCTAAATATGTAATAGATGAATTTAACCTACATACTGCAAAAATAGTAGGTTCCGATACCAATAAAACAACTTTAAATATAAAAAATGATTTACATACTATTCTTACTTGTTTTTCACCAGTATCAAAGGAAAAACATTTAACCATGCCTCATATAAAAGGGGAAATAGATATACTCATAGCTACAGACTGTATATCAGAAGGGCAAAACCTTCAAGATTGTGATTATTTAATAAATTATGACATTCATTGGAATCCTGTAAGGATAACTCAAAGATTTGGACGTATTGATAGAATTGGTTCAAAAAATGATGTAATACAATTAGTTAATTTTTGGCCCAATATGACATTAGATGAATATATTAATCTTAGAGAAAGAGTAGAAAATAGAATGGTAATAGTGAATATGGCATCCACAGGAACTTCAGATGATAATTTATTATCTAATAAATCTACAGACTTAGAATATAGAAAAGAGCAACTAAAAAGACTCCAAGAAGAAGTCATAGACTTGGAGGATATGAATACTGGAGTTTCCATAACTGACTTAGGTCTTAACGATTTTAGAATGGATTTAGTAAACTATATTAATAAAAATGGGGACCTTGATAGTGTGCCTTATGGCTTACATGCAGTTATAAATGCGGATAAAGAAAAAGAAATATATCCTGGAGTAATATTTGTCTTAAAAAATATAAATGATGGTATTGATGTTAATAAGCAAAATCCTTTATATCCTTTTTATTTAGTATATATAAATTATGAGGGAGAAGTAGTAGTAAATCATTTAAAAGTTAAAAAGATATTAGATGTGCTAAGGACTGGATGTAAAGGAAAAGATAAACCTATAAAAGAAGCCTATATTGAATTTAATAAAGAAACAAAAGACGGAAAGAAAATGGACAAGTATTCAAGATTATTAGAAGATGCTATAAAATCAATTATCAATGCAAATGAAGAATCCGATATAGACAGTTTATTTACTTCTGGAGGAACCACTGCATTAATAAAATCTATAAAAGGATTAGATGACTTTGAACTAATAGCCTTTGTAGTTATAAGGTAGGTGAAATCTATGTTTAATATACCAGATAAAGCTTTATATAATAGGAAAATACCAAAAAATAAATTTTACAAACAAATAGGTGTAGATGCAAAACTAGAAAGAAAGTTCATAGATGAAATTGACCATATAATATGGAAATACAAATTATCAAAGGATACAGTAAACCTAGAATCTACAAAGGAAGCAGAAGAAATCCAAATATTTGAAGTGATTTTAAAAGAAAGGCATATTTCCCTAGAGGTTCTTGAAAATATTGATAGGATTGTTCCCTATCCTATACTTTATATCTTAAAATATGAGAAAGATGTAAAATTAGTTATTGCCTATAAAGAAAGAAATAAAATAGACCCTAACAAAATGGTAGTTCATTCCTATTATCAATCTGATTGGACAAAGGAAGATAAAATAGAAATAGATATACTTAAAGGACTTAATTTAAAAGATGTATATGAAAATATTTTGAAACAGTTACTTCCAATAGAAAGTACATTTGAAAATAATATAGAGGAATTGATAAAACTAAATGAAATGCAGGAAAAACTTAAAAAAGAAATATTAAAACTAGAAAAAAGCATTAAAAAAGAAAAACAATTTAATAAAAAAGTTGAATTAAACATAAAACTTAAAAAAAAGAAAAAAGAATTAGAAAAACTTATGGCAAAATAAAGGGAGGACAGAATATGGATAAGTTAAAAATGAGGTCTAAGGACATGAACCAAGAAAATATAGAAAAAATAGCTAAACTTTTTCCTAATGTAATTACTGAAATAAAAGATGAAAAAGGGAATATAACAAAGGCCATAGATTTTGAATTACTGCAGCAGGAATTAAGTGACGTAATAGTAGAAGGAAGTAAGGAAAGATATCAATTAACATGGCCTGGAAAAAAGGAAGCCATAGTTACAGCTAACACTCCTATCAATAAAACCTTAAGACCAGTAAAGGAAGATAGTCTAGACTGGGAAACCACAGAAAACCTATATATAGAAGGGGATAATTTAGAGGTATTAAAACTCCTTCAAGAATCCTACTTAAATAAAATAAAATGCATATACATAGATCCTCCATATAACACAGGAAAGGATTTTATATATAAAGATAACTTTACACAAGATAAAGAGGAATATTTAGAAGAATCGGGACAAGTTGATGAATATGGAAACAGATTATTTCAAAATACAGAATACAATGGAAGATACCACAGTGATTGGCTTTCTATGATGTATCCAAGATT
>JACCKY010000024.1 GCA_014236755.1 Candidatus Petromonas tenebris | reverse complement strand
GTTAGCCTTTTTAATATTTAACTGGTAAAAGTTTGTAATTTCTTGCATCCCTTGAATTTACTTTGTTTTATACCTGCAATTTTTTTCAAAAAATGTTTGAATTCCTATACAATAAAAAACAAACCCTCTATCCTGAACAAGATAAAGGGCGGTTAAACGTCACAAAAGAATATGTAATATTCTCCCTCCGCTGGCATTACCCAGTTCAGGTACCGTGGGTCGAAGCACTACAGCTCCCTCTCAGCCGGATTAATCCAGCTCCCCTTTTTTATTTTCTTATTTCATTTATATTTTATACATAAAATCTTTTTTCGTCAAACTTTATTTAACTAATTTAGAAGCTATAGTTGCGACATGTTTTCCTTGGAATCTTGCTCCAGCCAGCTCATTTTCACTCGGCATCCTGCTTCCATCGCTGCCGGTTATAGTTGAAGATCCATAAGGTGAGCAGCCGCTCATTTCATCTATTCCTTCCTGTCCTTCAAAGGAGTATGGAAGTCCTACTACAATCATGCCATGATGCAGAAGTGTCGTATGGAAACTAAGTATTGTGGATTCCTGTCCCCCATGCTGTGTTGCAGAGCTGGTAAAAACACTTCCTACTTTACCGATAAGAGCACCTTCTGCCCAAAGCCCGCCTGTTGAATCTAAAAACTGTCTCATTTGACCACACATGTTTCCAAATCTTGTAGGTGTTCCAAAAATTATTGCATCAGCTTCTTTAAGCTCTTCAAGCTTTACTACAGGAATATCTTCAAAAGATTTTTGCACCTCTAAAGCTCCCATTTTCTCAAGTATTTCTTCAGAAAGAGTTTCAGGAACTCTTCTAAGAATTACTTCAGCTCCTTCAACTTCCCTAGCACCATCTGCTACAGCCTCTGCCATAGCCTTTATGTGTCCATAAAGTGAATAAAAAAGAATTAATGTTTTCATGATCATCTTCCTTTCTTTAACTTGACTTACTATTTCCTTATAGATATCCTTCAATAATCCTCTTCAGGCTCCGTAGAAGAGCTGTTTTGTATAGAAAAATTTAGAGGTGAAAACAGCTCTTCAAAGTCGCTTCAGAAGAAACATTGAAGGATATTTAAAGCTATACTGTTAGAGTAACTAGCACAAGAGGTTTCTTTAGTATATTTATAGGAATTATACCCATTTAAATTCTAGTTAATCGTCCTAATTAAATCTGTCTTGTAAAATAATTTTTAATATGCTATAATTTTTATGAAAATTAAATATAAATCTATCTAGGGGAGCCTATATTGATAGGCTGAGAAAGAGATGTTATCTCTGACCCTCATAACCTGATGTGGATAATGCCACCGTAGGGAAGTTATTTGTGCCTGTATTTTTATCACAAATTCTCTAGGGATTTGTGATTTTTTAATGCAGCAATTAGCGTTATGGGGGAAGCAGATATCTGCTTCCCTTTTTTACTTTTAAATTCTTAGATTCATTACATCATTGTAATAAATTATAGCTCTTAGACAAAAACATACTTGAAGGGAGGGATAAAATGCTGATAAATGGAAAGGAAATGAATTTTGATGAAAATATAACTATTGAAAAGCTTCTTGAGAAACTCAACCTAAATAGGGATAAGGTTGTAGTGGAAGTAAATTTTAAAATAGTTCCTAAGGAAAAGTATGCTGAGCACATATTAAATCACGAGGATAAAATTGAAATTATCAGCTTTGTAGGCGGAGGTTAAAAATGAAAATTTTTGTAAATGAAAGGACCACTATCGTCAAAGAAGGAACCACTGCTTTTGATGTGAGAAATTCTTTTAAAAAAGATGCAGACATAGTTGTACTAAATGGCTTTATTATATCAGATGATATAGCTTTAAAAGAAAATGACAAACTTACCCTCATTAAAAGAGGTGAAGTTCCAACTAAGGAAGAACTTGAATCCCTGATGATTGCTCGTCATACTCCGGGAGTCCATGAAAAAATTAATAAAGCATTTGTTGGAATTGTAGGACTTGGTGGTTTAGGCTCTAATATAGCAGTTTCCCTTGCCAGACTGGGTATAGGAAAACTTCTTTTAGTGGATTTCGACGTTGTTGAGCCTAGCAATTTGAATAGACAACAGTATTTTGTAAAGCATATTGGGATGCTTAAAACCGATGCCATGAAAGAAATAATATCTGAAATAAATCCCTTTGTTAAAGTCGATACGAAAAATGTATTCATAGATGAAAATAACATCACTGATATTTTGGCAAATGTTGATATCGTAGTTGAAGCCTTCGATAATCCTAAATCAAAGGCCACACTTATAAATACTCTTCTTCAAAAGATGCCTCAAAAATACATAGTCGGGGCCTCCGGTATGGCAGGATATTTTTCAAATAACACCATAGTTACTAAAAAAGTTAGAAACAATTTCTATTTAATCGGCGACGGCATATCAGAGGCCAAACCTGGATGCGGACTAATGGCTCCGAGGGTTTCCATAGCTGCCGGTCATCAGGCAAACACTGTTTTAAGAATTATTATGGAAGAAAAGGATGTGTAATAAATGGATAATTTGACTATAGGCGGAAAAGAGCTCCAAAACAGGCTTTTCATAGGTACAGGAAAATTCCCTAGTAAAAATATGATCCCTAAGGTCATCAAAACCTCAGGGGCACAGGTAATCACAATGGCACTCAGAAGGGTTGACTTAAGTTCAAAGGAAGAAAATATTCTAGATTATATACCCAAGGATTGTATACTTCTTCCAAACACTTCAGGAGCTAGAAATGCTGAGGAAGCAGTCAGAATCGCAAGACTTGCAAAGGCCATGGGCTGTGGTAACTGGATAAAAATCGAAGTCATCTCCGATAACAAGTATCTCCTGCCCGATAATTATGAGACTATAAAGGCTACAGAAATTTTAGCAAAGGAAGGTTTTATAGTTCTTCCCTATATGAGTCCCGATTTAATGGCTGCTAAAAGTTTAGTAAATGCCGGAGCTGCTGCCGTTATGCCTCTGGGTGCTCCCATAGGGACTAATAGAGGTCTTCAAACCAAAGAACTTATACAAATAATGATAGATGAAATCGACATTCCAATAATAGTAGATGCAGGAATAGGCAAGCCCTCCCATGCCACAGAAGCTATGGAAATGGGTGCATCAGCCGTTTTGGTTAATACTGCTATCGCCACTGCAGGAGATCCTATCGAAATGGCTAAAGCATTTAGTCTAGGTGTCAAAGCAGGAAGACTTGCCTATCTATCCAAATTTGGGCCTGAAAGAAAATTTGCAGAAGCTTCCTCTCCATTAACAGGGTTTTTAAATGAACAATAAAGGCGGGATATAATGAGTTTTTATGAAGAATATCTTAAGTTTAAAAATATGAACTTTGAAAAGTTTTTTGATGGAATAACAAAAGGAGATGTACTTAGGGTTTTGGGTCAACCAAAATTAAATGAATATGATTTGCTGACACTTTTATCACCTGCTGCTCGAAGCCATCTAGAAGAAATGGCTCAGAAGGCCCATAGCCTTTCAGTACAGCATTTTGGAAAGACAGTACTTCTATATACACCTATGTATCTGGCTAACCATTGTGTAAATAGGTGCAGCTATTGCGGATTTAATGTAGAAAATAATATAGTTAGGAAAAAGTTAACTTTAGAAGAAATTGAAAAAGAGGCCAAAACCATTTCTGCCACGGGACTTAGGCATATACTTCTACTAACCGGGGAGTCAAGAAAGGAATCTCCCCCTTCATATATAATCGAGGCAGTAAAAGTAATAAAAAAATATTTTGATTCCATTTCCATCGAAATATACCCTTTGACCGAGGATGAATATAGAAAAGTTATTAAAGCAGGTGTAGACGGTCTCACTATCTATCAGGAGGTATATGACGAAGATATTTACGATAAGGTTCATATAGCTGGACCTAAGAAAAAATACAAATTCAGACTTGATGCTCCCGAAAGAGCCTGCAGAGCCAAAATAAGAAATGTAAATATCGGAAGCCTCTTGGGATTAAATAACTGGAAGAAAGAATCTTTTTTCACAGGACTCCATGCCAAATATCTTCAAGACAAATATTCCCACGTAGAGGTAAGCATCTCACTTCCCAGAATTAGACCCCATGCCGGAAGTTTTGGAGATATTTATCCTGTAGACGATAAATCCCTGGTTCAAATAATGTTGGCATTCAGGCTTTTTCTGCCTAGGGTTGGACTAACTATTTCTACAAGGGAAAGACAGGAGCTAAGGGATAACTTAATAAAACTAGGGGTTACAAAAATGTCAGCAGGAGTATCTACAGAGGTAGGCGGCCATTCCTCATCTTCAAAAAGCGATAGCCAGTTTGAAATATCCGATAAACGCAGTGTAGAAGAAGTCAGGAAAGCAATAGCTTCCAAAGGTTATCAACCGGTGTTTAAGGACTGGATGCATATTTAAGAACAAAAGCATCTGATGCCCCTTTGTTAGTTAGTAGTTAGTAGTTGGTAGCATAATAATTACTCCTTAGTTCTTAGTCATTAGTTCTTAGCGAATTCGGGTCAATCCCTTTCCGCTACTCGGTTACCAGTCACCTGTCACCCATAGCTCGTTACCTATAAGCTAATACAAACGAGGTGTTCAAAATGAATATATACAGAATAGTCGATGCAAATATTAATAGAGTTTCTGAAGGGTTAAGGGTTTTGGAAGATATAGCAAGATTTATACTGGAAAATGCCTATGTGTCCAAAGAACTTCGCGAAATGAGGCACCAAGTTAGAAAATCCTTTTCAAGTCCAAAACTAATACACTTTAGAGATTCTGAAAGAGATCTGGGCTTTAATGTATCACAAAACTCTAATATTGACAAAAAGGAAGATATATGGGATTTGATTGAAGCAAACTTTAAAAGGATTCAAGAGGGTTTAAGAAGTATAGAAGAAACTTTAAAGGTATTAGGGCATTATAATGAGTCGAAAATATATGAATCTTTACGATTTAAATCCTATACTTTTGAAAAATTATTTTGCCCCAAAAGATCCTTACCTAATACAGATATATATGGAATTCTAGGCGAAGAATTTTCTCTGGAAAGAAGTAATATTCAAGTAGCTAAAGAAATGGTCCGGGCCGGAATCAAAATAATCCAGTATAGAGAAAAGAAAAAAAATAAATCAGAAAAATTAAAAGAATGTAAATCTATAAGAGATATTACTAAAAAAAGTGGAGTAAGCCTTATCGTAAATGACGACATAGACATAGCCCTAGCAGTAGAAGCTGACGGCGTTCATATAGGACAGGAAGATATGCCTATTGAAGAAGTAAAAAAAATAACTGGAAATATGATAATAGGACTATCCACCCACAATGAGGCTCAAGCAATAGATGCAGTAAGTAAAGGTGCCGACTACATAGGAGTAGGACCCATATTTAGTACAACTACTAAAAAGGACGTAGAAAAGTGTGAAGGTTTAAAATACCTTAAATGGGTAAGTGAAAACATTTCAATTCCTTATGTAGCAATCGGTGGCATTAAAAAGTCTAATATTCTAGAGGTTAAAAAATATGGAGGCAAATGCTTTGCCATGATTTCTGAAATTGTAGGATCAGATGATATAGTTCAAAAAATTAGAGATATTAGGAATATATTAGGAAAGGAAGGTATTTAATGAATTATACAACTCAAATGGATGCTGCCAGAAAAGGTATTGTAACAAAGGAAATGGAAATTGTAGCCGAAAAAGAAAAAATAGATGTAACTCTTCTAAGGAATAAAGTTGCTGAAGGCAAGGTAGTAATTCCTGCAAATAAAAATCATAAATCCCTTGACCCTGAGGGAGTTGGTGAGGGATTAAGGACCAAAATAAATGTAAATCTTGGCATTTCAAAGGATTGCTGTAATATTGAAAAGGAACTGGAAAAGGTTCAGATTGCTATCGAAATGAAAGTTGAAGCCATTATGGACCTCAGTTCCTATGGGAAAACTGAAGAATTTAGAAGAAGGCTTATTGATATGTCTCCTGCCATGATCGGTACTGTTCCTATATATGATTCCGTTGGATTTTATGATAAGGAACTTAAAGATATATCGGCGGAAGAATTTTTGAAAGTTGTTGAAAAGCATGCAGAGGATGGAGTAGATTTTATGACCATCCACGCCGGTCTCAATAGAGAAACCGCTGAGGTTTTTAAGCGAAACAAAAGACTTAACAACATAGTTTCAAGGGGTGGTTCCCTTCTATATGCATGGATGGAATTAACTGGTCAGGAAAATCCGTTTTATGAGTACTTTGATAGAGTACTGGATATATGTGAAAAGTATGATGTAACCATAAGTCTTGGAGATGCCTGCCGTCCGGGAAGCATTAATGACGCTACCGATGCAAGCCAAATAAAGGAGCTTATAGTTCTTGGAGAACTGACCAAAAGAGCTTGGGAAAGAAATGTACAGATTATGATAGAGGGTCCCGGGCACATGGCTATAAATGAAATTGCCGCTAACATGCTCCTTGAAAAGAAACTTTGTCACGGAGCCCCATTTTATGTTCTTGGTCCCATTGTTACAGATATCGCTCCCGGATATGATCATATAACCAGTGCCATAGGCGGGGCCATTGCAGCTTCAAACGGAGCAGATTTCTTATGCTACGTTACTCCGGCAGAGCATTTAAGACTTCCTACTTTAGAGGATATGAAGGAGGGCATTATTGCTTCCAAGATAGCAGCCCATGCCGCTGATATAGCCAAGAATATTAAAGGTGCCAAGGAATGGGATTACGAAATGAGCAAGGCAAGGCAAAATCTTGACTGGGAAAAAATGTTTCACCTTGCCATTGACCCTGAGAAGGCCAAAAGATATAGAATGGAATCGATGCCAGAGCACGAGGACAGCTGCACAATGTGCGGTAAAATGTGCTCTATGAGAAATATGAATAAGGTGATGCAAGGTAAAAATATAAATATTCTCAGAGAGGACGACTAAGTTGCTTTATCTAATAACCAACAGAAAGCTCATAAAGTCAGGAAATATATATAGCGTAGTACAAAATGCAGTAATGGGTGGAGTTGACAGGATTATTCTCAGAGAGAAAGACCTCCCTTATAAGAAACTTCTTCCGATTGCAGCCATATTAAAGTCAATACTTAGCACCTATGGTGTTCCCTTAATTATAAACAGCAGCTTAGAAACGGCACTAGCTCTTAATGCAGAAGGATTTCACATAGGATTTACAAATCTTCCAAAAGAAAAACCTGTTTTCAATGGGCTTTTAGGTGTATCGGTCCATAACCTTCAGGAGGCTGTACTTGCAGAAAAATACGGAGCTGATTATCTGCTGGCAGGTCATATATTTGAAACAAACTCTAAAAAAGGTTTAAAACCTAAGGGAATTGAGCTAATCAAAACTATTAAAGAAAAAGTAAGCATACCTGTTATAGCCCTAGGAGGCATTAACGATGAAAACATATTAGAAGTTTTAAGTGTCGGTGCCGATGGAATCGCCGTCATGTCATATATAATGGCTTCCAGCAATCCTTTCAATTCTGCCAAAAAATTAAAAGACAAAATAAATATGCACAGGTAAGTTGAATCACCTATGCAATAAGTAGTAAAAAGAGGTGTACTACTCAGCCTCTTTTTCTTTTTTCTGAATTTCTTTCATTCTATCCAATATTATGTTGTATCCATCAGCACCATAATGAATACATCTGTTGACTCTACTTATAGTTGCCGTACTTGCACCAGTTATTTCCTCTATTTCATGATAGGTTTTGTTTGCCCGAAGGAGCTTAGCTACCTGAAGTCTTTGGGATATAGACTGTAGTTCCTTAATAGTGCAAATATCTTCAAAAAATCTATAACACTCCTCACGATTTTTCAACAATAAAATTGCATCGAATAACTCATCCATAAATTCAGTAGCCAATTTTGAATCATAAGTCATTTATTTCACTCCCATAATATTTTATCAATTATTTCTCTTATATTCTATAATATACAAAAAAACTCCTTTTTAAAATATTTTTCCAAAATTTTCTGAATTAATATTATTTATAGCTAGGGTAATAATATTACTATTAAGAGTTAACTTCTTGTGCCAGTTAACCTAATAACATAGTTTTAAATATCCTTCAATGTTTCCTCCGAAGCGACTTTGAAGAGCTGTTTTTACCTCTAAATGTTTTGTATGAACAAAGGCGTCTGGCGACGCTTGCAAATCCTAGTCGTTCTTTAGGGTCTTTCTTGCGGCCTGTCACCTTTTTGCCATGAGCGGTCAGCAGTTAGCTGTTAGCCTTTTTAATATTTAACTGGTAAAAGTTTGTAATTTCTTGAATCACTTGAATTCACTTTGTTTTATACCTGCAATTTTTTTTAATGTTTGAGTTCCTTTACTATAAAAAAGCTCTTCTACGGAGCCAAAAGAGGATTTTTGAAGAATATTTATAAGGAACTGGTAAGGCGAGTTAAGTTAAAAATCTTATATATGATAAGTTAGAGGAGTGAATAAAATGGATAAACATAAAAACACAAAGGATAAAGAATACTATAGTGCTGAAGAGGCAATGAATTTAATTGACAAAAGCTACAATTCCAACGACTTTCCAATAGTTGAAAAAACTCAAAATGCATATCTAATGCCCTGGTCTCCACAAAGAGATGTAGATATGATAGACAGTGCCAGATTCTATGCAGAAACTACTGAAGAAACTCAGGAATTAGGCATCGTGGGGATTCCTGCCAGTCCTGAAAGTAAAAAGAATACTAAAAAATTTGATTAGCTGTTTTCTAATTCTAAAGCAGTCTTTGTCTTATACCTTGTCAAAGACTGCAGATTTTGATTTTTTAAATTGATTTTGTATGTAAGCAAATTTGAGTTTTTCTGTATTCTCAACTATCAAATCAGCTTTTTTCATTGACTCATACGATCCAACTCCAACGGCAAACATCCCTGCAACTTTAATAGCTTCTATACCTGCTTCTGCATCCTCTATACCAACACATAGTTGTGGCTCAACATCCAGGAACTTAGCTGCAGCCAGAAAAATATCGGGACTTGGCTTACCCTTTTTAATTTTAGAAGGATCAACTATATAATTTATATATTTTTTTATGCCTAGAACTTCAATTATAGCGGGAGCATTTCTGCTTGCAGATGCCAAACCGATCTTTATTTCATTTGCCCTTAATTCATCCAGAAGCTCTTTTATTCCCGGCAAAATATCACTTGGTTTAATATTCTTTATAAGTCGCTTATAATAGTCATTTTTTTTTGCTGCAAGAATTTTTTCTCTTCATAAGTAAAATCATTTTGTTTATTTTTATATTTCAGCATTTTTTCTAATGATTCCATTCTACTGATTCCCTTTAACTTTTCATTAAATTCTCTATCAAATTTAATACCAATTTCTTCTCCAAGGGATTTCCATGCACGATAATGATATTCTGCTGTATCCGTTATTACTCCATCTAAATCAAATATAAATGCTTTAATTTCACTCATATATTTCACCTCACTATTTTTATCTTAACATATATCTACCCTAAAGTTTGTATAAAAAAAATACAATGTTTCCTCTGAAGCGACTTTGAAGAGCTGTTTTTACCTCTAAAATCTTTTCTATTAAAACAGCTCTTCTACGGAGCCTGAAGAGGATTATTGAAAGATATCTATAAGGAACTAGCGAGGCGAGTTAAATTATATTATTTGTCTAAAATACGATAAATGGAGAGACTTATTTAAAAAAAGATGGCAGCAAGTCTCTGCTGCCATCTTTTTTCTTTATTAATTATTTATATTGTCTTCCCAATGAATCGGCTGCAAGTATAGCAGCATATACATCTTCGGGGGTTACTTTGAAAGGCATATTATGTATTGTTTCCCCTTCTGCACAAGAAGCCTCTGCCACCTTCATTATATCATCAGGATTAACTTCCTTGATGCCTAAATCTTCTAAAGTAATTGGTAGTCCCACATCAAGACAAAAACTAATAACTTCTTCTATCTCTTCTAGTGTTGCATTTTCAAGAATCAGCTGAGTCAGAGTTCCAAAGGCTACCTTTTCACCGTGGTAAAAATTATGACATTCTTCCAGTACGGTCAAACCATTATGAATTGAATGGGCAGCTGCCAATCCTCCACTTTCAAATCCTATACCGCTTAAGTAAGTATTAGCTTCTATAATATTTTCCACAGCCTTTGTTGAAACGTTCTTCTCTACCGCTAACTTTGCTTTGAATCCATCTTTAAGCAAGGTATCGTAACAAAGTTTAGCCAACGTCAGGGATGCCATTGTAGGCTGTCCTCCCGGCATATTGCATGAATTCGAAGCTATAGCAGCTCTTGCTTCAAAATACGTTGCTAAGGCATCTCCCATTCCCGATACCAATAGTCTAGCCGGTGCTTTAGCTATAATAGATGTATCTACTAAAACTATATCAGGGTTTTTAGGTAGAAGTAAATATTCATCAAATACTCCTTCATCGGTATAAATTACTGAAAGGGCACTACAGGGAGCATCAGTTGATGCCACTGTAGGAGCTATAACTACCGGAATTTCTTCATAGTAAGCTACTGCCTTTGCTGTATCTAAGATCTTTCCTCCTCCTACACCCACAACTACATCACAGTTTTTATCTTTACAAATTTTTCTCAATCGTTGAATTTCATTTTTTGAGCATTCTCCTTTAAATATTTCAAACTCTATGTTGTGCTCACTATCTTGAAAGCTTTCTTTTATCTTATTACCAACTCTTTTAAATCCCGACTGACTAACAATTACAAGAAAGGATTTTCCCAAAGATGATATATACTCATAAATCCTTCCAAGTTCACCATTACCTTGAATATACCTGCCAGGTGAAATAATAATGTTTGCCATTTAAAAGCCCTCCTTTAATATAATAATTAAACAATTCAGTAGGAGCTTTTTTATCTCCCACTAAATTATTGTAAAATTTTATCTAGCTTCTCTGCTCCATCTTCCACTTCCATAAGTGGGAATATTATCATCAGGTGAGATAAGCTTATGGTTGTATATTATACTTTAATTTAACCTCTTACAATGTTTCCTCTGAAGCGACTTTGAAGAGCTGTTTTTACCTCTAAAATCTTTTCTATTAAAACAGCTCTTCTACGGAGCCTGAAGAGGATTATTGAAAGATATCTATAAGGAACTAGCACAACAAATGAATTTAATGAAAATATTACTATTTTTATCGCATTTATTAATTTTCTACATTAACTTTGTAACAATTTCCTTGTTCGGTGAAGCAATTGCTACTGTGCTTATTATCTCTCCAGTATCCTTTAATCCTTGCTCACACGCCTTTATTGCAGATTTAACTGCTGAAATTTCGCCAGTAATGATTACAAATCCCTTGCCTCCTAATCCCCTTGCAATTCTTATCTCAAGAAGCTCTACTTTAGCTGCCTTGACTGCTATATCTCCAGCAACTATTGAAGTTACCGCAGAAATTGTTTCAATAATCCCCAATGAAGTAATTTTGTCGGGATCGGTCGTCGCAGTAAGGGCCGGAAATATTTCCTCACTTACATTAGATATGACAAAATCATCGATAGTAAATATATCTCCAACGGTTTTGCCAACTTTAACCGCATTTTTTACCGCCCCAACGTTTCCTGCTATCAATGATATATATTTACCGGGACAAATTGGGGTAGCTAATATTAGCTCAACATTAGCTGATTTTAACATCTCATCAGTAGCCTCTATTCCCTTTGCAACACTTTTAAACTCCACTAATCCGATTGATCTTTTCAATACTATCGCCTCTTTCATTGCAGACAAGTTTACATAAATATAAATACTATAAAGCTACAAATAAATATTGCTGTAGCCGGTGGATCTATATGTTAATAAATTGTTCGAAACCCTTTATGCTTTACAAATTACTATTTGACTATCACTTACATTTTCAACAATCCCGTCTATACTTGCATGTACCTTTGCGCCTAACTTCTTTTCAGGTATATCTGCAATTAGCTGACCTTTTTTAACTTTATCTCCAATCTTTACAATAGGATTTGCACTTATTCCTATATGTTGCCTCAATGGTAGCGTAATATTGCTGAACTCCATTTTTACTTTTTCTTCAAGCGGAGCATCTACATCATAATTCGTAAGGCCAAGTTTAGCTACCATCTTACCAACGGGATACCTCTTATATTCTCTAAAGGGATGCACTTTTTCCGGTTTCCTGTGGTTGAGATTCTTAACTCCCATTTCACTCATCTTAGCTTTTAAAAGTTTATGTAACTTCCAAGGTTGCAGATCCATTACACAAGCATATTCACACAGTCTGCATTCACAACATAAAAAAGCTTCCATTGCACTGCTTTCCTTTTCACATATACTGTTATAGCTAGCAAGTCTTATCAGTTTGTGGGGATGAATCCTATGACCCAATAAATTTCTAGGACATACCTCTGTGCATAAGGAGCAATGCATACAAGCAGTTTTTGCTAATCTCATCATCCTTTCAATATTTCTATCCTTTGAAATAAGAAGAGGATGATCATAAGGCAATACTATCAGGCCCTTTGTAGTCTTTGTAACAGAAGTCTGAATATCCTCAATTATCTTTCCCATCATAGGGCCACCATCAATTACCTTAAATTTTGATACCGTTGTTCCTCCAGCTAATTCTATAGCCTGTGCAATCCTTATTCCTATTGGAACTTTAATAGTCTTAGGATTTTTAACTTCACCCGTTACAGTTAGATACTTTTCTGTAACGGGTCTACCTTCTAAAGCATTATAAACATTGAGAAGGGTTTCTACATTTATAACAATGGTATTAACATCTAGTGGTATGCCGCCTTCGGGTACAATCCTACCCAATACTTCATATACAACAATCTGCTCATCTCCAGCGGGATAAAAATTGCCTAATGTAAAAATTTCAAGTTTATCATACTTTTTTATTTCTTCTCTCAGTTTAAGAATGGCAGGCTTATATTTTGTTTTAAGGGCAATAATACCTTTTTGAGCAGCTGTTTTTGCTACAATTATATTTAATGTCTCCAATACTTCCTTAGCCTTTATAGCTAATAATTGTTGGTCTACCCTAAGTAATGGTTCACATTCTGCACCATTAACAATTACGTACTCCACTTTAGCATTTAACTTTACATGAGTTGGGAATCCTGCACCACCGGCACCTACTATTCCAGCACTATTAATTGCATTTATAAAATCTTTTTCCATATTATCACCCCAACTCTACTTAATTGAGAATCCTCCAACAAGAACACATCTTCTCTTTCTGGTGAATGTCCTTGCAGACGTAAGACCTTCTCCAGTAGGCCCTGCAATAGTAAATGTGGTATAGCCTTCCCCTCCTACACCTATGCCAGCATAGGATGGTCCGTTCTTGATAAAAATAGTAGTCTGTATTTCCTTTGCCATTCTAGTTAAATTGTCAACATTCTTTGAATGCATTATAGCAGTATGTCTAAATCCATGTTCTACCTCTACTGCCAACCTAATTGCTTCATCAACATCCTTTACCCTCACTATCGGCAATATAGGCATCATTAATTCCTCTACAACAAAGGGGTGGTCTCTATCAACCTCTAAAATAATTGCACGAACTTCAGGACCGCAATCTATTCCTATTTTCTTTAATATATAATCTGCGTTTTTTCCTACATAACTCTTATTTGGATGTCCGTCTTCGTTTATTACCAGTTTTTCCAATCTTTCTATGTCTCTTTTTTCCTTTATTTCGTAGGCATTATTTTTCTTCATATTAAAAATTAAGTAATCAGCTACTGAATCTACAACAATAACCTCTTTTTCTGCAATACAAGGCAGGTTATTGTCAAAACTGCATCCTGCAATAATATCCCTTGCCGCTTTTTCTATATCTGCCGTTTCATCTACAACTGCTGGTGGATTTCCTGCTCCCGCTCCTATGGCCTTCTTACCAGAGGATAGAACTGCCTTTACTACTCCTGGTCCTCCTGTTGCAACAAGCATATTTATTTTTTTATGCTTCATCATTATCTCAGCATTGGACAGGGAAGGTTCCTTTATAGATGTAAGAAGATTTTCAGGTCCTCCAGCCTCTATGATAGCTTTATTGAGTAGTTCAATAGTTTTTAATGAAGTTTTTTTAGCTGATGGATGTGGGCTAAATACTACTCCATTTCCAGCTGCAATCATGCCTATTGCATTGCATACAATGGTTTCTGAAGGATTTGTTGTAGGCGTTATAGCACCTATTACTCCATAGGGAGACAGCTCAAGCAGTGTTAATCCATCATCACCGGAGAAAACTTCTGATTTTAAATCCTCTACTCCAGGAGTTTTTTCAACTACAAGGAGATTTTTCTTGATTTTATCTTCATATCTTCCCATTCCCGTTTCTTCCACAGCCATTTTAGAAAGAAGATTTATATTTTTTCTTATCTCTTCCCTCATAGCTTTTACTAATTTATTTCTAAATTCAAGATTATATTTAACAAGCTTTTTTTGCGCCAACCAAGCTGCCTCTATAGCATCATTCATATCATTAAAGACACCTTTTTGATTATTAGAAGTATTATTCCTATTATTAATTTCCTCTATAACCTTTTGGACAATGTTTTCTATATTATAAGCTTCTGCTTTCAAAATCTATTCTCTCCTTTCCAGTTCAAATACTCTAAGGGCATGGGATGCTATGATCATATCCTGTTTTACAGTTCCTCCGCTAACGCCTATTCCACCAACTACGCGATCACCTATCCTTAGTGGATAGCCCCCTCCAAAGGTTACAATTCTACAATTATTTGTCCATTGAAGACCATATAGTTCTGTACCCGGCTTAGTCACTTTACCGACTTCATGGGTAGGCATTCTTATTGCAGCTGCAGTATAGGCTTTATTGATGGATATATCTATACTTGCTAAAAGAGACTCATCCATCCTATGAAGAAGAATAAGGCTGCCACCTTCATCAACTACTGAAAAAATTACTGGTATCCCTATATCCCGGGCCTTTTTCTCAGCTGCACTGGCCATTTTCTTGGCGGTATCTAAGTTTAAATTTTGCTTTTTCTCAGTTATATTTAGTCTTTCAAGAACTCTATCCTTTACCTCTTGAATAAATCCGTATGTTTCCTCTACTCTTGCTAAAGTAAATAAGGTATCCGATAAGCGGTTAACATATTGCAGTACTTCTTCTCGAATATTTTCCCTTTTATTTAGACTTACAATTGCCCTTTCTGCCCTTCTGACTATAGTTCTTGCTACATGCAAAATCGATGAAGCCGTTGTCTTTCCAGGAATAATGAAGTTTTTTTGTTCTCCAATTTCGTCAATATACTTATTTATGCTATCTTCTAAATAGCGAATATGGTCTTTTCCTATCTTATCTTTTAAATAATCCGTTCCTCTATCATCACTGGCTAATTCAGCTCCTAATATGAATAGTTCCTTTTGAATTTTATTCAATATTTTTTTTATATCCTCATTTTTAATAAGAGAATTAGCTACACCAATCATGGAATTTGCTTCATCTAATGTCCCATAACAAGAAACTCTTAAATCATCCTTCCAAATTCTGCTACCACCGAGTAATCCTGTCTCGCCCTTATCACCTGTTTTCGTGTATACATTACTCATGTGCTTCACTTCCTCTATTCATTAACTTCCATAGTATCAACAATACCTACTATGGCAGCATCTATTGGAGAATCTTCTCTTTCAAAAATACGTCTTGCTGAGCTTCCTTTAGATACAAGAACTATTTCTCCTACACCTGCTCCAACGGAATCTATTGCCACTTCCTGATTGCCGAAAGGTTCTTCCTTAGTATTTATAGGCTGCACAATCAGGATTTTTTTTCCTGTTAACGCCTCATCCTTTTTCGTTGAAACAATCATACCCTGTACCTTTCCTAAATACATTACATCACCTGCCTTCTCTTATCATCCTGTTACAATTTTTATTCCTAATTCTTTAGCAGCATCTTTAGCAAAGGAAGTAATAATGGAATTTTCAGATACAATCATCGTGTTTCCTCTACTTGAAGCTTTGATAATATCTCCTCTTGAGATCACTTTTTTATTAAGCACTACAGAATTTCCCGAACTTTTTTTTTCATTTTTAAGTTGGCTATCACTTTTACCAGTTGCACAATTATACAATTTATCTGCACTAACTAATTTAATTCCGTAACTCTCAATGGTATTCAAATATTCATCTACCTTGTTTAAATATGTCTTTGGAGTTTTATTCATTCCAAGCTTTAATCTAGTTTCATTCCTTAGATCGCATGCGTCTCTGCATGCTATTATTGGTATGCCTTCCATGATTCCATGGGCTACTAGATTGGTTGTCAATGTATCTGCTATACATAAAGCGATCTTGGCTGCTGAGTTCAACGTTAAAGTAGGTATTATCATCATATCTATATCAGAATAGAGATCCTTCATTCCCTTAACTTTACTTTCAACATAAATTTCTTCTATATCCAACATTTCTTTTACAAGATCTTCAGTAAGTACATGTTCTGCATTTTTAGATAACAAAACCTTTATATCCCATCCATCCTTTTTTAAGCGGTGCAGCTCTTTAACTCCTTCATTAAATCCTATTGAAGCTCCTGTAAATATTGCAAGGACTTTTTTAGGAGGATTTTTTAGTCTTTTAAAAACTTCTTTTACAATGACATTAATTATGTCGTCATAATTCAAACATTATCACCTCACTTTTCACAGTGCAGTGCAATTCCTAGAGGAGTAACAAGTAGAGGCGCACGGGGCTTTATAGTCTTAATTCCTATTTCTTTGAAAAATACTTTTTCAAAATCTTTAAAGCAGCATGCTCCTCCTACCACATATATGTTTTCTACTGAATGGCCATCTATATGTCTTTTTACAATAGAAGCCATTTTTTCTACTACAGGCCTAATAACTGTGAATACCTCTCTTTGCCTATTGGGATCTTTTTTAATAGTTTCAGCTTCATCAAAGGAAACTTTATAATTCCCCGCTAAAACTAAACTCATGTGAGTACCGCCCGTTGGTTCATCAGCAGTATAGATTACCTTTCCATCTTTTAAAATACTTATTCCCGTTGTGCCGCCTCCCACATCTACAACTGCCCCTTCAGTGATTCCAAGAATACTTGCAGCAGCTGTAGGTTCATCAACAATCTTAACCACTTCCATGTCTGCCGATTCTACCACATTTGCAATAGCCTTTACATTCCCTCCCAATGTGCCTGGAGGGATAGCAGTAGCAGCTTTAGTTAATGGCACTCCAAGTATATCTTCTACCTGACTCTTCAAATTTTTTACTATTCTAACTGCACCTACATAATCTACAACTAAGCCATCCTTTACAACAGAAGCAGGATAGGAGGCTCCTGCAACTGGATTGCCCAGTTCATCTACTACCGATAAAACTATATTTGCAGTTCCCAGGTCTACTCCTATCTTTAAATTTCCTTCATATGGATTCATTTTTTTCTCATCGATCAAGGCTGCAAATTGTGATATAGTTTCGTTAACTCTAGTAAGATCCATAGAATGTATTCTCCTTCAATTTAATCTTTAATAATCTTGACCTTATCTCCATTTTTCAATCCGCATGCATTTGCTTCATCTATATCAACATGCATTTCTAAAACATACTTATCTGAAACTCTCACTAGGACATTATAAAGAAGGGCTTTTCTTATACCATCTATTAATACATTCACCATTTCCCTATCCTTTAATCCATGCTTTTCAGCAAATTTGGGAGGCATATGAATATGTCTGAGGGCAGCTATCGTTCCTTTACCCTTCTCTACCCTTCCTCTTGGGCCCTCTATGATAATCCCTGGAGTATCCTCTATCTTTCCTGATTCCCTTACTGGTGGATTTATTCCTAATTTATATCCATCACTCAAAGCAATCTCTAGTTGAGTTAGATCTCTAGTAGGTCCTAATATTCTTACCTTATCAAATACACCTTTAGGACCTATTACCTTAACTGTTTCCTTAGCTGCATATTGTCCGGGCTGTCTTAAGTCCTTCAATTTCGTTAATTTGTAATTAGGCCCAAACAATGATTCTAAATCAACCTTGCTAAGATGAATATGTCGATTAGAAACACCTACTGGTATATGATCATCTCGATCATTTATTTTTTCGATTACCTTTCTCACGATTTTTTCAACTAAAGCTTTATCATTTAAATTCATTGAAAAGCTCCCTTCAATATCTAAATCACCATTTAAATGAACGCATCTTCACTTTGATTCACTAGTCATTATTTGTGCTTTCCTCTTTAAATCCAGGTAATATCTTTTCAGTATCTGTATGAGGCCTAGGAATTACATGTACTGAAACTAATTCTCCCACCTTGTCTGCTGCTGCAGCTCCTGCATCTGTAGCCGCCTTAACGGCTCCAACATCTCCTCTTACCATTACTGTTACAAGCCCTGAACCTATTTTTTCATAACCAACTAAAGTAACATTCGCAGACTTTGTCATAGCATCTGCCGCTTCAATTGCCCCTACTAATCCTTTTGTTTCTATCATACCTAATGCTTCACCCATTATTTATACCTCCTCTTGTAATTCTGAATAATGAATACAATTTACTCTAAGCTCCCCTTTTTTCCTAGGACACTTAGGATCTCCACACAGGTTACAGACTTCTTCAGAACCTGATTTATTCTCTTCTTCAAATTCACACATCGATTCTTCATCTTGTTCCACTTTTTCTTCTTGATTTTCAGTTTGGACTTCCTCTCCAATACTTTCTTTTTCTTCCTCTAATTTTTCTATTTGACTAAATCCTTCTTTTATCTTTTTAGATTCTTCTATATTGAAAGCCTCTTTTTTACTTTCTTCTTGATTGCTTAGAGCCTTTTTGTCAATTTCACTTTGAAATCCCACGGTTTCTCTGGTAAATATTAACTGGTCTATTTCCTCATGGGGTCTAGGAATGACCTGTTTACTCCAAACTGTATTCACTTTACTGGCAGCTATATACGCAGCCTCTATAGCTGCCTTTACTGCACTTATATCTCCCTGGATTTTAACTGTAGCCATTCCGTTTCCCTTTGTAAGCTCATATCCAAGGAGCTCAACATTGGCAGATTTCACTGCTGTATCTGCTGCTTCAAAGGCTGCTGCCAAACCAATTGTCTCAATTATTCCTAAAGCGAACCTTGACAAATATTACACCTCCTTATGCTCTAGTTAATCTTGCAACAACTTCTGCTACAATGCTTTTAATATCAATGTTGGAATTATCTTCATTTTTATCTATCTTGATATTGTCTTCCTTATCTTCTAAAGTTTTAAAGGGTATTCCTTTAACAAGCCTTGCAGCATTAGCACCTAGAGTCCTCATTACACTATCATTACAATGAAGTTTCACTTTAAACAAAGGAGTATCTTTTTTAAGTTTTATATAGTGTAAAATCATCAAATTATCACTACCAATACCAATACCTACTCCCAGATTTGATTCCTGTGCACCCTGATAACTCAGCTCTAGCGAAGATTTTTCACTTTTAGTTTCTAATCGATAGGGTACACCCTCTTCTTCTATTCCCCATACCAGCTCTCTAAAAAAAGAAGCATCTACAAAATCCTTATTGTAATAAATGTTAATTGCAGGTTTTTCTACTTGATAACTTCTTTTCATTTTTTATACTCCTCTTTAATTGATAAAATCAGGCCTGTAGCAACCGCATTTCTCGGCCCTTCCGTTCCACGAATATTTGCCCTGCCTGCTACTACTCCATACTGAGACAATGCGTCGGTAACTAGCTGAGGAATTTCAAAGTCTAATGCTGATCCCCCAACTAATACCACAAATTCAATATCTCTCACATTTCCGGTAGGTGATACCATGCTAAGTGCTCTTAAAGCATTGGTTACAAAAACCTTTTCCTTAGCTGACTTTCTAACTATTTTAATTTTCTCCAAAGAGTGATCACTTGGTATTGGGACCATATTGTTTTCCTTCAGTATAACCACTTTTGCAAAGACCTTCGGATCCAGTGGTTTTTCAAAAAACTGAACTGTTCCATCTTCATGTCGTATGTGGAACAAACTTTCTACTTTAGCCAAAGGATATTTCTTTATGTCTTCTGCTAAATCAAAATCCTCTAATCCCAGTTCTGAATTTATGAGCATGGTTACCATATTTCCCGCACCAGCTAAATGTATTGACTTTATTTCTCCATTTTTATTTATAATTGAAGCATCTGTCGACCCTGCACCCATGTCTAAAATGGCAAGGGGTATATTGCTTCCTGGGGTCGTTAAAGCCCCCCTAATTGCCATGTCAGCTTCTACTCCTCCTACTTCTACCTTTACATTCATTTCTTCTGTTAATGTATCTGCTATCATTTCCATTTGGAGTTTATCAGCTTTTACCATTGCTGCAATCCCTACTGCATTTTCAAGGGAAAATTCTTCTGCCAAGCCACCTTTAACTTTCTGGGGTACGAAAGTATCTACCGCAAGAAGGTCCTGTATCTTAATAGAATCGGGATGCTGCTTCGTAAGTTCTGACATAACGTGTCTTACCTTCTCTAACATCCCACCTGCATTTGTTCCCGGCTCTCCTTTTACATCTATAATAGGTGCCGTAACCTGTAATACTTTCATTATGGTTTTTGCTCCATCATCTACATCTACCTTTGCTTTTCTTTTTTCTCCTATGATATGGATTTTTCCAGCCGGAATTTTTCTTTCCTGAACATCACCCTTTGGTGTTTTAATAACTACTGCCGACCTATTACCTATTAAAGCTCTAGCTATGGGAACTATCTGTTTTGTCTCTTCCGAGCTTAATTCGAAAACAGTCGCGATTCCATAAGGATTTGATAAAACCTCTACTACTCCCCCTGGAGGTGCTACTTCAACGGCCGCCTTCATACCAACAGGTACCTTTTCAAGAAGTGATACCTCATCTACAATGGGTATTGAGGTCTTTAGCCTGTTATTTATCAGTACTCCATCATCCCGCTGTACAATCGCACCCTTTATTTTGACTCCCCTATCAGCCATGTTATTGATTTTTGAAGCCGCCTTATCAAAATCAATTTTTCTAGGTATCAGTACTATAACAGGATTTTCCTTATCAGCTTTATCTATATCGTCAATGTTCATTGTTATACCTACGCCTAACCCTATCCCTCCTGGAGTTGAGGGATTGTGGCCAATCATAGTTGATTCGGTAATAATAGTTTCAGTTATAGTTTCCATGGCCACATCACCAATTACAGGAGCTGCTTCGTTTATTCTTACAAGATCTAAATCTTTAATTTCCAGATCAACTTTACCTAAAGCTTCCTTAAGGGAGGCGAAGACTCCATGAATATTTTGTCGCGTTCCTTTTATTCCTGTTGTTTTAATAATACCGCTTGAGATGAATTCTATTTCATTTTGATCTGTTTTTTTAGCTATAGCAACCTCTGTAGTTGCATTTCCAATGTCTACGCCTGCAATAACCTTCATTATTTTACCTCCTGGATCTTATCCCAGAAAACTAATCTTCTCTTAATCTATTTCTTTGTTCATAAACTTCTGCTGCTTCCCTTATAAAGGCAGCATTTATTTTTGCGTTATATTTACTTTCAAGCTCATCCGCTATCTCAAAGAGCTCTTCCTTTGTTGAACGATATGGTCTAAGGGCATTATATATTTCAAGTATTCTTTCATCTGGAACTGCAATAAGCTCTGAAGCTCTTCTCAAATTTTTTGCAAAGGCTTCTCTACCTACTGATTCGGCTACCTGAGCCTGTAGTTCTAAGGTCTCAGGTGAAATTCTTACATCAGCAGGAGTAACCTTTCCATCTAAAACATTCTTAAGTGTAATATCATCTAATTTCTTCCCTGTAAGTGTCTTGATCCACTCCGGTCTATTGGTTGCTAGAGGATAGTCTTCTTTGGTAGCCTTATTGGTATTAGAAACACTTCCTACCTTACAATCCGATTCTTTTTTCTCACCAGTCATTGATAACATAACTTCTTTTACAATTTGTTCTATCAGCTTTTCTTGATTCATGAATTTCACCTCCATTAATAAAACTTCACTTCAAGTTCAATTGGCTTTGCACCAGGTTTGACATGCTCTGTTTCTTTTATGTGCAATAAAGCTGCTTTAGCTTGGAATTTCGGTCTAGCCATTTGATCATTTTTTGTTGGAACGGGATTTGGCGACTCTCCCTTTGCATATTTTGCCGCATTTTTACCTATAGCTCTAAAAGTTTCTTCATCAAGCAATGGAGCTTGAGGGAAAAGTTCAAGATTATTGAGTGGCAATAAATCTTTTTGATGAATTACTGTTGTCCCCTTAGACTGAATGCCTATTCCAATACCTGAACCACTTAATTTTGCAGCATCATGAGCTATAAAGGCAACATCAGATGTTCTTAAAACTCTAACTATCCTTGCCTTTAATCCTTCTTCTTCAATCCCTGCTATAATTTCCCTAAGTACATTTCTATGGGGAATATTAACTATAGTTTTATTTTGAAATTTGCCAAAAGCTGGAGCTATAGCTACAACTACCTCATCTTTACGCCTGCCTACTGAAGCTACCCCTTTCTCTTTTAGCTCCATACCCTCTACTGAAGACTCTACAACCTGATCAGCTTTTTTTCCTTCTTTCTCTGCTTTATCTTCAAAACTATAATCTCTTAAAACCTGTTCAATAACGTCTCGGATCAACTTTTCATTTATTGCCATTATGTTTACACCCCTTTCTTAATTACCAGCTTTAATCATAATCCTCTGGCTTAATTGCGTTTGGAATATCTTTTATTTCGTTCCAACGCTCTTCACTTAATCTGTATCCTGTTCCAGGTCCCATATAGTCATTGCAATCGTTTACTGCACTTATTACATTGAAATTTTCATCTATAATTGCTGAAGTATGTAAATAGTCTCCTGAAATCCTTTGCTTAAGCATGTTAAGCAGGTTTTCTGCTACATCATCGAATCCGTGCTTACTCAATGCCTTCACTATGTCGAGACCTGTTATACCTCGCTTCATCATCTCTTCTGCTGCTTTAAGATCTTCTACTACATTTCTATCAGGCATATCCTTACTTCCATGGGCATAGGTTGCAGCCTCCACTTCTTCATCAGTGATAGTGGGCAGCCCTAATTCTTCAAATACTGCCTGCAGAGCTCTAGCAGCTTTATTCCTAATAGCAACTACCTCCTCCTCAGATACCGGTCTTAATCCACCATCTATCATGAGGTCTCTTTGTATTGCATTCCAATCATCATAATCTTCTGCATCTACGTTTGAACCTGCAAACATGTTGTCATAATTAGGCACAGCACTGTATCCTGAACATATAAAGTCTGTACCAGGCAACATCTGCATAAGTAATCTGGCAGTTCTTCTCATATCTGAATGAGAGAAGGTTTGGTCGTTACCAGATGCGACTTCCATATCAAGCATTGTTGTGATAAGGTTTTCAGCAAGTACAGCTCTAATACCGGATGGTACAGCTCCGGGTACTCCTATACAGCTTATAGATCCATTTTGCAGACCTTGAACACCAGCTCCCTTTGTAATGTAAATACATCTTGCTTCTAGATAAAGCATTGATTTGCCCTCAGCATATCCCATTTGAACTTCTGAACCTGTTCCAGAGGTAAATCTCATTTTAAGTCCCCTTGATGCATAGCCAGAAGCTAAGAATGCTTTTGACCAAGGAGTGTCGTCTCCATCAACAAATACATTTTCAGTACCGTAAACGGAAACAGTTTCTGCATAACTTGTAAGTCCTTTCATTCCAAGTAGCAGTTCAGTTGCTTCTTCTATAGCACACTGAGTAAGTACTCCCCCACGTCCTACTTGGGAACCTATTAAAATTGATAATGCATTGAAGGGTGCATAACGAACTATTCCTACTGTAGTTTCTTGCTCATCAAAACCTCTTATAGCCGCTTCAGCCGCATCAGCAGCTATTTGTACAGGATTATCCTTTACGTTGGTTACGTGGCACTGATTAGATGGAGTTTTTCTGGCTCTCATCTTTTGGAGCGCCATCATCATTTCCACAACATTCATATTTCCTACAACTTCAACTATTTTGGCAGGAGTCATAGCTGTAGTAAGCTCAATAATCTTTTCTCTAGGTACATTTACGTCAACTAGCATTTGGGCAAGTTTTAATGAATCCATTGCCATAACTTCTTCAGCTCTATCCAAATTTATTGCATAGTCAGCAATAAATCTATCTATCATATCAAAGTCTTCTCTTTTTTTTCCGTCAAGTTCTATAACTTTGCCATTTTTTATTTTTATACTTGGTGTTGGATCATTTGGACCATTCATAGCTATGAGACCAACCTCAGGCCATTCAGCTACGAAACCATCTTGATTTACAGGACGTTTTGCCAAAACTTCAAAACGTTTGGATCTCATCATTTATTCCCTCCTTTATTTGATTGCGTATAAATTTTTATATATAAGGTGTGGTCAGTGAAGGAGCTTTTCCTCCAAGGGTTTCTAGTAATTGTAAACCTACTTCTCTAGCTGCAATAATTGATTGTCTAACTGCACCGGAATCTCCGCTGATAAATAAAATAGCCTCGTTTGAAAAGCTAGTTCCATCACTTGGTGAAGCGTATCCAATCACATCGACATTTGCAGCCTTAACAGCAGTATCAGCTATAAGAACTCCTATTGCTGCCGGAGCACCAACTATTAAGCCAAAGGCTTTACCAACAGGTGCATTAAAGGCCTTTTCACATGCATGGCTTGCCCTTGCAGTATATTGAAACTCTAAATGTCCTGAATTATTAGCATATACATCTCCGAAGGTCCTATCTAATTCTTTTAGAGTAACTTCTACAGCTCTTCTAGCATCAGATACATCCTCAGCTCCAAATATAATTAAAGAACCGTGGCCAGCTCCACCTTGAGTATCCCTAGGTAATTCAATTGAGATTATTTCAGTATTTGTGGCCTTTACAGCTTCATCTGCCGCCATAATTTGTGGACCTGCTCCGGTACGTCCTCCGACTATTCCTATAGAACGATATTTTTTGTCCAATTTCATAGCTTCATGCAGGTTATAATCTACATTTGCAATTACTAAGCCAATAGTTTCACCTATCGCAGTTCCTACAAACTCAGTTAATCCACAATGTTTTTTTGAATCTACGGCCTTGGCTTTAACTTCTTTTGCAGATTCCTCAGCTTTAGTTTCGTCTACCTTTTTCATTACTTCCTCCATAATTTTATCTATCAATTGATCTTTCATTACTTTACACCTCCATCAAAATTCAAATTTAATTTACTCATTAGGTAATATTTTTTCTACATCTGTATGAGGTCTTGGGATTACATGAGTTGATATAACCTCACCTACTTTATCTGCAGCTGCTGCACCGGCATCTGTAGCGGCCTTTACTGCTCCCACATCTCCTCTTACCATAACTGTTACTAGTCCTGAACCAATTTTTTCATAGCCGACTAGTGACACATTTGCCGCCTTTACCATTGCATCTGCTGCTTCAATTGCTCCGACAAGTCCCTTTGTTTCCACCATTCCCAATGCTTCTTTAACCATATTTCATCCTCCTTATCTCTTATATTTTTAAAGCTTAAATAAGCCTTAAAAGACAATGAAATCAATAAACAACTTTCTTCAGAAAAATTTATTTATACTAAATCTTATTAATCGAATTCTATTTTTAGATTAAATAACCTTGATAGTAACTTGTCATCTATCTGTAAAGATTTGCTGTAATCTTTAGAATATTTCCAACCTTATTTTTGCAAATATCTTTTTTTCTTTCTCCATTGATACTTTCTTGTCTTTTAAGTGTAATTTTTTGCAAAAAAACTCCCACCATTTTTTAATAATGGTAGGAGTTTTTATTAACATACATATGCTCGTATTTATAGATATACGCCCTTAAAACTTAATTTATATTACTCTAGAGATTTTGAGGTTTTCTTCTGAGCGATTTTGAAGTATTTGTTGCTACCTTTATCTTAATTTATATAAAGCAACAAATCTTCACATGTGCCAGAAGGATTCTCAAAATCCTAATAAATTAAATCTTGATCTTTGTTATCTATAGCAGTCACTTAGATATACCATCTTCCGTTAATTATTGGAACATTTCTCTACATCAAATTGTTCTTTAACTTTTCTGCCTTTTTTCTCTTTTCTCTTTGTTTTTTATCTCTATACTGAGAAGGAGTCATTCCTGTTGCCTTTTTAAAGACCTTGCTGAAATAATTTGGTTCATTAAATGATAGGTCCAGAGATATATTTAAAATAGGTAAGTTACTATTTTCCAGTAATTCCTTTGCCCTCTCAATTTTCCGATTCGTTACATAGGTTATGAAATTCATTTCCATTTCTTTTTTAAATAACTTACTTAAATAGTATGGGCTTAAATTTATATATTCAGCTACTTCCTCAAGACTTATACCCTTGTGAAAATTCCTTTCTATATAATTTAATACTGCATTAATATCTTCCTGCAAATCATATAATTTTTTGTCAATTATCTCTTTGAATATTTCATTCAAAATTCTAAATAAATTTTGTTCAATTAAATAGACATCATCAGAAAAATTGAGCTCTGATTTCATTTTATCTATTTTATCCAGATTTAAACCTATT
Organism: Candidatus Petromonas tenebris; assembly: GCA_014236755.1. GTDB lineage: Bacteria > Bacillota > Clostridia > Peptostreptococcales > Caminicellaceae > Petromonas > Petromonas tenebris. The sequence goes on along the minus strand of JACCKY010000024.1, from coordinate 52,977 downwards.
TCTGCTGAAATTTTCAGCATCTCATCTGCCAGATCTTTGCATTTTGCTTTCAATTCTTTCAAATCGTTGGAGTATAGCAATGTCATATGCTGTATCACTTTTTGAAATTCTTCTTTTGCTCCCTTATAATCTCTTTTTCGAATTTTATTCATCAAACTTTGGATTTTCATTTGTGTAGAATTTCTTCTGACTTTAATACTTTCAATATAACTATTTATGGCTCTTAATATTGTTTCAGGTCTTGCAGGCTTTAATATGTAATCGTCTACATGGGCTTTAATAGCTTTATGGGCAAATTCAAATTCATCATATGCTGTAAGGATAATAACAATTCTATCTCTATTTTTTTCCTTTATTATTTTGCTTGCTTCTATACCATCCATACCGGGCATTTTGATATCCATAAATATTATATCTGGGTCAAGCTCTTCAGTCAGCTGTACAGCATTTTTGCCAAAGCCCGTTTCTCCAACTATTTGTGCCTCCTCTACGCCCCTGTTTATTATTATCCTTAAAGCCTCTCTTTCCAGATATTCGTCATCTACTAAAAGTATTCTACACACTACCATCGCTCCCTATATACACCCTTTTAGGCAATCTGATCTTTACAGTGGTTCCCTTTTCTGCATTGTTTTTGATTTCTACCTTATAATCATGTCCAAAATGAAGCCGTAATCTCTTATCAACATTGTTAATTCCTATTCCGGTCATAGAACTGCTACCGTTAATTTCTTTTTCATTAAAAATTATGTCCAGCTTTTCCTTTGGTATGCCGACCCCATCATCAGAAATCTTTATTATTACATCATCTTTTATAGAATATCCAGTAATTTTAATTGTTCCACCTTCTTCTTTCATGTCTATACCATGCTTTATGGAATTTTCTACAAAGGGTTGGAGTATCATTAAAGGAATCTTTACTTTTTTTATTTCATCTGGTATATCTATTTTATATTTCAATCTATCCCCGAGTCTAATGGATTGAATTTTTAGATATCTTTCGATGTGAAGAACTTCTTCATTTAATGTAACTAATTGATTCATGCTTTTTTTAAGTGTGTATCTTAGCATCTCAGCCAGCGAGTAAACGATTTCCTCAGTTCTATTTGCATTCTCAATCAAAGCAAGCCTTCCTATAGTATTAAGTGTATTAAATAGAAAATGGGGATTAATTTGAGATTGGAGTGCTTTAAGTTCTGAATCTTTTAGGGCTTTTTCCAGTTCTATGCGAGCCTTCATTTCTTCCATCAATTTTAGATTCTTCTTGTTTAATTCTTCCTGAATTAAAGTTACTAATCCCTTCTCTACAATATGATTAGAGATTAAAAACATCATATGAGCAGCTGCAGCCAGTTTTTTATATTCCATTGGAACTATTTCATCGTATGCCTTCATAACTTCCTTTTTTTCCTTCCATTTAGGAACTTCACTTACAATTTTCTCTAAAAATATTTCCTCATTCTCTTTAATTTTAATTTGTCCTGCCATTATCGCACCCATATAATAGCCTTTTACGATTATCGGCACTGCAAAATCTACCAGTCCTGTGTGGCACCTATATATGTATGGTTTTCCCGTTCTAGCAGCTTCAAGACCTCCACGGGCATCAGATTGATGGCATGCCTCTTCACATTTTTTATCCTGTCTTATAAGAGTACAAAACCTGGAAAAATTGCTGTATCTTGTGACCGGATTTCCTCTGTAGTCCACCGTAACTGCTGCAAGACCAGTGGCCTCTGCAAATTCATCCTGTATTTCCTGCAGAATGTCCACATCTATGAAGTCACTGAGATGAAATAAATCCTTCATAAAATTTTTCCTCCTAAAGGTATTTTAAATATTAATACTTTATACATATACTATTCTTTTAATATTATATAATTCCTTCAATGTTTCTAAATTTTCTAACAGTTATAACTTTAAAACGGGCTTTCGAAATTATATAGCAAAAAATATTAACCATATGAAATGCTTATCCCACCCTTGGCTTCATCTGCTACTGTTCATAAAAAAACTCAAGGTTTCACCCTCAAGTTTACTAGTTAAACTCGTTCAACTTTCCAATTTTCATTTACCCATAACCCAATGACTTGTGAATTAAATTCCCAACTTTTTATTAATTCCATAGATTTTTTATATCATTAATTTGATCTTTCTTAGATTTTCGATTTCCTGCACAATCGTAATGTCCTACAATGGCAATTAAGCTTGATTTATGTTTACATATTGAAATTTCCACACGATTTCTAATTGAGTCGATAATATTTTTTACTATTTTCAGCTAAGATAAGATTTGGACCAGGCTCGGTTATCATATCAATATAGTCGGCATTATAATCCTTCTGAAATTTATTAATTACTGGTTTTTGAACTCTACCATCTATACAATTAATTACAGTAACAAACTTAGTCATCATATGCCCCCCTTATACTTTTTATAAATACTATCATATATTTTTCACAGGCACCATAGATTTCAAGTTGTAAGTTATTCATGCAAATTATTGTTGCGAACTTGCTGTAAAGAAAAGTTCGTTGTAAACAAAACACTTTTTAAATCTTTTTGTATTTTCAACTTTATAAGAATTTTCTTCAAACATGCGTACATAAGTTTTTTCATTGCAGATATATTTTCCCTTGTCAAATGTTGTCATCCACCAATTGTTTAAAGGAGATTTTTCAAATAGACAGGGCTCTATTACTATAATTTTCCCATTAGGCTTTAATATTCTATGAAACTCCTGTAGATAATTTGAGATTTCCACAGGGGAAATATGATGCAATACCGCCATGATTAAGATATAATCTATCGATTTGTCAAAAAAAGAGAAATTATTTCCCAGGAAATGTCTAAATTCGTAATCTGTATACAAACGTTTTGCATAGTTAATTCTCCTAGAATCGCAATCTATGCCTATATAACAATTTGGATTAAATAATAAACTGTTTGATCCAATCCCACATCCAAAATCTAAAACTTTTTTGTTGTTAAAGTCAAAATCCGATAAAAGTGACTTTAACGTATTACTCATATACCGAGTTGTATACCATTTTGGACGTACTAACCAATGATATAGCTTTGGCGATAATTCCATTAATTTTTTCCACATCCTTTACTACATAATCTACTTCATAAATATCATTGGCTGATAATATATAATTTATCTATTGCAAATAATGGAATACCTTATTTAGGTACAACATATATGCCTTCATCTTCTTTCCATTCTGCATAAAAAACGTCTTTTATTTTATCTACTCCTTGCATCTTAATTTGATTTTTAAGCCATTTTTCATCATATCCACTTTCCTCAAGATTTTCCCATAAAATTTCTCCATCTGCTATAAGTGTTACCGACAGATAGACTGGTTTTTCTATTAGATTCAAATCCTGCCTTGTAGGACTTTCATACTTTGATTTCTTTAATACGCTAATCAAACCACCAGGTTCTAAAATTGCATATTCTACTTCCCGAACCGAAAATATATCTTTTTGCCTTAGCATGCTTAAAAGTTCATTTATGTCCAGTCTCTCCTTTTTTAACTCTCTATAGTCAATCTGTCCCTTCCGTATGAGAATAGTAGGCTTGCCTTCAAAGAAAGCCCTAGTTCCTTTAAATTTTTGGGTCAATATTTCTACTATATACATAAGACATGCCCATAATAGCATTGCATATAAAATGAATGCCATATTTATCTTTTCATCATAAATTGCATTTCCCAGTAATTCTCCTAGCACCAAGGCAGATATAAAGTCGAAGGGAGTGATTTGATTTATCTGCTTTTTTCCTAAAACTTTAGTAATTACAAGCAATACAAAAAAACCAATAATCAATTCTATGGTTAAACTTAAAATATGTAATATCTTCAATTTTCTCACCCTTTCTCTCCCTTTAATCTATTTATCTTACACTGGTGAGGACAAATCACACAATTTTTAAGCATTTCTCTTAATATATCAACTCTTTTTTTAAGTTCACCACTTGACAACAACACTGAATATCCAGTTTTATGCATATATACCATCCTTTTCTTTTAAAAACTTATAATTTGATATATGTTATATATTTTCCTTATTAGAGAATCATATAAGTGTAATTCCATAAAAGTTTTTAAAAGGATTTTGGTTATTATATCCAATATAAATTTTTATGAATTATTATAATCTAAATTGCCAAGTCTAATTAATAGGTTATCAGATAGGAGGTCGATTTTTATGACAGTCAGTTCTCAAGTAAAACAAACTTTAGCCAGTTTGAAAAATACTCAAAGCACTTTAAGATTTTATTCTACACAATCTCAAAACAAAGAAGCAAAATTGGCCTATGATGAAGCTTTGAAAGTGACAAAAGATATTATAAAAGATTTGGAAAATAGACTAAAAACTTTAGAATTTGAAGAACCACAATATAAAGGTTATTAAGCGAGGGAAAACTATGAAGGATTGGATTGAAATATTATTGAGGTCATTGAGTCTATTCTTTTTAGCTCTAGCATTAACGAGGATTATGGGCAAAAAACAATTAACTAAAATAACTCCCTTTTATTTTATAGTGTACTCAGTCGTTGCAATTTTATCAGCTTTAATATCTGCAAATATCATTAAAAGCCTTGTTTTTGGATTTATTGCTTTAGCTGTTTGGGCCTTACTTCCTTTAGTATTGGATTATATGTCTTTAAAGAGTAAAACCCTTCATGACTGGATACATGGTAGAGAAACTATACTAATAAAACAAGGAAAAATAATGGAAGAAAATCTCAAGCAAGTGAGGCTTACTGGTGAAGAGCTTCTTAGGGACCTTCGAAGCAAAAATGTCTTTAATTTAGCAGATGTTGAATTTGCTGTACTTGAATCAACAGGTGAAATAAACGTGCTGCTTAAATCAGATAAAAAACCCGTTACTGCCCGTGATTTAGAAAGAAAGATAGGTCCACAAAGTGAACCTCAGACAGTTATACTTGATGGAAATATACTGGATGAACCATTAAGTACTATGGGGCTTAATCGTAGCTGGCTTAACAAACAATTAGAAAGTATGGGGTTATCTTTAGATAATATCTTCATTGGTCAAATAGATTCATCTGGTGATTTGTATGTAGATCTTTTTGACGATTGTATACAGTTACCCCAACCTAAGGTAAAAGAAATGCTGTATGCAAACCTCGAAAAAACTCAAGCTGACCTTCTTGGATATGCTCTTCAAACTGAAGATACCAAGGCTAAAGCTATGTACTCAAACAATGCTGATAAACTAGAAAAAACTATACAAAAACTAAAGCCCTATTTATTACATTAAGAAGGTGATAACAAAATGTCCAGTAAAAAAAATAAAAAATTAACTCCAGTTCAACAAAAGTATCAAAGCTTTGCAAAGGCCAGGGAACCAAAGCCATCTGTGCTTCGCAACTGCATGAGGGCATTTGTTTCTGGAGGTGCAATCTGTACCTTCGGACAATTTCTACAATGGGTATTTATGACCTACTTTGATTTTAACGAAATAACTGCCGGCAATCCTACAGTAGCAGTTCTAATCATTATTTCAGTTTTACTTACCGGTTTTGGAGCATATGACCATATAGCTCAGTGGGCAGGAGCCGGAACTATTATACCTGTTACAGGTTTTGCAAATACCGTGGCTTCAGCATCGATCGAACACCGCAGTGAAGGTTTTGTATTAGGTGTAGGAGGGAATATGTTTAAACTTGCAGGCTCTGTAATCGCCTACGGTGTTTTTTCTGCCTTCGTTGTTGCAATCATAAAAATTACTATTCAATCGTTAGGTGGGATATAAATGCTTAAGGGACATCAGTCATGGATATTTAATTCTAAACCGGTCATACTATCATCCGCTGCCGTTGGAGGCCCCTTTGAAGCTCAGGGACCCTTAGGTAGTGACTTCGATCTGCTCCATGAAGACATATGGCTAGGACAGGACAGCTATGAAAAAGCAGAAAAAAAATTTTTAGAACAAGCCTGTGAAATAGCTATTCAAAAGGCTAATCTCAAAAAAGAAGATATTCAATTTTTTATAAGCGGAGATTTGATGAATCAAATTATTTCCAGTAGTTTTGCAGCCCGTACCATTGGGGCACCCTATTTAGGCATTTTTGGTGCATGTTCAAGCTCAATGGAGGGCCTAGCTATAGCAAGTTTACTGATAGCCAGTAAGTCTGCAGAATACGTTGTATCTGCCACATCTAGCCATAATGCATCTGCTGAAAAACAATTCAGATATCCAACTGAATATGGCTCTCAAAAGCCTCCTACGGCTCAGTGGACTGTTACAGGTGCTGGAGCAGCCCTACTTGCTCAAGAAGGTGATGGTCCCCGCGTCACTTCAGCAACTATAGGTAGGGTTATAGATATGGGAATTTCCGACCCATTCAATATGGGTTCAGCCATGGCACCTGCAGCAGTGGATACTATAGAAGCTCATTTCAGGGATTTTAATATTTCACCTGATTACTATGATGTAATTGCCACTGGTGATTTAGGTAAAATAGGACATCGTATTGCCGGAGACCTGCTGGCTGAACATGGCTTGAAAATTCCTCGTGAAATTTTGACCGATTGCGGGATATTAATATATAAAAAAGAGCAACCGGTAATAGCAGGAGGAAGTGGCTGTGCTTGTTCCGCTACAGTTACATACGGTCATTTTCTTAATCGTATGCGTAAAGGTGAACTCAAAAGAATTTTGATTATAGCGACAGGTGCACTATTATCGCCCCTTTCCTATCAGCAAAAGGAAAGCATTCCGTGTATAGCTCATGCTGTATCCATAGAAATGTAAAGAGAGGTGTTAAAAAATTATGGAAAAATTTTTCTGGGCCTTTGTAATAGGTGGAGTAATATGCGTGATTGCACAGTTAATGTTGGATGTTTTCAAACTTACTCCCGCCCATACAACCAGTACTTTAGTAGTAATAGGTGCTATTTTAGGGGGGCTGGGACTGTATGAACCTTTAATAAAATTTGCAGGGGCAGGAGCTTCAGTTCCAATAAGTAGCTTCGGTAATTCACTAGTAAAGGGTGCATTGGCCGAAGCAAAGAGGCACGGAATAGTAGGCGTTCTTACAGGTATATTTGAAGTCACCAGTGCCGGGGTTTCTGCTGCTATTATCTTTGGATTTATGGGAGCACTTATATTTAAACCCAAAGGATAACTTTTGAAAGGAGGTGATATTAATGACTATAGGAACTCAGTTACAACAAGCGATTGCAAGCGTTCAAAGTGCTGCTGCATCTATGAAGACTTTTGCTTTAGAAACTCAGGACCAAAATGCCAAAAAGGAATTTCAGCAAATAGCTCAAACTCTTGATGGGGCACTTCAATCTTTAAAAAACAGACAAAACTATATCAATCAGCAAGAACCTCAATACAAGCAGCAGTAATTAAATATGAGCCGAAGGATGATATCCTTCGGCTTTTTATACATAGGTTTTAATTGAAATTTCTTTGAAAAGATGCTATACTTATTACGTATTGTATATTATCGAAAATAGGAGGCGAAATGTATGGAAAATAATACGAAAAAGTTGGTCTTAATGGCAATGTTCATAGCCCTTAGTTTTGTTGGTTCTTATATTAAAATTCCAAGTCCTGTACAAAGCATAGCTCTTGATTCAATGCCTGCATATTTAGGGGGATTAGCGCTGGGAGGTATGGAAGGTGGAATAATTGCATTTATGGGACATGTTTTAACTTCCGCAAATACTGGATTTCCCCTATCTTTACCCGTCCATCTAATAATAGCAATCATAATGTTCATTTCAGTATTTTTATACAGCTTTACATATAGAAAAGCAAATATTATTGCAGCAGGTGTTGTGGGTATTCTTTTAAACGGAATAGGTGCTCCTCTAGCTCTAACTCTACTGCCCCAATTTGGCTGGGCATTCTTTATAGGAATAACACCATTTCTGTTACTGGCTAGTAGCATAAATGTAATCATATCCCTCTTGGTATTTTTATCTCTGAAAAAGTCCGTCCTAATAAAAGAAAAAGGATTTGATAAAGGTGTTAAGTGATCATAGAGATGTTAATTTTATAAAAATAAATGAGAGTGAGTTTATTGTAACGTCATGTGACTCATGTGGTGCTATAGGACTAAAGAAAAATGACGTAGTAAAGGTTCCATACAACGTAACGGGTAAATATACTGCTAGGGTGTGTTTGATGGAAATACTATCTATTGGTGCCAAACCGATAGGTCTTACGGTAAACATCTGTAATGAACCAAGTCCTACAGGTGAAGAAATTCTTAGAGGTATAAAAGATGAGCTTAAGGAAATAGACTACAATATTCCCATAACCATAAGTACTGAAAAAAATATGCAAACCTCTATGACTGCCCTAGGAGTAACTGCAATAGGGATTGTTAATAAAAACGATTTAATTGTTAATAAAATTTCTGCTGGTGATTATATTTATGTAGCTGGAATACCTAGTGTTGGAAATGAAGTTATAAAAAACAGAAAGATTATTTCAAGTACTAAAACTGTTATAAAAACTTTAGGCCTTAAAAATATTAAAGAGATTATTCCAGTTGGTTCCACTGGTATAAGAGGTGAGTTGAATAAGTTAATGAATAGTGGAAATTTAAAAATAAGTCTTATTGAAAATGCCAAAGTAGACATAAATAAATCTGCAGGGCCTTCTACATGTATAATTATTATAAGTAATGGTAGAATTAAAGATGAATTTGACATACCCCTTAATTTAATAGGTAGAATAATTTAACTTGCCTCACTAGTTCCTTATAGATATCCTTCAATAATCCTCTTCAGGCTCCGTAGAAGATTTCAATAATCAAGGCTATTTCTGCATTATTTTTTGATGTATAAACACCTGGAAGACAACAAATTTATTCATGATGAAATTATTAGTTACGAATAAAAAAGCAGCTGTTTACAAAAAACAACAACCCCCAAAGTGATTACACTTTGGGGTCCATTTTATAACAAAGGTATTTTTTTATATTAGAGATTAGTTATTGCTAGAGAAGTTTCTTCTAAGACCTAAACCTTTTCCCATTCCTTGTCCTTGATTGTTTCATAAACCCATACCTCTGCCAAATCCAATTCCTAGTCTTTCATTAGAGTTTCTGTTTTCACCAATTGTTGTACAGTTTTCCATTCTCTCAGTTATTAATTTTTTATAGTTTTCAGCAGCTTCTTCAGTTAATCTTCCATCCTTAACCATTTGATCAATTAAATCAACTTTTTGCTTTAAAAGTTCTTCTACAGAGCTTGCATTAGTGTACATTCTTAATCCATTTCCTCTGGCAAATGTTTGACTTACTGTAGTGTTATCGACTTCAGCAGCAAATACTCCGCCAATACTACCTAGGGCTATAAAAGCACCTAATGTTAATGTGATGATTGTTTTCTTTTTCATTTCTTAACATCTCCTTTTTTAATAATTTATTTTGTTAAATCAATTATACAAATTCATTGTGGAGAAATTATGAAGGAGATGTAATTTTTATATAAAAATATATTACACCTTAATTTATACACCTGAATATGCACTAAAGCCACCATCTACAGGGATAATTGCGCCATTTACAAAGCTAGAAGCATCATTATGTACTAACCATAATAATGTACCTATTAATTCATCTGTATCCCCAAATCGCCCCACTGGTGTTTGACTAAGTATCTTACGTGCTCTTTCTGTATAGGATCCGTCTTCATTTGTCAATAATGATCTATTTTGATTTGTTAGAAAGAATCCTGGTGCTATTGCATTGACTCTAATACCTACTTTAGACATATGCACTGCAAGCCACTGAGTGAAATTTGATACAGCAGCCTTTGCTCCACTATATGCAGGTATCTTTGTTAATGGTGCATATGCATTCATAGATGATATATTGATTATAGTAGCACCATCTTTATCTATCATATCCCTTGAAAATACCTGACTAGGTAATAGAGTACCAAGGAAATTAAGATTAAATACAAACTCTATCCCTTTAGGATCTAAATCAAAAAATGTAATCGTATCTTTATCAATATTTTTAATATCCTCTTTAAATAAATATTCTTTACTTGTAGTTCCCTTAGGATGATTTCCTCCGGCACCATTTATTAAAACATCACATGTTCCAAGTTCTTCATTTACTATATCTCGTGCTTTTTTCAAGCTTTCTATTTCAAGTACATTAGCCTCTACCCCTATGGCAATGCCACCTTCTTTATTGATTTCCTCAGCTACTTTATCAGCGCTTTCCTTTCTTAAGTCAAGAACAGCTATCTTGGCCCCACATTTCCCTAAGGCCTTTGCAAATGAACTACAAAGAACTCCCCCTCCACCTGTTACTACTGTTACTTTATTACTTAAATCTATATTAAAAGGTAATTTCATTTTAGTCCTCCTATTCTAAAATCTACTTTTTTGTTTTCACTAGCGTCTCCCAAATACCATATAAATAGGTCGCACCTAATGCTCTATCAAATAAACCATATCCTGGTTTTCCTGTTTCACCCCATATCATTCTTCCATGGTCTGGTCTCATTGGTCCATCAAATCCTACTTCATGATATGCCCTTAGTATTTCTACCATATCAAGGGATCCATACTTGGATGGATGAGCTGCCTCTTCAAAGGATTTATCTTCAGTTATTTTTACATTTCTCATGTGGGCAAAATGAATTCTCTTGCCAAATTTTCTTACTATTCTTGGTATATCATTATCCTTTGATACTCCTAATGAACCACTACATAATGTTAAACCATTATAACTATTATCAACAAGCTTTAAAAATCTTTCTAAATTTTCTTCACTTGTAATTATCCTTGGCAACCCAAAAATTGACCATGGCGGATCATCAGGATGAATTGCCATTTTTACATTGGATTCCTCTGCTACAGGAATGATTTCCTTTAAAAAGTATTCAAGGTTATTCCATAATCCTTCTTCACTTAGATTATTATATTGTTTCAGTAAATCCTCTAATTCATTCTCCTCATAGCTAGTATCCCAACCAGGAAGATTTAACTCTCCACTTAATGGATTCATTTTTTCCACTGTTTCCCTATCATATATTAATGCAGTGGAACCATCATCTAGTCTATGATCTAATTCTGACCTAGTCCAGTCAAATACAGGCATAAAGTTGTAGCACACTACCTTTACACCTGCCTTGCCTAAATTCTCTATAGTTTTTTTATAGTTATCAATGTATTTATCCCTTGTGGGTAGCCCTAGCTTTATATCTTCGTGGACTGGTACACTTTCTATTACCTCTAGCGTTAATCCATGAGCTTCAATTTTTCCCTTAAGCTCCATAATCTTTTCTAATGGCCATGCTTCTCCTACTGGAATATCATATATTGCTGAAACAATTCCAACCATTCCTGGTATTTGACGAATTTTTTCTAGAGTTACTGGATCATCGTCACCATACCATCTAAAGGTCATCTTCATACTTATCCCTCCTCATATATTTAACTATATATCTATACTAAAATATTTTACTGCGTTATTATAGGATATATTCTTCACCATATTTCCTAATAAATTAATATCCTTTGGTACTTCTCCCTTTTCAGCCCACTCTCCTAGAAGACTACATAGTAATCTTCTAAAGTACTCATGTCTAGTATAGGATAAGAAACTTCTTGAGTCCGTAAGCATTCCAACAAAGTGACTTAAAAGACCTAAGTTAGCTAAGTCAGTCATTTGTCTTATCATCCCATCTTTTTGATCATTGAACCACCAGCCAGAGCCAAACTGTATTTTTCCAGGAATACCATCGCCTTGAAAGTTTCCTAGCATTGTGGCTATTACATAATTATCTTTGGGGTTTAAATTATATAGTATGGTTTTTGGCAGAGAGTTTTCCCTATCTAATGCATCTAAAAGCCTTGATAATGGCACTGCTATATTGCAATCATTTATTGAATCAAATCCTGCATCTCCTCCTAAAATGTTAAACATTCTAGTATTATTATTTCTCATAGCTCCAATATGTAGCTGCATTACCCATCCTAGGGAATGATATAACTTCCCTAAAAATATTAGTGTATAGGTTTTATATTTATTTTCTTCCTGTGGACTGACTTTTTCTGAAACCATAGCTTTTTTAAATATTTCTTCTAATTCTGTTTCAGAGGCCTCAGCATAAGGAACATAACTCAAACTGTGATCTGACATCCGGCAACCCTCTTGATTAAAGTAATTTACCCTATCCTTAAGAGCATCTAACAAATCCTTATACCTTTTAATAGATATACCTGTAACTTCCGATAACCTTTTTATCCAGTTTGAAAAACCTTCTTTATTTATTTCCAATGCCTTATCTGGCCTAAAGGTTGGAAGCACTTTAGCTTCAAGCTGTCCTTCTTTCCTGATTTTTTTATGATAATCCAATGAATCAATTGGATCGTCTGTAGTTCCTATCATCTTTACATTTGATCTATTTATAAGTCTTCTTGCACTAAATTCTTTGTTTTGTAATACTTCATTACACTTTTGCCATATTACTGGAGCAGTATCTTCGTTTAATAGTTCATCTATATTGAAATATCTTTTAAGCTCAAGCTGTGTCCAGTGATAAAGGGGATTTCCTATACAATTAGGTATAGTTTTTGCCCAAGCTAAGAACTTATCGTAGTCCCCTTTATCTCCAGTTATATAATCCTCTATTATTCCATTAATTCTCATGGCTCTCCATTTATAATGATCACCATATAACCATAACTGTGTTATATTATCGAATCTCTTATCTTCCCATATTTCTTTAGGACTTAAATGACAGTGGTAATCATATATAGGCATATCCTTTGCATACTCATTATACAACTCAATAGCAGTTTCATTGTTAAGTAAAAAGTTTTCATTAATAAATGTGCTCATGTAAATCCATCCTTTGATAAATCTATAATTAGATTCTTATTGTGTGTACATTTTCATTATTTGCTGTAAACTCTTTTCCATTTATTATTACTTTTCTTAATTCATGCTTTGGTAAATAAACTCGCACTTCCTTATATGGAAGCTCATACTTTCCTTTCTTTGTAATTGTCACATTAATTTCGTCTTCTGTAGTATCCATTTTAACTTTTACTTTGGTAAAATATCCTTTTAGATAATCCATTGTTAATCCATCATCTTCATATAATTCAAATGAAGTACTACCATTTTCTCTATGGGGAAACAGCATAAATCCTCTCTCATCCTTTTCTTTAGTCTCAAAGGTTATTTCTGCATCATTTATCGGTATAATTGATCCACCCTTTACTAATAATGGTGTATAGTCTAATGGTGCGGGAATAGTAACTGTCTGGCCACCTTCATACCATTTTTCAGTGTTGAAATCATACCATCCAAGCTCAGTATTTGGTAAGTAAACTTCTCTTTCATATTTTCCTTCTTCAACAACGGAAGCCACAAGAAGACTTTCACCTAACATAAAGTCATCATTTTCCTTAAAGGTATTTTTATCATCTTCAAAGTTGTAGAAGGTTGGTCTAACCATAGGTTCATAATTCTTATGGGCTCTGTAAAGAAGGTTATATATATAAGGAGTTATTTTAGTTCTAAATTTAATCAGCTTTCTTATATATTTTGTAATTTCTGGATACATCCAAGGCTCGTTTACAGTTGCATCATCATTCCATGAATGAATAGTAAATCTTGGGTGGAATATACCATTTTGAACCCATCTTACAAACATTTCAGGTTCTGGTGCTGGTCCTGCAAATCCACCTACATCATGGCCGAAGTTATATACACCTGACAAACTAAGCCCTATTCCCATTTTTATATTATATTTTATTGTCTTCCAGCTAGTTCTATTATCTCCTGACCATGTCTGTACATATCTTTGCATACCCGGACATCCTGAACGTGATATAAGATATGGTCTAATATTTGGTGCAAACTCTTTTTGTGCATCGTAGGATGCCTTCATCATTAGTAAGGGTTGCAGTGGTCTAATCAGAGAGATATCTATATCTTTTCCAAATCCATTGGCCTTTGCTTCTCCATCCCATATTTCATACTCATTGTTGTCATTCCATGTTGAATCAATGCCGTATTCAAGTAATTGCTCCTTAACATTTTTCTTCCACCACTCAATTGTTTTAGGATTAGTAAAGTCCAGATATGCTCCTAAATCATCCCAAAATTGTACAATTTCCGGACTTGTTTTATCCTTATTCATTATAAACATATTTTCTGACTTAAGCTCATCAAATCTAGGATGATCAAGTAGTAAACATGGCTTTATATTTGCACAAAGCTTTAAACCATTTTCATGAAAACTTTTCGTCATTTCTTTTGGTGTTGGTATTTTAGATCTATTCCAATTGAAAACATATCTTTTATTTCCTATTGAAGTATATCCAGATGATAACTGAAATGAATCACAAGGTATATCATGCTTTTTACAGTCCTTAATAAAGTTTTGAAGTTGTTCTTGTGCATTTTCAGCATCTGTATAGCTCATAGTAGAACCAGAATATCCAATACACCATTTCGGCTGGAATATTGTTTTACCAGTAAGCCAAGAAAACTTTTCTACTACATCTTTGATGCTTGGGCCAAGAATCATATAATAATCTAAATCTCCTGCTTCGGCTTGGTAATATCTGTAGTATCCATGATAATTATCTAGCTCTGAACCCATTTCAAAAATTGAAGTTGATAGGTTGTCGTAAAATAGTCCGTAGGAGCAAGCATTATCACTATTTCTAGTAATGTAAAATGGTATATGCTTATATAGAGGATCAGTAGTTTCTGCATCATAACCCATAGGATCGACACTTAGCATCCTGTATCTTCTTCCATATCTATCTATTTTTCCTGATTTTTCTCCTAAACCAAAGTATTGCTCTTCAAGTCTTCTTTCTAAATAATGAAATACTCCCTTGCCTAAACTTTCTTTCAAGTTATAACTTTGAGTTTTTCTATCATTAGCAATATTAATCCATTCACCATCTTTCTTAGCAAACCAGCTTATCTTAAATCCATTTAAATTAATAACGGCCTTTATTTTCTTAGTTTCTATAATGAATGTTTCTTCCCCCTGATTATATTCAAAGTTAGGAAGTGTGAAAGGACTTATGTCTAGTCTATTCCTTCCTTCGTAGGGAATATCATCCATTCCTGGAGCCACAAGCCAAGTTTTATCTAGGCTTAACTTTTCATCTATAAATAGTACACGTATAATGTCTTCCTCTAGTACAAAAACTTTTACAAATACATTTGATTCATTTAATTTAAAATCTAAAACATTATTTTCTTCCTTTACAAATGTAAAGAGATATTTATTTAAAATCATATTTTGCTCCTCCCTATCACTATATTAAGTTAAATAGCTTTGGTAAAAATAAGCTAAGTGCTGGAACATAGGTTACAAGGAATAGTGCTGCTATTAATGCTGCAAAGAAAGGTAGTAATGGTTTAATTACCTTTTCTATTGAAACATTAGAAACGCTACATCCCACAAATAAAACGCTTCCAACTGGCGGTGTCATTATACCTATACAAAGATTAAATACTAAAACTATCCCAAAGTGTACTGGGTGCATTCCTAAATTTGTAGCTATTGGTAAAAATATTGGAGTAAAAATTAATACTGCTGGAGTTAAATCCATAAACGTACCGACTATCAATAATGTAATATTCATAATAAATAATATTACTATTGGATTGTCGGATATAGACATTATGGCGCTACTTATAGCTTGAGGTATTCCTGTATATGCCATAATCCAGGACATAGCTGAGGATGCTGCAACTAAAAACATAATTACCCCTGTTGTAACAGCAGTTTTAATGAGTATGTCCTTTACCGATTTTAAATCCAATGATTTGTAGAATAGAGATAACAATAATGTATAAACAACTGCAATACCTGCTCCTTCAGTAGCTGTAAATGCTCCAAATACAATACCTCCAATAACTATTACTATGAGCATGAGACTTGGTATTGCATCTAAGAAAACCTTAAGTCCTTCACTAAAGGTAAATTTTTCAGAAACAGGATAATTATTTTTCTTAGCATAAACGTAAGCAACAATCATTGATGCCAATCCCATTATTATACCTGGTATGTATCCAGCAACAAAAAGAGCTGAAATAGAAACCCCACCTGCAACCAAGGAATAAAGAATTAAAACTCCGCTTGGTGGAATAAGCATTCCTGTAGGTGATGAAGCAATATTTACAGCTGCAGAATATGAAGGATCATATCCTTCCTTTTCTTGAATAGGTGCCATAGTACCTCCTATGGCAGCCGCTGCAGCAACTGCAGACCCAGATAAGGATCCAAATAACATATTACCTAGTATGTTTGCATGGGCTAACGCTCCTGGAAGCCTGCCACCTATAACTTTTGCAAAATTTACAAGTCTCTTGGCTATGCCACCATTGTTCATTATGTTTCCAGAAAGTACAAATAAAGGCACAGCCAATAAAGAAAAGCTATCTGTTCCGCTTATCATCTTTTGTGCAGCAGTAAATATTCCAATATCCATAGGCAATGAAGTAAGTGCAGTAATTATCGTTGAAGTTCCTATACTAATTGAAATAGGCACTCCAATTCCTAGTTGTACTAGAAAAGAAGCAAATAATATAAGTGCGGCCTTTAAAGCTATAGACATTTTTTACACTCCCTTTCAACCATTTTTATTTGTTCTCTATCATTTCAAAATCTTCTACAATATTCATAATTTGATAAATCACAATAATCACACCTGAAATCGGTCCTATCATATATACTAATCCCTTTGAAATTCCTAATATAGGCGTCTTTATACTCATAACATTAGATGCAAGATTATATCCACCTTTTATTAGAATCAATATAGCAAAGGCTAAGATAACAAAATCAATAAACACCATTAATACCTTTTTACTGGATCCAGATAATCCTTCCTTTAAAAATACTAATGCCATATGTTGTCTCGTACCAAATGCATAAGCAGCACCTAAAAATGAGGTCCATATTAAGATAAACCTTACTAATTCTTCAGTAAATATACTTGGGTCGTTTAGTATATATCTAGTAAAAACCTGCCAAACAACTAAGACTGTCATAATTATTAAAAAAAATGCTGTTATATAAGCTAAAACCACATTCATCATCCTCTTTAAACCTTCCATATTCTAACCTCCTTGATCTCCATTACTTAGTAAAATAATTACTAATTTTTTCCCATCTATTCTTTAAATAATAGGCAGCCATTTTGGGCTGTCTTTGTCTTGTGAACACACCTTTTTATTTCCATCTATCCTCACTACATCCTGTCCTGTCATGAAATCAGCAAAGTTCCAAACCTGTTCTCCAATAATAAAGGGTAGTTGGTCATAAACATCATGATATGCCTTTAAAAACTCTACTTGAAATTCCTCACTGAACATTATCGATGGCAGTTTGTGAATTCCTGGTATAGTATCGTAACCATATTCAGTCATAATTATGGGCTTTTTCTCTATTTCATACCACTGTTCAAGCCACTTCTTAAGTCGTTTTGAACCTGAGCTAATATCTCCTCTTTCTGAATACCATCCAAAATATAAATTAAGTCTTATTACATCAAATAATTTAGAAACATTACATTTTCCTGGTTCAATGAGCATTAGATTAACATTTAATAGAGGTCTATCATCCATTTCTCTAGTTTTTTCAACAAGTTTTTTAAAAAACTCACCAGCCTTTGCCTCTGTGGTAGAAGCTTCATTTGCCAATGACCACATTACTACAGATGGATGATTTTTATCCCTTGCTATTAACTCCTTAGTTATTCTTATATGCTCCTTTAAAGTAGCATCATTTATTTTATCTTCTCTAAATACTCCATCAAGTTCTCCAACTGCTGGTACTGCTTGCCCTAGCATACCGATAGCAGGCACTTCATCAATTACGACAAATCCATATTTATCTGCTAAATCTAAAATTTCCTCAGAATAAGGATAATGGAATGTTCTAAAGGAATTTGCATTTATCTATTTAAGTAGATTGAAATCCCTAATATTCATAGCCATATTTTAGAACTATGACTGGCACTGCCAACTCTAATGAAAAGCTTTTTGTTCTTCCATTCCTCTGGCACTATAACGCTTTTTTCGTACCAAACCTCCCCAACAAAATCTCTTAACTTACTTTCTGTGGTAATATCGTTGTAGCTAGCTAGTACTGGCATGTATTGATATTTCTTCAAACCATCTTTATACCACTTTTCTTTTAATCCTTTTTTTCGTAATCAGGCTTAAAATTCCAAATGCCACATAAACTAATTAGGTCTCTTATTTTGGTAATTTTTAGATATAACATAATTTCCCACATTTTTCTTTAATTAAAAATCCTAGCATAAGCTAGGATTCGTATTATTCTAACTCTTTAAAAGCTTCTAGTAATTTCTTAACCTCTGGATACTTGTTTTCATATTCTTCTAGCATTGGTTCAACTGCTTTTCTAAACGGAGTTTTATCTACTTCATAAAAGGTTACTCCCATTTCTTCGCTAGCTTCTTTTTTAGCTTCTGCAATAGCCTTAGTCCATAATGACTTGTGATATTCAGTTGATTCTACTGCAGCTTCCTTAATGATATCCTTCTGCTCATCAGTAAGAGAATTCCATACCTTTGAGCTTATTACAAGAATATCTGGAATTCTTGTATGCTCATCATATGAAAAATGCTTTGCAACCTCACCATGCTTACCATTTGTAAGTGCTGTTTCATTACTTTCAGCGCCATCTATAACACCTGACTGTAAAGATGTATAAACATCACCATATGGCATACCAACAGGAGTTCCACCTAGTGCTTCAACCATATCTGTTTGAGATTGAAATCCCATAACACGAATCTTTACACCCTTTAAGTCTGCTGGAGTTAATATTGGTTTATCAACTGTATAGAATGAACGAGCTCCAGAGTTATAGAATGTAAGTCCTAAAAACCCTTTGTCTGTTGTTGAGTTGTATAGATTTTGTACTGCTTCAGACTCCATACTTCTAAAATAATGGTCTTCATCTGCAAAAACATACGGTAATGTAAAGGCATTATATCCTTCAGAGTATGTAGTTAATGCAGCAGCAGATACCTTTGTCATAGCAACTGCTCCAGCTTGAAGCTGTTCTAAAACTTGTGATTCTGAACCTAATTGTCCATTAGGATAAATTTGAACCTTGATTTGACCATTTGATTTTTCTTCTGCTAATCTTGCAAACTCTGTTAAAGCCAGATGAACAGTATGTTGCTCATTCAAGTTGTGCGCTAATTTTAATGTTACTTGTTTTGCTTCTTCTGTTTTTTCTCCGCCATTTCCAGTAGTTTCACTTCCACAGGCCACTAGACCTAAAGAAATTACAAGAACCAATAGTAACGACAATGTTTTTTTCATTTTAATCCCTCCGTATCCTTTAATATCTTTGATTTTAGGCAATGTTTAAAATTATTGCCATTTATTAAATCAGTGCCTTTTATTTGTTATTAATTTAACATTAAATGTTAAATTAAAGACACTATTTAATAGCTAAAGCGTATTAAAATTTTTATGCACACGTGTGCATTGACATTTATATTATACACTCATTTTGAATACGTTTTCAAGCATTTTTTGATTTTTTTAAATAATTTAATTAATCTATAGTATATAAATCACTAAATTGGTTATAATATATTGTTTAAGAAAATAGCTCTCCCATAGGATATAATCTAATATCATTACTGATAGCTATTTTATAGATTCTAAAACTGAATTTCTTTCAATAATACATGTTTCGAAACACTTTTTGTTTAATTTATTATTTTTATTTTCAATAATGTCAATTAATATCTCAACACCATAACTACATATGTCTTGGATGGGTCTTTTAATGGTTGTAAGAGAGGGATTAGTATATTTCGATGAGATACTACCATCAAATCCTAGAATAGAAATATCTTCAGGAATTTTAAGTCCTTCTTCAGAAAAAGCTTTCATAGCTCCAATTGCCATGTCATCATTAAATGCAAAGAGTGCACTTATCTTTTTAGAAAGGGATATAATTTTCTTTCCAGCTTTATATCCACTTTCTATTCCATAATCACCCTTTAAGATGTATTCTTGATTAATTTTTATATTTTTTTCACGAAAGGCTTTCAAATACGCACTTCTCCTTACTTTAGTAGATTCAAAATCTTCTCTACCTTCTATTACAGCAATATTTTCATGTCCTCTTTCAATTAAATAATTTATACCTTTATAGACACCTTCTGCTTCATTTGAAAATATATTATTTATTTGAAATTCTTTAATTTCCCTGTTTAATACTACTATAGGAATTTTTTTTTCTAAAACCTCCTTTATAAATATATCATCTTGTTTTCTTTGGCTAACAACAATAATGCCATCAAAATTTTTTGGATTTATGGATTGGTGTTTTTGAGTATATATATCTATCCCATTAACTATGATATTATATTTGTCATTCATCTTCTCATTAATAGTTCTAATTACATTATGAAAAAAATATGGTGAAGTTCCATAATGAATACTAGAAAAAAACACACCTATATTGTAGGATTTAGATAGTACTAGATTTCTAGCACTGGTATTAGGAGAGTAGTTTAATTGATTGGCAATATCTAGAATCCTTTTTTTAGTTTCTTCATTTATGAGGTTAGAATCATTTAGGGCTCTAGATACTGTTGAATGAGAAACACCTGCAATTTTTGCTATGTCCTTAATAGTTATGCTCATAATTATTTCCTTTCTATCTATATTTGTATCTAACAACACCATTATATTGCCACATGCTCATATTCTGCATTCACGTTACATAAAATTTTAATATGTTAATGGAATATTTCGACGCTATCTTTAAAATTTCCTGCTTCTATAATTGATTATAAATGCTGTTTATTTTCACTTTCTGCCACTGAACCCACAGAATTTTCAACTTTTTGTTGATATGATTAAGTTGTAAATAATAACATTTTTGTATGCAAGTATGATCCTTTATGAAAGTCAAGATAAATAAGGAATCTACTATATTTTTTGGTATATCTTCTTTAACTTTACAGTCCAAACATATAAAAGTTACATCTTTTTTTTTAACTTTTTGGCTTTTTAGATTTCAAGTTCCAAATCAACCAAGACGTCAAAAAATATTTGTTACTATATGTGCTCAAAAATCTACGAATTTTCAGAGACTTTTTTACAAATTATAAATACCGCCGCTTATAAATATTACAAATTTATTAAATTATTTGTTCTATTATATATCTTTTTAATTTTTTTAAATATAATAATGATATATATTAGAATAAGGTAGTTAGATTAAGTTTCACAATAATTTAGTAGGAAACAAAAACTCCCACTGAATAGTTCAATTTTTATTTAGGAGGATATTTATGTTTGAAAACTTTGGAATTTATTTCAAGAAAAGTTTCAGATCTATCTCAGATAATCCAATATTATTTGTTCCTATTTTACTAAGCTTCTTAGTCATGCTTATACCTATGGCCCTTGTTTTCTTTGGCATGTACTCCATGAGCTTTACATTTCCCAAAAACATGCTAGGCCCCAATATAATAATACTTATACTAATGGTCATTACCATTGCTGTACTTCAACTACTTATCTCAGCAGGAAAATTTAACATGATTAAACAGGTAGTTATAAACGGACAAACTGATATGGACGATTTCAAAATCGGTGTAAAAAAATATACCGGAAAATTATTTTTAGGCCATCTTATCATTTTTGGCTCATTAATATTAGCTGGTTTGATAATAATACCTATTGCTATGGGATTGGGATCTAGGGCATTTTTACTTATCATTTTAATAGTTCCCCTAGTAATCTTAGGTTTTTTTATAAGCTTTTGGCAGACTATCCTAGTCTATGAAGACTGCAAGTCCACTGAATCTATTGGTAAAAGCTTCTCCTTTGTTAAAAAGCATTTCTGGTTTATTTTGATAGTAAATATAATCAAGGGAATATTTACTGGAAATAACAATGTGAACAATAGACGTCCAAACAATACAATAAATTTTGGCGGATTTTTGAATTTTAATATGCCCTTTTCCTCCTTTAATTTAGGTGCAATGGGAGTATTTGCAATTATTGTTTCAATAATCAAGGCTATTTCTGCATTATTTTTTGATGTGCTTTTCTTTGTTATTTATGATGATCGTAACAATAACCACCTGGAAGACAACGAATTTATTCATGATGAAATTATTAGTTACGAATAAAAAAGCAGCTGTTTACAAAAAACAACAACCCCCAAAGTGATTACACTTTGGGTTCCATTTTATTAAACATTTTTTGAAAAAAATTGCAGGTATAAAACAAAGTAAATTCAAGGGATGCAAGAAATTACAAACTTTTACCAGTTAAATATTAAAAAGGCTAACAGCTAACTGCTGACCGCTCATAATAAATAGGTGACAGTTAACGGGTGACGAACACTAGGAAAGACCCTAAAAATGGAAGTAAAAAGAAAAGAACTCATTACCATAATATAGTATTGAAGTCCTTTATATGTTCTAGTATAATGCTTTCTTAAGAATTTCCAGATTATCTTCCATAATGGATATATATCCTTTTCCTTCCTCTATTTCATCCTTGGTCAATCCTCCAACAGGATTGAGAACAGCTGTCTTAGCTCCTGTTTCATTAGCTATAACCTTAGCCAGCTTGGGACTTGTCAGGGTCTCAAAGAATATATATTTTATTCCATGCTCCCTTACAAGCTCTGTTATTTGAGCCATCTTAGCTGCACTAGGTTCCTCCTGGGGAGTTAGCCCCGAAACGCTTATTTGCTCAAGGCCGTATCTGTCAGCCAAATATCCGAAAGCAGCATGGGCAACCACTATTTCATTTAGTTTCCTGTCCTTTAATTCTTCTCTGTATTTTTGATCCAATTCTCTTAACTTGTTTGCAAATTCATTGAAATTACTTTCATAAAATTCCATGTTCTCTTCATCAGCGGCAACAAAGGCATTTTTAATATTTTCAGCCTGCTTTAAAGCCCTCATGGGGTCAAGCCAAACATGGGGGTCATAATCACCATGGTTATCTTCTTCTCCTTCATGCTTACCATATTCCCCTTCTTCATGGTCTTCAAGCTTAATCAGACTTACTCCACTAGAGGCTTCAACAACTTTCAACTTTTCACTACTTATAGACTTTACAAGCTTGTCAGCCCACATTTCCATATTTACTCCATTATATATAAATACATCTGCCTTCTCCATCTGAGCCATGAGCTTTGCAGTTGGTTCCCAATCGTGGGGCTCCGCTCCCGGTGGCACCATCATTCTCAAATCTATCTTATCACCACCTATTTTCTGGGCAAAATCGTACATAGGATATATACTTGCATAGACCAATAATTTGCCATCTCTTTCTTCAGCACTAGTCTGAGGTCTTTGTTGTATACTACAGGCTCCAGCAACTAACATTATCATAACTAGAAAAATACTGAAAATTTTTCTCTTCACAGTTAATACTCCTCTCTTCAATCCAATCGTTTATATACAAGGACTATAGTTTAATATTAACCCTTTCACTCTTGCTCTAAACTAATAATTATTTATTTTTGCATTATATTCTATTCTTTATATTTCGTCAATATTTCAATAATTTCTTCAATATCTTTCATAATTTCGAAAATAAAAATTCCTAAGTCACTAGACCTAAGAATTTAAAATTTTATGATTCAGCTCTATTAACTTTTTTAGTACCAATATCTTAAAATAGCTTCTTCTAGATCTCTAACATCTGATAATTTCACATTCAAGCCTTTTACCTGCTCCAATGCTTTTTCCAATGTCTGAAGACTGCTGTTATGAAGTCTTAGGTTAGGTATGTTCTTTTTCTTAGATATTTTAAGAGCCGTGTTAACCAGTTTATGGGACGTAACGTCAGTAAACATCAATATGTAGTCCGGATTACCTATACGCTTGTGAAAATCTCTTTCCATCTTAGTAAAAACCTTTACCTTACATCCATGCTTTTTACCTGTATCTTTATATATTCTTTCCATTCTTTCATGTCCTCCAACAATAACAACACTCATTAAAACCTCTCCTTTTATTTGATAATAATTATCATTTTCATCTATATTTTAGCAAATATGTCACTTGTTTGTCAAGATTAAACTGTCTCGTTAATTGACTAATATATTTAAGCCCCACATTTATAAATGTGAGGCTCTTCTATAATTAAAAACTTAATCTCTTGTGCTAGTAAATCTAACAAACAGTATGGCTTTAAATATCCTTCAATGTTTTCTCTGAAGCGACTTTGAAGAGCTGTTTTTATCTCTAATTTTTTTTATTAAAACAGGTCTTCTACGGAGCCTGAAGAGGATTATTGAAGGATATTTATAAGAAACTAGCTGAGTAAGTAACCTTAGTTAAAACCTGGAAAACATCTTATATAGCTTTTCTTCAAGTGAAATTATATATTTATTTTTCAGGCTTCTATCTTTGTGGGGAATCTCATTTATTATTTTTTCCTTTACCTTTGTGGGTTTTTGACTTAGTATATATATTTCATCTCCCAGTATTAATGCTGCATGAACATCATGGGTAACGAAGAAGACGGTACGGTGATCTATTTCCCAAAGGTCTATAAAGCAATTTATCAGTCCCAGCTTTAATTCGAGATCTAATGATTTAAAGGGTTCATCCATTAAAAGTATATCAGAAGGATAGGCAAAAGCCCTGGCTATGGCCACTCTCTGCTTCATGCCTCCACTTAACCTATTTGGGTAAAAGTTTCTATACTCCCACAGATCCACTATATCTAAATACTTTTTTATTGTTTCCCTTCTTTTTTCTTTAGACATCTTATCCTTTAATACAAAATCAATGTTTTCCTCTACTGTTTTCCACTTCATCAGCCTTGGTTCCTGAAATAAATAGCTGATTCTTTTATTATTAAACCCAATCATCTCTCCCTTATCCGGTTTTATCATACCGGATATTATATTCAACAGAGTAGTTTTACCGCATCCTGAAGGTCCTAGGATGGAAATAATCCTTTTTTCATTCACTTCCATTGTCAAGTTCTTTAATACATAAAGCTGTCCAAATTTTTTATGAATATTACTTATTTTATAGCTCATATTTTCACTTCCACTTTTCCATTTTCTTGTGAAGGCCCTTCAATGAATAATCAAAAAGTGAAGAGATTATGATAGCCACAATTGTCCATGAAAATACCCCTGCCGTGTTTAAGGCTATCTTCTCAAACTGCATCCCTTCACCTATGGATACTGCAGATTGACTAAGCACTTCAGCTGCAATCACTACCTTTAGATTCAATCCCAGGGCAGTTGATGCCCCTGCCATCAGATATGATAATATGGAGGGAAAATACAGTTCCTTAATGATTCTCCATCTTTTAACCTTATACATAGTTGCCATTACTATAAGGTCAGAATCTACGTTATGTATGCCTTCTACGATGTTTGAGTATAAAATAGGAAATATAATAAGAAAGCCTACTAAAATAGGTGTACCCTCTGATCCAAGCCATATAAGGGCCAAAAGAATAATAGCAATAGTAGGAGTAGCTTTTATGATGTTCATTAACGGACTAAATAGATAATACATCGGTTTAAAGATTCCTGCAAGTGTCCCAATAACAGCAGCCAAAAACAGGGCTATAAAAAAACCAATCAAACTCCTCATTACAGTATTGTATACTGCTATAAAAAATGATTCACTTTTCATAATTTCTATCAGTTTTTTCAAGGTTACCTCAGGGGTTGGTAAAATAATCTCCCATCCAATAAAAATAGATAAACCTTTCCATAGTATTATTAAGAATACTATGGAAAGGATTGCATAGAGTTTATCTTTGTAGGTAGAAATTTTCATCTGGAAGCTTTCCTCCTATTGAATCAGCTGAAAAGTCCATAAGTACCTTTAAGAACTTTTCAACAGCAGGTCTGGCTTCTTGAGCATCTACATATTTCAAGTTGCTTCCTGGAATTGATTTTTCGGCAATTTTTGCCTTAAGTCCAATATTTAAAGTTTCTATAACTTCTCCTGCATCAGCTTTATTTTCATTTACCCAGTTTATACTTTCTTCATATTTTGTGAGAAATTCATCTATTATATTTGGATATTTTTCTATTATTTCATTTTTTATTATAAGTGAAGTCTGTGGATAACTGTCTATACCTGTGGTTTTTTTCCACTCCTCCTGAAGGTCTATGTAGATATTGAAATTTTGATTCTTCATAAGTACTGCTGTAAGCATAGGCTCTGGTACTATGCCCACTTTACCCTTTTCTGAAATCAAGGTTTGTGCTAATTCCTGTGGAGAAGGCAAGTAAATCAATTTTACATCCTTTTCCGGGTCAAGTCCATTTTCTTTAAGAAGATATCTGAATAATATGTCAGGAGTTAATCCCTTACCTATGGTATATATTTCTTTACCCTTTAAACCTTCCCAACCGTCAATATTTTCACTACTAGTTACATATAGTACTCCCCATACAGTTGAAGCAGCTAATTTATAGGGTACACCTTTATTGTATAGCTTCGCAGCAAGGTTAGTAGGTATTACTGCAAAGTCAGCCTCCCCTGATATAATCTTAGCTGCCATCAAATCTGGAGCCTTTATTATTTCATGTTCAATTTCACTTTTAAATATAGCCGGTTTTTCCTTTAAAATTTTGGCCATACTCATTGCTGTTGTGCCTGATAGAACAACAGATCTTAGAGCAATTTTTTCAGTTTCTTCTGGTATGTCCTCTTTATTCTCAGATTTATCCTCTAACTTTTTTTCAGGCTTTGGCTGCTCTGTTTGTGCTTTTGGGATGCAGCCCGTAAACATTAATGTAAATAAAGCTACTATTAAAATTAATGCAGTGATTTTTTTCATTCTACAACTCCTCCTTTTAATGCATCTAACATCAGTAAATAATTTATTAATAATTATACCACAAAAGTTATCATATTCCAGTATACTTAATATATAAGACCTATGCAATCCTTTAAAAGAATTTTGCATAGGCCTTATGATAGAAGGGGAGATATTGAATTATGGGAAAGTAACTATTTCAAGATGAAATAAAAACAAATCAACAATAATTGATAATGATTATCGTTTTCTTTAGTTAAAGAATATCATATATTATCCATCTTGTAAAGAAAAATTAAGCAATTTTAAAAAAGTTTTTTATCATTTTACAAAAACAAAAATCCATGGACTTAGTTATTTAAATGGGTCCATGGATTTTGAGTTCAAAAAATTTTATCATGAAACCTTCAAAATATCGAAAGCTAAAATCGAAAACATCTTAACTGCATTTTTCAAATCCCTTTCATTAAAATCAAACTCATGGTGATGATGACTTGCCTTTAAATTGCTGCCAAAGAGCATGTAAAGGGCCTTACCTCCATTAGCTTGAACCCTTTTCATCATATATGAAAAATCTTCACTCCCACCTATACTTATTTTATCTTCTAAAATCTTTGTAAACTCTTTTATATGAGGTGCTAGTTTTTTCACCCTTTGCATTAGCTCTTCGTCGCTATCTGAACTTTCTGCCCCACCCATTGGTTTTATTCTAAGCTTTACGTCGTACATATCTGCAGAGTACCTTAGAATTTTTTCCGCCTTTTCCCTCATATAATTGTTAAGCTCCGACGTTTCACCCCTTGTTTCAATCATCATATGGGCATTGGCTGGAATTACATTTCTGCCTGTTCCGCTGGTTAATTTTCCTACATTTATTCTGGTAACTCCTTCACTATGCCTAGGTATGGCATTTAAGTTTAAGAGGGCCGTTGCAGCTGCAAGCATAGCATTGTTGCCCTTTTCAGGACTGGCTCCCGCATGGGAAGGAACTCCTGTAAAGTATGCATCAAACTTTGAAGTAGCTAAAAATCCACCTGCTCCGCAATATAGCTCCCCTGAACCATCGGCCTTAACCCCTATATGCCCTCCAATGATATAGTCAACATCATCAAGTATTCCTGAAGCTACTACGGCCTTGCCTCCTCTTACTCCTTCCTCTGCCGGCTGGAAGATTAATTTTATTTTTCCATTAAAACTGTCTCTTATTTCCATTAATGTTTCTGCTACACCTAACCCTATAGCAGCATGACCATCGTGCCCACAGGCATGCATTACATTTTCGTTAATTGAAGAAAATCCTTCTTTAAAAGGAATATGTTCCGGGGAGCTACTCTCTGAAACCTCTACAGCGTCTATATCAAATCTCATGGCCACAGTAGGACCTTCACCATTATCTAAAATCCCAACTACCCCTGTAAATCCATCCTTTACAGCTTCTATAAACTCCGAATCAGCACCTTGACTTTTGGCCCTTTTATAGTTTTTTTCCAATACCTCATCAGTAGGGAGTCCCATTCTATTTTCTTCATCGATAACTTCTCTGCCTATCTTTACTTCATATCCCAAATCCTTTAACTTCCTTGCAATTATTGATGCAGTTCTAAATTCCGTCCATCCAGACTCAGGATACTTATGAAAATCCCTTCTATAGTCTATAATTTTTTCCTCTATTCCTTCTACAAAGCTTTGAATTTTATCATACATCTATTCTAACCTCCCCAAGTTCAGTGCAGTCTGAATAAATACTTTAGTTCCTATGGCAAGGGCTTTTTCATTAAAGTCAAAATGGGGATTATGAGGAGGATAAAGTTCTTTACCTTCTTCTGCATAACCTAAAAGCATATAAACAGAAGGTACTTCCCTAGCAAAATATGCAAAATCCTCTCCTCCTGGTGCAGGTCTTTTTACTGATACGAAATTATCTTTACCTAATATTTCCTCAACGGATCTTTTTGCAATTTCTACTGTTTTTTCATCGTTTATCAATGGTGGATAGGTAAATCTATAGTCAAGCCGGGCCTTTCCTCCTAAGGATTTTGCCGTATCCTCTACTATAGTTTTAAGTCTGTTATAAACTTTTTTCCTTACTTCATCATGAAAAGTTCTTACCGTTCCCTCCAGTCTTACCTTTTCAGGAATGACATTATATCTTGTACCACCATTAAATATCCCTATTGAAACTACAGCCGGTTCGAAGGGGTCTATATTTCTACTTATAATAGTTTGTATGTTAGTCACTATCTGACATCCAATTACAATCGGGTCTATACCTTCGTTAGGAAGAGATGCATGTACTCCCTTGCCTATGATATCAACTGTGAATGGATCTGAAGCAGCCATTAACACCCCTGGTTTTGTACCTATTTCACCTAGCTTTAAATGAGGCCAAAGATGCATACCAATCATAAAATCTACTTCAGGATCTTTTAATGCTCCATCCTTTATCATATGCTGCGCTCCTCCTCCATTGGGAGCATCTTCCTCAGCCGGCTGAAAAATTAATTTGATTGTACCATGTATCTCATCCTTCATCTGCATTAAAGCCTTTGCTACACCTAATCCCATGGCCGTATGACCGTCATGTCCACAGGCATGCATTATACCTTTATTTTTAGATTTGAAAGGCAAGTCTGTCATTTCCGCCATTTCAAGGGCGTCCATGTCAAATCTAAGTCCCACAGTTTTTCCCTCTTTTTTCCCTCGTATAATACCAACAACACCCGTAGTATAGTATCCGGTTTTCACCTCCAGTCCAAGTTCTGTTAATACAGCAGCAACCTTTTCTGATGTCCTGTACTCTCTTCTGCTCGGTTCGGGATACTCGTGAATATCTCTTCTCTGTTTAATTATCCAATCTTCAATTGAATCAACTATGCTATGAATTTTTTTGTCAAACATTTTCATACCCCCTCGAAAATTAAGGAAGGGATAAAACCCCTCCTCTAAAGATATATTAGTCATATATTTGATTATAAAAGTTGAACAATTTTATAGGAGTTTTTTCATCCGATGACTGACTGCTCTAATACTCTCACTTCTACAAGTTAGAAATAAAAAGCAGTTGCAGTCGTTGGATTAGCTGGGCTACAGTTCATTTGGAGTATTATAATCAAGTGAGATAAATTACATATATACTCCTGCTCCTGGGCCTAATGGTAATCCCAAAAAGAACCATATTGCTATCATTACGATCCATACAAGGCCAAAGCCTATGCTATATGGAAGCGTATAGGAAATGGCTGTTCCCATACCCGCATTATCATCATATTTTTTCATAAATCCTAGGAGAATTGGAAAATATGGGAGTAGTGGCGTTATAGCATTTGTTGTAGAGTCACCAATTCTATAGGCCAACTGTGCAAAGGCTGGTGAGTAATCCAACATCATAAACATAGGGACAAACACAGGGGCCAGTAGTGCCCACTTAGCTGAACCACTACCTATAAATAGGTTAATAAACATTGTGAAAAGTATTACCAGAACTATCATTGGTAAACCCGTAAAGTTCCAGGCCTGAAGTAATCCACCAAGAGTTACGGCAAGTATAAGTCCAAGATTGGTCCAGTTAAAATAACCTACAAACTGTGCAATAACAAATACTAGTACGATATCCTGACATATCCTTCATGGCAGTAGACATCAGCTTAGGGATATCTGCTTCTGATTTGATCTTACCTACTTTTCTACCATAGGCAATACCTATTGCGATAAACCAAAACAGTATAAATGGTACTATACCTTTTAAAAATGGAGAAGGAACTAATCCACCCTCTGCATTTCTAAGTGCTGAAGTTTGTGGAATTAATGCTAATATAATGATTGCCCAATAAATCAACGTTACAATTCCTGCACTTTTTAGCCCCTTCGATTCTTCTTCTGATACTTCGAATTCCACATCGTCTAGACTTATTTCTCCCTGAGGCTTATATTCTCCAGCTTGCTTTTCTACAAATTTGGTAGTAATCCAAGCACCAACAACAGTAAGAACTAGTGTTGATATAAACATGAAGTAATAGTTAACTGTCGGCGATACCGTAATACTCGGGTCTATAATTTTTGCGGCTTCTTCTGTAATACCTGCAAGCAGCGCATCTGTTCCCGCTATAAGAAGATTTGCAGTAAATCCGGCACATGCAGCTGCATACCCTGCTGCAACACCTACAAGGGGATTTTTCTTGGCTCCGTAGAAAATTGCTCCTGCAAGGGGCGGTACAATAATAATAGCTGCATCGGATGCAAGGTTGCCACAGATACCTATTAGGAACACTGCCATTAACAATAGTCTCTCTGGTGCTCCTAATATAAACTTTCTCATAAATGCTGACATTAATCCTGTCTGCTCTGCAAGTCCAATACCTATCATCATGGTTAAAACCAAACCTAGCGGTCTGAAACCGGTAAAGTTGCTAATTAGATTTAATAACATATACTGAATGCCTTCTTTGCTAAGAAGGTTTCTGGCAACAACCATCTCATCCTTAACGGGATGCTTAACTTGAACACCTGCCTTAGCTACTATAAATGAAATAAGTACAACTCCAAGAGTTAAGAATACAAATAAAGTAAATGGATGCGGTAGCTTGTTGCCAGCCTTTTCAACAAAATCTAAAAACCTGTAAAAAAATGATTTCTTTTTCCCCTTTGTTGCTTCCATCATCTTACCCCCTTAAACTTTTAGAGTGAAAATTTCTCTTTCTCCCTTCTTATAAACTAAAGGTCCTAAATATTGTGTTTAACCTATAATTTTTCACCTCCTAGTTTTGCATGATATTAAGACAAGTTTCGGTCATATTTAAGACACGACCGTTTGTATGTCATATATTCTATCATCTTTTTGTAATTAATGCAATATTTAGAAAATTTTTTATGTTATTTTTTGCAAAAAAATAACAGTGCCTGCGGCACTTTGTTAACTCTTGGCTCTATATTTTAATCTCAAATATTTGTCTAGGCCTTCCCGTCTTGGCCTTACTTTCTTTAGCTATAACTTCTCCATATCCTCCATCCACAATAGTATTTAATATTCTTCTTGCACTTCTTGTACTAACCCCTAAATAATTTGACAGTTCTTCTGCATCGAATGTATTTTTACAAGTTTTTTGTATAATAGCCATTATCTTTGAAACGTAGGCAGGACTGATATTTAGTTTGTCGGCTATTAATTGAACTTTTTTATCAGTAGCAGCAAGCTCATAGGTCAATAGTTCATCACTACCATTAGAAATTGGACCCGAAATCGTTCCTTGTTGATCTACGACATACAAACAGGAATAATCTTTTTTCATGGCATAATCAAGTGCAATTCGTGCATTAAATTCTGCATTATATACTGTATTTCCGTATCCGATACCAGATGCAAATGTAATACCTAGATCTCCTTCTATTTCTACATGTTTTTGGAATTCTGAAGTGTTTAATTCATTGTCAATTGCTCCCCGTGTGGCAAATATCAGATATTCATCCCTGCCCAAGGGAAATACAGACCCCAATATGTTTTTAGTATATTCGATAAGAGCCTTTTCCAGTTTATTTTTAATTTTTAAGAATTCATATTCTGACGACATATTAGAGTTCCTATTTTTTATCTTCACTATCTTAATAGCTACCTGTGTTGCCTTGATTTTTTTTACACTCGCTTCATATATCGCCTTATTTATATATTCTCTAATTAAGAAAGTAGTCGGCATAAGCTTATAGACTGGAACTCCTAATTTTTTTAATCTTTCATAGGTTTTAGTAAGTCCTACTACAGCTGCGTTTATTTTATTATCTTTCCAGAGTTTATAATGACGCTCTGCAAGTTCATCATAACTAATATTTTCTTCATAAGATATTACATAGAGCCTTTCAATGGTTATATTCAACTCTTTCGTTATTTCGTCTACTGAATTTTCCTTGACAGAGTCAATACTTATTCTTCTGCAATCTATTCCATCGGAGTTAATTTCCCAAAAAGCTTTAAGGATGCTTGTCCCAACTCTGGGTATATATACAGCTGGTTTTTTAATGGCATTTGCAAACTTGGCTATGAAATAAGGAACATGTCCTGAAAAAATAATTACATCTACTTTATCCTGACATTTATTAAGTAGTTCCAAAGTTTCTTCCTTATATTCATAACTATGTGGAAAAATATCCACCTTATCGTTAAACTCTTCCGCCACTTCAACTATTTTTTTTACGGTATCATGAGCTCCAATAATTCCCAATTTGATTCTCATAAGTTTTCACCTTTTCCACACATTTATTTCCTCTTCTATACTTCATTGTATCTAAAGCAGTCTACTATATGGTCATTTACCATTCCTGCCGCCTGCATATAGGCATAGCAAATTGTAGGTCCTACAAACTTAAAACCCCTCTTCTTCAAATCCTTACTCATGGCTTCGGATTCAGGGGTCTTGGTCGGTATTTCTGCTTCAGACTTCCAGCTATTCTTTATTGTTTTACCACCTACAAACTGCCATATGTACTTATCAAAGCTTCCAAACTCCCTTTGTATCTCCAAAAAGGCTTTAGCATTATAAACAGCAGCTTCTATTTTTCCTTTATTTCTCACTATTCCCTTGTTCTGCATCAACTCTTTAATCTTTTTTTCATCATATTTTGCAACCTTTTCAGGATCAAAGTTGTCAAAAGCTTCCCTATAATTTTTTCTTTTCTTAAGAATTGTTATCCAGCTGAGTCCTGCTTGGGCACCGTCTAGAATAATAAATTCAAAATGCTTTCTATCGTCATGAACAGGTACTCCCCACTCCTTATCATGATAATCTATATAAATCTCATCAGCACCGGGCCAGCTACATCTTCTGAGCACTTAAATTCCCCCTTATATTCCTTGCAGCTACATATCCTGTTGAAAAAGCTGCCTGTATATTATATCCTCCAGTATCTCCATCTATATCCAAAACTTCTCCTACAAAATATAATCCTTTTACAATATTAGACTCCATGGTTTTAGAGCTCACTTCCTTAAGAGACACTCCCCCCTTAGTTACCATAGCCAAATGAAAACCTCCCAACTTCTCAACAATCATAGGAAATCCTGTAAGCATCTCTATAAGCTTATTTCTCTTTTTTTTGTTAAGATGGGCTCCTGTAGTCTCCTCACCAATCCCAACAATCGCTAGAAGCTTATCAATAAATCTTTTAGGAAGGGTATACTCTCTAAGTATAGTTTTAACCAATAATTTTCCATTCGATTGAATATCTTCTATAAAGTCTCTTCTAAATCCTTCTATATCTTCTATTCCAACAAAGTTTATTTTTATAGTGTCCCCCGGCATCACGTACCTGGAAAAGTTGAGTATTCCCGGGCCTGAAATATTTTTATG
Source organism: Candidatus Petromonas tenebris (assembly GCA_014236755.1). Lineage (GTDB taxonomy): Bacteria > Bacillota > Clostridia > Peptostreptococcales > Caminicellaceae > Petromonas > Petromonas tenebris. Next base: position 18,808 of record JACCKY010000024.1, on the reverse strand, counting down.
GGTAAAGAGTACATCTCCAAAGGTTGTTCTCATCTTTTTATTTTCTCTCCATAGAGATATAGGAACATTTTCAAAGGATATTCCCGATAGTTCTTTGAAGGGATAATTCTTTATATATATAGGGGTAAGGGCCGGTAAAGGTTTTTCTATAGTATGGCCTAGACTTCTTGCAAAAATGTATCCGTCTCCTGTAGAACCGGTAGTACTATAGGATTTACCTCCCGTAGCTATTACTATTTTTTTTGATTTATATTTCCTATTTTTTGTTTTAATTTGAAAAATTTCTTCTGATTCATTATATCTAACTTCCATTACTGCTTCATTGTATTTTATCTGCACTTTATTCTTTTCACATTCTTGAATCAATATATCCAATACATCGGAAGCCTTTAGAGTTGCAGGAAAAATCTTACCGTTATCAGTGCTTATAAAGTCTAAACCTCTTTTTCTGAAAAAATCAAGCAAATCACTATTTGTAAAATTAAAAAGTGCGTGCTTTAAGAATCTACCATTTTCTCCGTAAAAGTTAAAAAAATCTCTTATTTCTCCTTCATGGGTTATATTACATTGTCCAGCTCCTGAAAGGAGAAGTTTTTTACCGGCAGATAAATTCTTTTCAAGTATAAGAACCTTCCGGTCTTCTCCTCCACAGCAAATTCCTGTAAAAAGTCCTGCAGGTCCGGTTCCTATGATTATAACATCATAAATCTGCATCCAATTACCTCCACAATAGGTTTTACTAACCAAAGGCGTCTGACGAGACGATTTTTCAGTTACATGTTCCATGTTGCAAGTCTTAAAGTCTTTCTAACGGGTCTTAAAAAGGGGGCATGATTATTCAGTTGTCGGCACTCGTTACTCGGTTATGGTCAATCTTTTGAGTGCTAGGCTCTGGGTACTGGGCTCTGGGTTTGAGGCAATCTTTTGGGTCTTTTCGGTCCCCCTGTCACCTGTTACCTATCTCCTTTATTCTATTTCCTTTCTCTTGTTTCTTAAACTTTTAATTCTTAATTCTCAACTCTTAATTCTTAATTTTTGATTCCTGTCACCCGTAACCCGTTACCCGTCACCTATTACCCTTTTACCGAAAGCTTTGTTTTCTCTAAATCCTTGTGTAGCGAAGAGCATATATCTATTATACCAAAATTTCTTGCAAGGATTTATCTAGTATATCAATAGCTGCATCTATTTCTTCTTTTGTAACATTAAGAGGTGGCAGAATTCTTATAACATCCTTTCCGGCACTTATGAGCATCAATTTGTTTTCAAAGCATTTATCCAGTATTTTCTTTGGGTCGGTCTTAACCTTCAGTCCCAGCAATAGTCCCTTACCTTGAACACCTTCTATTATGTCATATTTATCCTTAAGTACTTTTATCTTTTCTATAATATACTGGCTCTTTTCATTTACACTTTCAATTATTCCCTTATCCATCAGCTCTTTTAAAACCGTTAAAGCAACAGTACTTGCTAAGGGATTACCACCAAAGGTACATCCATGGTCTCCAGGTGCAAATGCCTTTGCCGCCTTCTCCTTAGCTAGAGTTGCTCCTATTGGGAACCCACCTCCCAATCCCTTTGAGAGGCATATTATATCCGGCACTACGCCAAAACTCTGATATCCGAACAAACTTCCAAGTCGTCCTATTCCGCACTGCACTTCGTCATATATTAAAAGTGCATCGTACTCATCACATAAATCTCTCACCGCCTTGAGAAAATCTACTTCAGCCGGCAATATTCCACCCTCACCCTGAACAGGTTCAAGTATGACGGCACATGTGTTTTCATTGATCTTACTTTTAAAATCCTGTATATCATTAAACTTAGCAGACTTTACTCCTGGCATAAGGGGCATAAAGTCCTTTTGATACTTTATTTGTCCTGTAACGGCCAAAGCCCCTGCTGTTCTTCCATGGAATGAATTTTCCATAAATATTATCTCGTTTTTATTATCTCCACCATTAATTTTTCCATACTTCCTTGCCAATTTCAATGCCGTTTCCACTGCCTCGGTTCCGCTGTTACAGAAAAAAACTTTGTCATGTTCACCATGGTCTGTAAGCTTCTTTGCAAGCTCTATCTGCTTGGTGTTCCAATATATATTTGAAACGTGCATTAGATTTTTACTTTGTTCATTCAAAGCCTCTACTATAGCTGGATGACTGTGCCCTAAGCAGTTTACTGCCACTCCTGAAACAAAATCAAGATACTCTACACCATTTACATCATAAAGCTTAGTTCCATATCCCTTTTCAAAAACTACATCGAATTTTCCATAGGTATTCATGAAATTTTCTTTAGACATTGTCCTATTCCTCCCTTTATCATAGTTCCAATTCCATCATCGGTAAATATTTCAAGCAACAAACTGTGATTCATTCTACCATCTATAAGATGAACATTTTTTGTGCCGCTTTGTATAGCCTTTATAGAACATTCCGTTTTGGGAATCATTCCTCCCTGTATAATACCTTCATCAATATATTTTTGGGCTTCCTTTATACTTAGCTTAGATACAAAGCTAGAAGGATCATTTATATCCCTATATATACCTTTTATATCCGTAAGAAAGATAAGCTTTTCTGCCTCTAGTGCACTGCTTATGGCTGAAGCTACATAGTCGGCATTTATATTGTATACGCCTCCATTTATATCGCTTCCTACAGGAGATATCACAGGTAAGTATTCATTTTCCAATAGCTCAATAAGTAATTTTGTATTTACATTTGCAACCTCCCCTACACATCCAAGATCTATTTTTATTCCTTCTTTATACATATCTTTTGGTTTTGCTTCAATCAAATTTCCATCGATCCCACTGATTCCCATGGCCTTAATTCCATGACTACATAACTCTCTAGTCAGATTCTTATTAACCTTACCCGACAGCACCATTTCTACTACTTCCATAGTTTGTTCATCGGTTACCCTGAGACCACTAACGAATTTTGTTTCAATGTTTAATTTCTCAAGCAGTTCAGAAATGTTTGGCCCTCCACCATGGACAATAACTATTTTGATTCCTACAAGCTTCATGAGTACAATGTCTTCTATAAATGCTTTTTTAGCTTCTTCATTTTTCATAATGCTACCACCATATTTAATTACAAAGGTTTTTCCACTGAACTTTTTAATATAGGGGAGAGCTTCCATCAATATTTGAATTTTGGGGTCACCCATTTTTTCACCATCCTTTCATAAATATCAAAGTTTTTTAATAATTATACTACTGAAGGCATAATTATTCAATGTTTTTTCATTATTTTCTTTTTTCTGTTGAATATTTATTCTTTATTGTGTATAATTATTTTAAAATTTATAATTCGAGGTGATTTTATGATTAAAGCAGGCGTAGTTGGCGCAACAGGTTATGCAGGCCAGCAATTAATATGGCTTTTGCATAATCATCAGATGAGCAAGATATTATTTGCATCTTCTCATAATTATGCAGATAAATCCTTTTCTGATCTTTATGGCCAATACTATGGTCATTTGGAAAAAGTGTGTATTAATATTCAAGAGGCTAAAGAAAATCTTTCCTCAATTGATGTGCTTTTTATAGCTCTGCCCCACGGGAAATCATTTGAAATAGCAGAAATGGCTTTGGAGTTAGGAGTAAAGGTCATTGATCTTGGAGCAGATTTCAGGCTTAAATCTGCTGAAACCTATAAAGAATGGTATAAGCTTGAGCACGGATGCAGCAATTTATTGACTAAATCTGTCTATGGACTGCCGGAGCTCTATGGAGATAAGATTAAAAAGGCCGATTTAATAGCAAATCCCGGATGCTATCCTACGGCAAGTATACTGGCTCTGACTCCCTTGCTAAAACACCATCTTATAGATCCCCTTTCCATCATTATTGATGCAAAGTCGGGAGTTTCAGGTGCAGGAAGAAAGGCAAATTTGGCTACTCAATTTACTGAATGCAATGAATCCATCAAAGCCTATGGAGTTGCAAGCCACAGGCATACACCGGAAATAGAACAGGAACTGTCAAATGTCTACGGCGATGATGTAGTTTTGTCATTTACTCCCCATTTAGTCCCCATGAACAGAGGAATACTTGCAGTATGTTATGGAAATCTGTCAGAAATGGTATCTGAAGAAACTATTATGGAAATTTATAAAGACTTCTATAAAAATAAACCCTTTGTGAGAGTAATGGAAAGTCCTCCGGAAACCAGATGGGTTAAGGGTTCTAATCTATGCGATATCACTGTAAAAGTTGACAAAAGAACAAATAGGGTTATATGTATATCTGCTATAGATAATTTGATGAAGGGAGCCGCTGGTCAAGCAGTTCAGAATATGAATCTGATGTTTGGTTTTGAAGAAACGGAAGGCTTAGAGATAATTTCTTTATTTCCATAGAACATTATAAAAGACAAAGTTCAAGGTTAAATTTATTAGGATTTTGAGAAGCCTTCTGGTTCATGTGAAGATTTGCCCTCTTCAAATAAAAGATAGAAGTAGCAACAAATACTTCAAAATCACTCAGAAGGAAACCTCAAAATCCCTACAGTAATATAAATTGAATCTTAGAGTTGTCTATCTATATTAACATCTAGTTTTATTAGTAATGAAAGGTGGATGATATTTATGAAAGTCTTAAAAAATAAATCTATAACTGATGTATCTGGCTTTAAAGCCATCGGTATTCATTGCGGTATAAAGAAAAGTGGTAAAAAGGATCTATGTGTTATATATAGTGAAAAACCTGCTGTGGCTGCCGGTACTTTTACTACTAACAAGGTAAAGGCAGCTCCAGTATTGATAAGTATGGAGAATATCAACTCTCCTAATATTCAAGCTATCGTAGTAAACAGCGGTAATGCAAATGCTTGTACTGGACAAGAGGGGTATGAGAATGCTTACAAGATGGCCCAAACCACTGCTGATTGTTTGAGTCTTACTCCAAATCAGGTTCTAGTAGGCTCAACGGGAATAATTGGCGTTCCTTTGCCTATGGATAAGATTATACCGGGAATTGAAAAGGCCTGTGGTATGGTGTCTAAGGATGGAGGGACTTCTGCAGCAGAAGCTATTAAAACAACAGATTCCTTTATCAAACAAATCACAGTGGAGATATCTATAGATAATAATCCTGTAAAAATAAGCGGTATAGCAAAGGGTTCCGGAATGATTCATCCCAATATGGCTACTATGCTTGCTTTTATAGTTACCGATGCAAACATAGGCAAGTCTTTGCTGTCAAAGGCATTAAAGGATAGCGTAAGCGATTCTTACAACATGATTTCAGTAGATGGGGATACAAGCACAAATGATATGGTTATAACCTTGGCAAATGGTAGTGCCGACAACAAGTTAATAGACAAGGAAAATGATGATTTTTATAAGTTTAAAGAAGCACTTGATTTTGTAAATAAAGAGCTTGCTAAAATGATTGCCAAGGATGGTGAAGGTGCTACTAAATTAATAGAGGTTTCGCTATTTAATGCCAAAACTAAGGAAGATGCAAAACTCTGTGCTAAGTCAGTTATCTCTTCCAACCTCGTAAAATCCGCCTTCTTTGGCAGTGACGCAAACTGGGGAAGAATCATGTGTTCCCTTGGATATTCAAATGGAAACTTTGCTCCTGATAAGGTAGATGTATTTTTTGAAAATGAAAAGGGCAAACTTCAGCTTGTTAATCAAGGAATAGGCATTCCTTTTTGTGAGGAGACGGCAAAAAAAATATTGGACCAGGAATATATAAATATAGTTATCGACTTAAATGATGGAAAACACAGTACAAAAGCCTGGGGATGTGATTTGAGCTACGATTATATAAAGATTAATGGTTCTTATAGGAGTTAAAGAAAAAAGTGGTGTGGTCTTCTAATCTAGACCATCACCACTTTTTCATTCTCCTTTCAGGCAAAAACAGAGTTCCTTTTTCAGTTCCTTCTAATAATTTCAGCAAAATATCTTCTTTTTTTCCATTAGCTAAAATCATAGGTATGTTATACTCATTCACCTTTCTCGCTGCTTCGATTTTGGTAGCAATACCACCTGTGCCAAAGGAATTTGTATTTCCAATTTCTATATTTTTAAGCAGTTCATTAATATCAGTAACCTTTTCAATCAAGGATGCATCCTTGAACTTCTTCGGATTTTTATCATATACACCATCAATATCACTGAAGAGAATCAATAAATCTGCATTCCATAAATTTGTAGCTAATGCAGCTAGGGTATCATTATCCCCAATCTTAATCTCTTCAACACTAACAGTATCATTTTCATTAATAATCGGTACAACACCTTCATCTATAAGAGTAAACAGGGTATTTCTTATATTTAAAGTTCTGTTTGGATCAGTAAAATCATCCCTTGTCAAAAGCATCTGTCCAATATTAATACCGTATTTGCCAAAAGCCCTTCTATAGGCATCCATGAGTTCAACCTGTCCTATGGCACAAAGAGCCTGTTTATAGTGAATATCCTTTTTCCTCGCCCATTTTCCAATAGTGGCCACACCAGATATGGTGGCTCCAGAAGATACTATTACAATTTGCTTTCCCTGAGTCATCAAGCCTTGTACTTGCTCACAAAACTTTTGGAAAAAGTCTTTATTTAAAGTACCATCTTCATTGGCAAGGGTATTGCTTCCTAGTTTTATAACTATTTTTTTACTTTCTTTTATAATTTCAGAAATCATACTATCCCTCTATTCTCTAATTTGACCATTTCCCATAATTGTATATTTAACTGTTACCAACTCATTTAATCCCACAGGTCCTCGGGCATGAATTTTTTGGGTGCTTATACCCATTTCTCCACCGTATCCAAATTGTCCTCCGTCTGTAAATCTGGTGGAAGCATTAACATATACCGCTGCCGCATCTACTTCTCGTTGGAATATATTTGCATTTGTAAGATTTTCAGTCAATATAGCTTCGGAGTGTTTAGTACCATATTTTTCAATGTGGTCGATAGCTTCATGAACATCCTCAACTATTTTGATTGCAAGAATATAGTCCAAGTATTCCTCAGCCCAATCTTCTTCTGTAGCTTCCTTTACTTCAATAAACCTTTTAGTAGCACTGCATCCACGAAGTTCTACAACCTCATTTAAAGCTTCATAAAGCTTCGGCAAAAACTTCTCTGCAATATTTTTATGAACTAATACAGTTTCGCAGGCATTGCATACTCCAGGACGCTGCACCTTTGCATTTTTGACTATATCTATTGCCTTTTCTATATCGGCTGTCTCATCTACAAATATATGGCAATTCCCTACGCCCGTCTCAATAGTGGGAACCGTAGAATTTTTTACTACATATTGAATAAGTTCTTCCCCGCCCCTAGGAATGATTACATCTATATACTTATTTAAAGTCAGCATTTCTCCTACCACTAAGCGATCTTCCGTGTCTATAAACTCTATAACATCCATAGAAATACTACTTTTTTCCAATCCTTCCTTAATGGCATTTACTATGGCTCTATTTGAATTGATAGCCGAGGAGCTTCCTCTAAGTAGTATTCCATTGCCACTCTTGAGAGCAAGGGAAAATGCCTCTACAGTTACATTAGGCCTAGACTCATAAATGATTCCTATTACCCCTAAAGGCACAGTCATTTTACTTACTGTTAAGCCATTTTCCAAAGTCCACACTCTATCGCTCTTCCAAACTGGATCGTTAAGATCAATTACTTTCCTTATCCCATCCACCATTCCATTGATTCTTTTTTCATTTAGTCTCAATCTGTCAATAAGGCTTTCCTTTATATTCATCTCCTTAGCCTTCATGACATCCTTCTGGTTTTCCTGTAAAATATACTTTTGATTTCTTAACAAACTTTTAGCTACTTGTTCTAAGGCTTCATTTTTAGATTTAGTATCAGCTTTAGCCAAGGCTCTAGCTCCACGATTTAGCCTTTCACATTTGTCTACTAAATATGACATACTTTCCACTCCCATTTTTATTTTTTATTATTCAAAGAACAAAAACTCTCATCCCAGTAAGGGACGAGAGTTTACCCGCGGTACCACCCAAATTAGCCAAAAGGCTCACTTGTTTTAGTCTTAACGTGACTAACCCGTAATGGTTTATATTCACCATCATACTCCAGAGCGGGTTCGAAAAGCTAGTTTGTAAAGCTCTCACCAATGCTTTACTCTCTGTAAAACGTTACTTTTCTACTATTCTCCTTCATAGTATTTGTATAATTCGCTTAATTTGCTAATAATTATACATAAATAATTTGATAATGTCAACAACAAAAACGAGCATGAGCTTCAACATCTATGCAAAAACAGAAAAATATTTTGCACCAGATAACTTAAACTTATGCTCGTTACAAATATTGGCTTTTAATTGTTTAAACCAGCTACACTCTTTTTCTTTTTTATTTTGTCTCTTACAAAAGGATACATAATAGAAACTATTGTCAAAATAAAAAGTATTATAGAAATTGTAGATTTGAAAAATATACCATAACTTCCATTAGATATGGTTAAAGCTTGTCTAAATGACTGTTCCATGCTATTGCCTACAATAACTGCCAATATCAAAGGGGCTGTCGGTATCTTTGTTTTTGACATAAAATACCCCATAACACCAAATATTACTAACAAATAAAAGTCAACTATACTGTTACTAATCGCATATGTTCCCACAAAGGCAAGCCCTAATATTATTGGATATAGAATTTTAGGCGGTATTGAAAGGACTCTAACAAGGACACCTGCTAAAGGTATATTTACTATTGCCAAAATCATATTTCCTATAAACATACTTGCAATAAGGCCCCATGCTAGATTAGGATGCTGTTGAAATAGCATAGGCCCCGGCTGAAGTCCCAGCATAAGAAGGGCGCCCATCATTACTGCGGTAGTTCCTGAACCAGGTATTCCAAGAGTCAGCATTGGTATCAGTGCTCCTACCGATGCAGCATTGTTTGCAGATTCTGGTGCTGCAAGCCCCTCAATCGCTCCTTTACCAAATTCATCCGAGTGCTCTGAAAGCTGTTTTTCATTGTTATAAGCTATTAAAGATGCCATTGTACCACCGGCTCCAGGTAGAGCTCCTATAAAAAATCCCAGTGGTGCACTCCTGAGTATAGGCCACTTGCTTCTCTTCCAGTCTTCCTTAGTAATCCATATCTTCCCAAACTTTGTTTGCATCTTTTTCTTGCCTTCTTTAATCATTTTAAAGGCTTTAAATACCTCACCCAACGCATATACTGCAATAATTACTACCAGAAAATCTATTCCGGTCTGGAGTTCCAGTATACCAAAAGTAAATCTCTCTAATCCTGACTGTGCATCTATTCCAACAGTTGCTATCATAAGGCCTAAAACCATAGAAATAAACCCTCTAGTAAGATTTCCTTTAGCCATAGATGCAGTAGCAGATAGGGCAAATACCATAAGCATAAAATACTCTGCAGGTCCAAATTTTAAAGCAAACTTTGCAACAGGTTGTGCTACGAAAACCATTACAATCGCAGCCAATATTCCTCCAATAAAAGAAGCTATTGCCGACATAGCTAAGGCTGCTTCAGCCCTTCCATTTTGAGCCATTGGATAACCATCAAATGTAGCAGCTATTGCAGCACCATCTCCCGGTGTATTTATAAGTATAGAACTTCTAGAACCTCCGAACATGGCTCCATAGTAGATGCCAGCCATAGTAATTAGTGAAGCTTCAGGTCCCATAGTAAACGTAAGAGGCAATAACACCGCTACTCCAGTAGCAGGCCCTAATCCCGGAAGCATACCTACTATAGTTCCTAAAACCCCACCTATAGTTACCCACATTAGATTCATAGGTTTTAATGCTACTGTAAAACCATTTAATAAATAAGATAATATCTCCACTATTTCACCTCCTGATTATATATAGATGAACGGAATTTTAGGTAAAATTACTCCCAAAAATTTTGAAAACACGATATATATAAAAACACTAAAACATATGGATACTGCTGTATTTGTTTTCCATTTTTTCTTACCATTAAATAATGTTAAAACTATCTCTAAAAACACTATTGTGGAAAGAATATATCCTATTCTATTAAATAAAAGAGCATATATAATAGCAGCACCACACGTAAAGACTATTTTCTTAACATTATCATCTTTTTCTTTTTGATCAGTTTTATCCTTTGATTTCAATCCATTTTTCCTAACCTCTTGAAACGTAAGAATCAATCCGAAAAAAGTCATTAATATTCCTAATCCAATAGGTAAAACTTTTGGAGCCATTGGATTGCCGATCGATGCATTGGGAAGCATAAAAGCTTGAATAGTGTATATAGCTCCTATGACGAATGCAAAAATTCCCGCTAATGCAGATAAATTCATTATATCACCTCAGCTTAAATATCATTTGAAAGGGCCATATAATCTATGACCCTTTATGTAATTTATCTACTTCTTCAACATTCCTATTTCTTCTAATATTCCTTTATAATCTTCATTAGTCTTATCTAAGAAGGCTTTGAACTCATCCGCATCTAAATATGCATCATCCCAATTGTTTCTCTCACGAGCTTCTTTCCATTCCTCAGTTTCTACCATTTTAGCTAGTACATCTGTCCAATACTTTACAGCATAATCCGGCATTTCAGGTGGTCCAAACAGCCCTCTCCAGTTCACGAATGTTGCATCAATACCCTGCTCTTTTACAGTTGGTATTTCAGCAACTACTCCAGTTCCAACTCTTTTTTCAGCTGTATGGGCAAGAGCCTTTAAGTCCCCACTTTCAAGTAAACCTTGAACCTCTCCTAATCCAGTTGAGAACAAATCAATATGTCCACCTAAAATTTGGCTGGCTCCTGATTCCTGGAAACTTACGTAATCGATTTCCTTAAGATTTTTAACACCTGCAGCTTTAGCCATCATTAAAAATTGAATATGATCCATACTACCTGCTGATGAATTACCACCAATTTTTACACTTTTTGGATCCTTTTTTAAAGCTTCCATTACATCATTTATAGTCTGGAATTTAGAATCTTTAGCAACTACAAATACACCATAATCTGCAATAAGTCTTGCAAGAGGTGTGGTATCCTTATAGCTAAAATCAGTAGATCCATTTAAATTGATCAGTATTAAAGGTGGAGAGTATACTGAAATAATAGAATCGCTCCCTTTTTTCTCCTGTAGATAAGCAAGATTTACTCCACCACCTCCACCAGGCCTATTGGTAACTGGCATAGGCACAGAAACTAACTTCGTATCTTGTAGTACCTTCGCAACTGTTCGAATAGTTAAGTCCCAGCCGCCACCTGCTCCTCCTGGTGCTATAAATTCCATAGGTCTTTTAGGATAATCTGCATTTCCTCCTGATGAAGCCTGTTTCTGAGTGCACCCTGAAAGTACTAATGATAAAGCTAATGATACTACAACAACTACAGTAACCATTTTTTTAATTCTCATCTTTTCATAATCCCCCTTCTTAAAATTTTAATATTGTTTTATTGATTCCACATTTCAGAGAATATCGAAAAACATTTTCCTGAAGCAACTATTAAATTATCAAATAGATTTTTTATAATATCTGGTAGGTCTATATTTTCTATTTAAAAATTCTCTGAAATGTAAAAAACTTATGAGATACTGTGTACGGTATCCAATCTTGATTAAAAAATGATGGTACAAATCTAATTGCATAACTAATAATTTTTTTAATTTTTATTTTAAATCAACTTTAAACTCTTCAAAGAAAACCTTTTTAGAGCTTTCTATATGTTTGTGTACCAACTCTTCAGCCTTTTGTACATCTCTATCTATTATTGCATTTAAGATATCCCTATGCTCTTTTAATGCACTTAATCTTCGAGAATCCTTAGACATCGTAACTCTTCTAAATCTTTCTAAGTATTCCTGAAGAGTATTTATCATATTTTTTAGTCTTGGCATTGAACTGGTAATTAGTATATTTTGATGAAATTCATTAGCAATTTCAAATACTTCTTCAAATTTTCTCATTTTTTCTGCTTCTTCAGCTTTTTCTACAAGTGTCTTTAATTTTTCAACTTCTTCATCTGTAATGTTTTGTATTGCATGCTTTACAGCAAGACTTTCAAGGGATTTACGTATTTCATATATTTCGATTATATCTTTAAAGCTAAATCCCTTTACTACGACACCTTTTCTTGGAATATATTTAACAAAACCTTCGATTTCTAGCTTTCTCAGAGCCTCTCTAACTGGTGTACGACTTATATTTAACTTATCAGCATATTCCTTTTCTATAATTCTTTCGCCAGGTTTTATTTTACCTTCCAGTATTGCTTTTCTGAGACGTTCATATACTATATCTCTTATTGGTTTAACACTTGACAAACCTGTTTCTTCAAAGAGCTGTTCCATCTGATCACTCCTATTATATCTTCTGTAGCATTTTTGTATCCCGTATCCTTATTAATAATATATTTCTACATATAATAAGTAATTCCTTCTATTGTTTTAAATTTTTTCATACTTTTTAGAATTATTTATAACAGCTCTTCTCTTTTCTATAACTTACTTAAAGTATTTTAAAGCCAATCTATTTATTTCTTCGATTAAATCATCATTTGTATGGGTTTTTTTTCGTTTGCAAATCAAGGCTTTTTCATCACATAACAAACATTTTCGTTGTTCAAATCCAATTTCTTCACGACTTATCGATTTAAAATCTTTATTTATAACATCTATATCAAATATCCTCCCTAAACTATGACTTTCTTCAATGTCTACTGTTATCTTTTTTAACTCTAATCCTTCTAAATCTACTACCACAAAGGCTTCAGCACCTGTATCTTTATAGCTTACCTCTTTATAAATCGCATCTATTTGTTTTCCATTAATTCTTCTTAATATTTCCTTCATTCCCTCCTTATGAACTTCTCTGTATAAAGGGGTATCTTTAATGAGTCCAGGTATATTGAGGGTAAAGGAAATCAAACTGCAGCCATATCTTTTTATTAGCTCTTTTTGTCTTAACTCTCTTCTGTCTCTAGCTAGAAGGATTTTATGTAAGATATTTAAATTGTTTTTCATAGTTTTATTTCCTCTCTACTTTACCTGCCTTATAACATCAATTATTGTTCCATCCCTATATTCTACTACTCCTATTATTTTATCTGTATATTCTATGGGGTCTGGTTTTCCTGTTATTTTTTCTGCCTTTTCTTTTAACTCTTCAATAGTACATATTGGAAGATTTGCTTCTTTAAATCTATCTATTAAATCTTTTCTTAAGGGGTTTACAGCTATTCCTCTATCAGTAACCACTGCATCTACTGTTTCACCTGGAGTAATTACTGTATTGACTCTATCTACTACAGTAGGTATTCTTCCTCTTATTAGCGGTGCTACAACTATGGACACCTTAGATCCAGCTGCTGTATCAGAATGTCCCCCAGAAGCCCCCATTATTACCCCATCGGAACCTGTAATAACATTTACATTAAAATCCATATCTATTTCTAAAGCGCTTAATATAACAAAGTCAAGCTTGTTCACTGCACATCCTTTATTATGTGGATTGGCATAAAAGGATGCATCTACCTCAAAATGATTAGGATTTTTTCCAATGGATTTAGCTGCCTTTAAATCAAAGCTTTGGGTGTCGAAAAGATTTTTTATTAGTCCTTCTTCGTGGAGTTCTACAAACTGTTGGGTAATCCCACCCAGTGCAAAGCTTGCCTTAATGCCCTTTTTAAGCATTTTTTCTCTTAAGAATCGTGTAACTGCTAGGGAGGCTCCTCCTGAACCAGTCTGTATTGAAAAACCATCTTTGAAATATCCCGAAGCTTCAATCAAATCTGCTACATTTCTTGCCATAAGTAGTTCCTTTGGATTACTTGTAAATCTCGTTGCACCGGACATAATCCCTTTAGGGTCTCCAATTTCATTAACTTTAACTACAAAATCAACATCAGTCTGTGGAATGCTTGCAGGAATATTTGGATAGTCTACTAAATTATCAGTTATAAGTACAACCTTATCTGCATATCTTGCATCCACCATTGCGTAACCTAAAGAACCGCAAATAGATCTTCCTGAAAATCCATTGGCATTTCCGTATTCATCACAAGAAGGAACACCTAAAAAGGCTACATCTATTGCAAGGTCCCCAGACTCTATCGCTCTACTTCGGCCACCATGGGATCGAACTATTACAGGTATATCCATAAGCCCGCTTGAAATTTCTTCAGCAAGTCTTCCCCTTAAACCACTTGTTTCTATTTTTCTTATAACCCCATTTTTAATATGATCTATCAATGGATCATGAGCATTGGTTAAGGAACTAGATGCTAACACAAGGTCTTTAATTCCCAACCTAGCTATAGCGTCCATTACCATATTTACAATATAATCACCATCTCTAAAGTGGTGATGAAATGAGATAGTCATACCATCCTTCAATCCAGTTTCTAGTATTGCTTTTTCAATACTTTCTAAAACCTTGCTCTGTCCCGGAAGAATTTTACTGAGTTTCGGTCCGTTTTTTTTACCCGAAGGGGTGTAATCAAAAGGACCCTTGTACATCTTTAAAGTTCCCATACCTTTAATATTTTTAGGCACTTGTCTTCCAACTGCATTTTTAATCAATTTTTTCACCCCCATTATATATTCCTGTCGCTATGGCTAACTCAATTACTCTGCGGGCACGTTCTACTATTGGTCCATCAATCATTTTTCCATCTAGGGCTATTACTCCTGAACCATTTCGCTCTGCCTCTTCAATTGCATTTAGTACTCTTATAGACTTTTCTATTTCCTTATTCGATGGGGTATATATCCTATGAACCGGTTCAATCTGCTTTGGATGGATAACTGATTTCCCATCGAATCCCAGCTGCTTTATGTGTTTTACTTCATTTATAAAGCCCTCTTCGTCATTAATATCGGAAAAAACAGTATCCAAAGCATATATCCCCGCAGCCCTCGCTGCTAATAAAACTTGGCTTCTTGCCATCATAAGCTCAACTCCATCTTTAGAGCGGGTTGTCTTCATATCTGTAACAAAATCTTCCGCTCCAATGGCAATAGCTATTAATCTAGGACTTGCCTTAGCAATATCGTATGCATTGATAATACCTAGTGCACTTTCAATAGCTGCCATTAATTTAACAGTACCTACTTCCATTCCTACCTTAGTCTCTATTTCTGATATGAGTTTATCTGCTTCAATTATATCCTCTGGCTTTTCAGTTTTTGGAAGTCTTATGATATCAGGCTTAGCTCTTACTATAGCTTCAAAGTCATCCCTGCCAAAAGGGGTATCAAGACCATTGACTCTGACCACAGTTTCTGTCCCCTCATAATCAATGGTTTTTAGTGCATTATACACTAAAAATCGGGCAGCATCCTTTTCCTTGAGGGAAACAGAATCTTCAAGATCAAACATCAAGGAATCTGAACCGTATATATGTCCTTCCCTTATCATACCTGGATTGTTACCCGGTATATACATCATAGTTCGTCTAAGCTTTCTCATATGCCTCACTCCTACCATTTATATTCTTTTATCTGAGCTGCCCTGTAAGCTGCGGCCTGTACTCTAGCCCTTATAACACAATCCAAAGCACCTTTGTCAGTTGCACGAACGACCGCTTTCCCAACTCCCAGCTCTGTAAGAGTATCAACAATAACCTTTCTAATTTGTTTTCCAAATTGTTTTTCAACGGAACTTTTTAAATGAATCTTTATTTCATCGGAGTCACTTGGCTCAATAACAATAGAAATGTCACTGGACTCAAAGGTTCCTGCCATCCCAACGGCTTTTATTTCCATATCTTCACCTCCATATTTTTACAAGTATTGTCAAAGATTTTTGCTTAAAATACCTGCAAACTTAGTATTTGCAAGGGTTTAGAGTTCACCCCCTTAATCCATCCCTTTCTGCCTGTTAGTTAGCCAAATATTTACGTTAAAATCTTTGTCAAGATCAGGCTGAAAGCCTTTTTATTTCAACCTTTACAAAGATTTTATAAGTAAATTATAATTCTTATTTGCAGGCAGAAATGATAAGTTTTCAGAATATTATTTTCATAATTCTTTTGACAATACCTTTTTACATGTCTTTATTAATAAGTAAGTTGTGAAAATTTATCTTTAGTGTCTACCAGCACTATTCTTCATTTTCTTTATAATTGGTTTTGCATCATTAGATATTAAATAATCATAGGTAGTTTTAGGAACCAGTTCTTGAATATTTGAAAATTCTTCCTTTTTCAAAAACTCTCTTACCTTCGAAGCGCTTACTGGAGTCCCTTTTACAGTAAATCTTGGAATCTCTACTACTTCTATTCCGTACTCAGGCAATAATTTTTTCATGGCTTCGTTATATGCCTTTGTAACTGGACAATATGGTTCTTCTCCAACAAATCTTCTATTTATATTTAGTGACGGAGCAATATACTCACTAAATATTTTTAAGTCAAGGAAGGCATGGGTTTTTACAATTTCCTTGCCTTCCTTTATAAAATAAGAGGGGAAGGTTGCATTTGAAATGATATAGTCTTTACCTTTATGTACTATTACATTTGATATATGTTTTGTTCCATTTTTTATAAGTTTATATCTGACCTCGGGAGGGAAAGTTGATTTATCTTCCCAAACCACAAAAATATGCAAAACATCACTAATAGATGCGGCCTTTTCTATAAGGTATTGATGTCCCAAGGTAAAGGGATTACAATTCATAACTATACTTGATATAATTTTGCCCTTTCTCTTTAGATTACTAATCTCATCTATATATTTTTTAATACCATTAGGGTCATTTTCCATCAGGACAACCTTTTCCGGCAACTCAATAATTTTGTAAAATCCCATATCACTAAACATCTTATAATTACTAGGTTTAGTATATATAAATAGGTGAGTTCTTCCCCTTTGATATTCTTCGCTTACTAAAAGAGAAACTACTTTATTAGATAGACCAAGTCCCTTATATTTTGAATCTACTGCAATACATTTTAGTACTTTCCCTGAAAAAGACCCTGTTGCAATAATTTTATTTTCATGTAAAAATGCAATGGTATATTCAATATCATGATCATAATCCAATCCTTGTTCTTTCAAAAAATTCTTTATTCTTTTTCTTTCAATGGGATTATTTAATTGAATAATTCTTTCCTCCAGATTATATAACTGCATGATATTATCCCCTTTATATATTTGCTTATGATACTGTATCCCGTATCCACTATTAATTTTATTCTACATATTTTTCTTAATTCCTCTAAATAATTAAAAAAAAATCCTAAAAAATTTTAGGATTTTCTAAAAGAGCTATCATAAAAGTTACCGCCAACAGGTCTGCAGATCCTCCAGGACTTATATTTTTTTCTATAAAGTCTTTATCCATCTTATATATGTATTCCTTTCCAGACTGCGAAAACATTCCTCCTAGTCTTATTGCTTCCCGAGCAGATTTTTTTACATAGTTTAGCATGTCTAGATTGTGCCGACCAAGTACATTACTATCTTCCGTTTCTATCATCAAATATAGCAGGGTCTGAACTAGTATATCATTAATGTGTGTGTCCTGTTTTGCAGTAAGTCTTTTTAAGATGGGAAGGCCTGTTTTTAATACCGTAGCAAATCCCGACTCTACTTCTCCTCTGATTCCCTTTGTTCCATATTTTTTATATAATTTTTCTCCATAGGTTAGCTTTTCCTTTCTATCTATTTCTTTTAATTCTTCAGTAATACCTTTTGTAATTTTCCTTATCTTCATGGATATTTCTTCTGAACTTATAACCTGTCTTCCCGTTTCTTTATATATATTTCCAGCTGCAGCAGCAATGATTCCTAGAGAAAAAATTAAACCCTTATGGGTATTTACCCCTCTTGTAGCATTAAACATTTTTTCTTCACCTTTAATACCTATCGGTCGTATTCTTTTTAATAAATCACGATAATCTTCACGATCAAAATTTACACCTTCTAATGCACACTCATAAAAGGTATATGTCAAAGATGCACTACTTGACATAAATGTGAAAAAGTCCATATCATTATGAGCCCCTGAATTGTTTCTATCTACTAACCCAGGTTTTGGAGTAGCACTTACTTCATAAATCATAGCTTTTACTGCTAGTTCACTTATATACTGACAAAATTTACAATTTGATTTCAATACTTTCACCCTTTTTATCTTTAATTAAATTCTATAATATTTATGATAAGCTTAATAATTATAAAAATCAAACCTTTGTTTTTTACCGTTTCAGTCAAGTATTAGTTGGCAAATTTTCTATTGCTTAATTTTCCACCCAATAAATGTTTTTTTTAAAGTTTTTTCCTTTACTTAGCCCGCCAGTGTATAGTTTGCCTAGGAACTTTTTTCTTTTTTAGAAAACTAAGTTTAAGTGCGCTAGCACATCTATCCTTAAATATATTTTTTCACTAGTGTTCAATAAATGTAAAAATAAACCATTGACAAAATAAAATATGATAAATCTTGAACAAAGGCGTCTGGCGACGCTTTGTTAGTTCGTAGTTAGTAGTTCGTTGTTGGTAGCCCTGATTAGTTCTTAGTTCTTAGCTCTTGGCTCTTGGCAAATCCTAGTCGTTCTTCAGGGTCTTTCTTGCGGCCTGTCACCTTTTTGCCATGAGCGGTCAGCAGTTAGCTGTTAGCCTTTTTAGTATTTAACTGGTAAAAGTTTGTAATTTTTTACATCCCTTGAATTTACTTTGCTTTATGACTGCAATTTTTTTTAAATGTTTGAGTTCCTTTACTATAAAAAGCGTTGGGAAATAGAACTATTCTTTAAATGGATTAAACAAAATCTAAAAATAAAGCGATTTATAGGTCATAGCTTTAATGCGGTCATGATTCAA
>JACCKY010000023.1 GCA_014236755.1 Candidatus Petromonas tenebris | reverse complement strand
ATTATAAAAAATAAACAAAGTTTTATAGGTAGCAATATAAAACTTTTAACCTTAAGGTCTTTGTTCGGTTTATTAGGAGTGGTAGCATACTTTTATGCAATTTCAAAACTTCCTCTTTCAGATGCGGTTTTGCTGAATAAGATGTCCCCATTCTTCGTGATACTATTATCTCTTTTATTTTTAAAGGAAAAGGTAAATAAGTTTCAAATTTACGCCATGATTATTGCCATAATTGGAGCAGGTTTCGTTATAAAGCCCCAATTCGATTATACAATTATTCCTGCGCTTATAGGCCTTTTTTCTGCTGTATTTGCTGCATCTGCCTACGTAGCCGTAAGGCAACTAAGACACTATGCCGCACCTGAAACGATAGTATTTTACTTTTGTCTATTCTCTACCGTTGTTTCGATTCCCTTTATGGTAGCGGGACATTATATTGCTCCTACGGGTAGAGATTTAATATTTTTAGTACTAATTGGTTTATCAGCTGCGGTAGCTCAAATTCTAATGACTACCGGCTACAGATTTGCTCCTGCATCACAGATTGCTATTTATGGATATACCAACATCATATTTTCAACCGTACTTGGAATAATTTTATGGAGTGAATTTCCAGATTTATTAAGCATCACGGGAGGAATTCTGATCATAATAGGAGGATTTATAAACTATATCGCCAATAATCCTAAATATCTAAAGGAGTCAACTCCTAAAAAATAACATTAAAATATTAAATTTATGTTATAATTGTTAATATAATTTTATTGTTAGGAGGAATATTCATGTATCAGGATTTCTCAATGGTTGCTCCCCACTCTAAAAGACCCGTCAGCGAGGACAAGATCTTTGCTGCCAGTAGGCAGGCAGGGGAAGCAGTAACAAAGTATGGATTTGAAAATGTTATAAATTCTACTGTAGGTGCCCTTTTAGATGATAATGGTGATCTGCTTGTAATGCCCACTATCATAGAAATACTTAAAAATCTTCCCCCAGCAGAAATAGCTGCATACGCTCCCATCGCAGGACTTCCTGAATATCTGGAGGCTGCAAAAACTGCTGCCTTTAGAGACCATCGTCCCCTAGGCTATATTGAAGCCATAGCAACTCCCGGTGGTTCAGGTGCTATAAGACACACTATATGGAACTACTCTGAAATGGGCGACTCTATCCTTACTTCTGACTGGTATTGGGGACCCTACAAGACTATAGCAGAAGAGCACGGCAGAAAAATATCTACATATAATTTTTTTGATGAAGACAACAACTTCAATATAAAATCTTTTAAAGAAAACTTAAGCAGGCTCCTTGAAGCTCAAGACAGAGCAGTAATACTCCTTAATTCCCCTGCCCACAATCCTACCGGCTTTACACTAGCGCTTTCCGAGTGGGAAAAAGTTATAAGTACCATTAAGGAATTTGCAAAAAATAAAAATAAAAAAATCATATTATTCTCTGATATTGCCTATATAGATTTTGCCGGAGAAACTAATGAATCCAGAAAGTTTATGAAGTTCTTTGGTGGCCTTCCTGAAAACATACTGGTTATTGTTGCCTTTAGCATGTCTAAGGGATATACTCTCTATGGTATGAGAAGCGGTGCAATGATGTGTGTTTCATCTAGTAAAACCGTAGCTGAAGAGTTTAAAAATGTATGTCAGTTTTCAAATAGAGGGGTTTGGTCTAATGGTACTAGAAGCGCTATGAAGATTTTATCTGAAATCTTTAATAATGAAGATCTATTAAATAGAGTTGAATCAGAAAGACAAGAGCTTAAAGATCTACTTGATAGACGGGCTAAGGCCTTTTTAGAAGAAGCTAATAAAGTAGGGTTGGAAATTTGTCCATATAAATCAGGCTTCTTTATTACCGTTCCCTGTGACAATCCTGTAAAAGTCTCTGAAAAACTGAAAAAAGAAAACATCTTTTTAGTTCCTCTGCAAAAGGGACTTAGATTCGCTGTATGTTCAGTGTCAGAAGAAAAGTGTAGAAAGGCTCCTGCTAAATTGTTAGAAGCAATGAAGTAGCAAGCAAATTTCTTTGAACAAAAGTGCCTACAGCAATTTATTAGTTCGTAGTTAGTAGTTATTAGCATATAAAGGTAATTCTTTAAGGTCCTTTCTGTTACCTGTAATCTTTTTTTCTATTAACAGTCACCTATTAGCTATAAGCCATTCATTTTAATATTTTACTAGAAAAAGTTTAAATTCTTTTTTAAAAAAGCTACCTGCAAATACTGTCAGGTAGCTTTTTTAATATATTTATTAGTTCCTGTCTAGACCTCTACTCCCTTAAAAATCACGGCATAGGCCAGTATTATAGACCCAAGCACTATAAACACATCGGCCACATTAAATACGGGGTAGTTTATAAGAGTAAAATCGAAAAAATCTATAACATAGTCCAGTCTTATTCTGTCTATAAGATTCCCTATAGCCCCTCCGATAATAAAAGATAACGGTATCTTTAACAACACTAAATCTTTCTCTTTGATGATCTTAATAAGATATATTATCAAAACAAGGACTACAATGGCCGTAAGTATTATTAGGAAGGTTTGTTTGTTCCTCAGGATACTAAAAGCAGCTCCGGTATTTCTCCTATAAGTAAGATGAAATACATTCTCTACCAGAGGATATGTATCTATAGGCTTAAGGTATAAATCTGCCAAATATTTAGTTGCCTGGTCGAAAACTACTATTATAGCTATAATTAAAAAATAAATCATAAATTTTCCTCCATCTTTTTAATTCACCTTTTTATTCTAGCATATTTTAAAAACTTTAGCTATAACAAAGGAGAAAGCAATCGTCCCAAAGACTCAATAAATTTTTGATATATGCCCCTCTGCAAATGTTCTTCTAAGTTAATCTTTTTACTTTCTTTGAGGTCATTTTTAAAATCATATTCCAGTCTTTCTACCACATCACTATCATAAATAAACGCATTGACTTCAAAATTGATTTTCAGGCTCCTCATATCTAAATTGGCAGTTCCTATAGATGCACCTATCCCATCTACTAATAGAACCTTACTGTGTATAAATCCCTTTTCATAGGTATATATTTCAACACCAGCTTCTAAAAGCTCCTCTATATTTGATCGAGATGCCCAAAATACTAACAAATGATCAGGCTTACTGGGAATTATCAATTTAACATCTATTCCGCTAAGAGCCGCCGTCTTTAATGCCATCATTATACTTTCATCGGGCACCAGATAAGGGGTCGTTATCCAGATTCGCTTTTCCGCAGTAGATATCATGGTAAAATATGCCTGAAGGATCGATTCCCAGTTGGAATCAGGTCCACTAGAGGTTATCTGTATAAGCTGCTCTCCATAATGCTTTAGCTTGGGGTAATAAATTTTTTCCATAATGGACTCATTAGATACGAAATACCAATCTTTGAGGAAAATATTTTGTAAACTGTAAACAGCTTCTCCTTCAATCTTAATATGAGTATCTCTCCAAAAGCCTAAATGGGTGTTAATGCTTAGATATTCATCTCCTATATTAAGTCCCCCCACAAAACCTATTTTACCATCTATAACAATTATCTTTCTATGGTTCCTATAGTTAAGCTCCCTACTGAGGACAGGAAACATCACAGGAAAAAAAGGATAAATCTTTACTCCTGCTTCCTTAAGTGAATTAATATAGTCCTTTTTTAGTCGCCATGAGCCAACATCGTCATATATTACTCTAACCTCTATTCCTTCTTTAGCTTTTTCTATTAAAATGTCCTTGATTTTGTTTCCTATACCATCATCTCGTATTATGAAGTATTCCATATGTATATGATGCTGTGCTTTTTTAAGCTCGGATATTATTGAGCTAAATGTACTGTCCCCATTAGTCAGTACTTTAGATTTATTATTAACTGTAAAAGGCGAGTTGGAATTTTTCAAAAGCAGGCTTATAAGCCTACTTTTAACCAGACTTCCCTCTGTATCAAACAGAGTAACTTCATTTAGTACATCCTTTTGTATCTCAGCTATATTAGAAAAAAACTTATAATCTATATATTTCTTTTTTTCAAAGGTTTTTTTCTTACGAATGTTATGTCCAAATAGTATATAAAATATAAATCCTACCACAGGTACTAAAAATAAAATCAATAACCATGCAATAGTTTTAGTAGGGTTGTTATTTTCCATGAAGATAATTATTCCTATAAAAAATGAATACAAAGTAAAAAAAAGCCCCAGAAAGGTTGAAAGCTTATTCCATGCCTGATTAATCGCAATATTAGTCCTGATCTCAAATATGGATAGAGCTAACACAGTAATTATCACTGCAATGAAAATCGTTATTGCTATGGTTCTTTTAGAAAGTTTTATCATACACTTCACCACTGTATTACAAATTTTATTATAATCTTATATCTTAGTTTTAACAATTATCTCTAAAAAATATTTTTAAAACCTTTTTGTGCTTATACATCTATTATAGAGGATTTATTAAAAAAATACCCTATAAACTTTGTAAAAAAACATTTTAATAAATAAAAAAATACTTACTAATTAGCTAGTAAGTATTTTCTGTAATGGCGGAGAAGGCGGGATTCGAACCCGCGCGCCGGATTATTCCGACCTAACGGTTTAGCAAACCGTCCTCTTCAGCCTACTTGAGTACTTCTCCATATATTAATACTTTTTACATGACAGAGTTAATTATACCATAAACACTCTCAAGGGTCAACACAAGCTCATATTTTTATTGAAGTGAATATATATCTTTTTCTAACATCTACTATTTGCTGAACTAAAAATTATAAATTCTTATTGATTTTGCCTACGAAAATATGCTAGAATCAATCTATACAATTTCATAGGCTGGACGAAGGTAGTGGAAGTATTCGTTACGACCGTTACTGGACAGGCCTCTGGAGAGACTCAGCTGAGCACCGAAGGGGAAAGCCAAGTAATTGGTGAAACTCTCAGGTAAAAGGACAGGGGATTTTAAGTCATGAAAGATAACTTCTTATTTTAGCTATAATTATAGGTAAAATAAGAGTTAATCTTTTTTGATTATCCTTGTTTTTCCGGAGACTATATCTTCTTGAGTTAGTCTCTTTTATTTTTTATACTAAAATTTTATTAACTAAAGGGGGAAGGTTTTGAATGAAAGCAGTTATTACAGTTATAGGAAAGGACAAGATAGGCATTATTGCCGGAATCACCTCAGTTTTGGCAAAAAATAAAGTAAATATTTTAGACATAAGCCAAACTATTTTACAAGATTACTTTACTATGATAATGATTGTGGACTTAGAAAAAATGACTGTCGGTTTAAATGAGTTAAAAAATCATCTGAATGATATCGGTGAAAAAATAGGTCTTTCAATCAAGATACAACATGAGGATATATTTAATGCAATGCACAAAATATAACTGCAGGAGGTAAACTATCATGAATCAGTTTAACAATATACTGGAAACCATCACGATGATTGAAAAGGAAAAGCTCGATATAAGAACTATAACTATGGGTATATCTCTGCTAGACTGTTGTGATGCAAATGGAGAAAAGTCAAGAAAAAAAATATATGATAAAATAACAAAGTATGCTGAAAATTTGGTTAAGGTTGGAGAAAATATCGAAACAAAATATGGTATACCCATAATAAATAAAAGAATTTCTGTAACTCCTATCTCTCTAATTGCTCAAGCAAGCAGCGATAAAAATTATGTAGAATTTGCCAAAACTCTTGATAAAGCAGCAAAGGCCGTAGGAGTCAATTTCATAGGAGGTTTTTCAGCCCTTGTTCAAAAAGGTTATTCCAAAGGCGATAAAATACTGATTGATTCTATTCCTAATGCTCTTGCCGAAACCGAAAGGGTATGCTCTTCAATAAACGTCGGCGATACAAGGTCGGGAATAAATATGGACGCCGTAAGGGATATGGGAAAAATAATCAAAGAAACGGCTTATTTGACTAGGGAAAAAGACAGCATAGGATGCGCAAAGCTTGTGGTCTTTGCTAATGCAGTAGAGGATAATCCTTTTATGGCTGGTGCTTTCCATGGAGTTGGCGAGGCCGAATGCATTATAAATGTAGGTGTGAGCGGTCCAGGAGTTGTTAAGTCTGCCCTTGAAAAAGTAAAGGGTGAAAGCTTTGATGTCGTTTCAGAAACCATAAAGAGAACCGCCTTTAAAATAACTAGAGCAGGACAGCTAGTCGCCAGAGAAGCTTCAAAAATGCTTGGTGTTCCCTTTGGCATCTTGGACTTATCTCTTGCACCTACACCGGCCGTAGGCGATAGCGTTGCAAGAATTTTGGAAGAGATGGGCATCGAAAGTTGCGGCGGTCATGGAACCACAGCAGCTTTGGCACTTTTAAATGACGCTGTTAAAAAAGGCGGTATTATGGCATCTTCTCATGTTGGTGGCCTAAGCGGAGCGTTTATTCCAGTAAGTGAAGATGAGGGAATGATAAATGCCGTAAAAAAAGGTTCTCTGAACTTGGAAAAACTCGAAGCTATGACATGCGTCTGCTCTGTAGGTCTTGATATGATAGCAATTCCCGGAGATACTCCAGCGTCTACCATATCAGCTATTATAGCAGATGAAGCAGCCATTGGGGTTATAAACAAAAAAACAACTGCTGTCAGGGTAATCCCTGTCTATGGTAAAAAACTTGGTGATGAGGTTGAATTTGGCGGCCTTTTAGGTAGGGCTCCTATCATGGCTGTAAGTAAGTTTTCAAGTGAAGATTTTGTAAACAGAGGCGGAAGAATTCCTGCTCCTGTCCATAGTTTTAAGAATTAGTTTAAGTAACCTTTTTAAGTAAAAGGTTTAATTTATTAGGATTTTGAAAATCCCTGAAGTAGTATAAATTAACCTCTTGTGTGCTAGTTAATCTAACAATATAACTTTAAATATCCTTCAATGTTTCCTCTGAAGCGACTTTAAAGAGCTGTTTTTACTTCTAATTTTTTTATTAAAACAGCTCTTCTACGGAGCCTGAAGAGGTTTATTGAAGGATATTTATAAAGAAATAACGGGACAAGTTATATCAAACTACTTTTTTGTTATTATTTACAAATTATAAGCTCGGTATTCTAACCTTACCTATTATTTCCTTAATAGAACCATATCCTTTTGTTTTTATATATTCCTTTATGCCATCTATTACTTCTCTCGCTACCCAAGGGTTTATTAAGTTTGCCGTGCCGATTGAAATAGCGTTTGCTCCTGCAAGGAAAAACTCTATTGCATCCCTATAGTTCATTATTCCTCCCATTCCTATTACAGGAATAGAAACAGAGTTTGCAGCTTCATACACCATTCTTACAGCTATAGGCTTTATGGCAGGGCCTGAAAGTCCCCCCATACCTCTTGCTAAGACTGTAGTCTGATTTTCTATATCTATGGCCATCCCAATTACCGTATTGATAAGGGATATGCAGTCAGCTCCACCCTTTTCGGCTGCAATGGCTATCTCCTTTATGTCCTTTACATTGGGACTTAGCTTAACTATTAAATGTTTATCACAATACTGCCTTACCTTATTTGTCACCTCATACACCATTTCCGGCTCTCTTCCAAAGGATACTCCACCCCGCTTCACATTTGGACAGGATATATTCAGCTCCATAGAATCTACAGAGGTTTTTGACAGTATTTCAGCTATTTTACAGTATTCTTCTATAGTATTCCCATTAATATTGACTATTACTTTCGTATCGAACTGTTTTAGAAAGGGCAGTTCTTCCTTTACAAAGTATTCTACTCCCGGATTTTGAAGTCCAACACTATTTATCATTCCCATAGGTGTTTCCGACACTCTGGGAGTAGGATTTCCCTTTCTTTCTTCCAGTGTTAATCCCTTAACCATTATACCTCCTAAGATGTTTAAATCCAGATAGTCTGTAAACTCCCTTCCGAATCCGAAGGTTCCCGATGCAACTGTAACGGGATTTTTTAGAGTTAGTCCATTTAAATCCACTTTTAGGTCCACTCTACTCATCAAATATCACCTCTTCTCCATAGAAAACCGGGCCTTCCTTGCAGGTCCTTACATAATTCCAGTCATCTTCACCTTTCTTCACCTTGCATGTACAGACCAGGCAGGCTCCCATACCACAGGCCATTCTCTCCTCCATCAATAACTGAACAGGTATATCATTTTCTTCTCCAAGGTTTTTAACGACTTTTAACATTGGCTTAGGTCCACACGCAAAGATATGATCATATTTTTTGTTTTGTAGTTCTTGCTTTAGGGGCTCGGTAACATAACCCTTGTAATCAAATTCCTTTTTCTCTGAAGCAACTATTAAATCATCTACAAACTCTTTAAAATCCTCTACCATAAATGGTATATCGCTATATCCAAGCATAACCTTTATATCTATATCATCCTTTAGGGACAGCTGTTTTACCAGCTCCAGTAGAGGTGCCACACCCATTCCACCGCCAACTACCAAAACATTATTCTTTTCAATATCCAGATTAAAACCATTACCTAAAGGCCCTAGTATATCGATGTATTCTCCTTTGTTTTTACTACACAATAGCATAGTCCCTTTGCCTACTTTATTTATTAAAAAGGTTAGTGTCTCATCATCAATTATACTTACGCTTATAGGTCTCCTCAAAAGGGGATATTCTTCTTCACCGCTTTTCAAATTGAAAAACTGTCCTGCCTTTACTTTTCCTAAGTCCTTTGGTTTTTCAATGACTATTTTATGAATTCCCGCTGTTATTTCTGTATTGTGAACGATTTTACAGATATAATTTTTATTCAAGACTGAGACCTCCCTACCAATATTTCTTTCCATTTTCTTCGAGAGCTTTATTTATGGCGTCCCTCATTTTGATGGTTTCCTGTCTTGCTACTTTTCCGTATTCCGCTTCTGTACCTTTTTCTTTATTTCTATAGGCATAAAGTATTCCCCTTGATGAATTTACTACTGCTCCAAGTCCATCATCGTTGAAACTGCAAACTACATCTTCTGCAGTTCCTCCTTGGGCTCCATATCCTGGCACTAGAAAATATGAGCTTGGCATTAGCTTTCTAAGGGTTTTTAACTCTTCCGGATAGGTGGCTCCTACTACTGCTCCTATGGAAGAGTAACCGTACTTGCCAGTATTTTTCCTGCTCCAATTATTTACCATTTGTGCTACTATCTCATATATCTTTTTTCCTTCTGATATCAAATCCTGTAATTGACTAGAGCCAGGGTTAGATGTTTTAACCAGCATAAAAATTCCCTTTTTGTATTCCTGAACATCTGTGACAAACTCTTTTGTACAATCATCTCCAAAGTAGGGATTGATTGTGACAGCATCTGCAGGAAAGGCTTCTAATAACTCTCCCTCTAATTCCGTTTTGCCTATATGGGCATTAGAATAAGCCTTAGATGTACTGCCTATATCTCCTCGTTTCACATCCCCTATTACAAGAAGTCCCTTCTCTGAAGCATATCTGCATGTCTTTATATAGCTGTCAAGTCCTTCTATACCATACTGCTCATAGAAGGCTATTTGAGGTTTTACTGCAGCAGCTATATCGTAAACATTGTCTATGATTGTCTTGTTAAACTCCAATATAGCCTCACCGGCAGCTTTAAAGTTTTTTCCATGTTTTTTAAAATACTTTTCTTTTACCATATGCGGTATCAACTGAAGTCTTGGGTCTAATCCTACCACTACGGGACTTCTTTTTTCATTGATCTTTTCAATCAGCTTATCTGTGAACATAGTATCTTTCCCCTTTCATAAACTACTTTTCCCTCTACTATTGTATAAAGAGGTTTTCCCTTTACCTTCATACCGTTAAAGGGTGTATTTTTTCCCTTTGAGAAAAACTTATCTGAATCTATGATGTACTCTTTCTCTAGGTCTATAATTGTCAAATCTGCATGTTTACCCACTTCAATAGTTCCCTTGTCTATTCCTATAATTTGAGCAGGACCTATGGTCATCATCTCTATCAATCTCATTAATGGAAGTTTGTTTTTTAACACCAGTTCACTGTAGCTAAGTGAAAAGGCTATCTCTATACCGCTTATTCCAAAGGCTGCTTTGTCATAGGCTACTTTTTTGCTATTTTCATCATGGGGAGCGTGGTCGGTAGCAATTACATCTATAGTTCCATTTAGGATTCCTTTAATTATTGCTTTTACATCTTCTTTACTTCTAAGGGGGGGATTTACCTTAGTATGGGTATTTTCCAAAGAGACAATATCATCGGTAAGTATGAAGTGATGGGGTGCTGCTTCACAGGTAACATTCAAGCCCTTTTCTTTGGCTCTTTGAACAAGGTATACTGATTCCTTGGTGCTTACGTGAGCTATATGAAGTCTCGATGAAAAGGATTCACATAGATCTATATCTCTTTTCACTATAAGATATTCCGCTTCTGAAGGGATTCCCTTTATACCGGTTCTTTCACTGGCCTTTCCAAGGTTTATACTTCCACCTCTTGAAAGTTCATGATCTTCACAATGGGATATCAGAGGAATGTTATTATCTTTAGTCTTTTTAAAGGCCTCCATCATTAAACTAATATCCATAGGCGTTTTCCCATCATCTGATATAGCAACTATGCCTGCTTCTACCATTTCCTCTATAGGGGAAATTTCCTTTCCCTCCAAACTTTTAGATATGCTTCCTATAACTAAAACATTTACACAACCCTCGTTTTTGGCTTTGTTTTTTATAAATTTGACTACCTCTTTAGAATGGATAGCAGGACTTGTATTTGGCATACATGCCACAGTTGTAAAACCACCGGCTGCCGCTGCCTCTGTTCCTGTTTTTATCGTTTCCTTATATTCAAAACCTGGTTCCCTGAGATGAACATGTATGTCTATAAATCCCGGGGTTACAATCAAACCCTTCGCATCAATGACTTTTTTATTTTCTTCACAAAGATCGTTTCCCATTTCAGAAATAATGCCGTCCTTTATAAGGATATCCAGTTTTTGCTTTATTTTGTGCTTAGGATCTATTACTAAACCGTTTTTTATTAAAAGCTCCATTTTTTCACCTCCTAAATTTTTTGACCATTAAAAAAGTCTTCTGCTCAGAGAAGCAGAAGACATAATTCACCCATTTTAGGCATAACTCAACCGTTGTCACGATATACTTTCCTTACCGGCCTCTCTGGACCAATTTAAAGGTTCTATTCATTTTCATAAATGTTATCACATATAGAAACAAGTGTCAATGAAAATTTATAAATGGATCGTCTTTCAATATCTTATATCAAATGACTTATATCTTTCTAAATGTTGAAACTCATCTACATCAACATTTCTAACCTTTGAAAAGGGACTACCTTTTTTAACAGCAGTGAGGAATTTTTCCATATCATCTTTGTTTCCTTGGGCATCTATTTCTACAGTGCCATCCAGATTATTTTTTACCCAGCCCTTTATATTGTTTTCCATAGCTTTTTGATATGTAAAGTACCTGAACCCCACCCCTTGAACATGACCGTGAACTATAATGTGATAGCGTACCATAAAATCAAATCCTTTCCTATAATTTGTATCTTAACTACTTTTGCAAAATTATTAATGGTTTACTATATATTATACCCTTGCATATGTTAAGATAAAAAAGATTGAGAATTATTTCTACCTACTACTGGAGAAAAATATACAAATAATATGCTATGGGTTTTTATTTCTAAAACTCATTGACATAGTATTATGTATATGATAATCTATGTTCAAATAATAAAACTGAATAAATATTGCCTTTAACTTAACCCTGTGAGGTTAGAAAGGTAGAGAAGACTATACTGGACTACAAATTTCTGTCTGAGTATAATTAGTTAATTGTGCCTTCTTTATCCTTATCGGGGTAAAGAAGGCTTTTTAAGTATCAATACTAGCACCTTTAATTTGATCCAGCGAGGTCAACAAGGAGGAATATTTATGAGAAAAGATGTAAAACATTTAATCAGTCTTCAAGACTATTCTATCGACGAAATTACTGAAATAGTTAAGCTAGGGAAAATGATTTATGATTCACCTGAGGATTACTCTGAAAAATGCAAGGGAAAGATTTTGGCATCCCTATTTTATGAGCCAAGTACAAGGACTAAGTTTAGCTTTGAATCGGCTATGCTGAGACTTGGTGGAAATATAATCGGTTTTAGTGATGCCAATACAAGCTCAGTTTCCAAAGGAGAAAGCGTTGCCGATACTATAAGAGTTATGTCCTACTATGCTGACATAGCTGTTATGAGACATCCCAAGGAAGGTGCTCCAAAGCTTGCATCACTGTACTCATCCATCCCAATAATAAATGCTGGAGACGGTGGTCATCTCCATCCTACTCAAACCCTTACGGACCTTCTCACCATCTATAACTACAAAGGAACTCTTAAAAATCATACGATAGCCCTATGCGGTGATTTAAAATACGGAAGAACCGTACATTCCCTCATAAAAACTATGGCTAGATTCAGCACTAAAAGATTTATCTTAATCTCACCGGAAGAACTTATACTTCCCGATTCTGTTAAGCGGTTTCTCAAGGACAATTATGATGTTGAGTTGACAGAGGTAAGGTATATAGAAGAAGTAATAGATGAGATAGACATCCTCTATATGACAAGGATTCAAAAAGAACGCTTCTTTAACGAAGAAGATTATTTAAAACTTCGAGACAGTTATATATTAACTAAAGATAAAATCAGGCCTGCTAAACAAGATATGATAATAATGCATCCCCTTCCAAGGGTTAATGAAATAGCCTACGAGGTTGATGATGACCCTAGGGCAGTATATTTTGACCAGGCTCAGTTTGGAATGTATGTCAGAATGTCACTAATTTCAAAACTTTTGGGGGGGGAATAGGATGTTAGAGGTTAAACAAATAGAAAAAGGAATAGTTATTGACCATATAAAATCAGGAAATGGCCTTAAAATCTTTAATAAGCTTATGCTGAACAAGTCAAAAAAACCAATAGTTCTACTGATGAATGTTGAAAGTAAGCTGCTTGGAAAAAAGGATATAATAAAGATTGAAAATTCCTTTGATATAGACTTAAATCTTCTTGGTCTCTTAGATGACAATATAACGGTAAATTATATTGAAAATGGCAAGCTGACTCTAAAAAAGAAAATTACGATTCCAAAGGAAGTAAAGGGACTTATAAAATGCAAAAACCCAAGGTGTATCACCAATTCCGATAGCTACGTAGAGCCTCTGTTCAAACTTCTATCTAAGGATACTCTTGAATATAAATGCAGTTTCTGCGAAGAAATAACAAAATATGAGTTATAATTATATAAGAAGCTGTCTCACTTATGGGACAGCCTCCTGTTTTAGTACAATAAACTAACACAATGTGTTAGTTTATTATAAGATAAATGAATATATAGGAACAACTATTATACTAAGAATAGTTGTAAATCCTACCATTATGGCAACATATTTTGAATCAGTATCATAAAATTCAGCAACCAGTGCTGCTTGAGTTATTATAGGCATTGCAGATTCTATAATGAATACATTCTTTAGTAGTTGCGGTAATTCATATAATTTTAAACCTAAAAACATTATAATAGGAGCAACAACGAACCTTCCAAATAATATTAAACAGCTTTTAATATCTAGTTTAATATCTTCCATTTTAATTGAATGAATAACTATCCCTATAAAAAACATAGATAAAGGGGTAGTTATACTCCCAATATATCTGAATGAATCTTCAATAAATCCTGGCAAATCAATATTCATAAGCATTATTATGATTCCAATGATAAACCCAATAAACGGTGGAGAAAATATTTTTTTAAGAGATTTTAATTTCAAATTTTTCTTTTTATCTTCTTGCGTATTTTTCTTTATGTTATATACTCCTAAAGTCCAAAACAAAGTTGTATGCGCAAAATAATATAGAAAAACATACATAGTACTTCCTTCTCCAAACAAAGATATATTTATCGGAAGGCCTATGAAGATGGAATTGCCAAAAGTAAACATTATACAAAATATACCTCTTTTATCCTCTTCAATTTTAAAAATATATGAAATTATAATTGCAATTCCGTATATTATTATGATACTTAAAAAAGCTACTATTATTCCGTTTAAAGAATTAAAAAGACTTTCCCTACTAAACCTCATAGGAATATTGACAATCATCATCAAAGGAAGTGTAATATTTAGAATAAGTTTAGAAAAAAGTTTCCCTGTCTGTTGATTAAAAAGTCCCTTTTTAGTTAAGATATAACCTATCCCAATCATTACAAAGATAGTAAGTACGCTATTTAGACTATTCATTATAAAACTTCCTCATTTCTTCTGTGAATTTTTAAATGTCTTAACTTGATTTGCTAGTTCCTGATAGCAGCAACCTTAGACTAAATGTTAAATTATACACTGATATTCTATCATAAGGAAGCAAATAATCCTATGTGAATTTCCGAACTTTTTTATTTGTACCTTGGAACCAGTTAATAATTGAATAGGAGTTTCCCAGGGGTTTTCCAATGCTGCACAATACGGAAACATATCTTTAGGTATACTTTTGCTGCTTTGTTGTTTGATAAAATGAATCGGTATTCCGAATTTTAAGCTATTTAACTCATCTTGAGTATTTATTATGTCTGGAAAAATTAATGGATTTATTAACGTAAATATAAAACCTATAATCAAAATTACTAATGTAGTCTTTTCCCTCATGGATCACGCTCATTTTTACTGATAAAAAAGATGAAGTTTTTAAAATACGCTGGGCACTTCTAAACAATTCTACACTTAGAAACAAAAAAAGTTTAATAAAATTTCCAATTTGGTAAAACAAACTATTGATAATGAAAAGTGAGTATGGTAGCTTCTAAATGGCGATGCCATAAGATTTTCAGGCCTTCGCCCCTAGCATTCAAACCATACTCGCAGAGGCTCGTTGTCAATAGCAAACTGGAAATTTTATTACTTCCGCAACGCTAGAATTTTTATTTGCCAAAAACAAATATGGATTGTTTCCTTTCATAAAAACTATATAATATTACTAATAAAAGTTTTATTTCCCATATGTTATATTTGCTCAGTGGCTGTGAGTTATATATCCGCATAATCATATTAACATTGAAATAATTTTACGTAATGGCATTGCATATACTATATATTGTCTTTTATCAACAAACCGAAGTGCCCTATGCACTTTTTTACATTTTACTTAGTAAATATATATGGATCTTTGCTCCACTTTTTAAGTGTTTCAAGCTCTTCTTTCTGTATATAACCCATTTCCACCGCTACGGGTAAAAGTATGTGGTAGCTTGTTAAAGTCTTATATTTTACTCCTTCTTTCTTAAACAGTTCATCTAGTTTTTTAAAGTTATAGCTGAATATAGCTGCTACACCTAATACCTCTGCTTCCGATTCCTGTAAGGCCTTAACGGCATTCATGGAGCTTCCCCCCGTAGAAAGAAGGTCTTCTATTAGAACCACCTTTTTTCCTTTAGGGAGCTTACCTTCTATAAGCTTTTTCTTTCCGTGTCCCTTTGCTGAGCTTCTTACATATATCATCGGTAGGTTCATCTTTTCAGCTACCCAAGCAGCATGGGGAATGCCTGCTGTAGCCGTTCCTGCAATAACCTCTACCCCAGGATATTCCTCTAAAATCATTTCCTTTAAGCCTTCTGCTATGGCATATCTTACTTCAGGATAGCTCATTGTGAGCCTATTATCACAATAAATCGGAGACTTTATACCCGATACCCAAGTAAATAAATTTGAGGTATCTTTAATACTAACGGCTTTTATTTCCAAAAGCATCTTAGCAATTTTTTCGCTTATTTTCATGACTTATCCCTCCAATTATTCTAAAAACATCTACACGCTTTATTAGTTTTCTTTTACTAACATCAAAATATCGTAATGAACGTTCTTTTTACCTTTTTTTTAAGTTTCAAAACTATATAAATAATTTAACCTGTAAGCTTAATTATCTATAGCTATAATAATCTTTATATCTTACATATATCAATAACATCCAGATCCTTCATATCAATATCCCTCTTTATGATATCCGTAATAGCAGCCAGTGTGTCTAGAGAAGTAATGCAGCAAACCTTCTTTTCAACTGCCCTTCTTCTTATCCTGAATCCATCAGTTCTGGAATTGCGTCCCTTTGTAGGTATATTTACCACTAGGTCTATATCTCCACTATCTATTATCTCAAGCACGTTTGGAGATCCATTTTCACCTATTTTCTTTACATTAATATTTTTAATTCCGTTTTTCTCCATGAATCTACCTGTGCCCTCTGTTGCATAAAATTCAAATCCAAGCTCCTTTAAATCCTTAGCTATGGTCAAGAATTCATCTTTAAAATTATCGGATATACTAACCAGTACCTTACCCCCTTTAGGGATATTCATATTTGCACCTATGAGCCCTTTATAAAGGGCTGTATATAAGTCCTTACCTACTCCAAGGACCTCTCCCGTAGATTTCATCTCTGGTCCTAGGGCCACCTCCGTGTCCGGAAGCTTCTCCATAGAGAATACAGG
Organism: Candidatus Petromonas tenebris; assembly: GCA_014236755.1. Lineage (GTDB taxonomy): Bacteria > Bacillota > Clostridia > Peptostreptococcales > Caminicellaceae > Petromonas > Petromonas tenebris. The sequence continues at coordinate 22,949 of JACCKY010000023.1, read as the reverse complement.
AACCTTTACTGCTTTAATTTTTTTAGATTTATAAAGGCCAGTTCCAAAACCTAAGTCCTTGAGCTTTTTCCCAAGCATGACTTGAGTTGCAATCTGTATCATAGGTATACCCGTTACCTTACTTATATAAGGGATAGTTCTTGATGCCCTCGGATTAACTTCTATAACGTATATCTTATCTTCATATAAGACGTACTGTATGTTTATCAAGCCATTTGTATTTAAAGCCCTTGCAAGTTTATAGGTGTAATCCACTATTTTCTCTGTTATCTTTTCGCTGATATTATCTGCAGGATAGATGGATATACTATCTCCCGAGTGTACCCCTGCCCTTTCAAGGTGCTCCATAATTCCCGGTATAAGTATGTCTTCTCCATCACATATAGCATCGACTTCTATTTCCATGCCCATTAAATATTTATCAATGAGAACAGGCTTTTTACTGTCTCTTTCCAAGGTATTTGCCAGGTATTTTTGCAGCTCTTCTTCATTGTAGGCTATCTCCATGCCCATTCCTCCTAGGACATAGCTTGGTCTTACAAGAACAGGATAACCTAGTCTTTCAGCTGCCTTAAGTCCCTCTTCAATGCTATGAACTCCTGTCCCTTTAGGTCTATCTATGTTAAGCTTATCTAGGAGCTTTTCAAATCTTTTTCTATCCTCACACTCATCTATTCCATCGGCCGATGTGCCAAGTATGTTTACACCCATTTCATCCAAGAATTTAGCGAGTTTAATTGATGTCTGTCCTCCGTACTGAAGTATAACTCCATAAGGTTTTTCCTTTTCCACTATGTTAAGAACATCCTCCTCTGTAAGGGGCTCAAAATAAAGTTTATCTGAAGTATCAAAATCTGTGCTTACTGTTTCGGGATTGTTATTAATTATTATGGATTCTATATCTTCTTCTTTCAATGCCAATACTCCATGAACTGAACAGTAATCAAATTCTATTCCCTGCCCTATTCTTATGGGCCCCGAACCTATTACTATAATCTTTTTTCTGTCTGTCACCTCTACTTCATCTACAAAATCATAAGTTGAATAGTAATAAGGAGAAACTGCATCAAACTCTCCTCCGCAGGTGTCAACCATCTTGTAAACCGCTTCAATCCCGTATTTCTTTCTATGTTTATATACATCTTGGACATTTGAACCTGTTAGTAAAGCTATCCCTTTATCAGAAAATCCTTTTTTCTTCAGCAGCAACATCTTTTCTTTGTCTATATCTTTTAAACTCTTATCTCTTATTGCTTCTTCTAGATCTACTATGTTCTTTATCTTATCTAGATAGAATTTGTCTATGCCGGTCAAGGAAGAAACTTCCATAATTTCTATCCCTCGTCTAAACAGCTCAGCTATATAGAAAAGTCTCTCATCGTCTCCGATCTTAACCTTTTTCTTTAGTTCATCCAGAGATAAATCTTTTGAATACTTGTTTTCTAAGTTATACTGACCTATCTCTAGGGATCTTACGCCCTTCAAAAGTGCACTTTCAAAATTATTTCCTATAGCCATTACTTCGCCCGTTGCCATCATTTTTGTGCCAAGGGATCTATTGCCCGTATCAAATTTATCAAAGGGCCACTTTGGTATCTTTACTACACAGTAATCTAAAGTAGGTTCAAAACATGCAAATGTCTTTCCTGTAACATCGTTTCTTATTTCGTCCAGATTATAGCCTATTGCTATCTTTGCTGCCACCTTAGCTATAGGATATCCTGTGGCTTTGGAAGCTAATGCCGATGAACGACTTACCCTTGGATTTACCTCAATAACATGATATTCAAAACTATCTGGGTCGAGGGCAAACTGAACGTTACATCCTCCCTTTATATTTAGGGCATTTACTATCTTTATAGATGCATTTCTGAGCATCTGATATTCCTTGTCACTCAAGGTCTGAGAAGGGGCAATAACTATACTATCTCCCGTATGAACTCCTACAGGATCTATGTTTTCCATATTACATACTGTTATGGTATTTCCCTTGTTATCCCTTATCATTTCGTATTCAATTTCCTTCCAGCCCTTTACGCTTCTTTCTAAGAGAACCTGATTTACCATGCTGTATTTTAAGCCTTTTGAGGCTATTTCCTTAAGCTCTTCCAGATTATCTGCTATTCCTCCGCCGCTTCCTCCCAAGGTGTAGGCAGGTCTTACTACCATGGGAAATCCTATTATCTTACTATATTCTATCGCTTCCTCTAAGCTACCTACCATTTTGCTTTCTATAACCGGTTCACCTATTTTTTTCATTAGGTTTTTAAACTTATCTCTATCTTCCGCCTGCTCAATAGATTTTACATCGGTTCCTAATAGTTTTATTCCGTATTTTTCTATAATCCCTTTATTCCATAGCTCTACTGCAAGGTTTAAAGCAACCTGCCCTCCCATTCCTGCTACTAAGCTGTCAGGTCTTTCCTTTGCTATTATTTTCTCTAAAACCTCCACTGTAAGGGGTTCAATATACACTGAATCTGCAACAGTTTTATCGGTCATTATTGTAGCAGGATTACTGTTTACAAGTACAACCTCTATCCCCTCTTCCTTTAATACCTTACATGCTTGAGTTCCTGAATAATCGAATTCTGCAGCCTGACCGATGATTATGGGTCCCGACCCTATAACTAAAGTCTTTTTTATATTCTCATATACCGCCATCCTGATTCTCCTCTCTTTAAATACATACTATAGATGAACAACTTTAAAATTTAATTTAACTCGCCTCGCTAGTTCCTTATAGATATCCTTCAATAAACCTCTTCAGGCTCCGTAGAAGAGCTGTTTTATATAGAAAAGATTTAGAGGTAAAAACAGCTCTTCAAAGTCGCTTCAGAGGAAGCATTGAAGGATATTTAAAGCTATACCGTTAGAGTAACTAGCACAAGAGATTAACTTAAATAAAAAGGCTAATCTTCACATGAGCCAGAAGAATTCTCAAAACCCTAATAAATTAAATCTTGAACTTTGTTACCTATATATTTCAGATTACTACTATTTAGCCAAACAAATTAAAGCATTTCCATAAATTCATCGAACAGATAAGCTGTGTCCTGGGGTCCTGGAGATGCTTCCGGGTGAAACTGTACACTGAATAAGGGAAGCTTTTTATGCCTTATTCCTTCTATGCTTTCATCATTCAAGTTGATATGACTTATGATTACATCTCCTTTATCCAAACTGTCTTCTTCAACCACATATCCGTGATTTTGAGATGTTATATAAACTCTATCCTTTAGCAGATCCTTTACAGGATGGTTTGTTCCTCTATGTCCATATTTAAGCTTTGTGGTTTTGCCTCCCAAAGCCAGACAAATCAGCTGATGGCCTAGACATATTCCAAACATAGGCTTTTTCCCTATTAACTTCTTAATATTTTCTATAACCTCATGAAGTTCACTGGGATCCCCAGGCCCGTTAGATAAAAATATTCCATCTGGATTATCCTCTAAAATCTTTTCTGATGGAGTCATGGCAGGATAAACTATTAATTGAGCTTTTCTCTTTAATAGAGATCTGATTATGTTTTGTTTGATACCAAAGTCCAGCACTGCAATCTTTGTCAGTTTAGGCTTTAAAGTATAGGGCTTTTTTGTAGTTATCTTTTCTACCGCCCTATGGTTATCAAAATTTTTTATATCCTCTATGTCATTTTCATCATACTCTTTGGCTACTATGATTTTTCCAGCCATTGAGCCCTTCTCTCTTAGGAACTTAGTGAGAGCTCTTGTATCTACGCCTTGCAGCCCTACTATTTTATTTTTGCAAAGATAGTTTTCTAATGTTTCACTACCTCTCCAGTTAGAATAGTTTTCATAAAGCTCTCTTACTACAAAACCCTTAACCTTTGGATTTTCAGACTCGACATCATCACTATTTACCCCATAGTTCCCGATAAGAGGATAAGTCATAACTACAATTTGTCCATAGTAGGACGGATCTGTTAAAATTTCCTGATATCCGGTCATTCCTGTGTTAAATACTACTTCACCAACTGTTTCCTTTTCATATCCAAAAATTTCTCCCTCGAACCTGGTTCCATCTTCAAACAATAGGTATCCCTTCATTTTTTTCCTCCTCACATAATAGAAAAATAGAACATAAAAAAAGAGTAGAATATATCCTTTAAGAATACTTCTACCCGTGAGTTCGGCTTAATATATAGATTTTATCCGATAACTGACTACCCTAACACACTCTCTTCTATAAGCGAAAGATAAGGAGTAGTTACAGTTTCTGGATAAGCTTAACTACAGTTCAAGTGGAGTCTTAAACTCCAGCAGAACTAAATTTAATCTTGTGCATAACTAGTCTTGATATTGTATATTTATGCATAGATGCCTAAAAATTTTTTTCTAACCTTGCTGGCCTCACGGGACCGATCTTAAAGGTCATATCGAGTTTTTTAGTTTTGTTTCATCTATACTAACATAGGAAAATCGTTATGTCAACAATTATAAGATTTCAAATTTAGAACAAAAAGAAAAAACTTATTTTAATATCTATTGACTTACCGTTGTTTTTGTGTTATCTTTATAAAGATAATTAAATATCGCCACCTTTAAATTAACCCCGTGAGGTTAAAAAGGTTATATCAAAGTAGTAAATTAATAATGCATAGATGTTTTATGTTATTTAAACTATATACTGCTTAATAGATAGTCAGGCCTTCTTTACCTCATGGTAATGAAGGCCTTTTTTATGTTTTATACTTTAATTCTACTCGGCGAAGTCGACAAGTATATTATGAAAGGAGAATCTCAAATGATAACCAAAGAAAATCTAGCTTTAGGAAACAGCTTAACTACTAATCTTAACGCAATATCTCTTCATAAAAAAATTATATTAGGAATTCAACATACCTTTACAATGTTCGGTGCTACAGTATTAGTTCCATTAATCACTCAAATGGATATATCTGTAGCATTATTTATGGCAGGGGTAGGAACCCTTTTATTTCACCTTATAACCAAGGGAAAGGTTCCCGCATTCTTAGGTTCATCCTTCGCCTTTATAGCACCGATATTAGCTGTAGCTGAAATGTCTAATCTTCAGTATGCACAAGGCGGTTTAGTAGTTGCCGGTTTAGTCTATCTTATAATGGCCGGGCTCATAAGCATATTCGGAGTAGAAAAAATTATAAGTTTCTTTCCACCTGTAATAACAGGACCTATCATAATGGTCATAGGTCTTAAGCTTGCACCAGTGGCAATAGATATGGCATCAAGCAACTGGCTACTGGCAATAGTGAGCTTTTCCATAGTAACAGCTGTAAGCATATATGGTAGAGGATTTTTAAAAGTACTCCCTGTTTTAGTAGGGCTCTTAGGTGGTTATGCAGTGGCACTATTAACAGGCAACGTAGACTTTACTCCTGTTGCTGAAGCTAACAAACTATTTGCTCTGCCAAACTTTACACTTGCTAAATTTAATTTGCAAACTGTTATGATGATTGCTCCTGTAGCAGTAGCTACTATGATAGAGCACGTAGGTGATATTCTTGCTATAGGTACAACAGTAAAAAAGGACTTTGTTAAAGACCCTGGTTTAAATAAAACCCTATTAGGTGACGGTATTGCAACATCAGTATCAGCAATGTTTGGTGGACCTGCAAATACCACATACTCTGAAAATACAGGAGTTTTAGCATTGACAAAGGTACATGACCCATCAATAGTGAGAATAGCAGCTGTATTTGCTATAGTCCTAGGAATTATGCCTAAAGTGGGAGCAATTATAAAGACTATTCCTACTGCTGTTGTAGGAGGTATCTCAATAGTACTCTTCGGTATGATTGCAGCTATCGGAGCAAGATCACTGGTAGAAAATAAAGTTGACTTTAGTAATTCAAGAAATCTTTTAATCGCAGCCGTAATCATGGTCTTAGGGCTTGGTGGAGCATCACTACCTATAAATATAGGAATGGTAAACTTTACCATAGAAGGTATGGCCCTGGCAGCTATAGTTGGAATAGCTTTAAATAAAATACTTCCTCAGAGATAACTTTAAATTAGTTTCCTAAAAAAACCTTCACTAAAACAGTGAAGGTTTTTTTATGTGCAAAAATAAATTCAAAAATTTTCTTTACATTTACTCAGAAAAATAGTAGAATATAATCACAAACAAACATAATCAAAAGTATTCGAAAGTAAACAATCATTAAAATGAAACCAAATACAAAAGGAAGATGTCTTATGTTCGCTGCAGAAAGAAAAAATAAGATAATTGCAAAGTTAAAATCAAATAATCGTGTTAAAGTCGCAGATTTATCTGCAGAGTATGGAGTTTCTGAAGCTACTATCAGAAGAGACCTCCAAGAGCTGGAGGATAGTGGTTTGTTACGTAGAACCCATGGTGGTGCAGTACTTCTTGAACATACAAAGTTTGAACCCACATTTACAGAAAAGGAAGCTAAATATTTGCCGGAAAAGCAAAAAATAGGGAAATTAGCTGCTTCCCTAATAGAGGATGGTGATACTGTAATTCTTGACTCAGGTACGACTACCCTCTATGTTGCCAAAAATATACGTGCTAAGAATGTTACCGTCGTTACAAACTCTCTCAGCATTATGAATGAGCTAGGTAAAAGGCAGGACATTGAGTTAATCAGTCTTGGAGGTAATATTCGTTGGGAAACCCAAGCCTTTGTCGGCCCCTTAGCCGAAAACACCCTAAAAACTCTATGGGCAGATAAGGTATTCCTAGGTACAAACGGTATATCCATTGAGCACGGCATTACAACACCTCCGATAATTGAAGCGCAAATTAAACGAATCATGATCGAAAGATCAAACCAGGTTATCGTTACAAGTGACAGCTCTAAATTTAATAAGGTAACCTTTGCTAAGATTTCAGACATTAACCATGTAGATGTAATCGTCACAGATGCAGAAATTGATAAAAATCTAGTAAAAGAATATAAGAAAAAAGATATAAAAATCTTAATAAGTCAATAGATTCGAGGTGAAAACATGATAGTTACAGTAACACTTAATCCTGCTATCGATAAGACCATAAATATAGATAATTTTATGGAAGGTAAAGTTAACAGGGTATCCGGCGCTAGAATCGATATAGGCGGAAAGGGAATCAATGCTTCTAAAGTCATAAACAAATTAGGTGGTAAAAGTATAGTTCTTGGCTTCGTAGCTGGAAAAAACGGAGATACGATTATAGAGTATTTAAATGATAATGGGATACAACACGATTTGATTAAGACTAAAGGAGAAACAAGAACAAATATAAAAATTGTTGATAAAATAAAGGGACTTGTAACTGATATCAATGAGAAAGGTCAGAGCATTAGGAAAGATGAGGTGAGAAAGCTTAAGGAAAGGATATTAAATAATTTATCTAAGGGAGACATAATAGTCTTTTCAGGAAGCGTTCCTCCCGGTGTAAAGAACAATATTTACAAGGAATTGATTGAACTTTCTAAGTCAAAAGGTGCTAAAACCATATTAGATGCCGATGGTCAACTTCTTGTAGAAGGAATAAAGGCTAAACCCTATTTAATAAAACCAAATATACATGAGCTCGAAAAAGCCTTTAGCAGAAATCTCAATGATAACATTTCTATAGTGAACTTAGCTAAGGAAATAGTTAATGGCGGTGTTGAAAACGTTTATATCTCCATGGGAGAAAAGGGATCTATATTTGTCAACAAAGATACAGAAGTTTTTATTGATGCTTTAGATGTAGAAGTAAAAAATACCGTAGGGGCTGGAGACGCTTTAGTTGCCAGTGTAGCCTTTGCACTGGAAAAGGGTTACGATCTAAAAAAAGCTTTGAAGCTGTCTACTGCTGCCGCAACTTTAAGCGTTATGAGTGAAGGCACTCAAATTGGAAATATTAAGGATATAGAAAAACTTGAAAATAAGGTCAAATTAAATATCTATAGTGAGGTGGTATAAATGAACATATCTGAATTAATAAGCAAAGAACTTATTTCACTGGATTTGCAGGCCGATACCAAAGCGGAACTAATAAATGAAATGGTTGAGCTACTAGATCAAAATGGCAGATTGTCAGATAAGGATGCTTTTGAAAAGGCTGTCCTTGAAAGGGAAAAAACTTATTCTACAGGTATAGGAATGGGTATTGCCATTCCTCATGGTAAGAGTGCCGGTGTAAAAAAAGCATCTATCGCTTTTGGCAGAAAAAATAAAGGCATAGATTTTGATTCTCTTGATGGAAAACCTGCAAAGATGTTCTTCTTAATTGCAGTTCCAGAAGCATCTAATGATGTACACTTGAAAATTCTCAGCAAGCTATCAAGGTCCTTAATGCATGAACAGACTAGAAAAGCCCTTATGGAAGCTAATGAAGCCCAGGACATTATTAATATTTTGCTTGAAGAAATTAAGTAGTATTTAAACAAAGCATTTAGAGGAGGTGAATTAGACAACTGTTGTGTACTTATTATTCTTAATCTTTTAGCATTAATAATTTATTTGTGAGGGGGAAATGAAATGAAATTTGTAGCTATTACAGCTTGTCCCACAGGGATAGCTCATACCTATATGGCAGCTGAAGCCCTAGAGCTGGCTGCTAAGGAAATGAGTGTTGAAATCAAAGTTGAAACGCAGGGTTCTGTCGGTGCTGAAAACGTTTTGACAGAGCAAGATATTGCAGAGGCAAAGGCAGTTATAATTGCAGCGGATACAAATGTATCCAAGGAAAGATTTGCCGGCAAGCCTGTTTTAGAGGTTGGAGTTCAGGAAGCTATTAAAGATGCTAAGTCTGTTATAGAAAAAGCTAAAACTGCAAAGGTTAGTCTTCAGGAAGAAGTTAATGCAATAAAATCCGAAAGAAAAGCACAGCAAAAGGGCCCCTATAAACATCTAATGACCGGTGTATCCTATATGATTCCTTTTGTGGTTGCAGGTGGCATTGCTATTGCTCTCTCCTTCGCCTTTGGTATCAAAGCCTTTGAAAATGAAGGTACCCTTGCAGCTGCTTTAATGCAAATAGGCGGTGGATCAGCTTTTGCCCTTATGGTACCGATACTTGCAGGGTTTATAGCATACTCTATAGCAGATAGACCCGGTCTCGTTCCAGGTATGGTTGGAGGTATGATTTCCGGTCAAATAGGAGCAGGCTTTTTAGGAGGAATCATCGCAGGTTTTATAGCAGGTTATACAGTTGATTTTCTAAAGAAAAATATTAAACTTCCAAAGTCAATGGATGGTCTGATGCCCGTTCTAATTTTACCTCTTTTATCATCATTGATAGTTGGACTTTCAATGATATACATTATCGGTAAACCTGTAAGTGCTTTAAATAAAGGAATGTCTAATTGGTTAACTAGTTTAAGCAGTGGTAATGCAGCCATTCTAGGACTTGTTTTAGGCCTAATGATGGCCTTCGATATGGGGGGTCCCGTAAATAAGGCGGCATATACATTTGCAGTAGGACTACTTGGCTCCGGAATTCAAGCTCCTATGGCAGCAGTTATGGCAGCAGGTATGACACCTCCCCTTGGATTGGCTCTTGCTACAGTTATTGCTAAAAATAAATTTACAAGGCAGGAGATTGAAGCTGGCAAGGCAGCCTGGGCCTTGGGTATATCATTTATTACAGAAGGAGCAATTCCCTTTGCAGCCGCTGATCCAATCAGAGTTATTCCTTCAATAATGGTTGGTTCCGGCATAACTGGAGCATTGTCAATGCTATTTAAGGCTAAACTTGCAGTACCCCACGGCGGAATATTCGTGCTGCCTATTCCAAATGCAGTAACTAACTTAGGTTTGTACTTTGTATCTATCATAGTAGGTACTATTGTTACTGCAATTATGATTTCGGTATTAAAGAAAGACCTAGAAACTGAAAAGGAAAAAGAGTCTGAAAAAATAACTGCATAATACACAGAATACGAAGAGAGGATTATCACAAAGTTAACTTTGTGATAATCCTCTCTCTTTGTATCTTAAAATCTTATGGTTTTTATTTTAATCCACCTCTAGAGTATACATTGCTTGGATTCCAAATCAGATACTCATTGATTCCATTGTCCTCCAAGGCCTTTATCTGAGCCCTTACCTCTTTGTCACCATATCTTATGTGCCCCTTAACCCATGTTGCAGTAAAGTCTTGAAGCCACGGTCTGATTATAGCCGGAGTTTCTATATTTTTATTTCTAGATATTGCATCTTTAACGCCGCGGTCTATGGTTTCATACGGATAAGCATCGGGAACCGGAAGTCCATACACTCCATTACCATAATGGCTTGGGTACATCATAGGTGAAACATAATCAACTATATTACTTACAGCCTCCCAATACTGTCCTATTCCCATATCATCTGCAACTGATCCTACTTGACCGTATATATCTGCTGAAATATATACATTTAATGGCGAGAGTTCTTTTCTTGCATATTTTAAATACCTCTGTATAGTTACAGGCTTAGATTCTCCAAGCTCATTTCTATAATCTAAATATTTGTCCATTCTTCCACCATTTGAAGCCGGGAATCTCACATAGTCAAACTGAATTTCATTAAAGCCTACCTTAGCAGCTTCCTTTGAAACTTCCATATTGTACTCCCATAGTTCTCTGTCATGGGGTGAGAGCCATATAATACCGTCTCTATTGGTAAATGGTTTGCCGTTACTTTTATATATTATTGCCTTTTCAGGATATTTTTTAGCATATTTAGGATCCTTAAATGATACAATCCTTGCAATAGTATAGATGTTGTTGTCTTTTAGCTTTTTCATAAAGCTTTGTATATCCTTAATGGGAGCCTTGTCATTTGCTCCAGTACCAAACTTCTCTGCAGCTTTTGTCGGAAAAAGCATGTTTCCGTTATCGTCCTTAACATCTATTACAAAGGCATTTATATCGGTTTCCTTAGCCAATTCAATCAGTTGGTCTATTTTTCCAGCCGCTGAATGTATAGTTACATAAACTCCCTTTACTTCCACTCTAGGATTGCTCGGATATTCCTGAACCTTATCCTGGGGCATTAAGTCTAATTCTCTATAGGCTGGTCCTAACAACTCCATTTTATCCTTCACAGTATAGTTAGCTGAAATCCAGCCTTCAGAGTTTTCTCCATTATTATCAAAGGCTATTTTATACCACGTAACTTCTCCAGCTTCATTGACCTGCTTGTCCAAAACCTCTACAGGTCTACCTTTAATGACACTCCCAATTATCTTGCCATCTATACTTCCCTCAGATCGTACATTTAATCTACTTGCACTTACGTATACTATATTTTCTTTACTCTCAGTTTCCTTCGCAGACTCTTGGTTTTGTTGTGAATCCTGTTCCTCATTAGTGTCATTTTCTTGATTTGAATCACTATCCCCTTCATTGTTTCTGGTTTTGTCTTCTTTGCCAGTATTATTACTATCTATCACTGTTACGTCTTCCTTGTTAGCTATCCTTTCTTTATCTGTATCGGATATGGTTTCTGTGGCACACCCTCCTAAACCAATAACAAGGACTAATAAAGTTACTAGAATTAATACTGTCCCTCTTTTAAGCATTAAGCCACCTCTTTCTAATGAGTCTATATTAAACTATATTTAATTATAACATGTCCTTTAAATACTTTGCAGCATTTATTTATATGGGATTTCTTTAATAGAACAAAGGCGTCTAATGCCCTATCATCCAAATCCTTTTTTACCATTGGCTATCAGCTATAAACTATTAGCCTTATTTAAATTTTTCTATCTTTTACTCGATTACTATAACAGCACTCTTTCCTATCTCTATCCAGTCATACAAAAATTTTGCATGACTCGTATAATTCCTTACGCATTTATGGGATCTTGGCACTGTACCTATTGTATAAAGATACTCCTGCATACCAGGATCTACCTTTTCACCATCAACGATTTCAAACTCTACAGGCACTCCATGAATATAAGCTCCTCCATTAAACCTTATAGCATAAGGTGCATATCCGGATATTTCTCTAGTTATATCATCGAGATATAAAAACTTCGGTCTCCTTTGAATAGCCATAAAATAACCTAAGTCTGTTGGCTGCTTATATTTTGATTTTTCACCGGTTGTTGCAAAAACATAAGATATTAAATTCAACTTGCCATCCTTATATTCAAATACGCCCTCATTTTGATTTTTTCTGTCAACTACTATAACTTTTCTAAGCTCTTCAATGGAGTTAGCAAAGGATATAAAGTTCTTTGGAACCCAATATTCACCTTCAAAGTTCAATGTTCTGATTTTATAAAACTTTTCATTTTTATCCAGTATAGATACCAAAACTCCATCCTGTATATATCTAAACTCAGAATCAGTACTGGGCTCAATGTAAGCAGGTGCTGATTGATATCTTTGTATACCATAGTTATCTTCAGTCTTTCCTTTGTAAAGTGGCGCTGTACCATGCCAATTTTTATAGTTTGTTATATAGGCAGTTTTATTGTTTTCCACTTCGTTTTTGAGACGCTCTATAGACTCAACCATCTTTTCAAACTGAAATTTCCGTGGCTCTCCTAAAACCCCAAATATATAACCATACTTTATCTCCTCATCTTCTTTCCAAAAAACCTTATACCATATATCGCTCTTATACTTCTCAAGGTATTGACCTTTTACCTTTTCTGCAAGATTTATCTTCTCGAATATAAATGCTTTCTTCACCACATCAGATTCAGTTGTAGGCTTTTCTCTTATATTTATATTTGAATATAATACAAGCAGATAGTTATAGCTTGTGGGATATTTATCATACTGTATGTATGAATCAATACTCTTCGGAAGTTGTGTATTAAAGGTCTGCAAAACTTCATATTTTTCCTCACTAAGTTTTGGAGACTTATCATCTTCTTCTGAATATTTTTCCTCTTCAATTTCCTCCTGAGGTACCAGTACATCCTCTTCAGTCTTATGTTTTCCTTCAGCCTCCCTTGTAAGTTTTTCATCTTTTTTAATATCTACAGCATTAATATCTTCTTCTATGCTCCCTCCTACATAAACATTATCCTCACTATTTTGGGTATCCTGTTGTGGGACGGTCTCCTGTTCAGTTTCTATCAAAGTATTATCTACTCTGAAAACCTCCTTTGATTTACATCCGCTTATGAACAGTAAAAGTACGACTAATATTGCTATAATTTTCTTCATACATCTTCTCTCCCCATTTATCCGATAACTGACTGCTCTAATACTCTCACTTCTACAAGTGAAAGTATTAGAGCAGTTACATTCCCAAGATTAATTCAATTCTATTATAATATATACTTTATATCTAATTTGCTCTTTTTGTGCTAACAATATTTACAATATTTGAAGAAATTTTCATGAAATATCTTATTGTAAAAAGCTAATGCTATGGCCATGCCATAGCAAACAGTTTATACAGTATAATAGCCTACAACAATATAGTCTTCTGGAATCTTGTAATCTTTCTCTACTTTTTCCAATGTCCATCCACCAGAAATTCCCAACTCATGTATCATAAGTTCAAAGTAAAGCATTGCTATTCCAGCTTCAATCCTTGCTACTTTCTCACTAATAAGCTCTTTATCATTCCGAACAGCTAATACTATTTTTTCTCCATCTACTATAAACTTCCATGGCTGTCTGTTTCCCCAAGAGGGTGCTAGTCTCATATAATAAAAGGCTTCAGCTAATCCTCTATTTTCTAAATCCTCAAGCTTTATATGATTGCCCCATTCATTTAGATAAACCATATCTTCTATGGATAACCTTCCACTTACAGGTTCCTCTATGTATTCTATATCCATATTCGGATATCCAAACTCAGCTAAAGGAAATATATTGCCTTTTTTACTGGTATCATACATGCTTAGAACCTTGGCTTCTCTTTTAGGGTATCCTATGGATATTAAAGCTATAAGCTCACCGTCTTCTTGTATATCCAAAGCTTTTCTTACCTTACTATCATCCTTAGGAATCTCTATCCAACAAGTTCCTAATTTCAGTTCTGTAGCCTTAAGAATAAGTTTTTCACCGATATATCCCGCATTTTCCAAATATCCGTCTCTCTTATTCGACATTAAGTAAATATAGTGGGGAGCCTTAATAACTTTTCCAAAATATCCCACAAGTCCACCTAATCTTTTAAATGTTTCTTCTCCATCCTCTATAAAATAGAAGTCTATCTTTACATCATTTTTTAGTTGACTTTTATTTTTGATATCTTCAAACAAATCTTCTATAATAAATTTATCTACTTTCTTTTTTTTATATTCTCTTACCGACCTTCTATGTTGAATAATTTTATTTGCTTTCATAAACAGACCTCCTCCATCTTTATTATTAAATATATACACAAAATCAATCTTCTATAAACAGTTTTTAAACCCTCTAAGAACAAAGGCGTCTTCGACTCATTTGTTGGTTCGTAGTTGGTAGCCCTGATTAGCTCTTAGTTCTTAGCACCTTTTTGCCATGAGCGGTCAGCAGTTAGCTGTTAGCCTTTTTAATATTTAACTGGTAAAAGTTTGTAATTTCTTGCATCCCTTGAATTTACTTTGTTTTATACCTGCAATTTTTTTTTAATGTTTGAGTTCCTTTACTAAAATAAAATGCCAGAGCCAATATTGGCTCCAGCCTATATTAAAATATTAATCTTCCAGTTTATTAGTAAGGGTACCTATTTTCTCTATATAGCATTCGACTACATCTCCAGGCTTTAGGAACTTAAAGGGCTTAAATCCAAGACCTACACCTGCCGGCGTTCCAGTGATAATGATATCTCCAGCTTGTAGCTTCATCCCCTTGGATAAGTCGCTAATAACATAAGGTATATCAAATATGAAGTTCTTAGTATTTGAATTTTGTCTAATCTCACCATTTACCTTACACATTATATCAAGTTCTACCGGAAAATTTATTAAACTCTTATGTGCAATGTAGGGTCCCATGGGACAAAATGTTTCTAAACTTTTACCCTTGAACCATTGTCCATGTTTTCTCTGTATATTTCTGGCAGATACATCATTTACAATGGTATATCCAAATATATATTCTTCCACTTCCTCTTCTTTGATATTGATTCCGTCTTTTCCTATTATAATAGCCAGTTCCACTTCGTAATCTATCATTTCAGTTATTTCAGTATGTTTTTTTATAGTGTCTCCGTCTCCTATCGCCGGATTGGCTACTTTAGTAAAATATATAGGGAATTTAGGTATTTCCTCGGTCCCGCCCGGAAGCCCAATAGTCTCCTTGGCATGGTCAAGATAGTTTTTGCCTAGACATATGAGATTTCTCTTAGGATAGGGTATAGGCGCACAGAGTTTTACTTTATCTAATGATATACCATCGTAATTATTCTTTTCTAAAATTTCCTTAATCCCTTGTACCAATTCGTCATCTGCTATCTCGATGAAATTATTCATCGTTTTAGGACATTCCCTACCCAAATCATTAAATATTCCCTTCATAGAAACGACCTTTTTTTTATCATTACTTATAACTCCTATTTCCTCTACATCATTGATTTTGTAGGTTGCAAAATACATGACACTCTCCCCTTTCTCTCTGCAAATCTTTGGTTCTAAATTACAATTAATACTTTATCAAAGGTTCATGAAATACTGCTCTGAAAAATTTTCAAGTATTTGTTTCTAATCTTACCTAATTTAAATTCTATATAATTTTCTGAAATCCTTTAATATTTATTTAAATTTTAGAATTAATTTCCCATGATTTTTATAACATTTTACTGGGTAAAATTATTAAATATAGACTTGATTGGAGGAACACGTAATGAAAATCAAATTTTTAGGAGCTGCAAATACTGTAACAGGTTCAAATTATCTGATTACAACAAATAAGTATAAATTTCTCATCGATTGTGGTCTCTTTCAGGGAAATGATAAAATTGAAAAACTCAATTATGAAGATTTTAAGTTTGATCCATGGGAAATCGACTTTCTAATCCTTAGCCATTCTCATATAGATCACAGCGGTAGGATACCAAAGTTGGTAAAGGAAGGATTTAAGAACAGAATATTTTGTACCCGTCCTACACTTGACCTCTGTGAAATCATGTTAAAGGACAGTGGAAAGATACACGAAGCAGAAGCAGAGTGGGAAAACAGAAAGAGAACAAGAGTCGGCCTTGAAATGATACAACCCCTATACACTGCTGAAGATGCCGAGATAAGTATGCAGTACTTCAATCCTGTTCCCTATGGAGAAATCGTAACTATAAATAAAGATATAAAGCTTAGGTTTAGAGATGCAGGCCATTTATTGGGATCTGCAATAGTAGAACTGTGGATACGAGAAGATGATGAAGAAAAGAAGCTAGTCTTTTCAGGAGACCTGGGAGTTAAGGACAGACCCTTACTTCGAAACCCTGATTATATTGAGGAAGCCGATTATCTCATAATTGAGTCCACCTACGGAAATAGGCTCCATGAAAATGCAAAGGAAAGAATAACTAGGCTGGTAGATATCATACTGGAAACTACAAAAAGGGGAGGTAATGTCATAATCCCATCCTTTGCAGTAGGAAGAACCCAAGAAATCATCTATGAACTGAATAAATATTACGATGATAAGGAAAAATCAAAGGAATTTTTGAATATCCCCGTCTATATAGATAGCCCCTTGGCTATATCTGCAACTGATATTTTTAAAAAGAATTCAGACTTTTTCGATACAGAGGCGAAAGACTTTATCCTTAGTGGTGATGACCCCCTTGATTTTCCTAATCTCCAACTTACCCGTTCTGTTATCGAATCAAAAAAGATAAATACTTCTTCTGAGCCTAAGATAATAATTTCAGCCAGTGGAATGTGTGATGCAGGAAGAATTAAACATCATCTTAAGCATAATCTCTGGAAACAAAGTACCAGTGTTATATTTATAGGCTATCAGGCCCAAGGAACTCTGGGAAGAGAAATACAGGAGGGGGCTAAAATGGTTAAGATTTTTAACGAAGATATTATTGTTAATGCACAGATCCACTCCATAGAAGGCTTTTCCGGGCATGCAGACATGAATGACCTCATAAACTGGTTAAGCCACTTTAAAGCAAAGCCTAAAAAGGCTTTTGTAGTGCACGGTGAAAAAGAATCTACTGAACACTTCAGCAATCTGATAATCGAAAGGTTTGGTCTAGAAGCTATTGTACCAAGATTAGATGAAGTTCATGAACTAGTATAGGTATCCTAAAATAGGATACCTATACTTCTAAACCTTCCTTTTTTATCATTTCTTTATCTTCTTCAATATTACTTCCAACAGTTGTTAAATAATCGCCTACTAAAGCAGCATTTACTCCAGCCTTAAAACCGATATTTTGTTTATCCTGTAGTGCTATTCTTCCCCCTGCATATCTTATATAACAATCTGGTATTATATATCTATAAACAGCCATTGTCTTGAGTATTTCTGATGGCTCCAAAACTTCCATGTTTTCCATTGGAGTCCCTTTCACAGGATTTAGAACATTTATGGGAATTGACTTTACTCCCAGTCCCTTGATTTCAAAAGCCATTTTTACTCTATCTTCACGGCTCTCACCCATTCCTATGATTCCTCCACAACAGATATTCATATCTGCCTTTATCAAATTCTTAATTGTGTCTATTCTTTCTTGATAGGTATGGGTTGTACAAATATTTCCATAATAACTCTCAGAGGTCTCAACATTGTGATGGTACATGCTAACTCCAGCTTCCTTAAGCTTTAGGACCTGTTCATAGGTTATCACTCCATGGGAAGCACATAGTTTTAAATTGGTATCCTTACTAAGTCTCCTGTAAATCTCGACTATTTTATCAAATTCCTTACCCTTCATTCCTTTACCGCTGGTCACTAGTGAAAATCTATGGGCTCCAGCCTCTTCCATTTCCCTGGCTCTTTTTAAAATTTTGTCGTAGTCCAGAAGTCCATACTCATCTATTCCTGTCTTATAATGGCTTGATTGTGCGCAGAATTTGCAGTCCTCTGAACACTTTCCGGATTTAGTATTCATAATAGTACATAAATCAACCTTTTTACCCATAAATTTATCTCTTATTCTATTGGCACCATCAAAAAGAAGGTTCAAAGCCTCAATATTATTACAATCAATATCTATGAACTTTAAAGCTTCTTGCAAAGTTATTTTTCCGCCACCTAACACTCTTTCAGTGACTTCATTTATTAGCTTTTCCATAAGTTTATGTAGTCTCCTTCTACACTTTTTAACTTCTTTATTCCATTATTGTTTTTGGATTCTTTACATAACCTGCTCTTCTTATAGCTGGTATAACCCTAACACTTGTAATTGCAACTACAAGACACTTTACTAAATCCTGAACTATAAAAGGATATAAGCCCCATTTTAATGCTGTATTGAAGTCTATTGCTTTACCCATGTAAAAATTAAATATCATATATAGATAAGGTACTCCAATTGCATATACCACTGCCAAACCTGCTACTGCAGCTCCAAACAATTTTATTCCACCCTTAAATCCTTTAACTTGTCCAATATTTTCTGATAGTTTGCCAATTATATATCCACATAATATAAATCCAATAAGATATCCAAAGCTTGGCTTAAGTACATAGGAAAAACCTCCTACTCCCCCGGCAAATACTGGAAGTCCTATAAGTCCCATAATCACATACACTAATTGTGAAAGAAAACCGAGTCTTGCTCCTAATAATGCACCTGCATACATACAAAATAAAATTTGCAAAGTTATTGGTACTGGCTGAGTAGGTATTTTAAGATATGCACCTATAGCCGTCAATGCTGCAAATAATGCCACTAAAATCATATCACGAGTTTTTAGATTCATAATCAAATCACCTTCCTTAAGCTATATATGTAATATAAATATATAGTATATTAAAGAAGGTGATTTGTCAACTCGTATTGTCTATTTGGTTAACATTTTTAGTTAACATTTATTATTTCTTCATATTTAGGTTTCCAGAGTTCTCTATTCCTCTGGAATCAGTCTATCTATACATCCTATAAAACATTTGTATATTCGATATACAGGGCAAAAAAAGAGGATTTTGAAGGCTCGATAATTTTTTAAAAGTATTCATTACATAAGCATAGTTATCAATCATAGGCATTTGTTCTGTGCTTGATCTAATCCTTAATGACTCCTCTGCTTTAGATTCCAAAAATCCAGCTTCCTCATATTCCATTTCTCCTGGTATAAAACGTATATCATAATTTCCATCTACTATTTGTTCTCCATATAAAGTTAATCTCCATATTCCTTCTTCAATATTCTCTCCTTCAGGTATAAGCAAGAGAAAAACCTCCTGGTCCTTATCATATGGAAAGGGATCTTTAAAATATAAGTAGCATTCCGTCGTTCCAATTTCAATTTTCGTTAAATCCTTGTTGCCATTTATTTTTCCAGTAGTATATCCCGAAGGATTTGTTATATTAAAATTAATTACATCAAAAAAATCTTTCCATATTTCCAATGTAATAACCTTTTCACTTTTTCCAACCTTAAACTCAATTTCTTTAATTTTCCTTTCTCCTATTTTATCTCTAGTATAGTATTTTATATTATCTTCGTCTAATTCAGGAACTACTAATGTAACCGTCCATTCTTTTATTACATCATCAATAAAGCTCTTAAATAAAGAATTCCCATCGCGTAGGTTCTCATCAATTATAAAACCTGTATTTATAATTAAAGGCCTATTAAGCTTTTTTGCCTTATCTATTAAATATCTTACCGCCCTCATAAATTCTGTAGTATTTGAAAAAAAATCTCTTCCTCTAGAATTTAACTTGACAACTATAATATCAGCTTCAGGTGCTATTCCTATACACTTGTCTTTACTGGCTCTGCCATTTCCAGCAGCTACTCTTGCACTGCAAGTTCCACGCCCTGTTACATCTACATGGGGAATAATAAAAGAAGATTTGTTTTTTCTTAAACTTTTAAGGGCTTTATTAATATCTCTTCTAGTCCACTCTGAACCCTTATTGAACCATTTAGGCGGAGTACCTTCATGGACCGACTGATCCCATATGCTCAATATCCTTGTTTTGCCATCTTCCTTTATAAAATCTAAATGAGTATAATCTATACCTGTATCTATCATGCCTATAATCACTCTATTTCCCTTTAATCCATCCTGCGAATACTTTTCTAATGTATATTTATTCCAACTATCTACATTGCACTCATAGGAACTAATTAATCTTTTTGGTTTTTCTATATATTTTATTTCTTTGTACTTTAAAAGTAAATCTATTTTTTCTTCCTCTATACTAAATATTGCGTACTTCTCACTGAGTATTTCTACTTTTGCTTTTAGTTTCCTGGCGATTTCCCTTATGTTGCCTTTATATTTTACAACTATCTCCCAAATATCAACAGATGCCTCTGCACCTTCTTCTATATAATTATTTTTCTGCCTTCCATTTTTAGATAGTTTCATTATCAAGTCTAAAATTGTATCTATTTTTTCATTTACTTCCTTCATTTAAATTTATCCTCCTCTTTTTTGGAGTGTTAATTTATAATATTCCCTTAATATAAATAAAGTGTATTAAAATTCTATATTTATAGGAAACATATAAGCTTTTAGTGCATATAATCTTTAGTAGCCCTGACTGTATTCTTCGCCAATCTTACCTATAAAAGCCGGAGAACCAAAAGTTATTGATTCCCCGGCTTTATCCTCTGCGTATCAATTGTTTTTTTCTTACCCTTATCTTTCTCAGATTCATCGGATTTATCATTTTCTTTTTTATCATCTCTATCCTTTTTATCAGAATCTTTATTTTCCTTATTTTTTTCATCATCTTTTCTGTGTGCTTTGGACTTATTCTCTTCTTCATCCATTTTGTCTTTTTCTATATCACGTTTATCCATATCTTTCTCAATTTCATCTTTTTTTTTCTGGTTATTTTCTTCTAATTTTTTATTATCATGCTTCTCTTCTTTCTTATTTTCATATTTAGTTTTTTTTAAGTCCTCTTCATCAACTTTCTCTTCATCAACTTCCTCTTCATCTTTTTCTTTTTTTGCTTTATTCTTATTTTCATCGTGTTTATCTTCATTGTCTTTAATTTTTTCTATTTTTTCTTTCTTATCTTTTTTATTTTCTATGTCTTTATCTTCCTTTTCTATGTTGTCTTTATTCCTTTTTTCATTCTTCTTTTCATTTTTCTTTTGATCTTTTTTTCTATCCTTTTCCCTATCTTTTTTATCGTCGGATTTATCCTCTTTATCTATTTTCTTAATTTTTATTTTATCTTTTTTAACTAAATTCTCATTTTCCTTAACTATCTCACTAATCTTCTTGTCTTTTATTTCTTCAATAGATATATTGGGTTTCTCTTTAGAAACAACTTTATAGATTTCATATTTGCCTATAGAAATTTTGTTTTTTCTTGCCTCTTTCAGGTCTTCGTTATTGGATTTTATATATACAAGATTTATGTCTTGAAGCTCTTCATTTTCTTTTATTTTATCTATTATATCCTTCTTTAGATTAGGTATGTCTTTGCTTTTATTCTTAATAACTGTATCAGATATCAAAATCGTATTATTGACTTCATTTAAATAATTTTTCTCAATGGCTTCATCAATGACAATGTTGACCGCATCTTCTATAGTTATACCTATCATATTATCATCTATTAATGTCTTTGCGTCTTCATTTAAGGGATTTACTTTTCGTACAATTTTGTCTGAATCTATTTCAAATTCCAAGCTTGGGTTTATATCTAAACTCACTATTGCAAATGTTTCAAAACCTCCTAAAAAGTTAAGCCCTAAATGCCCTAAACTAGTTATTACTAAAAGAATGATTGTAGCTGCTATTCCTATCAATAAAGGTCTATAACCTCTACTCTTATCCTTTATTATATCATCATCTATAAACATTATTTCTTTACCTATTTCAATATTTCCCTTCTTTCTAAGTTTTAAATAGTTGCAGTCATTGGTGAGAACTATTATATGTTCCTTTGCTATTTCTAACACTGACCCTCTATATACCAATTTGTTGCCTCCCCTCTACCTGAGAGATGTAGTTTTTCAAAAGATCTAGTTCGCTATCTAATATTAAAACTGTTGCGATAATAAATTTCCTGTTAACCTTTAACACTTTTCTACTCACATCTATTCTTTCCATAATTTTTTTCGCCGGCAAAACTTTTTTTCTGTAAAATTCTTCCTTTATTTCTTCATCTTCTGCTATAACCTTTGCTATATTTATAGCATTTAGTCTAGTATCAATATGCTTTGGAGAATCCTCCACCAGTTCACTGATAGTTATATTGAATTTTTTCAATCCGGATTGAAACTTAAGGATCTGGTCCTTCATGTCATATGAATCCGTAAAATCTTTATCTTGAAGACTGTTTTTTATCTCAAAACTCTCTTCCTTTTTTTCATTTATAGATAAAACCTCGTCTGATTTTTTAGTTTTTCTCACATAGTCATATATTCTGCTTCTAATTACTGTCTCTGCATACTTTATAAAACTACCTTTTTTAAATTCATATCTATCAATAGCCTCATTAAATGCTTCAAGGCCTATACTATATTCATCATTATTTTCAACCTCTATGTATCTATTGGTAACCTTTGTTATGGTCTTAATAACAAAGGGAGTATATTCAGAAATGAACTTTTCCCTTTCCTCCTTATTTCCTTCCTTAATCGATCTTAGTCTGTCTTCTATAGAAGCTTTTTTCCTTTTAAATATATTTAAAAGAGGCCCCAAGTTCTCACCACCTTTTGCATTATAGTAATACGAAATACTAAATATTTTTAAGTACCTATTTCTATTATAAAGTAACATGGATAAGAACAAAAGCGTCTAGCGACGCATTTGTTAGTTCGTAGTTAGTAGTTCGTAGTTGGTAGCATATGAAGGTCGTTCTTTAGGGTCTTTCTTGCGGCCCGTCACCTTTTTGCCATGAGCGGTCAGCAGTTAGCTGTTAGCCTTTTTAATATTTAACTGGTAAAAGTTTGTAATTTCTTGCATCCCTTGA
>JACCKY010000076.1 GCA_014236755.1 Candidatus Petromonas tenebris | reverse complement strand
AGAGGAAACATTGAAGGATATTTAAAGGTATGTTATTAGATTAACTGGCACAAGAAGTTAATTAGTATTTGTATTTAAAACATTTAAAATAACAGTTAGGAGTGAGAGTGTGGAGAGAGGATACATACACGTCTATACGGGAAATGGAAAAGGAAAGACCACTGCAGCCTTGGGACTTGCCCTAAGGGCGCTTTGTGCAGGTAAGAAGGTTTATATAGGGCAGTTTGTGAAGGGAATTAGATATAGCGAAGTCAAGGCAGAGGAATATCTACCTGATTTAAAAATAGAACAGTTGGGAAGAAGTTGCTTTATTGAAAGGGAGCCGGAACAGGAAGATATAGATGCCGCGAAGATGGGACTGGAGAAGTGTAAACAGATATTAGAAAAAGGAGAACATGATGTAGTTATACTTGATGAAATAAATATAGCCCTTTATTTTAAACTGTTTACAGTGAAAGATGTTTTAGAGACTTTAAAGGCTAGGGATCCTAAAGTAGAGGTTGTTCTCACGGGCCGGTATGCTCCCGAGGAAATAATAGAGGTAGCAGATTTGGTTACCGAAATGAAAGAAATAAAGCACTATTATTATAAGGGAGTAATGGCCAGAGAAGGAATAGAATGTTAAAAAGATGAGGAGTGAGATATTTGAAAAATATAGAAAAAAAAGTTATACAAACTATTCGTTTTTTATCTACAGATGCTGTTGAAAGGGCAAACTCGGGACATCCCGGATTGCCTATGGGTGCAGCAACTATGGCTTATACTTTGTGGAGCAGGTTTTTAAAGGGAAGTGCTGCTGAACCAATGTGGCCTGATAGGGATCGATTTGTACTTTCAGCAGGTCATGGATCGATGCTGCTTTATTCGTTACTGCACCTATTTGGGTATGACGTATCAATAGAAGACATTAAGAACTTTAGACAGTGGGGTAGCAAGACCCCGGGACATCCTGAGTATGGGCACACGCCTGGAGTTGAAACTACTACAGGACCCTTAGGGCAGGGATTTGCAAATGCGGTGGGAATGGCTATAGCTGAGAGACGGCTTGCAGCAGAATTTAACACGAATGATTACAATATAGTAGATCATTATACATACGTTATTGCAGGTGATGGAGATCTTATGGAAGGTGTATCTGCTGAAGCAGCTTCTCTAGCAGGACACTTAAGACTTGGAAAGCTTATTGTACTTTATGATGATAACGATATAACCATAGATGGAAGAACCGACATAACCTTTACTGAAAATGTAGGTAAAAGGTTTGAAAGCTATGGGTGGCAAGTACTAAAGGTAGAGGATGGAAATGGTGTAGAAGAAATAGAAGAGGCTATAAAAAATGCAAAGCAGGATATTTCAAGACCCAGTCTTATTATAGTACCTACAGTAATCGGATATGGTAGTCCAAATAAAGCAGGGACTTCAGGAGTTCATGGATCCCCCTTGGGAGAACAAGAGTTAAAACTTACAAAGGAAGCAGCCGGATGGGATCAATATCCCGACTTTTATGTCTCCGATGAAGTAAAGGCATACATGAAGGGGATAATTTACAATAGAGAGAAAAGTAGATTGAAATGGAAAGAGATGTATAATGAATATTCGAGAAAATATCCTCAAAAGTCAATAAAATGGGAAATATGGAATCATTTAGAATTTCCTGAAGAACTGTCTTCAGATAATGAGTTGTGGAATTTCAGTGAAAAAGCTGTGGCTACGAGAAGTGCGGGAGGAAAGGTATTAAATGTCATAGCTAAGTATTTACCAAATCTTATGGGAGGGTCTGCAGATCTAAATGCATCTACTAAGACATATCTTAAGGACAAGGGAGATTTCGATAGATGTAATCCGCGAGGTAACAATATTTACTTTGGAGTTAGAGAACATGCTATGGGAGCAATTTTAAACGGTATGGCACTTCATGGAGGCCTTAGAGTATTTGGGTCCACATTTTTAGTTTTTTCTGACTACATGAGACCCGCCATCAGATTATCGGCACTTATGAAACTTCCGGTTATATATATATTTACCCATGACAGTATAGCTCTAGGAGAAGATGGACCTACACATCAACCTATTGAACATATAATGTCCCTTAGATCTATACCAAATACAACCGTATTCAGACCTGCCGATGCAAAGGAAACTGCTATAGCATGGCTTGAAGCCTTAAAAAGGACTGATGGACCTTCTGTACTTATATTGACCAGACAAAAACTTCCTGTACTAGAAGGTGTTCATAAAGGAGCCCATATGGGAGCATATATACTGAGAAAGGAAAATAAAGAGGTTCCTGATGTGATTCTAATAGGAACTGGTTCTGAAATATCGTTACTTGATAATGCTCATAGGGAATTAAAGAAAGAAGGAATAGAAGCAAGAGTAGTAAGTATGCTGAGCTGGGAAATTTTTGATAAGCAGTCACAATCCTATAGTGAGCATGTTCTTCCACCACAAGTTAAGAAGAGATTAGTAGTTGAGGCTGGTATTCCCCTTGGATGGGAAAGATATATAGGGAAAGAAGGTAAAATTATCGGTATAAATCGTTTTGGAGCATCTGCGCCAGGGCCGGTACTCATGGAGAAGTTCGGATTTACAGTAAACAATATCATAAAACATGTAAAGGAAATGCTGTAGGAGGTAAAAAGTCTCCTATTTTTTTTTGCTTTACTCTGTTATAATATAAAGAAACCATTACAAAATGTTAATAAATGAGGTGAGGATATGGAGAAATGCTTTTATAAAAGTACAAGGAGTAAAAAAGCTAAAATAAATGCTTCGGAAGCTATCATCAAAGGACTGGCAGATGATGGAGGATTGTACGTTCCCATGGAATTTCCTGTTTTGGACAGGCCTATAGAAAAACTAATGAATATGAACTACAAAGAGTTAGCCTTTTATATAATGAAGATGTACCTGACGGATTTTGAGGAGGATGAGCTAAATGAATGCATAGATAAAGCCTATGATGAAAAATTTGATACCCCCCTTATAGCTCCTGTAGTAGAAAAGGTAGGTGCAAATTTTTTAGAGCTATACCATGGCCCAACCCTTGCGTTTAAGGATATGGCTCTTTCAATACTACCCCATCTTTTAAAAACTGCATCCAGAAAGATTGGACTTGATAAGGAAATAGTAATACTTACTGCAACTTCAGGTGATACGGGAAAGGCAGCCCTTGAAGGTTTTGCCAACGTTGAAGGTATAAAGATAATAGTATTTTTCCCTGAAGATGGTGTAAGTGAAATACAAAAAAGACAGATGATAACTCAAGAAGGTTCCAATACTTTTGTTATAGGCATAAAGGGAAATTTCGACGATGCTCAGACAGGGGTTAAGAAAATTTTTGGAGATACAGAATTTAACTATGAAATAAATCAAAGGGGATATATATTCTCTTCAGCAAATTCTATTAATGTAGGCAGATTAATTCCGCAAATAGTTTATTATTTTTACGCTTATTTAAATTTACTTAAAGAAGGGAAAATACAGAAAAATGAAAAGATAAATATAGTTGTTCCAACAGGAAACTTTGGAAATATTTTAGCAGCCTATTACGGCAAAAAGATGGGGCTTCCTGTAAATAAACTGATATGTGCTTCCAACGAAAACAATGTATTGTATGATTTTATTAACACTGGAGTATATGATAGAAAAAGGGAGTTTAAAAAGACGATTTCTCCATCTATGGACATATTGGTATCCAGCAATTTAGAGAGATTCCTCTATGAGCTAAGTGGTCAGGATGAGGAATTAATTAAGGATATGATGAAAAAGCTGAGTGAAGATGGAAGGTATGAAATAACAGATAAAATGAAAAAAGGTCTTTCAGATTTCTATGGAGGGTATACCAATGATGCTAAGACATACGAAACCATAAAAGAAGTTTATGAAGATTCAGGATATCTAATAGATCCCCATACAGCTGTAGCCTACGCGGTCTACAAAAAATATAAAGAAGATACAGGGGATAATACAAAAACTGTTATAGCTTCAACAGCAAGTCCCTTCAAATTTACAAGAAGCGTCATGAAGGCCATAAGTGATGACTTTGGCAGTATGGGAGATTTTGAGCTTGTAAAAGAAATATCCAAACTGACTGAGTTAGAAGTTCCCAAAGGGATAAAGGATTTATGTAAAAAAGATATACTTCACAAAAAAACATGTGAAAGTAATGAAATAAAATCAGTTATATCTGAAATCTTATGTGAATAGGTGATGAGCATATGATTAAAGTAAAAGTACCTGCTACCAGTGCCAACATAGGACCCGGATTTGATTGCCTTGGAATGGCCCTAAGTTTATATAATAAATTTTATTTTAAAGAAATAGAAGAGGGATTGATTATCGAGGGAGGAGATCCTGAATTTGCCAATGAAAGCAATTTAGTTTATTTATCTATGAAAAAAACTTTTGAAAAGATAGGATATAAATGTAAAGGAATAAAGATTAAAATAGAAGACAATATCCCCGCTTCCAGAGGTTTGGGAAGCAGTGCCGCCTGTATAGTTGGAGGAATTATGGGGGCCAACGAAATGGCAGGAAGAGTACTTGGCAGAGATGAAATGTTAAATTTAGCTACTGAAATAGAAGGCCATCCTGACAATGTAACTCCTGCCTTGATTGGCGGTATTACTGTGTCCATATCTGAAGACAGTAGAGTATATTATAGCAAAATAAATATAGCAGAAGGACTGAAATTTTACGGATTTGTTCCTGAGTTTAAACTTTCAACCAGTGAGGCCAGGGCAGTTTTGCCAGAAAGGATATCCTATGAAGATGGAGTTTTCAATGTAGGGAGGGTTTCTTTGTTGATTTCAGCATTAGTAAATGGAGAGTTTGAGCTTATAAAGACTGCCTGCAATGATAGGCTTCATCAGATATATAGAGGAAGGCTTATAGCAGAATTTGAAGAAATTAAGGATGCGTGTAACAAGCTTGGAAGCAAAGGAGTCTTTATAAGTGGGGCTGGTCCTACTATTATGTCAATGGTAGAGAAAACAAACTGTAGTTTTTACGAGAAAATCCAAAGAATTTTAAGCAAACTAAGCAACAAGTGGGAAGTAAAAGAATTTGAGTTGGATTTAAAAGGAGCAACTACAGGTGAAGATATATGAA
>JACCKY010000075.1 GCA_014236755.1 Candidatus Petromonas tenebris | reverse complement strand
CTTATGAACGCAACCACTTGGCGATTCTGGAAATTCCAAAGGGTATAATAAAGGCCCAAAAAGCACCGAACCATATTTTCCAATTGAACAATCCTAAAAATATTTTACGTATCATGCTTATCACCTCGCTCCTATTATTTTCTTCAAAAAAAAAATATTTATGCAAAAACCAATGCTATTTCAAAATCAAAAACCATGGAAAAACCATGGTTTTTGATAGGTATTTATTCTATTTTTTATGGCTCTATGACTTCTATTAAAAGTCTTTCTTCTATGCTGTCATTGTAATCCGGTCTTAATTTCAAAAAATCTATGCCGCTTTCTACTGCCTGAAAGAGTGTCTTCTGTACGGTTTTATCCGAAGAGGTTCTTTCTCCAACCTTTTTTATTAATTTCTTATTAAAGTCTACTTGGACTAATTTATAATTATCTCCAACAAGTGTCAGGTAATCACCCTTTTTAAGCTTTACATAATTAGTCGACAGTATTATTCTTCCATCACCGGTGAATTGATAGGGAACAAAACGGGTTACTACCTTACGCAACATCGACATCTGTTCACTTTTTGTCTTTAAATACTCATCAGGCTGGACTTTTTCTTCCAATAAAGTTCCCTTTTTTATCTCTATTTTTCCATCGGGAATGAAGTTTTCTTCTAAATAAGTTTTTATAGTATTATCTTCATAGCTGATAAGCCTATAATGCAAATATTCTTTGTTTTTATTTTTAGAAGAAATCAGTATAAACTTGTTATTGGTTTGAGGCATCTCCATTATCATGGGGGGCTTTGGAATATCAGTCTCTTCCAAAAGGCTACTATATATCATCTTATATTTTCCATCTGGTTCCATTTTCCATAGTACCGCAAGAAGGTTATGGTCTTTTTGTCCCGGATTATTTAACATGAAAAAGTTAAACCAGTGACTTAATCTGCGATTATCTAATTTGACAGACTGCTGCAAAATAGGACTTCCCATTTGTTTTGATACGTACCTATATCTATAAACATCCCAAGTCTTAGGTGCTAAAAAGATTGTTAAAAATATAAATATTCCTATTATGGCGACGCCCTTTATTCTTTTCTTATTATTTAATAAGCCAATTTGAAATCTTCTTTTTCCATCAGATGAGTTGTTTATTTTTTTTTGAACTATCTTTCTGTAGGGGGCAAACTTTAAATTTTCAAAGAACCTGTCCGCTTCTATTCTCGCCTGTTCAAGCTTTTTATCTAGTTCTCTATCTTTCATAGCGCCGCCTCCTCAGATAAAGTCTTTTTCAATTTCTCCCTGGCCCTACATAATCGTGTCCTTATAGTACTTTCTTTAATATTTAAAATCTCTGAAATCTCTACAGTCGATAATTCTTCAAAGTAGTATAGGGCTATGACTATTCTATATTTCGAAGGTAAGTCCATGACTTTCTGAAAAACTTCTCCACCTTCTACAGCTTCAAACAAATGATTAGTTGTATTTTGTATCTGATTTAATTTCCTAGTGTTTCCCCAAGGAAGAATACGTCTGAAAGCAGCTGACTTCAGATAATCACGGCATTTGTTTACGGTTATGCGGTAAATCCATGTATAGTAGGAACTTTCCCCCCTGAAACTATCTAGCTTTTCGTAAACTTTGCAAAACACCTCTTGGGCTATATCTTCAGCTTGGTATCGATCCCTTACATGATAATAGGCAAGCTTTACCACCTTGTCTCCAAAACGTCGCATAAGGTATTCAAGGTTTTCAGCCCTTTCATCTTTGGATATCTTTTGGATATCAGGTTTGGAAATCATATCTTATCAACTCCACCTAAGATTATCTGATTTCCTGCTTCATAAAATATATATAAGAGATGGCAAAACAGATCATAGTCATTGCTATCATGGTAACTATATGGGGCCAAATTAGTAGCATACTTTGACTAAGGGGTAGTACTCCCGGGATTGCTCCCTCAAGCTGACTTGTAAAAACGGGGCCCAGTGTACGTACTCCGGGATTTAAAATCGTAACTATAGCTTCATCATAAAGCTTAGATGGAGATATACGGTTTAAATATTGTTTTACTTTCTGATTTTCAAAGGCTACTTCAAAGGTAGACTGATCATCTACGGGATATAATCCGTCAGCAATTAGGCCCGCCAGCAAACCTACAAATATGGATAAAAACAACCATAAGGCGATTCCTGCCAGTGCTGAAGTAGCTGCCTGCCGAAACAAAAGGGAAAAGAGCAGGGACACGGCAAACCACAAGGATATATATATCACCGTAAGGATTATAAAAATCAATATCCTCATTATCTCTTCAAAGGTCGGTGGAATTCCGATCATAATTATTCCTAATCCACCTACTCCAAGTCCCAATGATATAATCATCAAACTTAAAATACCTACTCCTGCTAAGAACTTACCATTGATTACTGTATCTCTGTAAATTGGTTGAGCTAGAAGTCTGCCTAAAGTTCCTCTGGCCCTTTCACTATTCATTATATCAAAACCCAATGACAATCCAATTAAGGGACCTAAAAAAGAAATAAAGGAAACAAAAGAAGGAAGGGACCCTCCACTAGTTGTAAACAACCTTAAAAAGGCAAAATCATTATTCTCCTGACTTACGGCCTCTCTTATCCCGTATCCAGCACTGTAAATGCTAGATAAGCCTATCACCACTATTAGAAATAGAATGATAGAAAATCGCCTACTTCTTAAATGGTCTGCAAATTCCTTTCGATACAATACTCCTATACCCATACTTTTAAAGGGATTCATTAAACCACTTCCTTCTCTTTAAAGTATTTGCGATATATATCATCCAGGTCTCTTCCCCTCTGCTTTAAATGAAGGAGAGTAAAATCTCTTTCACCCATAAAAGTTACTAGCTTTTTGCGTATGTCTAGCCTAGATTGTATTATAAACATATCCTGCTGCCTGTCTATTTTTTCTACTTCATTAATGCTTCCAATGAGTTTCATAAAGTCTTCATTATCGGGATAGGCCTTCACTTCCAGTATATGTGTCTTTTCTTTAAATACCTTTTCTCCCAAGGACTCTATAGGCCCAGCTGCTAAAAGCCTACCCTTTACAAATATGCCGACTCGGTCACATATCCTCTGCACCTGATAGAGTAAATGAGATGATATTAAAACCGTCCTGCCATCCTTTTTTGAAAGCTCTGTTATGAGCTGGAGCATCTCTTCAATTCCTTCAGGATCCAATCCCAAAGTAGGTTCATCAAGTATAACTACCTTTGGGTCCTTTATGAGCATATCGGCGATTCCCAGTCTTTGACGCATCCCTCTGGAATAGGTTCCTACCTTTTTATCTCCCACATGAAAAAGTCCCACTCTTTCAAGCAGTAGATCTATCCTTTTTTCTGCCTGTGTCCTTGGAATACTATTGAGTCCGGCAATGTAGCGTAGATTTTCCCTTCCGGTAAGATCATCATAAAAGCCTACATTATCAGGAAGATAGCCTACTATTCTTTTTACTGCAATAGGCTCCATGGTGGAATTATGCCCGTCTATTAATGCCCTGCCTTCTGTAGGCTCAGTTAAACCTAAAAGCATTAGGATTGTTGTCGTCTTCCCTGCTCCATTAGGCCCCAAAAGACCGAATATTTCACCTTCCTCAATCTTTAAATTAAGTTTATCAACGGCAGTAAAATCATCATATTTTTTAGTTAAGTTTTCTGTATCTATAATTATCTTTTTATCTGTCATGGTTATCGTCTCCCATACTTTTTAAAGGTCCAGTATAGTCCGTACACGAGTGCCCCTATTAGTATAACCCCAACAATACCCCAGAGGGTTGAAGTCTTTACCATGACTCTAAATTCTGCACTACTGCTATCTTCAGGGGTACTTGCCCTCATCTCTACTACATAATCTCCTGCAATTGCTTTACTGTCCGGCTTTATGTATGCTTTTATTTCTTTGCTTTCGCCGGCAGGAAGTACCTCCAGTTCCTCTGGCTCAAATTTAACTGACCAGCCACTTGGTTCCCATGATGAAAATTTAACATCCTTAAGGTCTGCACTTCCCATATTAGTTACCATCAGCTTTACCTTTGTTTCCTTTCCTGCATAGGTCTCTGCATTTAATCTTCCTGTAGGTGTACTCAGTTTAATATCATAGGTTCCTTTAATTATTACCTTAAGGTCTGCTGAAAGAGTTTCATCGGCAGATGTTGCAGTAATAGGAATAGTGTATTCGCCGGCCTTCACCAATCTAGGAGGATTTATTTCCACATCTAGACCTTCACTACTGTCAGGCTTTACTCCTATGCTTGCAATCTGCTTACTTGAATAGGCTGGCACAAAGGATACCTCCCAACCTCTTGGTACCTTGGCACCAAGACTATAAGACTGGGTCATATCACTACTATTAGTTAAATCCACTCGAAATTTAAAGGTTGTTGAGGCAGAGCCCTGAAGTTCAGGATACTGTACTATCAGTTTGCTTGCTTCTTTAGCTCCTTCCCTAACCTTTAAATCTAAAGTTAACCTATCTGATACTCCATTCCCCTTTGCCTCTGCAATAATCTTATAATCACCCTCCGTAGTTTTAGAGGGAATTTTTATATTTAGATGAACATTTTCATAGGCATTTCCATCTACAAAAACTTTATGTACCGTCTTTCCTCTTCCTTCAAAGGAGCTTTTCCATCCATCTGGAATAGATACTATCGACAACTCAACGCTTTTGCCATAAGGTCCACTATTTTTAATCTTCAATGGTAATTCAACATTTTCCCCAGCCTTAACAGTAATTCCTGGGTAGGTTGTACTTAAAACAATTCCTCCTTGAGCAAATACATCATTTATTGAAGTTGAAAATATTAAAGCCATAATCAATAACAACATACATAGATTTTTTGTGGCCTTTATCAAAAAGGTTTTCATAAAATGTTGTTGCAGTTCACATTTTTTAATCATTTTTTAATCCTCCTTTTGATGATATTAATTTTTCTTCATATAGTTAGACGGATTAAATCTTTAAAGCGCTACAAATTTAATAAAAAATCTGTGTTTTTTTTTAGTTTTTTGTGACATAATTACTCTTAAAGAGATTAAAACTTGAGGAGATGCTATAATGGAGTATTTGATTTTACTTATAGGATTTGTTTTACTCATCAAAGGAGCAGATTTTTTTGT
>JACCKY010000074.1 GCA_014236755.1 Candidatus Petromonas tenebris | reverse complement strand
CTGGTTTTTTCCCTTACACTGTTCAGTTTTCAAAGACCATTTTTTTGTCGTCGGTTATCGCCGACTTGAATATATTATCATGCCAGCTGTCTTTTGTCAAGACTTTTTTTGTCGCCCCCCTCAACGGCGACAATAACTATCTTAGCAGGTTTAAGAAAAATTGTCAAATGGTTTTTTATGTATATTTTTTGCTGTAGGTTTTCTATTATATTAATAATTTCTATATTAATAACTTCAAGAGAATCTATTTACAAATGTCAGAAAATTTATTAATATATATGTATATATATTTTTTATTTAGAATAATTATATAAATTTTAGTACTTAGAGCTTCTGATAGCTTCTGATATATATCAGAAGTTTTGTTTTTATATCAGTCAAAGAAGCATCATAAAGTTTCACAATAATTTAGCAGGAACTAAAAAATATCACTGAATTACTTAACCTTCGTGTGAATATATTGCAAAAAATATAAGCTTAATATAGATTGTAAATAAAATAATTATTAATAACGGGGAGTGATTTTTGTGCTGTCAAAGAAGTTATCTAATATAACACCTTCCTATACTATAGGAATAAGTACTAAGGTAAATGAGTTAAAAAGTCAAGGAATAGATATAATTAATCTTAGTATCGGAGAACCGGATTTCTTTACTCCTGATGCTGCTAAAGAGTGCGCTGTAAATGCTATACACGCTAATAAAAGTAAATATGATGATGCTGCTGGTCTGAAGGCCTTAAGGAGTGCTATTAAAGAAAAGCTTAAAAAAGAAAATAATATTGATTACGATATAGAGGAAATAGTAGTTTCAAGCGGTGCTAAGCATGCAATTACAAATACGCTTATTGCTCTTTTAGATGATGGTGATGAAGTTATTATACCAAAGCCCTATTGGGTAAGTTATTCTGAAATGGTCAAATTGACAGGCGGTAGTCCTGTATTCATTAAAACAAAAAAAGAAAATGACTTTAAGCTAACTGCTTCAGAGTTAGAAGAATCTATTTCTTCTAAGTCTAAACTATTGTTCATTACCAATCCTTCAAATCCTACAGGAGCTGTATACAGTAAAGAAGAGTTAAGTGACATAGTTGATGTTTGTCTTAAAAATAATATCTATATAATATCTGATGAAATATATGAAAAAATTTGCTATGCCGATGAATATACAAGTATAGCTTCTCTATCTAAAGAAGCAAAGGAAATAACTGTTACTATTAATGGTTTATCTAAGTCTGCTGCAATGACAGGGTGGAGAATAGGTTATTCCGCATGTACAAGAAAGATAGCTAAAGCTATTGGAGCTATTCAGGGTCATCTAGTATCTCATCCGTCTACAATTGCACAATGGTCGGCTTATGGTGCTTTGACCCTTTGCAGGGATGAAATGGCAAAAATGGTTTCAATATACAAGTCACGAAGGGACAGAGCCACCATGCTGCTCTCTAAAATAAACAAACTTTCTTTTATTAATCCTCAAGGTGCCTTCTATCTTTTTATTGATATATCTAAGTTCAAGGATAGCTTTAACTTCAGCGACAGCTTTTCCATTGCTTTTTGTGACAAATTGTTAGAAGAATATAAGGTAGCCGTAGTACCTGGAATTGCCTTTGGTATGGACGACTTCATAAGAATTTCTTATGCATGCGATATATCTGATGTTGAGGAAGGAATAAAGAGATTGAAGGATTTTGTTGAATCAATATAAGTATAATAGATTTGTGGCAAACCTTCAGATTAATATGTAAAGAGGAGCTATGAATTTCCTTCGTAGCTGTTATTAAATGTTTATTTTTTATAATAAACTTCTACATAAGCTCGAAGGAGTCTCATGGCTCCTTAAAAAACTTTAGGACGTGAATCTTCTCTATGGGAATTTTTTCAAAAAAGTATCCTTTAGTTTTTTCTGCTGTTGTCTATAAAATAAGACTTTCATCTTCAGGGTT
Source organism: Candidatus Petromonas tenebris (assembly GCA_014236755.1). Taxonomy (GTDB): domain Bacteria; phylum Bacillota; class Clostridia; order Peptostreptococcales; family Caminicellaceae; genus Petromonas; species Petromonas tenebris. The sequence goes on along the minus strand of JACCKY010000074.1, from coordinate 8,495 downwards.
TTCAATCTCTTCTGACACTTCTCTATCAGCTACCTGTTGGGCATGGGTTAGAGAAGCTACAATCTCTTCTGGATCATGTAGAACAATCACTTCTTCGGAAAACTCAACGTCACCTATCTTCAGTGGATGACCAAAGGCCAGATCTTTAACGTTTATTTGAATATTTTCAGGAATGTTTTGGGGTAGACACTCTACATTTAATTCTCTAAGTTGATACTGTATTGTTGCTTGATTATTCTCCACACGTTCTCTTCCTACCAGGGTTACTGGTACAGTCGTATGAATAGGTTTATTATATGATACTGCTTGAAAATCAATATGAAGTATATTGTTTTTCACAGGATCTCTTTGTATCTCCTTAATCATAGAAATTATAGTTCGATTTCCTACTTTCAGATCTACAAGAACACTCGTCCCATAATTCCTCAGTATATTATTAAAATCTTTTCTATCAACTTCAATATTTTGAGGAGTTGTATTATGTCCATATACAACTCCAGGTATATGTCCGCTATTACGAATTCTATTACTTGAACCTGAGCCTATATTGCTTCTAACTTCAGCATTTATTGAAGATTTTAACATATTATTTTACCCCTCCTTGCTCACATATGAACTAATCATTAATCATTATTTCCAATATAGATTGTTTTATACTAGTTTTTGTTTATACCCCTTCCTTAGCAAGGAAAGATAAAATTCAAAAAATAAAAGACAGTATGTCAAATAAAGCCATACTGTCTTTTATTTTTATTGTTATATTAATTAACTCGCCTCGCTAGTTCCTTACAGATATCCTTCAATAATCCTCTTCAGGCTCCGTAAAAGAGCTGTTTTAATAGAAAAGATTTAGAGGGAACAAAGGTCTTGGCAAATCCTAGTCGTTCTTTAGGGTCTTTCTTGCGGCCTGTCACCTTTTTGCCATGAGCGGTCAGCAGTTAGCTGTTAGCCTTTTTAATATTTAACTGGTAAAAGTTTGTAATTTTTTTCATCCCTTGAATTTACTTTGTTTTATACCTACAATTTTTTTCAAAAAATGTTTGAGCTCCTATGCAACAAGAAATTAATTAATATAGGTCCGTTAAATTTTCCTCTTGTTCCTCTGTTACTGCTGCCTCTTGCTTGGATGCAGTAGTAAGAAGGGCAACTATTTGTTCAGGATCTGATAAAATCTCAATATTTTCATCTTTATAAATATCCAAGTCGCCAACCTTTATTACATCAACAGATTTCAAAAGAGAAGCGTCCACATCGATATGTTGAGGAAGATATTTAGGTATAGTTTGCAATTCTATTTCATTTAGCTGTTCCTGAACCACAAAGGCACTACTTTCAACTGTACTTTTATTTATTATGTGTATAGGAATTTTAACCCTTACCTTTTCTCCTGCTGTTAACTGCTGTAAGTCTATATGCAATACTTCATCCTTTGTTATATGATTCTGTATATCTTTTATAATAGCTAAAGTCTTTTCCCCATTTATTTTCAATTCAACACTTGAACCTACTTCGCAACGATTCAATACCCTTTCAATTTCATTCTTTTTAAACTTAAGGTTTTTATTTTCTGTATTGTGTCCATATACTACACCTGGCACATATCCCTCTTTTCTTAATGTTTTTAAATTCCTTTTCTTTTTCTTATTTCTCACCTCTGCCATGAGTACTGGTTTTGACATTTTTGATCCCCCTTCGTGATTTAATTTATATGTCTACTTATATTAAATCAAAAAATTCGTAATTTTTCAAATAATTTCTGCTATTTTGCTGAAGATTTCAATTTTTCAATTAAATTTACCCGCAAAATCCCCACTTAAAACCTATATATAGGTTTTAAGGCAGGCCCTATAGTATCCTATAATATATACTGAAGAAATATGAGCATAATCACTCCCGGTACTCCTAAAAATCCTGCTATTAATGCAGTCATAGGATTTATAACCAAACTATATCCAACCAGCTTACCAATAATATTTGCTATTAGCAGTAATAATCCACCTATAATTCCATTATATATCAATTTAATTATCACTTTTATAGGAAAAAGTAATATATAGCCTATGACATATAATAATATAAGTCCTAAGGCATATGCAAAAATCACACTCAATTCTATACCTATATCCATATGAATCCTCCAGCTTCCCAATATATAATCTTTAAATTACTATATTATATAATGTTTGTCTCCTTCATATTACACTTTTTTCAAATTGGTTTACTAATTTTCATAAAAAAATAAAATAGCTTATTGTTTAAACAATAAGCTAAAAACAAGTTTTTACTGTATATCTCCATTTATCCCCATTTCCCTCGCAAGCTTCAATAAATAGGTATATCTAGTTCTGGCAGCTTCAATTCTATAAATTGCATGATCTATTAAATCGGGATCAGTAACGTTTTCAAAATATTTTTCTGCATTTCTCCATTCTTCATGGGCCATGCGAATATTTTCTAATATTTGTTGATCTTCAGTTTTTATTTCACCATACATTAGTTTTTCATATATATTAGTCAGATTGTCCAATAAGCTTTTTTCTTCTTTTTCTTCATTTTTCTCATATCTGTATTGACGCATCATTTAAATTCCCCCTAAACTATTCTTTACAAATTATTCTAGCCAATTTTTGGATGAAATATACTTTGGGGATGACATTTTGAATTACTATTATTATATGTGTTTAGGGAGAAAAAAATTAAAGAAGACTTTATTTCACTAGTGTTCAATAAATGTAAAAATAAACCATTGACAAAATAAAGATTCAGATTTAAAAGATATAATTAGAAGCGTTAGCCTAGGTTCTCTATCAAATTATAATAATCAAATAGATTGTAGAGTTTTTATTCCGATAATGAATGAACTTATTAAAATAGCATTAGATTCATTAACCTCAAGTGAAAGAATTAAAGAATTCGGTAGTGTAAAATTAATTGATTCATCTACTAGAAGATGATGTTATTTATATATATGATAAAGCTTATGTTGATTATAAATTGAGCAATATTATAAACATTAAATTTATTAACACAACTTTTTATTTTTTCCCTTGTCCCTTAACCCTTTTAGAATAAAACTTATTCCTAACTATGCATACAAATAAAAAACTCATGCCAAAACCCATCACCCCTCAAACCCTTGAAAACAGTGGATTGTTATTTTTCTTCCAATCAATAATTTACAAAATGAAAGGAGTTTATTTGGGTTATACAACTTGTATGTAATCCAAACAAACTCCTTTCCTTTTTCAAATAAACTCCTTTCACAAATCCCCCCTTACTTTCTAAAGTCCTTTCATTCCTAAATTTTTGGGGCAAAAAATGAAAATAAAGTGCTTTTAGAGAAAAGGGTTAAGGGGGAAGGATTAAGGGGGGATTTTGTCCATTTTTCATTTGAAATCCCCAAGAATCTTGATAATAGCAAATACCTTAACGCATATGTTGTTCTGCTGTTATTCTGAACCATTTGGGACAGCCAGCACGTATTTTTTAATGAAATAGGAGATTGCACAAGATTAAGATACTCCTCTCCATAAAAGGCTTGAAAATCCTGCTTTAATTTTCTCTGGTGAATATAGTTGTTCATCCTTGCATAACCTTTTTCAATCAACTTAACTCGGAATTGATTCTTAAACCATTCAGGCTCCTTAAATCCAAATTGATTGTTTAAAAGTATTTCTGCATCCTCTGCCATCCACAGCATCTTCTCCATCAAATCATTTGAATAACTTATTTCTTCTTCTACTATACAGTTCTTATGAGATGCACTGATGTACCTCTGCCTGTTTCCTGCTCTTATAAGTTCTGTACTGTTATAAAGGGGTATTTTATGTTTTGAACATACAAATACCCCTGTAATTTGATGGCTTCTGTGCCAGTAGGGTTCCCCAAATGTCTCTATATCTTCTTTGAAACACTCAGGGCAAAATCTAAAATACTTATTTAAGGTAATGGAATTTGATATTAACCCTATTCTTATGTAGGAAACGGCACCCTCGCCGTTTCTCATAGTTTGGATTATTTTTTTAGCACGTTCCTCTGGAATAAATGCAGCAAGGAAAGGAAATAGGGTATGGTTGTATATAAAATACTCTGCTGTATATTTTGTACTGACAGGCATATTTTTAATTAATGCATCAAGTTGTGTAGGCAGTTCCATTGCTGCTATACAGTTCCTTGTTCCAAATAAATCCTCAAAATTGTGTATCTCTCTTATATTCCCGCTTCTCATGCAGTAGCGTGCCAGCGTACTGTATAAAAGTTCATCTGGATATGGTGTAGGAAAGAAGTTCACCATACCACCTCCATAGAAAAAATATCATCTTTAAAACTTATAATATACCCAGATTCTTTTAAAACCTCATAGGCGCTTTTATTATCCTTTTTCCCCTGTTCAACAACAGTTCGGATATCAAGTGGATTTGCCGTACTCTGTTTTTCCTTTCTTCCTTTTACCTTCCTTATTCCCTTTTTCTCTATCCCTTCCTTAATCCCATCATTCCCAACCACTGCTGCAGCATCTTCCACCATACCCTCTGCACTTACATCCTGATTTTTAGAAAGCATAGTATCAATTATTTTCTGAGCCTTCTTAGCATCCATGCCTAAATCAACAAGTTTTAATACGGCTTCCTTTTTCTCCTCCATGAGGTTTTCCTGCTTCATTTTGTTCTGTCTTTTCTTTATTTCCTTTGCCCGCAAATCCAGGTTAATAGTTTCTTTCGTCCAGGTTAAAAAGTCATTGAAATCAACACCTGCCATGCAGATATCCTCGTACTTAGCAATTTCTCTGATATTCCCTGTTTTTAATGCAGTCAGCATTGGCTGTACTAATTTTAAGTTCTCCTTCGCCGCCTTTCTAATAATATATGGGGTTATCTCTTCCTTTCCTGATGAAATAGCATAGGCTTGAGCAATGGCATAAACTTTTTTCAGCAAATCAGGTATCCCCTGCGTTTCTTCATATAAAATACTGCTTATTTCAGAAGTAAGGGGAGTTTCTTTTTTTGTCCACTGGTAGTGCCATATGGAACTTACTAATAAATCCCACACCTCATCTTTTTGAATCCTGTCGCATACCATATCGCCTCCAAGACCTGACCCTCTTCGTGCCTGCCTGAAATCCCCCTGAAGTACCTTAACTGCCTTTGGGGTTCCCACTAAAATAACTGGCACCCCTACATTATTTACAAGGTTTACAAAGAAATTCAGCATTTTTTCGCTTCCTCCCGATTTAGCCATGCTTAAATGCTGGATTTCATCTATAATTAATATGCCTAAAGAGCAGTTTCTGACTACCTGATTCATCACCGTCATCATGGCATCTGCTGTTGCCCTTGTCCTCATCATCTTTTGATAATAGTTGGTTCCCAACAGCCTGTCTATTTCTGAAAAAAATTCATACAGCAATCCCTTAATGGACCCGTCATGAGGACATTCTAATTTTACCCATACTACCTGATATGCTGAAAAAGGAATGCCCCTATACTCCGAATGAACAATAATTTGTGGGTACATATTTAGTATACGCTTCAATGAAGATGTCTTCCCTAATCCCGATATGCCTATAAGCGTAAAGCCAAAGTATGATGGATAAAATCCGTCATCATCCTTTAAATTTACAGGATTCGTTCCATAGTAGTCTCTGCAAAAGCCTTGAGCAAGTTTACTTTCAAACGGATTTCGGGAAACATACCCCTGACGCAGGACACGTGATATCTTTCTTTCCAGTTCTATATTCATGGGTAAGGGCTGAAAGACTTGAAAGAGCCTGTCTACCATATAAATTCTGTAGTGGCTGTCCAACTTCCTTTCATTTTGGTGGTATTGAGGATAAAAAGCCAGTTTTTCTACCACTTTATGAGGAGAAAGAAGATTTGGAAGTGCTTCTATGAAAGGATTATCCTGATAATCTGGTATTACCTGTTCCTTATATTGTGCTTCTTCTGCCATGCTACCATTCGGAATTATTATCTTCTTCACCCTTCAGCACCTCCTTCTGCCTTTTAAAAAGCAACTGCAGGGTATTAATCCCTTCTTCAAAGTCTTCTTCATTAAATACGCTGCTATCATAATCTCCTTTGTTATTTCCTAGTTTAAATGCTTCTTCCGCCCTTCTTGCTGTTTTTTCAATCTTCCTGTTTCCCCTTATGTTTTTTACCCTCTGCCTGTCGCTCTCTGCAGTACTTGTCTCCCTTTTATAATCTTCGTCAGCCTGTTTTACGATATCTTCTATTTCTGCAATCAGTTTTGTTTTTGCCCGTGCCACCGAATCTTTACTTTTCTCTTTCTGCATTCTTTCTACCGCCAACAAATACTCTATTTCCTCAATTGCTTTATCTTTATATCTGGTACTGCTCTCTATTAAAAAACATTTCTCATATTCTTTGGGATTATCGCCACAGACATAAATGCAGTTCATATTGCGTGGGTCATAACTTATCTTTACTCTCCACCTTCCATTTGTCCGTGCATTTGCAAATACATCATTTTTCAGCATGTGCGAAGATGCATAATACATATCTTTATATTTTATTCCTTTTTCAGTAACTACCGCTATATCAGAAGGCATAAGAGCCAATTTAACAATATCCTCTGATATACTCCGCAGGGTTCCTCCCCTGTTTGAGATTCCCCAATTCCAAAGTTCAATGGGAATGCAGGGGACATCATCCTCCACCATCATTTCGTCCCGCTTATAGTAATCTAAGTGATAATAGTTATTGTGGTATAAAATGCACTTTATCATAATCTGTGTAAACTGGTATAAATCAAGTTTTGCTTTCAATCGGTAGTCCTTGTCCCCTCTTTCCCTGCCGTCTAAATCTACAGCACCAGGTAAAAATGGTTTTACTCTCTCATTGGTAAGGCCAAAGAACCGTTCTACCGCTGATTTCAAGTCTGCACGGTATGGGGGTGTATTCTGCACTTTTATATTCAGCATGTTTATAAGGTTTTCAATGTTTCCTCCTTCCAGTTCTCCTCTATCAGCAATAATAGCCTCTGGTAAGTAGTGGACTGGCCAATCCTTCTCCTCTATCTGAATACCATACTGCCTGCAGTATTCTACTTTATTCGTGGCTGCATTTAAAAGAGCCATCATGGCACCAGTATAGGAACCGCTCTCCAGGCCTATATAGATTCCGCATATCATACGGCTAAACTTGTCAATTACTGCATAAATGGCAGGCCTGCCGATAACCCAATTTCTGTTAAATCTAGATACTAAGTAAACATCTCCTACCTGGCAGTCTATTTCAAAAGTTCCAGGCTGTATTACTCCGCTTAAAGCGCTGCCCGTTATGGCCCTGTACTGCTTTAAAAATTTCTTGTTGCTATAGCGGCTGGTTATCTCTTTTTTTATATTACGCTCCTTCTCAAACCAATATCTGAACTGGCCAAAACTTGGAATCTCTGATTGAGGTTTTATAACAGGTATCTTTACACCGTTTTCTTCTTTAAAGCCGTCTGAAAAATATTCTTTTCTCATCAGTTCATATGTCAGCGTAAGAGAGTTTTTTGCTGTAGTGTAATAATATTTATTAACAGCAATGCGGAAAATTCTTTTAATGTCCTCGGTTACATTTACCCCTTCTCCATTTATGTCCTGATACTTCCTTGGCCTGCCCCTTTTTGCATTTCCAGCCTTCCTCTCTTTACCTTTTCCCCCGCAATTCCTGTAGTCTGGTATTAAGGCATTAGGTGTTTTCCCTCTTTTCCAGTACCTCTTAAGATACTCAAACACCCACAATTCACTAATGTTATATGCTTTAGAAGCCTCACGAACTGCCTTCCTCCTGAAAGAAGACTGATAAATTTCTGGTTCCTTAGCCACCATATCATTAATCACTGCCCAAGCCTTGTCCCTCATCTTTCTATGTTTTTCTGGAATATCCTCTTCCTTTAATATAACTGCATATGCATCATCTTCTTTAATAACTACCCTTCCATCTATTAACGCACTATCTATGTCTGCAGTACTGCGCAGATACGGAGCACTATTTTTGTTAACATCAATAACATACACTAATTCTTCATCCATCCATAACACCCGTTCTATGCTGGTATTTTCATTTTCATGCTTCCATTCGATTAGCGAATTAACTGTATACTTTAACAACCTCATGCCCTCCTTTACCGCTTATTTCAGGCAGGCGCAGTGAAGAACCACTCTCATTGAGATTGATAGGCTTATCTATATTAACGACTATCCTTCTTCCTGCAATTAAATGCTTAAACAGCAGTAACCCTACCCCCGCATCCAAAGAATAGTCCTTTTCAAATTCTGATATAATTTTCCTGATATTCTGCTGATTATCTATAAGCCTATATAAAAGTGCGTCTAGTAATTCATCAAAATCATCTTTAGAAAGCCCGTTGCAGTCGTCGGAAGTCATCGCCGAATGAATCCACTCTATATTTTTTGCCCTAACATCGTTGATGTCCTTATTTGTCACAATACCCCAGTTAATTCCTTTAGCAGTCCAGTATCTTCTTTC
>JACCKY010000022.1 GCA_014236755.1 Candidatus Petromonas tenebris | reverse complement strand
GGCAAAATATATATCAAATTATATGGTCTAGTAGCTATTACCAATATACAAAGTAAAATAGCTATATATATTGCAGATCTCATCCTCATAATAAAACTTTTAGAATCATTTTTTAATTTCTTTTCAACATCTGCTGCTGTAGTCCATTCTAGGAGATTCTTTTTAGAAATAAAAACTCTGTATAAAGTTCTTATGATGGCATCTACCATCATATATGCATGGTAAGGTAAAAATAAAAAACTAAGTAAAATTTGATATGAAACAGCCTTAAAACCACATATAAGATTTCCATTCAACTTTTCTCTGACAGCCCTATAGTATCTATTGATAAGATAATCAACGAATGCTAGCATTAATGGAAAGCCTATACTTATTAAAGTAAATCCTATCCATATAAAGGCATTTCCCGGCAAAACAGTTAATCCTAAAGTTAAAAGCAACATCAAACTTACAGATACGAGGCTTCTCCTTAAATTATCTAATATTTTCCATTTGGATAATCTAGAAAGTGAACTGGAAAATAACCATCTAATAAGTTGCCAATCACCTCTGACCCATCTATGGAGTCTCATAATATATGAACTATATCTTGATGGATAGCCATCGATAAGCTCAATATCCGTAGCAAGTCCTGTTCTCAAATAGCTCCCTTCAAGAAGATCGTGACTCAATACTGTATTTTCAGGTATTGCATTAGTTAAAGTCTTGTTGAAAGCATCAACATCATATATGCCCTTTCCTGTAAATATGCCTTCTCCAAATAAATCTTGATACACATCTGAATAAGCAGTAGTATAGGGATCTATTCCTCCCTGTCCTGCAAAAATCCTTGTAAATTTAGAACTATTGGCACTTTCTATATCAATACCTATTTTAGGTTGTATAATCCCATATCCGGAGATAATTATTCCTTTTTTATTATCAAAAACAGCTCTGTTAAGTGGGTGAGATATGGTTCCAATAAGTTTCCGGGCAGCTCCAATTGGAAGCTTAGTATCTCCATCAAGGGTAATAACATACTTTATTTTATTTTGTAGGTTTGATAAATCTCCTTCTATAATCGAATAGGAGGTATCCTTCCTGCCCTGTAATAATTGATTCAATTCTACTAAGGCTCCTCTTTTTCTCTCCCACCCCATCCACCTTTCTTGTCCTTCTGAATACTGTCTATGTCTATGGAAAAAGTAAAAAATATCCTTATCTTTTCTATACTTATTATTTAATTTTCTTATTTCCTTTAGTGCCCTTTCTATGATTTTTTTATCGCTTGGATCTTCTTTGCTTTCTGAATCCTTAAAATCTCCGGCAAGGGCAAAATATATATTTTTATCTCTATTTGCATTATAGTATACTTCCAGCTGGTCTAAAAGCTCTGTTACCCTTTCTTCATTAGGAAGCAATGTAGGAATTACAACAAGGGTGGAAGCCTCTTTAGGAATACCCTTTCTGTATTCAAGTTTTGGTAAATAAGCTGGTGGAACAACATGTGTTACGATCCAATTAACAATTGCTATGGATATATCACTTGCAGGTATTAAAACAGAAAACCCTGCTAAAATTCCTATGGTCATGCTGTCTGAATACATATAGGCATAGTAGGCAAAAAATGCAGTCATTATTAATGTCAATATGCTAATAGGAAATATGTAAATGTATAGAGGATATTCGCCTAGATTTATTATTGTTTTTTTGCAACCTAAATCAGACATTAGGGATTTTCTGCCTTTGCCAATAATATAATATCCTACATGTCGAAGCTTTTCATCTTTTCCTTTATCCAGGGCTGTCCTTGCATGTTCAATAGCTTTTTTTGCAACCTTTATTTCAGAGGTTTCACACATTTTTGCTATATTCTCTATCTGTCCTCTGTAATAATCCCTTGATTCAAAATCCATTTCAGTATAAATGCCACTAGGGTCATTCCTTAAGATCTCTTCAACTACACTAAGACTTTCAAATATCTCATTCCAATCGATTGTAGAAACCAGTTTCAGACTTGTTATTGCATTACCTATTGAAATTTTTTTAGCGGCCTGTTCTTGATGTACCTGCTGAATCACCTTGTCTCGATATGTATTATATTCGTCAAGCTTTTTGTCTATATATTCAAGAATCTCTCCCTGTTTAATTCCTTCCTTTCTTATCCTTCTTAACAATCTCTCTACATAATATGGATTTACTCCTTCCATTTCTTCCATATCATTCTTTACAAGCTTTAAAAGCTTATCATAATCACCATAATCTAGTCTTTCAATCCTTGTCCATTCCGTCTGTGTCTCCCTTATTTTTTCACATATATTTTTTATATACTCGATTAGGGCCATTCTAATCATTAAGGATAAAGCCCAAACCTCTGCAATTGAAAGAATACGCCTAGTTTGATATGAGTTGATAAATTTTTCCAAATCCTTTTCATCTAATCTTCCATCAGTGTGTGAGATTAATTCAAGTGCTAGTGCATAAATCCTTGGATATCCTCTGAGAACTCCCGTATCTAGAACTTGAAGTTTTAAAAATCGTTTTTTGACCAGGTTCTGTCTTATTTCCTTTACCTGTTCTTCAATTAGATAAAAGTTATCAAGAAGCCATTCAGAAGCAAGAGGCACCGATAAATTTTCTTTAGCCATGCCCCTCAGTTCCTTATAAACTGATGCAATAAACTTATAGTTATAATCAAGTCTTTTAAGAAGGACCCCTGTTGACCTTCTTTTTTTATGAACTGTATGACCTCTTGCTACTTCCGCTGCATGAACTTCAAGTTCTTCAGTATTCAGTAATATATCTCTAAGGCTTTTCATCTCTATGCTATTTTTTTTGTAAAAGTTCATAACTAACAACGAAAGAATAGCCGTAGCTAAAACAATTAATATAGTCATAACCTCTTTCGTCCTTTCTTTTTATCTTTTTAAAAAAATCAAAGGCATTATCGCCCTTGATTTTTTAGTAAATTCTTTACTTTTTCACTAAAGAATGAAGACAGTTCCTCTGCGTATTCCTCAGAACATCCTTCAGTATAGATATTAAATACAGGTCTTTCACTGTCTGGAAGTATTAAAGCCCATCCTCTAGAATCATTAATCTTCACTCCCTCAAAAAGTTCTATATCTTTATCCTTATATTCTTCAATAATCTCCCTTATAATTCTTCCCTTATCCTTCCATTCACATTCAACTTCTTTTTTGATAAAGTAAAAATCAGGAATTTCATTAAACAGTTCTCCCAAGCTCATATCTCTTTGAACAAGAAAATCTATTATTTTTCCTGCACCCCAGATTCCATCAAAGTATAAGGTATATTGAAGCAATGAATCCTTTGTATAGTTGTTTCTATTTAACATTTCGTTCATTATATCCGACAGATTTGATTTTGTACGTATCACTTCAGCACCATATTCCTTTGCCATATTCTCAAGAATGTTAGGCGAATTGTTAGGCATAACCAGTTTTTTAGCCTCACTGGCTTTCAGTGTTACAAGAGAAATTAATGCCAAGTATTTTTCCTTGTCTATGACACGGCCCTTCTCATCAATCAATATTATATTTTCACCATTTTCACTGAAAATTATTCCCATGTCAGCCCCTCTTTTTGTCACTTCCCTTGAAATATATGAAAAATATTTATCTACCGATCTAAAATCATCGATAAGATAAACTGGCTTAACCTGACATCCAATATGTTTGAAAAAAGTATTACCATTATTAATCACGCTATCTGATTTCGATGCAACTATTAGGCTTGGATTTCGTCTTTTAATTTTTGATATATCCTGAAGTAAATCTACGCCTCCTTTAGTATAAAGGTAGGAAAAATTATGAATCTTTACAACGTCATTAATCTGATCTGAATTACAACGTTCAAAATCTCCTCTATTAAATATATTTTCTATTTTTCTTTCTGTAGTTCTGTCAATATTTGCTCCATACCTATTAATAAACTCTATTCGGATAATATTAGATGCAGAATAATCCATCCTGATATATACTCCTCCATCAGCATTGTAATGTCTTACTGCAAACCTATTCATAGCCATGGTAGAACTACTTATATCTATTACTCCTGCACCGGTTGAAAGTATTCCTGTAGTTAATGCATTTTTTAAATTATTTGCTGCACTAGAATCATCGCACCCTATAACATAAGTGTCTTCACCCTTCATGACCGAGGCAAAGGCCGATCCTAAACGCGATACAAATTCTGGAGTAATATCTATGTTAACTTCACCAGATATGTCTCTATATCCGAAAAGAGTCTTTGATACCTTAGTTCCCCAAATAAGATTTTGATAAACTACTGTATTTTCTTCAACTTTCTTATCAGGCCAGATTTTAATGTTGGGTTTTACAACTACACCTGAAGATAGTATACTTCCCGCCCCTACAACAGAGCCCTCAAACAAGTTGCCTCTATCTTCAATGAGAGCATTATTGCAAATAACACTGCCTCTGCACTCAGCATTTTTTCCTATTTTGCTATTATTCCATACAATGGTTTTCTTTAATGATGCCCCTTCTTCTATGCAACAATTGTCTTCAATTATAGCATATGGGCCAATATTTACTGATTCACCTATTATTGAGTTTTTCCCTATATATACAGGGGGATGTAGTTTTACGCTGCTAGATAATTTAACTCCTTCATCTATCCAAATCCCTTTTTCTATTTCACTGATGTTTAACGTAACCTTCACTTTCCTATCTATTACATCAAATTGGGACTGCATATAAGATCCCAAGTCACCTACATCACACCAATAATCATCAATAACATATCCATACATGGGTACTTTATCTCTTAATAGTTTAGGGAATAGATCTTTGCTAAAATCAAAGTTATCACCTTTTTTATAGTAGTCTAAAACCTCCGGTTCCAATATGTATATACCAGTATTTATAGTGTCACTAAATACTTCTCCCCAGCTTGGTTTTTCTAAAAATCTAATTATCTTGCCATGATCATCTGTAACTATTACTCCATATTCTAATGGAACAGGTTCTTTTTTTAACAGCAAAGTGGCCTTGGATTTTTTTATTCTATGGTATTCAATTGCCTTTTTAATATCAATATCTGTTAATGCATCACCGCTTATCACAATAAATGTATCATCCAGAAATTCTTCTGCATTTTTCACACTTCCTCCTGTTCCTAAAGGTGTTTCCTCAACAAAATAATGTAAATTAACACCTAACTCTTCTCCCCTACCAAAATGATCTGTAATAATAGAAGGTAGATATGCCATTGTCACAGCCATATCTTCTACTCCAAATTTTTTTAAAAGATTTATAGAATATTCCATTATGGGTTTATTTAAAATAGGTACCATAGGTTTTGGTATATTACATGTGAGTGGTCTAAGTCTTGTTCCCTTTCCACCTGCCATTAATACTGCTTTGATATCTATCACTCCTTTTAAACCTATTAAACTGTCATTATATAGATATTGTTTGAAGTAAGTTATACTTCTATTCATTGGTTTGAATTTGGCTTTAAGTTTGAAAAAATAAAACAATTTTTTCGTCTATAAAAGTATTTATTTTTTTTGCTATTATTATACTTCCAATTGATTCCTACAGCTTTAAATCCTTGCTTTTACTTTATTTAAATCATCTTAAACGGTTAATTTAATCTTTCCAAAAAAGAAAAATCCTTGATTTACTAAATTGTGAATCAAGGATTTTTCTTTTAAAAAACTAAGCCTCTTTACTTTTTAAGTAAATTCCCCTTGGCTGAAAATCTGCATAACTCTCGGTTCCATGTTCTTTTTTATCTAATCCCATTTTTTCTTCTTCATCAGTTACTCTCAACCCAATAGTAATATCGACGGTTTTAAATAGTATAAATGTTGTAACTAATGTCCACAAGGCTATAGCTCCAACACCTACCATTTGCACCTTTAAAAACTCAATACCTCCTCCATAGAGAAGACCTCCATCTATAGCAAAAACACCTACTAAAATAGTTCCCACTGCACCACAAATGCCATGAACACCTACTGCTCCAACAGGATCATCTATATTTAATACCTTATCAATAAACTCTATACTAAATATTATGGCAACTCCCGCTATAGCACCTATAAGTACTGCTCCTAAAGGACTAACAACATCTGTACCCGCCGTAATAGCTACCAGTCCTCCTAAAGCGCCATTCAAGGTCATACCAACATCAGGCTTTCCATATCGTGACCAGGATATAAGCATTGTAACAACTGCTGCTGCCGCTGCAGCTAAATTAGTAGTTACAAATATATGAGAAATACTTATCGAATCCATACCAGATAATGTTGAACCGGGATTGAATCCAAACCATCCAAACCACAGTATGAAAACCCCTAATGCACCAAGGGTGAGACTGTGTCCCTTAATGACATTTGATTTTCCATCCTTGCTATATTTTCCTATACGCGGCCCCACAATCCAAGCACCTATAAGAGCTGACCATCCACCTAAAGAGTGAACTACTGTCGACCCGGCAAAATCATGGAATCCTAATTGTGCCAACCAACCACCACCCCATATCCAATGGCCTGCCACAGGATATATAATTGCACTAATTATAAAGCTATACATCAAATATGAAATAAATTTAGTCCTCTCCGCCATAGCTCCTGAGACTATCGTGGCAGCAGTAGCACAAAATACTGTTTGAAAAATCAAAAATGCTTCCTTTGGTATATCCAGTCCTAAATGCTTAAAGCTTCCAAGAGATAATAAATCAATTTTTCCTATAAATCCTCCTAAATCCTCGCCAAACATAATGCTAAATCCTAAAATCCAGAAAATCAAAGATCCTACAGCAAAATCCATCAGATTTTTCATTATAATATTTCCTGCATTCTTTGCTCTTGTAAATCCGGTTTCTACCATCGCAAAACCTGCTTGCATAAAAAATACTAAAGCAGTAGCTATTAAAACCCATACAGTATTAATTGCAATTCCATAATCCATAATGATTCTCTCCCTTCAAAATTAATATCTTTTAGTTTCTGTATGCATACAAAACTAAAAAGGTGCCCACAAACTAAGAGAGATAAAGTTCTCCTAATTGTAGACACCTTTGCCTATCAAAATATATTTAATTTATATACGCATTATATAATAATTATTAATTTTTTGCAATACTTTTTTGAGTTTTTTATATTTTTTCTTTTGTAAAATCTTCATGCAAATTTTTTAAGGTTATTCTAATTTTTTGGAAAAAACATAATTTTCTAAAAATTATGTTGACTTATATTTGTTTCGCTGCTATAATACAATACAACTACTAAATAATTTTAGTTTCAATGTGATGAGGGAGAATGGTATTTTATATGAGCAGTTCCAGAGAGTCGGTGTTCGCTGAAAGCCGATACTGCCTATATTATACGGATCACTCCTGAACAGTATCTTCGAAAGCTTCAAGCTACTAGTTGGTACCGGGTAGCCCCGATAAAGGCTTAGGTTTGAATAAACCCAAAGAAGGCATTTTAATAATGCAATTAAGGTGGTACCGCGGGTAATAGCTCGTCCTTAAAAACCAAAGTTTTAAGGACGGTTTTTTATTATCTAGATTAAAACTCTCTAACTAAAGGTAGTGTTTTACTCTATATTTATTATAAGTACAAATAAACAATTGATAAAATTTGACACTTAATTAAGAGCAATGAAAGAGTAAATAACTATACGGTCAAAAAATTCAAACTAATTCATATAATTAGAATCACCAGATAAGAGTGAAATAATTTAATTTATAGGAGGTAATTTATATGAATCGTGAAAATATGATGTTTCTTAATAAAAACAATCCAAAATTTGCTACTTTAGATGCTAATAGCAAAAAAAACAATTCTGTGAATAAAGATGAAGAGTTTGCCCTACACTATTATGCAAACTATTTATTTAAAGACTATGATTGTTCGTTAAATTACTGGGGTGAAGGCCGTATTAGTAATAAACTTATTTGGGAGTAATTTTGACTGTAAAGTCTTTTTACAGTTTACTCAAGATTAAGTTAGATTAAATTCCATGGATGATATTTTAAGATATACATCGCAAATAAGGAATTTGTTTGAAATATGCTCTTAATTAAGTGTCGATAAATATTTTTTACTAAGTTGTTATTATTTACTTGTTAAACAAGGGATTAAAAAATCTAGGTAATCCTCCTTCCATAGATAAATTAGGTGTTCCCATAACCAATGGAGCAATATACTTTGCAGCATCTTCTGTAACATTGTTATTTTCTTTAGTAATCCACTTAACGGGAAAATATTTTACATTATTTGCTACCTTAGATGCTTCAACTTGAACCGTTTCTATTGTATATGGGTCATTTTCTATTCTTTTAATTCCTACCATATATCCTGTACTTCCATTTACTGAATACTTAACAGCATCCTTTCCTACCTTATAAGCCTCTTCAATATCTGTGTTAGATACGCAGTGCATAGCACAGCGCTGAGAAACTCCAAGCTCCAGAGCTTTAACCCTCGAGGTGATCTTGTTTTCAATTATTAACCTTTTTAGATAATTACCTACTCCACCTAACTGTGCATGAGAAAACCCATCATGTTTACCAGCAGTGCCCATTTCAAAGAGGAAATTACCATTTTCATCTCTGATTCCCTCAGAAGCCACTATATATACTTTGTTTTTCTCCTTAAATCTTTTACTTACGTCCTTTAAAAACTGCTCCTTTGAAAAACTAACTTCAGGCAAATAAATAAAATCAGCAACGGATTCCCCATTTATTTTTGCAAGGGCTGCGCTTGCCGCTAGCCATCCTGTATCCCTACCCATAGTTTCAATAATAAAAATTCCATTGTCAGTATACACGCTTGAGTCCAAATAGGTTTCCAGTACCGAGGTTGCAATATATTTAGCTGCACTACCAAACCCAGGTGTATGATCTGTGTAACATAAATCGTTATCAATAGTTTTTGGGATACCTACTACTTGTTTATTTATCCCTTTTAATTTCGCATATTTGCTAAGCTTATCTACTGTATCCATAGAATCATTTCCGCCTATATAAAATAAAGTCTGAATCTCTAAATCTTCCATTAAACCGAATAACTTTTTGTACTCACTATCATCTTGATGAAAATCCTTCATCTTATATCTACAAGACCCTAAACCAGAAGATGGGGTATATTTAAACAGCTCTAACTCATTATCAGATAACTTTGATAAGTCCACAATTCTTTTTTGTAGGATACCCTCTATCCCGTTTAAACCGCCATATACTTTGTCATATAGTTTAGCCTCCTTATTTCCATTTACAACTCCAACTACACTAGCATTTATTACAGAGGTTGGACCTCCTGATTGTGCTACCAAACAATTCTTCATGATATCTCCCCTATTTATGTTTTTTTAATGATTGAAATTTTCTAGTTTATTATAATACAATCCATAGAATGAATCAATTTAAATAAATTTTCTTTAACTCATTATAAAACAACCTATTCATAGGAATTTTCTTGTTCGTAAGTTATATTTCCTGTCATACTTCTCACTTTCAGAGCCTCTTTATAACTGGTAATGTAATACACATAAAATGTTTCTCCAGATTTTTGTAAAATTTCAATTGTATATTTTCGTCTACATTGAGTGTTTATATAAGACCTCCCATTGCAATAAGATGTGATTTTGCAATTTTTAGTCTATATGTATTGTATTCACCTATCAAATAGCACTGTTTTCCAAAAGAAAGCTAAAACCAAATTTTATTTTTGGCATTTTAAAAACCCTAGATTTACAGTCAAGTAAACCTAGGGTTTTCATTTATTGGTGGAGGCGGTGGGAATCGAACCCACGTCCGAAAGCACTTCACCAGAAGATTCTCCGAGCGCAGTCATTGTTTTAAAGTCTCGCCTCGGGAATCGCCCAATGACAGGCTATTCCTTCGGCCAGTCCCAATTAAATCACTCTAAGGTCAGGACGTCCCCAAGAGTGGTTCCCCGCTAGTCGACGCCCAGGTCCTAAGCCGCGGGTTGCCTAGGCTGGACGGCTGCGTTATTTACGCAGCTAAAGCGTAATTATTATCTGCGTTTATATTTAAGTTGCCACTTTTTACGTTGCTTGGCTACAACGACTCGCTACTCCTGGATCCATACCCCCGTCGAAACCAGTACGCCCCCATGAATAAATGCGTCTTCGACACATTTATTAGTTCTTAAAAAATTCAGGTCACACTTTAGAGTGTTCTCGGTAACCTGTAACTTATATTCTATCTCATATTACTAATATCCTTTTTGTCGGTGTCTTAGTTCTTTTTGTATCCTTCTTTCTGCATCTTTTTTAGCAATACTTTGTCTCTTGTCATATAGTTTTTTACCTTTAGCTACTGCAAGCTCTATTTTTACCAGTCCTCTATCGTTTATATACAGTTTTAAAGGAACCAATGTATACCCCTGCTGAGTAGTATATCCAATCAGCTTTCGTATCTCCCTTTTATGCATAAGAAGCTTTCTTGTCCTAGTCGGGTCTACATTGTAGATGTTTCCTTTTTCATAGGGGCTTATATGAACGTTGTGAAGATATACTTCTCCGCCGTCTACTTCAGCATATCCATCTTTAAGGTTAACCCTTCCAAGACGTATAGACTTTACCTCTGTTCCCTTTAAAGCTATTCCAGCTTCATAGGTTTCTTCGATAAAATAATCATGTCTCGCTTTTTTATTGTTTGTAATAACTTTACCCTTTGCCATAATTGACACCAACTTCAAAATAGTATAATTAAGATGCAAATCTTATTATAGCACGAGAGCATATCATTGTCAACACTTCTTTTTATAGTACAAATTTTTTTATTGCTTTAGCCACTCCATCATTGTCGTTTGTATCGGTGATATAATCGGCTATTTTTTTTATACTGTCTTTAGCATTACTCATGGCAATTCCTAAACCTGCATATTCCAACATGCTTATATCATTTTCATTATCTCCGATTGCTATAACTTCTTCCCTCTTAATTCCAAGAGATTGAGCTAGATTCTTAACGGCATTTCCTTTACTTACACCTTTATTCGTTACATCTACTATATTCATCCAAGATCTTTTGGCTTCAATGTCGAGATTACTTTTAAGTTCCTTTATAGCAAAATTCAATGCATCAATATTATCAGATTGGATTCCAAATTTATAGATAACCTCTTTCGCTACGATTTCTTTACTGTCCTTTACAACTTCTACCTTTATTCTATCTTCTTCCTTTAAAGTTTTTCCCCATTCTGAAAAATATAATAGTCTTTTTTCAAGTCTTTCACCAAATATAGTATCCTCACTAAAGAAATAGAAATGCAAATTATTTTCTCTACATGTATCAATAATCTTTATACACTTTTCTTTACTTAAAGGATTAGCATAGATTTTTTCATCATTTTCCAAGTTCTTAACCATAGCGCCATTGCTAGATATTAAAGGTGTAACAATTCCCAAGTATTTTGCATAGACCCTTGCGGTGGTATATATCCTTCCTGTAGCTATTGCTACATGGACTCCCTTTTTATGAAGTTCTTTCAATACTCTTTTATTTTCCTCTGATACTTTATCTTCACTGTTTAAAAGTGTGCCATCCATATCAATGACTACTAATTTGTAACCCATCCATTGCCTCCTTAACCCATTATTATAAAATAAATCTGTAAATATTCTACTACTCTATTTTACACTAAATTAACCTCTTGTGCTAGTTAATCTAACAGTATAGCTTTAAATATCCTTCAATATTTCCTCTGAAGCGACTTTGAAGAGCTGTTTTTACCTCTAAATCTTTTCTATATAAAACAGCTCTTCTACGGAGCCTGAAGAGGATTATTGAAGGATATCTATAAGGAAATGTCACAACAAGTTAAATTAGACTAAAACAAAATCTATCTCTTTCTGTGCTACATCCACCCTTGCCACTTTAACCCTTACTTCATCTCCTATTCTAAAGGTTTTATTTGTCCTTTCTCCTCTAAATAAATAGTTTTCTTCATCGAATATATAGTAATCATCTACCAAAGTACTTATTCTCACTAATCCCTCTATAGTATTCTCCAACTCTACAAAAATACCGAAGGATATAACTCCTGATATTATTCCGTCAAACTCTTCTCCCACATGATATGCCATATATTCTGCCTTTTTAAGATCATTTGTCTCCCTTTCTGCCTCAACTGCCAGCCTTTCTCTCTCTGAAGACTGGTCTGCAGCGTTAGCCACTTTTCCCTTTAGGTTAGAAATTCTCTTTGGAGTAAGCTTATTATTCAGCATCTCCCTTATTATTCTGTGAATTTGAAGGTCAGGATATCTTCGTATAGGAGATGTAAAGTGACAGTAATACTTTGCAGCCAAACCAAAGTGTCCCAGGTTTTCCGCCGAATATCTTGCCTGCTTTAATGAGCGAAGCATAATAGTACTGATTATGTGTTCTTCCTTCCTACCTTCTATCTTATAAAGCAAATCTTGGAGTGCTTTGGGATGTACTTCTGTAGTTACGCCCTTCAAATGATACCCAAAATTATGAATAAATTTATTGAAATTTTCAATTTTTTCTAAACTAGGTTCTTCATGTACTCTATATACAAAGGGAATCTTTAGCCAATACATGTGCTCTGCTATAGTTTCATTACAAACTATCATAAATTCTTCTATAATTCTATTTGCCACTCTTCTTTCAGCTTTTTTTATTTCTACTGGTCTACCACTTTTATCAAGTATGATTTTAGCCTCTGGAAAATCAAAATCTATGCTGCCTCGTCTCTCCTTGCGCTTTCTAAGTATCAGAGCTAATTCTTCCATCAGTCTAAAATCTTCTATCAGATAATTATATCTCTTCATAAGCTCCGAATCGTTATTCTCCAGTATATCCGATACATCAGTATAGGTCATTCTTTCCTTAGTCTTTATCACACTTTCAAATATTTCATGATCCACTACTGTACCATTTTTATCGATTTCCATAATTACAGACATAGTTAGTCTATCCACCTTAGGATTTAAGCTGCATATACCATTTGAAAGTTTTTTAGGAAGCATAGGTATTACTCTGTCAACCAGATATACACTAGTTCCCCTTTTAAGGGCTTCTTTATCTAAGGTACTGCCTTCTTTAACGTAATAGGTTACGTCTGCTATATGTACTCCCAACTTATAGTTTCCATTAGGAAGCTTTTCTATGGAAACGGCATCATCAAGGTCCTTGGCGTCTGCTCCATCTATGGTTACGATATTCATATCCCTTAAATCTCTTCTTCTTGCTATTTCCTCTTCTGACACTGTATCAGGTATGTTATCTGCTTCCCTTAAAACTTTTTTAGGAAATGTCTCAGGTAGTTTATGTTTTCTGATTATAGATAAAATATCAGTTCCTATGTCATCTTTGTGACCCAATACCTCAATAATTCTGCCCTCAGGATTTCTTCTAGGCTCAGGCCATCTTGTGATTTCAGTAACTACTTTATATCCATCTTTCGCACCATTAACTTCACCTTTAGGTATATATACATCAAAGTTTATCTTTCTATCGTCAGGAACGACAAATCCAAAGTTTTTACTGCTCTCAAAGGTTCCCACAATCTCTTTATTTGCCCTCCTAAGTATTCTTATAATTTCTCCTTCAGCCCTTCTACCGTTTCTAGACCTACTGGTTATTCTGGCTATAACTCTATCATTATGCATGGCACCATTGAGGTCCCCAGCTGAAACAAAAACATCATTCATTGTTTCATTGTCGGGAATAATAAATCCAAATCCTTTTTGATTACTCTGTAGTCGTCCTACTACAAGGTTCATTCTTTCAGGAACTGCGTATCTCTTTTTTTTAGTCTTTATTATTTCTCCTTCCTTTTCCATATCATCAAGTAAGCTAATAAAAATACCCATTTCATCATGCTGAATGTCAAAAACTTCAGCTAGTTCTATATCAAGCATAGGATTATATGCCTGTTCTCTCATAAACTCAAGAATTTTTTCTCTAGAAATCATATTTATCCCTCCAAATTTTACAATATATAATTATTGTACCCTCCTATCACATGAAAATACCATCTGTATTATATCACAGATGGCATAATTTACATCTCTGTTTGTTTCTAAAAAAAACTCCCTTTTCTTAAGTGATAGAAAAGGGAGTTTTGGGCTATCTTCATTAGAAGAATAATCCACCTAATTTGTTGAATAATGGGGCAAATACTAATGATACGATAGTCATTAACTTGATTAATATGTTAATTGATGGTCCGGAAGTATCCTTGAATGGATCACCAACAGTATCTCCAACAACTGCCGCCTTATGAGGATCGCTTCCCTTTCCACCATGATGTCCTTCTTCAATGTATTTTTTAGCATTATCCCATGCACCACCGGCATTGGCCATAAATATAGCCATGAGCACACCAGATACTAATGCACCAGCTAATAATCCGCCTAATGCAGCTTTTCCTAAAATTAATCCTGTTGCTATAGGTGCTAGTACCGCCATAATACCAGGCACAAGCATTTCCTTTAATGCTGCTGCAGTACTTATATCAACACATTTAGCATATTCAGGTTTAGCTTTCCCTTCCATAATTCCTGGTATTTCCTTAAACTGTCTTCTTACTTCTTCTATCATTTGATTAGCTGCTTTACCAACTGATTGCATTGTCATTGCTGAGAATAGGAATGGAAGCATACCCCCTATCAACAGACCAATAACTACTAAAGGATCAAGTATATCTATCCCACTAAGCTCAGCAACCTTTGAATATGAAGCAAATAGAGCAAGAGCCGTAAGAGCAGCAGAACCTATTGCAAAACCTTTACCAATTGCAGCAGTAGTATTTCCAACTGCATCCAGCTTATCAGTTATATTTCTTACTTCCTTAGGAAGTTCTGACATTTCTGCAATCCCACCAGCATTATCTGCTATAGGACCATATGCATCTACTGCAACTGTGATTCCTGCAGTTGAAAGCATTCCTACTGCAGCTAAGGCTATACCGTATACTCCCGCAAATTTATGAGCTATTAATATCCCAGCTGCAATAAACAGTATTGGATATGCAGTTGAAAGCATTCCTACAGCTAGACCACTAATTATATTTGTAGCAGGTCCAGTTTCTGACTGCTGTGCAATTCTTTTAACTGATGCAAAGTCACCGGAAGTATATACTTCTGTTAATTGTCCTATTATTAAACCTACTATTAGACCAGAAGTTACAGCCCAAAAGGCATCAACATTTCCAAAGAACATTTTGCTTAAGAAAAATGCTCCAATCACTACTATAATACCGCTTACATAGGTTCCAAGCTTTAATGCCTTGTGGGGATCAGAGTTTTCATCTCCCTTAACGAACATTGAACCAATTATTGAAGCAACTATTCCAAGGGCAGCTAGTATCAAAGGATACATTGCGCCGCTTGCGTTATGGGCAACTACTCCAAGTGTAATAGCTGAAATAATTGACCCTACATATGATTCAAAAAGGTCTGCACCCATACCTGCAACATCACCAACGTTATCACCTACGTTATCGGCAATAACTGCAGGGTTTCTTGGATCGTCCTCTGGAATTCCCGCTTCTACCTTACCAACAAGGTCAGCTCCAACATCAGCAGCCTTAGTGTATATACCACCACCAACACGTCCGAATAAAGCTATTGAAGATGCTCCAAGTCCAAAACCTGTGATGATAGCTGGGTCTCCTATAACAAGATAAAGGCCTCCAACACCAAGAAGTCCTAAACCTACAACAGACATACCCATAACTGCTCCACCGGAGAAAGCTACTGAAAGTGCCTTGTTCATGCCTTCTTCTTTAGCTGCATTGGCCGTTCTAACATTTGCCTTTGTAGCAACTCTCATGCCAAAGAACCCAGCCAATGCTGAGAATAAAGCTCCTATTATAAAACATATTGCTGTCAACCAACCTATTCCTAAACCAACTGCAATAAATATAATTATTGCAAAAATAACAAGCGATTTATATTCTCTTGTTAAAAACGCCATAGCCCCTTCTTGTATGTAAGAGGATATTTCTCTCATTTTATCTGTACCAACATTTACTCTGTTAATTTTTAAAGTTAGTGCATATGCAAATATTAATGCTATTATTCCTACTATTGGTGCCAAAACCAACAAATTCATGTTACTGTCCTCCTCACGTTTCTATATTAAATTTTTTACATCCTAACCTTGTAAATATACTAATATTAAGGAACAAGCTATAAAAACTGCAGCACCTATCTTAGTAACCTTTGCTAATAATGCATCGTACCCTCTAGCTTTTTGTCTACCGAAAAGTTGTTCAGCTCCACCACCAATTGATCCTGAAAGGCCTGCACTCTTCCCTGATTGTAGTAATATACTACCTATTAAGACTAAACTTGCAATTACTTGAATTATCATAAAGAATATTCTCATCCGTCCCACCTCCTATTTTCTAATTAACAAAGATATTTTAACACAGGAGTATAGCAAAATCAATAAATTTATCTGAATAGCCAGTGTGAAAACCTTTGCCTATTATTACATAATATGTATCAATTTCTTACCAAAAATGTTTAGTTTTCTTGACAGCGAAATAGGAGGGTTGGGATTTACCCTTCCCTCCTATTTATCATTGCCAATATTTCCTAATTCTATACTCAATATTTATTTTTTTATGTTATAGAATGCCTTCATACCAGCGTACTGAGCTGAAGCATCAAGTAATTCTTCAATACGAATAAGCTGATTGTATTTTGCAACTCTATCAGTTCTGGAAGGAGCTCCAGTTTTGATCTGTCCTGCATTAGTTGCAACAACTAAATCTGCAATAGTTACGTCCTCAGTTTCTCCTGATCTGTGAGATACTACTGCAGTAAAGCCTGCTCTTTTAGCCATTTCTATAGCATCAAGAGTTTCTGTTAAAGTTCCTATTTGATTTAGTTTTATAAGAATTGAATTAGTTATATTATTTTCAATCCCTCTCTCAAGTCTCTTAGTGTTAGTTACAAATAGGTCATCTCCAACAAGCTGAATTTTGCCTCCAAGTTTTTCTGTAAGTAGTTTCCATCCATCCCAATCATCTTCACTTAATCCGTCTTCTATTGAAATTATAGGATATTTTTCTACAAGGTCACTATAGAATTCAACCATTTCTTCAACTGTCTTAACTAGTCCCTCTCCCTTTAGCTCATACTTATTTTCTTTCTCATTATAGATTTCTGTAGCAGCAACGTCTAATGCCAGCATAACGTCTTTTCCTGGCTCATACCCTGCCTTAACGATTGCTTCCATTATTACTTCTAAAGCTTCTTCATTTGACGTTAAGTTAGGAGCAAAACCACCTTCATCACCAACAGAAGTATTAAGTCCCTTGTCCTTAAGGACTTTCTTTAAGTTATGGAATATTTCAGCTCCCATTCTCACTGCTTCCTTGAAGCTTTCTGCCCCTACTGGCATAACCATAAATTCTTGGATGTCCACATTGTTGTCTGCATGCTTTCCACCATTTAATATATTCATCATAGGTACAGGAAGCGTCTTTGCATTTACTCCTCCTATATACTGATAAACAGGAATATCTAAAGAATTTGCAGCAGCCTTTGCAACTGCCATTGATACACCTAATATTGCATTAGCACCTAACTTTCCTTTATTATCAGTGCCATCTAACTCTATCATTACCTTATCGATGAGAGCTTGATCTAGGGCGTCCATTCCAATTATTTCTGGGGCAATTATTTCATTTACA
The DNA here is from genome assembly GCA_014236755.1 of Candidatus Petromonas tenebris. Lineage (GTDB taxonomy): Bacteria > Bacillota > Clostridia > Peptostreptococcales > Caminicellaceae > Petromonas > Petromonas tenebris. The sequence continues at coordinate 14,135 of JACCKY010000022.1, read as the reverse complement.
TTATCCACAGCTTTTTGAACGCCTTTTCCTAAAAATCTATCTTTTTCCCCATCTCTAAGTTCTACAGCTTCAAATGCTCCTGTTGAAGCACCTGAAGGTACAATAGCTCTCCCCATTGAGCCATCTTCTAAATAGACCTCTACCTCAACTGTTGGATTTCCTCTAGAATCAAGAACTTCTCTTCCTAAAACACCTATTATAGTTGTCATGTTTGTTTATACCTCCTATTATTTAGTTTAGTAACTATTAGTTTTTAATATGAAATTTATTTATAGTAATTTTCTTTATATTTAGATAGACAACTTTAAGATTCAATTTATATTGCTCTAGGGATTTTGAGGTTTCCTTCTGAGTGATTTTGAAGTATTTGTTGCTACTTTCATCTTTTTTAAAATAAACAACAAATCTTCACATGAACCAGAAGGATTCTCAAAATCCTAATAAATTAAACCTTGAACTTTGCTATCTATAATTAAAAATTAACTATCTGCGCAAAGCTTTGAGCCTTAAGGCTTGCTCCTCCAACTAATGCACCATCGATGTCCTCCTGATCCATTAGCTCTTCAATATTATGGGGCTTTACACTGCCACCATATTGTATTCTTATTTCCTCGGAAATATTTTCATTGTAAAGTTCTTTTACAATGTTTCTTATATAAGCTATTACTCTATTAGCTTCTTCAGAAGTAGCTGTTTCTCCTGTTCCAATAGCCCATATAGGTTCATAGGCTATTACAATATTTTTCATATCATCACTTGCTACACCATTTAATGCTTCTTCTACTTGCTTTTTAATAACTGCTTCAATTTTTCCAGCCTTTCTTTCATCCAAGCTTTCACCTACACATAGTATGGGCTTTATTCCATGATTTATTGCAGAAATAATTTTCTTGTTCACTGTAGAATTAGTCTCATTAAAATATTGTCTTCTCTCAGAATGTCCGATAATACAATACTCAATTCCGAGATCCTTAAGCATGATTGGTGATACTTCACCTGTGAAGGCTCCATTTTCTTCCCAATGCATATTTTGAGCCCCAATTTTTATATTTGTACCTTCAGTAAGTTCTTTTAGAGTATGAAGCAATGTAAATGGAGGGCAAATAACTACTTCAACATCAGTACCTTTTACCTCTTCTTTTATTTCCTTTATAAAGTCCTTGGCACAATCAGTAGTCATATGCATTTTCCAGTTTCCTGCTATTATTGGCAATCTCATAATTTCACCCCTAATTTTATTTATCCTGCAGACAAGCTATTCCCGGTAGGATTTTTCCCTCTAAAAGCTCAAGAGAGGCTCCTCCACCTGTAGAGATATGAGTCATTTTGTCTGCATATCCCAACTGTTCTACCGCTGCAGCACTATCTCCTCCACCAATTATTGTTGTTCCGCTACATTCTGAAACTGCTCTTGCGATTTCTTTAGTCCCAACAGCGAAGGGCTTCATTTCAAAAACTCCCATTGGCCCGTTCCACACTACAGTCTTAGCTTCCTTGATTTCCTTTTCAAAAGCTTCAACAGTTTTATTGCCTATATCTAACCCCATCATATCAGCTGGTATATTATCTACATCTACTGTTTTATATTCAGTGTCTTCCTTGAACTCTTTAGCTGCTACTACATCTACAGGTAGTAACATCTTAACACCTTTTTCTTTCGCTTGCTTCATCAGGTCTTTAGCTAGTTCTACTTTATCTTCTTCAAGTAGTGACTTTCCTATTTCTATTCCCTTTGCCTTGAAAAATGTGAAAGCCATTCCTCCGCCTATTAGAAGTGTATCGACTTTATCCAAGAGGTTAGTAATAACACCTATTTTATCTGATACCTTAGCTCCTCCTAGTATTGCAACAAATGGTCTTTCAGGAGACTCTAATGCAGCTCCCATAACTTCAATTTCTTTTTTTATTAAATATCCTGAAACCGCTGGTAAAAAGTCAGCAACACCTACTGTTGATGAGTGTGCTCTATGAGCTGTTCCAAAAGCATCGTTAACAAATATTTCTCCAAGGCTTGCAAGTTCCTGGGAAAACTCCTTTGCATTTTTCTTTTCTTCTTTTCTAAATCTAACGTTTTGTAGCAAAACTACTTCACCGTTTTTCATATCAGATACTGCTTTCTTGGCATTTTCTCCTACAACCTCATTATCTTCAGCAAAGATCACTTCTTTATTTATAAGATTGGCAAGTCTCTTTGCCACAGGTTCCAATGAATACTTTGGATTAGGTTCTCCTTTAGGTCTTCCCATATGGGACATGAGTATTACCTTTGCATCATTTTCTATCAAATAATTTATGGTAGGTAATGCAGCTCTTATTCTAGTGTCATCGGTAATGTTACCATTGTCATTTATTGGCACATTAAAATCGCACCTTACAAGGACTCTTTTACCTTTTACCTCTATATCCTCAACAGTTTTCTTATTGAGCATTATTCCACCTCGCTATTCAAAATTTCTAAACTTTAATATATATGTATATTTAGGGGCACGATTATCGTGCCCTCAAATAACTTCCTCATTTTAATTTTTAAATTATATACCTTTTTCAATAACATATTCTACTAAATCAATTACCCTGTTTGAATATCCCCACTCATTGTCATACCATGCTACTATCTTAGCGTTTTTACCATCCATAACCATTGTATTCAGACCATCTACTATTGAAGAGTGTGGATCCATTTTGAAGTCAACAGATACAAGCATTTCATCAGTGTAATCCAAAATACCTTTTAATTCACCCTCAGCTGCTTCCTTTAAAACCTTGTTTATTTCTTCGGCAGTAGTTTCCTTTGCAAGTTCACAAGTCAAGTCTACAACAGATACTGTAGGAGTAGGAACTCTCATAGCTATACCATTAAGCTTTCCATTTAAGTGTGGCAGTACCTTACCAACTGCTGCAGCAGCACCTGTGGTAGTTGGAATTATTGACTGAGCAGCAGCTCTTGCTCTTCTTAAATCCTTATGTGGAAGGTCTAATATTCTCTGGTCATTAGTATAGGAGTGAACAGTTGTCATAAGACCATTCTTAATGCCAAATTCTCTGTCTATAACCATAGCCACCGGCGCCAGACAGTTTGTAGTACAAGACGCGTTTGAAAGCACGTGATGATTTTGCGGATCGTATTTGTCTTCGTTTACTCCCATAACGATTGTTAAGTCCTCACCTTTAGCTGGAGCACTTATTATTACTTTTTTAGCTCCTGCTTCGATGTGCTTTTCTGCCTTAGCTTTTTCTCTAAATACTCCTGTAGCCTCAATAACAACGTCAACACCTAGCTCTTTCCAAGGTAAGTTCGCTGGGTCCTTTTCTGCATAAGTCTTAATTTCTTTTCCATTAACTACTAGAGCATCTTCTTTTACTTCAACAGTTCCATTAAATTTACCATATAAACTGTCATACTTTAATAAATGAGCAAGTGTTTCAGTATCAGTCAAATCATTGATAGCAACAATTTCAAAGTTTTTATCAGCTTTTTCCATTGCTATCTTAAAAGCATGTCTCCCTATTCTTCCAAAACCATTAATTGCAACTTTTACAGTCATAATTTTATTCCTCCTTATATTTTAAAATTATTTTTTTGGCTGCACTTTCATCAGTTATTAATACTAAATTTTTATTAAGCTTACTTATAGCCATAATGGATTCTGCTTTATCACTTCCTCCAGCAACGGCTATAATATTTTCCATATTTTTATACTGCTCTAATTTTATTCCAATTGTACTTATTTCATGTAAAATTTCACCTGAATCATTGAAGTAGTATCCAAATGCCTCTGATACAGCCTCTCTTTGAAGCAGATCTTCTATTTTAGATTTATCAAGCCCTCTCCTCTTGGCCATCACATCTGCTCTACCAATTCCAAAAACTAATATGTCAAGTTTTGTTATGTAATCCATTATTTCTCTTATAATTGGCTCATTCATGAGACTATTTATAGCATCCTTTGATAGATAATCTGGAGTGTAAAGGAGTTTATATCTTGAGTTCATTTTGTTTGCTAATTTTTGAACTAATGTATTCGCTTGATATTCCACCTTTTTGCCCAATCCTCCACGGGCAGGCACTATAATAGTATTTTTAAAGCCTTCTCTCTCATTTTTTCCATATTCTTCAACTACATGGGCCATTGTAGTGCCGCCGGTGAGTCCGATTATACTATCTTCTTTTATCTGATTTTTCAAATAGTTTGCAGCTGCTCTTCCTATCTCTTTAAATACTAGTTCATCACTTTCAACTGACCCCGGGACTACTATAACTTTTTTTATCTTAATTATATTTTCTACCCTTTTTTCAAGTTCATTAATCCCTCTTAAGTTATGAAATACAATTTTAAATTTTTCTATAGTATTCTTTCCTAATGGTGTTATATTCATACCTTCAGAAGTTATTTCTATAAGACCTTGTTTTTTTAAGACACTTGCTTCTGTTCTTATGTTTCTCTCGCTTAATCCCAGCTTATTAGACAAGTTTCTTCTTCCTATTGGCTGTAAGTAGTTTATTATTCTTAAAATGCTATATCTAGTTTCTAAAATATTCGTTATATCAGGTGTTATAGTTTTCATCAATTCTACAAAGATTTTAATATTTAAATCGTCTCTACTGTCATTACCTTTTTTTAGATTCAATGTAACACCCCAATCTAGCACAAAATCTTTTCACAGGGTCGTTTTTAGACCACATGTATTATTATCGTCCCATGGCTATGAAAAAAATATGCCCATTTGTATTTTAGCATAAACTGGTATCACTATTCAATATACAAAACAAAAAAGTGCAATTAAAATTGCACTAATTAAATCTAGTATCTTTTTCGTTTTGATGAAGAAGGTATCTGCATTTCATCTCTATACTTTGCTACAGTTCTTCTAGATATCTTTATGCCGATTTTATTAAGCTCATTAGATAAAACCTGATCGCTCAAAGGTTTTTTGGGATCTTCTTTATCAATTAAATCTTTAATAATAGATTTTATGCTCTCAGCTGATATTCCATCGCCAAAGGTACTAGAGACACCACTTTGGAAAAAATATTTCAGTTCGAAAGTTCCTCGTGGACACTGCATATATTTACCATTGACAGCACGGCTTACAGTAGACTCATGAACTCCTATTTCATCAGCTATTTCTTTAAGGGTCAAGGGCTTTAAATACATCATCCCTTTATCAAAAAAATCTACCTGATGATTTATTATTGCTTTAACTACTTTGTATATTGTGTTTCTTCGCTGCTGAATACTTTTTATAATCTTTAGAGCTGAATTTAATTTTTTATTTATATAGGATGAGGTGCCCATCTCTACTTCTTTACCCATTAGAAGTTTTTTATAATAACTATTAATAAAAAGTCTTGGAGCTGTACTATCCTTTACAACAACTATATATTCACCATCTACTTTTTCAACCGTAACATCAGGGGTTATATATCTTACATCTCTTAATGAACTAAATAATCTTCCTGGTTTAGGTTCCAACGTCTTAATTAAGTCTGCAGCCTCCTGAACCTTATGGGCTGAAATATCCAATTTTTTTGAAATATAACTAATTTTATTGGCGGCAAGCTCTTCTAAAAAGTTTTTTACAATTTTATATGCTATCTCGTTTTGGATATTATTGTGATGTAACTGAATCAATAGACATTCTTTTAAATCCCTGGCTCCAATACCCACCGGGTCAAAACTTTGGATTATTTTAATTATATCTTCTACTTCTTCTATAGATAAATTAAATTTTTTAGCAACCTCTTCATTAGTTATCTGAAGATAACCATTGCTGTCTATATTTTCAACAATATATTTACCTGCAACTTTATATTTCCCTCGAAGCGTTGTAAATTGCAGTTGAAATAATAAATGATCAATTAGGGTAGTTTCCGTCGATAAATAATTGTCAAAGGAAGTTTCTTCTCTATCTTCATAAGTCCTAATCCTGTTTTTGTTCTTATACCTAAAGTCATCATACTCTGAAAAAAGCTCTTTCCAATCCATTTCTTTTTCCGAATTGTTGTCTTTATCAGCATCTCCTAAACTATCATTTTCACCTTTTACTTGATAGGGTTCAAGCACAGGATTTGTCATTAGTTCTTCTTGAATAAATTGATTAAGTTCTAGAGAATTGTACTGTAATATTTCAATGGCTTGCTTCAATTCTGGGGTCATTATCAATTTCTGAGTTTGTTCCAAATTTAAGTTATAAGACATCCTCATAAAAAACCACCCTGCCATCATTATGTTTAAATTCTTCATCTATATTATATCAGAAAAACATTTTCTAACAAAGATATAGACTCTAAAATAGATTTTTAACAATTTGGAAAAGAGTTAAGCCTTAACCCTAGCTTAACTCTTTTAATATTATCTTTCACCCTTTTCATATGGCTTGCCAACGGCTCTAGGTGCCACTGACCTTCCTGAAAAGACTACCAACGCTATTATTGTCAAAATGTAAGGAAAAGCCCAGAAAAATTCCTGTGGGAGATTTTTCAAAAGCGGCATTTGATAAGCCACTACACCTAGAGCTTGTGAAAAACCGAAGAAAATACCTGCTCCTAATACACCAATCGGATGCCACTTGCCAAATATAAGGGCTGCCAATGCAATAAAACCAGTTCCATGAATTGTAGCATAGGTATATTGAATGTCCTGAGTCAATACCATAATAGAACCGCCCATTCCGGCAAACATTCCTGACAAAATCACACCAATATACCTCATCTTATATACATTTATTCCCATCGAATCAGCAGCTCCAGGGTGTTCTCCTACCGCTCTGAGTCTAAGTCCAAAAGGAGTCTGGTAAACAACATACCAAACTATGAATGCTATTATTATAACTATATATGATGTAATATGAACACTACTGAAAAACATTTTACCTAATACAGGGAGTTTCGCAAAAACAGGAATATTTTGTTTCTTTATTCCGTATAGAAATGCTTTTGTTCTTTGCTGATTGAAAATAATTTGAGCAAGGTATATGGTTATACCTCCAGCTAATAGATTTATAGCCGTACCACTTATAACCTGGTCAGCTTTTAGGTTGATACTTACGTAAGCGTGAATAATTGACATTAGTCCCCCTGCAATTATACCGGCAAATATGCCAATCCATGGACTGATTGCTCCCAATGAAGATTCAATAAGCACCGTTACAGTAGCAGCAGTAAAGGCTCCTATCATCATAAGCCCTTCAAGTCCTATATTTACCACACCAGATCTTTCACTAAATAATCCACCAAGGGAGGCTGAAATAATAGGCGCTGCAGCAGCCAATGTCAGAGGAATAATTATGCTGATAAAATCCATGATTCCCATATTATTTCGCCTCCTTTCCTAATCGAACCAAAAGTTTTTTAATACCGTAATTCATAGCTGCAAATAATACTATGAAAGCCATAATAATATCGGCAATTTCCTTTGGAACACTAGCAAGGGCCATGGCTCTTGAGCCAGCCTTGAGAGCACCAAACAGAAATCCTGCTATTACTATACCTAATCCAGCATTGTTTCCTAAAAGTGCTACAGCAATTCCGTCGAACCCATATCCTTCAAAGCTTCCAATAACCCTTGCATAATCAAAGGTTCCAATTGAAATCATAGCTCCGGCAAGTCCAGCAAAAGCACCAGATATCATCATTGATAATACAATATTTCTATCTACCTTCATTCCAGCATACTCTGAAGCATCAGGATTAAATCCAACGGCTCGAAGTTCATAACCAAAGGTCGTCTTTTCAATAATGTACCAAAATAAAACTGCCATTAATATTGATACAACAAATCCCCAGTGAAGTCTGGAATAACTTGTTATTTTAGATAAAAAATCGCTACTAAGATCTGCTGTAGGTTGAATTGCCACGGTTTTTGTATTTGAACTTCCGGGTAAGGACTTAATAGCATAATTAACCAAATTTAGTGCAGTATAATTAAGCATTATCGTTACAACGACTTCATGCACTCTAAATCTAGCCTTTAAAAAACCTGGTATAAAGGCCCAAAACGCTCCTGCCAATGCTGCAGCCATTAGCACTAGAGGCAAATGGATCACTTTAGGTGCTTTAATCAATATTCCTACAGCAACTGCAGCAAAAGAGCCTACTATCAACTGTCCTTCTGCTCCAATATTAAATAAACCTGTCCTAAATCCAAAGGCAACTGCTAATCCTGTAAGTATTAAAGGCGTTGAAGATACTATCCACTCTCCAAATTTTCTTGGATTACCTAAAACTCCCTTAATTAATGCCTTATATCCGTCTAATGGATTAATATTGGTAATAATCATTACTACTGCACCAGCTAAAAAGCCAAAGAGAACAGATAATAGAGGAACTAAAAATTTTTGTTTTTTTTCATCAGTAACAAACTTAAGCACTAAAAATCACCTTCTTTCATATCAGGACCAGAACCTGCCATCATCAATCCTAATTGTCTTTCAGTTGCCTCTTTAGCATCTACTACACCGACTATCCTACCTTCATATATTACTGCTATTCTATCACTAATATTCATTACTTCATCGAGTTCAAGTGATATCAGTAATATTGCTCTTCCTTTATCCCTCTCTTCTACAAGCTTCTTGTGTATAAATTCTATGGCACCTACATCCAGTCCCCTTGTAGGTTGTCCAGCTATAAGGAGGGCTGGACTTCTATCCACTTCCCTTGCTATTATAGCTTTTTGCTGATTACCTCCCGACATGGCTCCAGTTCTTGTATATATACCCTGTCCACTTCTTACATCAAACTCCTCGATTAATTCCTTAGCTTTCTTATTTATGGCTTCGTTATTTAAAAGTCCATTTTTAGAATATGGATGCTTGTAATATGTCTGCAGCACCATATTTTCAGATAATATAAAATCCAAAATCAGACCGTGCTTGTGTCTATCCTGGGGAATATGTCCTATCCCAAGCTCCGTCCTATTTCTTACAGGCAGATTGGTAATATCTTTTCCCATAAGCTCTATTCTACCGGATTCGACTTTTCTAAGCCCTGCTATTGCTTCAAGAAGTTCTGTTTGCCCATTTCCATCTACACCGGCAATACCCAGTATCTCTCCTTTTCTGATTTCCAGATTAAGTCCGTCAACGGCTTTTAACTCTCTAGAATCCCTTACGACTAAGTCAGTAATCTTTAAAACAACATCTCCCGGGTTACTATCTTCTTTTTCCACTTGAAAACTTACCTCTCTACCTACCATCAAAGAAGCCAATTTTTCTTCAGAGGTAGTTTTTACATCAACCGTATCAATATATTTACCCCTTCTAATAATAGTACATCTATCTGCTACAGCCTTTATTTCCTTCAGTTTATGGGTTATTAGAATGATTGACTTTCCTTCCTTTACAAGTCTCTTCATTATTTCTATGAGTTCCGTTATTTCCTGAGGGGTAAGAGCGGCGGTAGGCTCGTCAAATATGAGAATCTCAGCATTACGGTAGAGCATTTTTAAGATCTCTACACGCTGCTGCATGCCTACAGTTATGTCCATAATTTTCGCATACGGATCAACTTCAAGGCCATATTTTTGAGATAACTCTTTAATCTCTTTTGCAGCTTTTTTGATATTTATTTTGCCCCTTTCAGTGGGCTCCTGTCCTAGTATTATGTTTTCTGTTACCGTAAAATTATGAACTAATTTAAAATGTTGATGGACCATACCTATACCTAAATCATTGGCCACATTTGGGTTTGTAATATTAACCTTTTTTCCTCTTACTTTAATCTCTCCTGCTTCCGGCTGATACAAGCCAAATAAAACACTCATTAATGTAGATTTTCCTGCCCCGTTTTCGCCTAATAATGCATGAATTTCTCCAGGTTTTACCTGTAAGGTTATATTATCGTTTGCAACTATACCTGGAAACTCTTTTCTAATATTAAGCATTTCGATAATATACTCCATCATCGCAACTCCTCACTTTTTAATAACTAAAAACCATATATATTATACTACAAAATACACAAGCTTTCTAATTTAATTTGAAAATGTAGAACAAAAGCGTCTGACGACGCTTTATTAGTTCGTAGTTAGTAGTTCGTAGTTGGTAGCCCTGATTAGCTCTTAGTTCTTAGCTCTTGGCTCTTGGCAAATCCTGGCCGTTCTTTAGGGGCTTTCCTGTAGCCCGTCACCTTTTTACCATGAGCGGTCAGCAATTAGCTGTTAGCCTTTTTAATATTTAACTGGTAAAAGTTTGTAATTTCTTGCATCCCTTAAATTTACTTTGTTTTATACCTGCAATTTTTTTTAATGTTTGAGTTCCTTTACTATAAAAAAACTGGCGGCCCTTCGGCCGCCTAATCTATTTCTTATTTATTAATCATCTAACTATTGCTGTCGCCATCTTCAATCACTTCTACATTTACCTATTCTGGAAATAGTCTTGGAAATTCAACACATAGTCCTCCCTGCTCTTCTGGCTCACAGAATCCGGTTGAAAGTACACAAAGCTGTACTGGAACTTTAACTTTCTTTTCGCATATAATACAGAATAGTAATACTATATTTGCTTTTAGTTTCTTATTTCCACTAGCGTCTACTACTTCTAAGCTATCTAAACCTAAAGGCAATATAGCGTCACATAGAATCGCACAGAACTCTGCTAGTGAAGGTTTTTGAGCAGCAAATGTGGAAGGCATACATAGTCTAGCGAATCTTTTAATTGTAAAAGGAGTGATAGTTACAACTTTATCCGCACTGAAACTTTTGTGACTTCCATTTGGTAGCCTTAGTGTACCTGAAATTGATAACAACACTTGCCCTTCAACATCTATATCCTGATCTACAATTATAGGAGTTCCTTTTCCAACTGCGTCACATTCTGATGTATCTATAAAGGATAAATCAATTTGTTCCTGTCCTCCTGGACCTATAGGGGTTGGCCCGCTTGGTGGAGTTACACCATTAATACTTAGAACCTCAGATTCGATTACAAGACCGCTACTTTCTCCCTTTGGTTTAGTAGTACAAATAATGGTTGCGTTTATAACTTTTGAACCTACAGGAATATTATCAGCTATATCGAAGAAAACTGTAAGTACTTCATTAGCCTCTTCTCTAATTAATGCTGAATCATATACCTTTTCTACAAAGATGCATTCAGCTACTATTTTTTCTGGATCATAAACTGATGGAGTTACACATCCGGTACTAGCTGTACAGCAATTATCTGTTTGTTGTTGCTGTAATCCAGCTTGATTGTATATTTTTTTGCTCATATTAATTTTTTACCTCCCTTTAAAAAGATTTAAACTTCACAATTTTATACATTTTACTTATAGTGTATGTTTGTTATTTCATTTAGTGTTTGTCTAGCTTAAATTTTTCTATAAACTTATTAATGCTAGGTTAATATTTTTAATTCAAGAAAGAACTACTCTTTATCTACTTCAGTATATGAGATATATATTTCTACTGTTACTTAAACTAGTATTAAAATGCTTTAAAATGCATATATTTTTGTGAGAAATTAATATTTTTAAAAGGTGGTATAAAAGTGGCATTAAATAACATTATTCAAACCATTATACGAAAATCCAATGGCGATATAACGAATTTCTATGTTCAAGATAGCTCTTTGTTTTACAGAAACTTTATATCTAATAAAGGCTGGGACCTACCTAATGAATTAATTCCAAATACTAGTCATAATCAACTAGACATTAAAATTGATGAACAAGACAAGATTTATGGGATAGTTCATACGCAAAATGGAAATGTTATGTATCTACACACAAAGAAAAGTAATATTTTATATGAAAAACTTTTTGAGTATAATACTGATAAATATATTTTAAAATATCCTTTTATATTAAAGCTCAACTCTAACATTCATATTTTTTATTATCTTCAAAATCTGAAAAAGAGAAAATTTTGGGGGATAATGCACCATTTCTTTGATGGAAATAAATGGATTGTAAATAAAGTTACCGTAATATCTTCATATCCAATTATTAATCCTTTTCAAATAACTTATAATTCGTCATACATGTATATTTTTTACCTCCATATATCAGATAATAAGGAAGAAATTTTTCTTTCAAAATTTAATGTTCAAAATAAATCATGGAATGAGCCAATCCAAATAACCGAAACCAAAAATAACAAGCTCTATTTAAACGTTTTGGACTCTAAAAATAAGTATCATATATCCTGGTGTGAAAATATTGATGACAACTATATTGTCCAATATACAAATATTGATTATGATAAAGATATTTCTGCTCCATCAAACATAACACCTTTATCTGAACCCTCTAACTGCACTCTACCGACCTTTATACAAGCAGGAAAAGCTTTATGGAGTATTTGGGTTCAAATGAATAAATTGTATAATTGTTACTCCTTAGATAACGGTAATATATGGAGTAATCCTGAAGCAGATGAAAAGAGCATAGGATCTAAATTTATTAGATATAAGTTTAGTTCAAATTGTCCAAATGATATAAAAGATTTTAAATTAAATAACTCATTTGGAACTTATTATCCACGTATTTCTTTTTTAGGATTTAAAAATATAAAAAGTTAGATAACTTCATCTAACTTTTCTTTACTTCTCTATAAATTTTTTTATATCCTTCAATATAGTGTTTGTATATCTTGTATACCGCTAATCTATGAGTTCTTATCTTTTCCCGTACCGTTTCTAAAGCTTCCTCATCTATTACTATAGCCATATTGCAATTGTTAGTTAAATATTTAGGTGCCTGAACTAAACTCGTGCTGTACCCCATCTTCCTCAACAAACTCTCTAAAAAATAGGCATGATTTTTAGAATTAAAAACTACCAGGTAATATGATGCATTTCTCATAATACCATCCCTTTACTTTTTTATACAGTATATTCCAGATAATTTTTATGGTACCAAAAAAGTCATATCTTCTATTTGTCTTTTAAAAAAACTCACATAATTAGTACAACCACATACTATGTAATGAGAAGAGAGACAAATTTCTTATTCTCAAATTTTTTATTAAGGAGTGATTTATTTTGGAAGAAAGAGATTATGGGTCTACAGCAACAGCTATAGTAAATAAACCCTCTAAAGATATAAAAAGCCACAAAAAAACATGCGTAGATGTTACTGGAGGCACAGTTGAATCATGCGTAAATACCCCCGTTAAAATTGAAGCAATCAAAGATAATGATATAATAGCTAAAATACCTGTCGTTTTGGCAGAACTAAATATTCAGTTTAATGTTTCAGCTCGTATTAAGCTTCCTGAGCCTGCCTTAGAAATCAAAAATGTTAAAAAGAGACTTAAGATAACTCAGTGTATCCTTTTACAGAACACAAACATGTTATTTGTTAAAGGATTTGTTCGCAAAAACATAGACTATTCAACAGTAGGACGCTGTAAAACTGATGAAGGCGTATGTGGAGAAATACACCACTGTACAATCGATGTACCTTTTGAATGTACTACTCCCGTAACTTTTAATGGTATTCCACCAACTAAGGTAATTCCAACAACATCAAAGGAGTTCGAATATTTTAGAAGAGAAGACTTACCAAATGAATTTGCTGAAAAGGATAAACTGTTATCTGGAGATTTATCTGAATTCAATCAAATAAGCACTGAATATTATAATGAATTACCATTCTGTGAACTAATAAGTAGTAGAATCGTTGAATTCGACGAATTTATAAATCGCATAAAAATAAAAGATGCACCATTTGAAGAAAGGGTATTTGAAGAAATTGAAGAAAAAATGGTTATAAATCTTGTGCTTAAAGTTTTACAAGATAGACAAATAGAAATTGATTAAATACCACTACTTTAATTTGACTTGCCTAGCTAGTTTACAATAATAGCAGCCTATAAGAATCTGCGACTGACCGCCCATGAAGACCTGTTTTCTTTTGGGTTAAACGTCAAGCTGGAAAAACAGCCCTTCAAAGTCACCTCAGCAGAAACCTTATAGACTGCTTGCTTACTCTATTAAATTTAATTAGTATAAAAAGTTAGTTCAAGCAACATTTACAAATAGGGTATCTATATATAATAGATACTCTATTTGTTTTTGGCAAGTATAAATTCTTGCATTCCGGAAAAAAATTTTTCTAGCACCCTAGTTACCAAATATGTAATATAATGGATAATACGTTTTTAGTTTATGTAAACCGTGATTTGTAT
>JACCKY010000021.1 GCA_014236755.1 Candidatus Petromonas tenebris | reverse complement strand
ATCCGGTTTTAAGCCCGATGTTATAATATGCACTCATCCATTTCCTGCTGAAGCCCTGGCTGTTTTAAAAAAACACGGTAAAATTTCCATACCCATAATTATAACTGTAACCGACTATGCACTACACTCTTCCTGGCTAAATAAGTACATAGATTTTTATATCCTTCCTACTGAAAAGCTAAAGCATGAACTGTGCTTTTGGGACGTTCCCCTTCACAAATCCAAATTTTATGGAATTCCTGTACGAAAATGTTTTTATAGGGAATTGGATAGGGAAGAAGTTTGCAAAAGGCTGGATATCTCTAATACATTTACCGCCCTTTTAATGGGGGGAGGTTTAGGACTTGGGAAAATAACTGAAACAATCGACTGTCTTGTAAATAATCCCATTGATATTCAGATAATAGTAATAACGGGAAAAAATGAGGAACTATATAATAACCTAATAGCAAAATACTTATCATGTAGTAATAAATCGTTAAAAATATATGGTTATACTCCCAACATAGATGAATTTATGAGTGTATCCGATTTAATAGTAACAAAACCTGGAGGTTTAACCATTACTGAAGCTATCATTAAGGAGCTTCCAATAGTAGTTTCATCCAGTCTGCCCGGTCAGGAGGAAAGAAACATTGAATTTATATTGAATAATAGTATAGGTATGCTTGCTACCAGTCCAAATTCTTTGATTTCTTGTATTAAATCTTTAAAAAAAGATGAGGAAAAATATAATTCGATTAAGCTAAACATGTCAAAATTAAAAAAACCCAAGGCCTCCTATGATATTGCCAATCTTATATTGAGTTTAAAGAGAAAGTCATAACCGCCCGTAAAACGGGCAGATTGACTATAGCCTATTCCTTAGTATATTTTTAAGCTTGAATCACTTCTTAATATAATACTATAGGTATTTGAGCTTTTCTACTTATATGTATAGCCTTTTCTTTTCTCACACGCATAGCGTATGGTTTTTTAAAGCATAAATAAAAAACATATTCAATATAGTATTATGTTCTATATTGAATATGTTTTTTATTTATGTTTATAGGTTAAATAAGATATTCTCTTAATCTTTATCCTAAAATATGGTAACCGCAATCAACATGGATATTTTCGCCAGTTATTCCTGTACCGAGATCACTACATAAGAACAATGCCGTATTTGCAACTTCTTCAGTTTTTACAGCTCTCTTCATAGGAGTCCTTTTTTCAAATTCCTTAAGCATCTTGGTGAAGCCTTTTACCCCTTTTGCTGCCAAAGTTTTTATAGGCCCTGCTGAGATAGCATTTACAGTTATACCTTTCTCTCCTAAGTCAGATGCTAAGTACCTAACGCTTGCTTCCAATGCAGCCTTGGCTACACCCATTACATTGTAATTTGGAGTAACTCTCTCTCCTCCTAAATATGTCATTGTAACAATACTGCCCCCTTCAGTCATTAAAGGCTTTGCATATTTTGTTACAGCCACTAGGGAATAGGAACTTATGTTTTGGGCCATAAGATAACCTTCTCTAGATGTGTTATAGTAATAACCTTGCAGTTCTTCCTTTTTAGCGTGGGCAATACTATGAACTACTCCTAAAAGCCCTTTCAATATCTTCATCTTTAGTCACATCACATGATATCAAAACTTTATCTGATATCCCTTCCTCTTCTAACAATTTTTCTATATTATCTCTGCTCTTTTGTCCAAAATATGTAAATGCAAGCTTGGCTCCTTCTTCATGAAACTTTTTGGCTATTCCCCATGCTATACTCCATTTATTTGCTATGCCCATAACTAAAACATTTTTGTCTTTAAGCAAACCTCCCATTACTTTTCCTCCTTATTATATAAAAATACAAATCAATTATACAATAATTATAAATAAAACTCAAAAAAACAAGTTTTTAACAAATTGTTTAATCCTTCTGTTACTAAACAAAAGGATTAAATTAGCTCAGTAAAGTCTCAATTTCATTCAGCAATGATTCAAATACATCTAATGCATCATTAATAGGTTTTGGAGTAGTCATATCAACACCTGCCTTTTTAAGCAGGTTTAGTGGATAATCTGAGCCGCCGCTCTTTAAAAAGTCTATATACTTGCTAACTGCTTCAGAACCTTCATTTAATATTTTTTGAGATAGGGCAACAGCTGCAGAAAAGCCTGTGGCATATTTGTACACATAAAACGGATTATAAAAGTGAGGTATTCTAGCCCACTCATATTTTATCTCATCATCTACGCAAATATCACTTCCATAATATTTTTGATTTAGAGAGTAGTAAAGTTCACACAGCAAGTCGGTAGTGAGGGCTTCACCTTTTTCCAGCTTTCCATGAACCTCTTTTTCAAACTCTGCAAACATAGTCTGTCTGTATACTGTACCTCTAAATTGTTCTAGGAAGTGATTTAGTAGATACAATCTTTTCTTTTTATCTTTTGTTTTCTTTAACAAATCGTTCATTAAAATTGATTCATTAACAGTTGAAGCTACTTCAGCAACAAAAATTTTATATCCTGAATATATGTAGGGTTGATTTTTGTTGGAGTAGTATGTATGCATTGAATGTCCCATTTCGTGGGCAAGAGTGAACACATCATTAATTGTATCCTGATAGTTTAAAAGTATATATGGGTTACTAGTATATGTACCCCAGGAGTAAGCTCCACTTGTTTTACCTTCATTTTCAAAGACATCAATCCACCCTTCCTTGAAAGCTTTATCCATTATTGATATATACTCATCTCCCAGGGGTTTCAATCCTTCCTTCACCATCTGAACCGCTTCATCATAATCTATATCTTCCCTATCTTCGCTAACTAACGGAGTATATAAGTCGTACATGTGGAGTTCATCGAGATTCAAGGCCTTCTTTCTGAGTTTCGCATAGCGGTGCATCAAATCCATTCTTTCATGTATGGTCTTAATTAGGTTATCATAGACCGAAACCGGGATATTGTCATCATCTAATGAAGCTTCAAGGGCTGAATTATATTTTCTTACTCTACTGTGAAATATATCCTTCTTTAGACTGGAAATAAGTGTAGCTCCATAGGTATTTTGTAGATTGATATAGGATTTATAAAAGCCCTTAAAGGCATCCTTCCTAACTCTTCTATCCTTATTTTCAAGGAACTTAATAAAGTTTCCCTTTGTAAGCTCTATCTTATTTCCTTTATCGTCTTTGATTATGGGGAATTTTATATCAGCATTATTAAGCATGGTAAATATATTTTTAGGAGATAATGATACCTCTCCCATCATTGCTAAGATTTTTTCTTCAGCCTCTGATAAAACATGTTCTTTTTGTCTTAAAAGTTCTTCAAGATAAAATTTATAAAGTCTTAATTCCTCATTCTCTTTCAAAAACTTATCTATTGTTTTCTCATCTATCGATAAAATCTCTGGTACTATAAAGGAAAGTGCACCTCCTATTTTTACACTTAGTGCAGTAGCTTTATCGTATAAAGCCTGATACTTAGATATCCTATTATCCTCATCCTTTTTCATCTTTGAAAACACAAATAAGTTTTCTGCTTTCTTGTTTAATTCGTCCTTCAGTTTTAAAGTTTCAAGAAGAGTACTCGCTGATTCACCTAATCTTCCTGCAAACTCTGTAATTTTTTGAAGAAGTTTTGAAACCTCTTCATAATCTTTTTGCCATGCTTCTTCCGATTCATACATTGCTTCTATATTCCACTTGTACTTTTCTGGAATATCATTTCGACTTTTTACTTTTCCTTCTTTATTATTTTCCTTTTCCATACTGTCGCCTCCTTAAACTCGTTTACACCTTTATTGTTTCTAGAAAATATTAAATATATTACTGTCGGACTAATATCTCTTTCATTTGCTCCACCACATACTCTAAGTCTTCTCTTGTAACATCCTTATTAGTTACAAACCTATACTCTCCATCCTCCTGCCCATTTATTTTTATATTTCTATCCAAAAGTTTTGAGATAAGTTTTTCTTCTTTAATTATTTCATTAGGTAATTCAAAGAAAACCATATTTATATCGTTTCTATCAAACTTTACATTTATTCCTTCTATTTTGGACAGTTCTTCAGCAAGGTATTGAGAATTCTGATGGTCTTCCTCTAATCTGTCTACCATTTTTTCTAAGGCTATAATGCCAGCTGCAGCTATAATACCGGCCTGTCTCAATCCCCCACCCATTAATTTCCTATTTTTTCTTGCATTTTTAATAAATTCCTCGCTTCCAGCCAATATTGAACCTATAGGTGCGGCTAACCCCTTTGAAAGACAAAACATTATGCTATCGGTATACTTTGTTATTTCCTTTACATCTACATTTAATGCCTTTGCCGCATTAAAAACTCTTGCACCATCTAAATGTATCGGTATCCCAGTCTTTTCTGCAACCTTTTTTATCTCGTTCATATTGTCAATGCTTACTACTGCTCCACTGGAATGGGCATTTTCTATACATATTAAGCCAGTACGTGGAAAATGAATGTCTTCATCCCTAATTGCATTCTCTACATCTACAGGGTTCATAGTACCATTTTTTCCTTCTACAGCTCTAAGCTGTACCCCTGCAATAACAGCTGAAGCTCCTACTTCGTGCATAACGATATGACAATTTTTTTCTACTATTATTTCATCACCTCTATTGGTATGGGTGAGAATTGCCAGCTGATTTCCAAAGGTACCACTTGGAACAAAAATCGCATCTTCTTTTCCGATTATATCTGCTGCCTTTTTTTCAAGTTCATTTACTGTAGGATCGTCACCGTAAACATCATCCCCCACTTCTGCCTCCGCCATAGCCTTTCTCATTTCATCTGTAGGTATTGTAACAGTATCACTTCTTAAATCAATTATTTTCATGATTATCCCTCCATATTTCACATTTAATTCAATTTTAAACCATCATAGAAATTTTTTCAAAATTTTCATTACATAAAATTAATTTGATTTATTGTTTAAAAATATTGGTATATTAATAAAGTAATAATATAATAGATGTATAGCAATTATTACCGGGAGGCCGATCTTAATGGGCAATATAATTATATCTAAAATTCTCACTCTATTACTAATAGTAGTTTTTTACTTTGCTGCTGCCAAGGCACTGGTATATTTAATGCCTTTCATCTTAGGATGGATAATTTCAATCATTATAGAGCCTATGGTGAACTTTTTCCAAAAAAAGCTGAAATTATTTAGGGGATTGTCTTCCTTTATATCAATAATAATATTTGTAGCTTTTGGGGGTATGGTTATTACTTTCATCGGAGGTCTAATAATAAATGAGCTTACTAAACTCACAAACAGACTTCCAGAATTAAGTGCTGAACTTAATAATTATGTGTACTACATTTTAAACAGATTTCAGGCTTTTTACATAGATATACCGGGTGAAGTTACAAAAACTCTTTCTAACTCTTTGAGCAATTTTTTAAACAGTCTAACAAAATACATCGCTGTTTTTGCAACTTCTACTTTAAATTTTTTAACTGCTATTCCCAATCTTTTGCTGCTTATTTTATTTAGCTTAATATCAGCCTTCTTTATCTCCAAGGATAAGAAAAAAATAGTTAGATTCATAAGGGCTCAAATTCCGTCAAGTATCTTGAAAAGCAAAAATATAAGAATCATAAAGGATGATTTAATTTTTGCACTGTTAGGCTATTTTAAAGCTCAGTTAATCCTTATGTCAATCACCTTCGTTGAAAGTGCAGTTGGATTAAGTATTATTGGTGTCAATTATTCGATACTTATAGCTTTAGTCATCAGTGTTGTGGATGCCTTACCTGTTTTAGGCTCTGGTTCCATCTACATACCTTGGATTATAAGCAAGCTCATATTTAATAATTTTAGAGAAGCTTTATTTCTTTTTATAATATACATAACGATTACTCTTGTAAGGCAAACCTTAGAACCCAAAATTTTAAGTACTCAAATTGGACTATACCCCTTAGTGACTCTAATGTCAGTTTACATAGGACTCAAACTTTTTGGATTTTTAGGTATCATTTTAGGTCCTATAATAGTCATTACACTTATCGCTTTTCAAAAGATAGGGATATTTCCAAAATGGAAAGTTTATAATAACGATATCAATAAATAAGGACTAATTAAAATTCAAAAGAAAATTATTTATTTTTGTAAATCAAATTATTTTATTGAGCACCCGCAATAAAGTTCGAAAGGTGACGAACTTTATTGCGGGTGCTCGATTGTTACGATTATGTAATAACATCTCAAACGGTTGGTTTTTTCCAATGCAAACGTTTCTTCTTTTATCAATACACCTTTACATTTTTTCTGAATATGCTATAATTATTCATTATATTCATAATATATTAAGGGAGTGATTCCATGGAAAAGCTTTTATATTTTATACCCCCTGAGGACCATAATTTAGAAACTTTGAGTTCTCTTCTTGAAAGACACAGTGAAATAAAATTTGTTTCTTTAGTTGCAGTAGACCTTGGCAACAATCACACCGACGAAAAGATCCCTGTAGAAGTATTTAAGGAAGATATTGATGGCTTCTTAAAAAATGGAGTGCAAACAGATGGTTCTAGTGTTTTTTTACCTAAAATCGCAGAACTAAATGATGCCAAGGTGGATATAATTCCAGACCTCGATGTTAAATGGTTTATAGATTATAACTTCGACCATATAGATCCTGAAACTAATCTACCTGTAGCAACACTCATTATACCATCTTACCTTGTTCATAACGATAAATATGTAGGCTCTCGAGCTATATTAAAGTCAGCGATATCTAATTTCAAACAAGAAATTATAAACGTATTTAAAGATCATCCTAATCTTTTAAAAGAATTCGAAATAGATTCTCCAGAAGACATTTCGGATGTTATACTAACTACTGCTACGGAACTTGAATTTTGGGTTCAAACTCCTGGCGATAAGGCTGATGTAGAAAACTTATCTACTTCACAAATCCTCAAGGAACAATACTGGAAGCGTACTGTAGGTCCCGTTCGAAGTGCTCTTGAAAAATCACTTATTATGTTAAACAACTACGGCTTTGAAGCTGAAATGGGCCATAAAGAAGTTGGAGGAATACCATCATCCTTAACAAAGGACGGCAAGTTCACTCATATCATGGAACAGCTTGAAATCGACTGGAAATACGACCACGCAATGCAAAGCTCTGATAATGAGCTCTTTGCAAGGGAAATAATAAAAGATACATTTGTCAGCCACGGTCTTGATGTAACTTTTTTAGCTAAACCTATAGAAGGAGTAGCAGGAAGTGGTGAACATACCCATGTTGGGGTGGCTGTAAAATTAAGTAATGGAAAAGTTCGTAATCTATTTACACCTTCCGATATGACTAAAGATTTCATGAGTACTGTTGGTTGGGGCGCATTAATGGGGCTTCTTAAAAATTATGAGGCCGTAAATCCCTTTGTTACTTCTACAAATGATGCTTTGAACAGATTAAAACCTGGTTTTGAGGCACCAGTTTGCATAGTATCATCTGTAGGCCATAGAGTAGAAACTCCTTCAAGAAACCGTACTGTCTTAACTGGTCTAGTTAGGGATATGAACAATCCCCTTGCCACAAGATTTGAAGTAAGGGCACCAAACCCTACTACTAATACTTACTTAGCAACAGCAGCCATCTACCAAGCTATGCTAGATGGAATCAAAGCCGCAATCACCTCACAAAAAACTACTAAGGAATTGGAAAAAGAATTTTCAAAGCCTGCCGGCGAGGAAGGCTTCTATCTTGAAAAAAATAGAGCCTATAGAAGCGAAGAAGATGTCTTTGAGCATTATACTCAAGATGAAAGAGATAAGTTGTTTGGAACTCCACCTGCAACTGTCTGGGAAAACATAAAAAATCTGGACCTCTATCCGGATAAATATAAAGTGCTAACCCAAGGCGAGGTATTCAGCAAAGAAGTAATAGAATCTTTCAAATCCAGTGTCTTAATGCAATGGACTGCCGAACTTAAAAATAGAATTATACCGGCCAATATGACTTTGGTTAGAGAATATAAAAAGCTTCATAGCGGTGATAATGTTACTGACTTAGATGTTGTAAACTGGGAAAAAATAAATCAATTACGTTATTACCTGATGAAGGACAGTCTAAATCAAAAATCTTTGTTTACTAGAATAAGAGAAGGCATAGAGCGTAAAGACTACGACTTGGTTTCTGATTTGCAAATAGAAATGAATGAAAAAATCAATTTACTTAAAAAACTATATATGGACTATAAGAGAAATCTTTTTGAATTAGAATAACATAAAAGCACCCTTTAGTGGTGCTTTTTTTGTATATAAACTACTCTACTAGATAAAACTATGCATGAACTCAAAACATGAACCGTCTAAATCCTAGTTTGAGGTGATTAAATGGATTTTTTTAATTTTAAAGAATTAGAAAAACTAAATCTACATGATATAAATTTAGGTATACGTCCATTTATATCCTCTTTCATAATACTTGTTATCTCTTTTTTGCTGATTAAATTGGTAATGGTAGTAACACAAAAAATAATTGAAATAACCAAGTTTAATGAACAAAGAGAGAAAACCTTAAAAAGTGTTATCGACTCTGTTGCCGCCTACTTTATTCTTACTTTTGCAATACTAAACATAATGAGTGAATTTGGTCTTATAAAAAAAGCCACAATCATTACCGGAGCTGGGATTCTTACATTAATAGCCGGTTTTGGAGCCCAAAATCTTATAAAAGACGTAATTAACGGTTTTTTTATTCTTTTTGAAAGGCAAATGAAAGTTGGGGACTTTGTTGGTATAAACGAGGAATACTTTGGTACTGTTGAGGAAATTGGATTGAGGTCTACCGCTATTAGGGAATGGTCTCTAAGAAAAGTATATATACCAAATGGGCAAATTAAAACACTGAAAAACTACTTTAAAGATAGGGCACGTGTAATTGCTGAAGTAGTTATTCCCTTTGAAGAAAATCATGAAGAAGTTCAAAATACATTAAAAGAAATATGTTCTATTATAAACGATAGGCACGCAGATCGCTTATATAAAATCGGCAATACTAATTATTCAGAGTTCGATGTGTTGGGCGTAGTTTCTTTAGATGGTAGATATGGAGGAGCAAAGTATATAATAACTGGCGTAGTTATGCCACACCATCAGTGGTTTGTTCGAAATCGTCTTTATGAAACTATCTTAATCGTATTTAACGAAAAAAATATAAAAATTGGTTATCCCAAACCATGGTTTTACGAGGACCCAGATAAAAATTGAACAATTTAGTAGGTGTTTTTATAATCAGGTGAGATAAAAAATAATAATTAAACCTTTATTTTTAATTTTCCCAACATCTCAAATAATTCTTTCTTAGACCTGGGCAAAGGGTATTGTTCTTTAATCTCCGGGTTGCTTTTGATAATTTGTTCAAAGACATCAACAATCCAAGGTTTTTGAAGGTTAGCAGATTTTAATACTTTTGTATCTTCAAAAATCTCTTGAGGTTTTCCTTCCTTTAAAATTTTTCCATCATTTATTATATAAATATAATCAGCCCATGAATATATACTGTTTACATCGTGGGTGGAAATTATAATGGTTTTGCCATCTTCGTTAAGTCCTTCTAAAATCCCCATTATATCCTTTGCACTTTTCGGATCTAAATTGGCAAGAGGTTCATCAAGTATAATCACTTCCGGCTCCATTGATAATATCGCAGCAATAGAAACCTTCTTTTTTTCTCCACCGCTTAAAAAGTGTGTAGGTCTGTCCCTTAGATTTCTAATATCTAACTGATCGATAACTTTCTCTACCCTAGCTTTAACTTCATCTTCAGATAATCCTAGATTCATAGGCCCAAAGGATATTTCCTGAAACACACTTGAAGAAAATAACTGAACATTTGAATCTTGAAAAACTATCCCTACTTTGCTTCGAAGCCTTATCATTTCTCTTTTGTTGTACTTGATTTCCTTTCCTTCAAAAAAAATCTTTCCAGAGAAGGGTTTATAAACACCGTTTAAATGCAGAAACAGAGTAGTTTTACCAGCACCATTTGGCCCTACTATACCTATTTTTTTCCCTTTTTCTACTCTTATAGATAGACCTTTTATAGCGTGAGTATTATCAGGATACTTATAATGTAAATCCACTGCTTCAATTATATTATTAAGCAAAAAAATCTCCTCCAAGTCACCAGTATGCGTTCATTTAAATTATAACAATCGTTAGTAATATCAAAGTATATATACATATAAAAACAATATTTTTAATTGAAAATCTATAATTCTCTTCTAAAACCTTTAATTCTCCTGTATAGCCCCTAGAAATTAGTGAAATATAGAGCATCTTATGATTTTGGTAGGCCTTTTTAAATAAATTAACTACCAGCTGACTAAGTGAAATATAGCTTCTTTTAATATTTGAATATCCTAGCCTGCATTTTTGAGCTGTCTTTATATAAAACGCTGCTTCTAATAAAACAAATATAAACCTATATACAATGGTCAATAATTCTATGAAAACACTAGGCAACTTTGCCTTTTTCAAAATCCATACAATATCTACAATAGGTGTAGTAAATGACAAAAAATATATACTAAATACAGCTGAAAGTGATCTGAAAAAAACATACACTCCTTTAAAAATGCCATGCTTTGTAAAGCCAAAAAACCATGAATATACCCTGAATCCGTATTCAATAAATTCAGGGTCTTTAGTTATATTTAGCATAATAGTTAATACACTTATGATTAAAAAGGGCAAAGGTATTAATATAATTTTCACAAAAACTTTAGCTGGTATTTTCGCACTCCAAAGAATTAAAAAGGCCATTGATATTATAACAAATATGTATAATCCTAAAGAATTAAAAACCAAACACGCAATTAAAGACAAAAGGGATAAACAAGTTTTTTCTATAGGATGAACCTCTTTTAAATTATTAATATATGCATATTTATCTATAAACATTTTTCTGATTCTTGTCCTTTCTTCATACCCTTATGGTAGCCAATGAAATAAAATATAAACCCACTACCTATAGCAGCCTGAAGAGCAAATAATAGACTTTCTATTTCACCACTAGGTGGTTCCCAAAACGGGTTAACCCAAGGTTTATAATTAGGGTTTATTTCATTTATAAGTTCTTCTGCCTGTCCATCAGCTCCTCCAAATTCTGCACCTTTAACAATAATAAGAGGAAGTATAGCTATTAAAACTACTAGTAGAATTAATATCATATTTTGCTTAACCATTATTTTTCCCCCTTCATTATAGCAAGTTCTTGTAAATCACTACTGTTGTATGAAGTAAGGAGGTTATATACAATAACTGTCAACAACCCTTCACTAATTGCAAGGGGGATTTGAGTTATTGCAAAAATCCCCATAAACTTTCCAACTGATGCCATCATTCCGCCAACTTGAGCTGGGAACGCTATTCCAAGTTGTATTGAAGTAACTATATAAGTTACTAAATCTCCTACTGAAGCAGCCAAAAATATACTTATACCTTTTGACAGTCCAGATTTATTACTTAGTTTGAAAATCAAATAAGCAGCTACTGGACCCGCAATTCCCATAGAAAAAACGTTAGCACCTAAAGTAGAGATTCCACCATGAGCTAATAATAAAGCTTGGAACAATAGCGCTATAAGTGCTAAAATACTAGTTACATTTGGTCCAAATAGTACAGCACTTAAGCCGACACCTGTTGGATGTGAACAACTACCAGTAACTGATGGTAACTTTAAAGATGAAAGCACAAAAACAAAAGCACCACATAATCCTAAGAGCATTTTCATATTAATATTTTCACTTGTGATTTTACTGATTTTTTTAATTCCTAAAACGATAAATGGAATAGATATAGCAAACCAAAATAAAGCCCACTTTATCGGTAAAAAACCTTCCATTATATGCATAGCATAAGCTTGCCTTGGCACTATTACTAATAATGAAATAATTAAAATGCTCAATGAATATTTATTTGTTTTATTCATGTAAAGACCTCCTCAAAATATATTAAAAAATTGGACAACAAAATAAGATAGGTAGGTCTTATTCTACATGACAAAGTAAATACTTCAATGACTATAAAACATTTTTGCTGCCTTATAGATGAATAAGTTTAGCTAAACCCTCTCAAAATATCAAAGCCTAACCCGAGAAGGTTAGGCAAATATTTTGAAATTTAGTTAAATATTTATCTTGCCCTTCCCTCCGAAGGTATATATTACAACATAGGCAGGTTTCCTGACTCACACTTCTTCCTACTACCTTACCTTCCCATCCTGAATTTTTATATTCTGGACAGTGGCATCCTAAGGTTTCGTCTGTGCTTACAGTAGCGGGGGCTGTGACGGATTTTCACCGTACTTCCCTTTTACCCTCTTTCGAGGCACCTACATTCTTATTTTGCTGTCAATATAATTATATTACAACATCGATATAAAAACAACCAAATCCGTATATTTATTATTTTCATTGCTTTATTTGCTAGATTTTAAGTAGAATTCAAAACTATTTTGCGATTATGTTATAGCACCTCTATTAATTCATACAGTTTTTTCTCTCTTTTGCGTGTAATTAATGCTCTCTCCTTTGTTCCTTCAAGAACTACATAGTTCTCATAGCTAGAGGAAATAATTTTCTTTATCTTTTGAATGTTTATTATAAATGATTGGTGTGATCTAAAAAAATGTCTGCTTTTTAATTTCTCTTCGATTTTATTAAGACTCCCATATATACTAAATTCTCCTTGCATGGTTATAATGTTAATTTTCCGCCCATTTTTGCAAAACATTATAATAGCTTTTTTAGGAATAAAAAGTTTTTCTTTGCCATTTTTTATACAAACTTTTCCGTGGAGTAGCTTTACCCCTTTTTTCTTGTCCATAAATATCCCTCACAAAATTTTATGCTTACAGTATAATATTAATATATAACCTACATATCTTCAAATATGTTTATTATACCTTCACTACTTTACAAGAAACGTGAAATAACTGAAGAAAAATAGCAAAATCAGACACCTGAATCCTAAGAATACTAATCTTATTACAAACAAATACTCCAGGAGGCGTCTGATTATGTATTCATAAAGAATTAATTTTAAGTAGTTTCGTGTCTTCCCTCGAAAGTAACAAAATATATTCTTGGGTAATGGAATCAGTTAAATGCTACTTACAGGGAAAAAAGATCGCTTAGTTAAACTTGTAAACTGGTGATTATAACATTATAAAACCAGCGACAAAAATCGTGAGTTTTACTTAATCAAACTTATACAGATTTAGTCCTATTTCTTGATTAAAAGCACGATCTACAGTTCCTTCAATTACATCTATAATAAATTCCCCTGTAGCACCTATAACTGCAGAATTTAAGTGACCTCCATATGTTTTATATTCATGGTCTGCCAGATTTATATGTAGATGTAAATAAACTTCTCCATCCATTGTCGATATATTTCCTAAAAGACTTGTAATTTCATGGTCACCTGTTAATTCTGTAGAATGATATTCCTTAGTTGCAGTTTCAAATAAGCCAATGGTAGCTTTATTTACTGCCCCTAATCCTTGGATCGATCCAAGTTTAATTTCATTCTTCTTGCAAAATTCTTTTAAAGTCTCAACTATTTCTTCTCCTTTATCCATTCTCACTATAAACTTATTTCCAAATTTTTTGTACTCCATTTCTACACTCCTATCTCATAATAATATTTACTATATATAGTATATATCCTATAGGTCTAAATTTTAAGCATATATATTATTTAACTTTGTATAAACTTTAGTCATACAGAAAAAAATAAGTAATGATAACTATATCAAATTCTACTGATTTTTTACTTGGAGGAATGGAAATGAAAATTGAAGGTTATTTTGGAAATATAAAAAATGCTAATGATACAATCAAGAAGTTAAATGAGTCTGGTTTTAAAAATACTTTTTTAGACTTAAACGAGCATTATACAAAAAATAGAAATGTTAGGAGAAATATGGCTGGTACAGAAAATTCATCAAGTCTTTCAGACCTAGTCTTAGAATCCGGTTCAAATTCCTTTATAGATAGAACCAAAGCACCCCTTGCTGCAGCAAATCCTTCAGTAAGCGGCATGGGCAATATGGAAGAAATTACTGACATAAACTGTAAGGTTGTGGTTGATGTAAACGATAATAACGTTGATAAAGCTAAACAAATTATAAAAGAAATGGGTGGAGATATAGGCAATCCTAATTTAAAAGAACCTGAAATAGTTGGAAATGAAGAAGCGATTTACGAAATGCAGCTTGATAAGCTTCGCAGAAATTTTAAGTAAGTAAAAACCTCGGCTTAGCCGAGGTTTTGTACATTAACTTTATATAGCTTTTTTAGTCCTACTGTGTATTCCATACTTGTTACTGTAGTGATTTGACAGGACATACATCAGTCCAAACAATAAAAGGATTCCCAATGGAATTAGAATCACTGGCCCTACACCTGTGATACCATATAACAGGTACATAACTAATGCTACCCCTGCAGCTGTAACAGCATATGGTATTTGGGTTGAAACGTGGTCTATATGGTCTGCGCCTGAAAAGATTGATGCTAATACAGTAGTATCAGAAATTGGAGAACAATGGTCTCCAAAAATAGCTCCTGAAAAAACAACTCCTGCCATAACTGATGCTGTAGTTACATCTCCAGTAATCTTATAAGCTAAAGGTATAGCTATAGGAGTTAAAATAGTCATAGTGCCCCAGGATGTTCCCGTTGCAAAGGATATAAGCATTCCAAATGCAAATATAATTAGTGGGAGTAATCCAAAGGGCATACTGTCACCTATTAAAGTAATTATATAATCTGCGAGCTTCATATCTCCTGTTACCGTTCCTAATGACCATGCCAAAACTAAAATCCCACAGGCTAATAGCATAAGTTTCAGGCCTTCCAAAAATGTATCCATAGTTTCTTTTAGATCCATTATTTTTTGGCTCAGTGACATAATTATACCTGTAATTGTCATTGCAAAGGCTCCCCAAAGTAAGGCTTTAGCAGGATCTGAATTGCCTAGGATTTCCATAATATTTTCCCCAGGTCTTCCAGTCCACCAGAATCCAAATAGCGTTACTCCTACAAGAACTATTAGAGGTAAAAAGAATGTCATAAGCATTGGCTTCACTTCTTTAGGTTCTCCCAGTTCATATCCTACATCCATCATTGGCTGAGCTCCATCTCTTACTATTTTACCTTCTGTTACTGCTCTATGCTCGGCCTTAAGCATTGGTCCATAATCCTTACCTGTAATAACTAACATACCTACAAAGATTACTGCAAATATACAGTATAAATTAAAGGGGATACTTTTAATATATGTTTCAAAAGCAGAAACATTAGCTATTCCTGCAGCATCCATTCCCGACTGAATCATTGATATCTGAAAAGCTATCCAGTCAGAAATAAAAAATGTTGCAACTGGAGCAGCTGTAGAATCTAAAATATATGAAAGTCTTTCTGTAGAAATTCTTTCTTCTTCACATACATCTCTAAACACGTTTCCAACTATAGCTGCATTTACATAATCATTAAAAAACACTATGATGCCAAGCAGCCATGCTCCTACACCTGCTGCTCTACGGGATTTAATCCTTTTTCTTGCCCATTCAGTCAGGGCTTTACTTCCACCCAATTTCCAAATGAACGCAACACCAGCACCCATTAACAGGTTAAATAGTAATAGTCTCGCATTCCATTCGTCAGTTATTGATCCGACGATAGTATCAAGAGAATACTCAATGCCTGCAAAGGGATTTCCTCCCCCTAGAATAATGCCTCCTGTCAGAACCCCTAAAAACAATGATATAAGCACTCTTTTGGTTACAAAACATAATACGATAGCTACTAATGGTGGTAAAAGAGTAAGTATTCCATATCCACCTTCCACAAAAACTCCTCCTTTCAAATTTCAAATTTTTGGATCTAGATTTAATTGATATTAATGTTGTATATATGTCACCTCCCCTTTTTGAATTTTTTTATATTGTAGATAATTCCATATTAATTTGATAATTCCTTCTATTAACTGTAAATATTCTCCATGAAAATTTGCTTTTTCAATAGTTAATGTATATGTATAAGTTGTCCAATTTATTATTAGATTTTTAATCTTAACTTATAAATATAAAGAAACAGAGGGAAATTTATCTTCCACTCTGCTCCACAGTAATACAATACTGATACTAAAGCTAAGCCAAACTTCTATATGACTTTCTCAATATCATACAATGCATTAAGCACTAGCCAGTTTTGTGGAAAATATCTGCCTATGGTCCAATAGCTTACACCACCAAGGCCGTACTCATTTACAAGTTTCAGCTTAGCTTCTATACTCCTTGCGTCTTCGAACCATACAATGTGTTCTCTACCCTGCTCATCATAGTATCTAAAGAATGGAGCCTGGGCTTTTTCATCATATCTAATAAATGCTCCTTCTCTTTGGGCAAGTTGTACTGCTGCAGTATTAGATACTGTTGTTGCAGCCCTCCCTTGAACATAAGGTAATATCCAATCATAGCCATAATTAGGTATACCCATGAGTATCTTTTCCGGTGGTATAGCTGTTACTGCATAGTTTAATACCTTTCTAACCTCGTTAATAGGGGCAACTGCTAATGGCGGCCCGTAAGTATACCCCCATTCATAAGTCATCAATATTATGTGGTCTACTGTAGCACCATGAAAAGGATAATCATGGGCCTCATAAAGCAATCCCGGTTGATCAGCTGCAATCTTAGGAGCTAAGGCCGTAGTAACAGTAAAACCTAATTCATGTAGTCTTGTAGTTATTTTTCTTAAAAAATTATTATACTTTTCTCTATCCTCAGGAAAAATATATTCAAAATCAATATCTAAACCATAATAGTTTTTAGTCTGTAAAATTTCTATAACATTGTTTATCAGCGTCTCCTGCACATCTTCATTTGTTAGTATAGTTCGAGCTAGTTCGCTACTGAACCCTCCTCCTTCTTCCAAGTTTGTTATCACCATAAAAGGTGCAACATTTGCCGCTCTTGCAGCCTCAATTAGCGGTTCATCATTGATAGCTGTTAAGCTTCCGTCAGGCCTTACTTCATAGCTGAAAATACTAAGATAAGTAAGGTTTGGAAGTGTCTTTCTAAGAACTTCCATATTAATGTTTGGAAGTGTATATCCATTTACCTCTATGGTGCCAAGTTTTCTAGTTTTAGGCGGAATATTTATAATCTGACCCGGTACAATTTGTAAAGGATCCGTGATGTCAGGATTGGCTTCCAGTATATCACTCACCCTCACTCCATATCTTCTGCCTATAGAATATAATGATTCTCCTGGAGCTACTCTATGCTGTCTAGTTCCCTCCAATATTACCAGCGTTTGTCCTACCGTTAGCTGAGCTGGATTTTCAAGTTCATTATCTTCAATTATTTTGGAGGGTGAAACTCCGTATTGCCTGGCAATCGAATAAACACTTTCCCCAGGTCTTACTACATGAATAATCAAAAAAATCACCCCTTTCAATTCAGTATATGTAAAATATTAATAAATGGATACAATTATTAATACAATAAAAAAGCCATCTTCAATGTATATTGAAAATGGCTTTTTATTGTATTAAATTATCTTACTAATTTTATATCCTTCATAAAACAATTTTTCACAAAAATCTTTTTTAAATCTCAAT
This sequence comes from Candidatus Petromonas tenebris, assembly GCA_014236755.1. Classification (GTDB taxonomy): domain Bacteria; phylum Bacillota; class Clostridia; order Peptostreptococcales; family Caminicellaceae; genus Petromonas; species Petromonas tenebris. The sequence goes on along the minus strand of JACCKY010000021.1, from coordinate 16,010 downwards.
GTATCGTTAGGACGAAATTCCGTAATTGGTTCAATTAATGCTATGTCATTTCTTTTATAATTTTGCAAAATATATTCTGGAATATCATAGCCTTTTTTAAATGTTACTATATAAAGTTCATCAACCTTTTCATCAATAAATGGATTTAAAAAGTCATTATTTAATATTCCACCATCAAGTTTATATCCGTCATAAATTCCCTTTTCCAAATCCTGTTTGAATTCTTCAAAAAGTTTCTGGGAATCAAATTCTTCTATTATTTCATCAACAGATTTGTTCTTGTCCAATCTAAATGGAAGGAGAGAGCTGAATCTTATAGCTTCTAATCTTTCTTTTTTGTCTAGCTTTGTTATATCAACTACCTCTTCTACTAAGCTGCTTCCTTGGACTTTAACATAGTTAACATAAGCAGCTTTGACTTTTTCGTTATTGTCTTTAAATTCTTTTAAGATGTCTATAAACACTTTATTTTCTATTATCTTCTCATCAGTTCTTCCTCTATCAAACTCATCTATATTTATGTTTGTCCATATTTCCTTTAGTTTTTCTATATTTCCCGTATATATAAAGTATGAGTTTATTGCACCAATAGAAGTTCCAGATAGGACATCAAAGCTAAGCCCTTCTTCATACAATCCGTATATTACTCCAGCCTGAAAAGCTCCCTTTGCCCCTCCCCCTTGAAGGAAAAGTCCTCTCATAAATCTATCTCCCTTCTATAACCTTTATTAAATTATTTGACTATAGTGACCATATCTTTATTAATCTCACTAAGTTTTTTAGCTCCAGTCATTACCATGACATCATGAAGTTCCTTACCTAATTTTTCAGTATAAAGCCCTACACCTTCTATTCCCCCTCCATAGGCAGCTACTGAATAGGGTCTTCCTATTAATACAGCATCAGCTCCTAATGCTACAGCCTTAAAGACATCTAATCCAGATCTAAATCCACCATCTACAAATATTTTTAATCTGCCTCTAACTTCCTCACTTATCTTTGGAAGAACTTCAATAGTAGATGGAGTTTCATCTAATACTCTTCCACCATGATTTGAAATAACTATTCCATAAGCTCCAGCCTCTACTGCTTTTAAGGCTCCTCCTACCGTCATTATACCTTTTAAAATAAAAGGTAATTTTGTAGAACCGATTATTTCCTTCAAATCATCAACAGATTTTGGAGAAACAGGTTTTCCTTGCATGCCTAACAGAGCTAAACCGGCAGCATCTATATCCATTGCAACAGCTAAAGTATTTTTTTCTTCTGCTAGTCTTATTTTTCTTAATATCTCGTCTTTCTTCCAAGGTTTAATAGTCGGTATACCCCATCCATCGTTTTCACCTATTACTTCAAGGGGCTCATTGAAAACATGATCCTTTACTCCATCCCCTGTAAAAGCAGCAGTACCAGCATTTTTACACCCTACTACTACGGCTTTTTGATATTCATACTCAGTCAAAACATCACTATAATTTAATTTTACATCACCTATTGGAGCAGCAAAAATAGGGTATTTAAATCTCTTTTTAAATAACTCTATAGAAGTGTCTACTTCCTGTGGACTGTATATTGTATCCATGTTAATTTTTACTTCCCTCAATTTCTCATAATTTCTTATAAATCCTGAGCCTGTGCCCTTTCCTCCAATACCTGGTATTTCTCCTCTACACGCTCTACCGTTACATTCAGGACATACTCTACAGGTTCTAATGTTCTTTTTTGCATTTAAAAGCATTTCTTTATAATCCATAATAAATACCTCCTTAAATTTATTTAAAACCCCTATATTTTATTTTACATTTTTTTCTCTAGTTTGTCATTTAAACATAAAAAAATCGCAGCCTTCAGGCCACGATTTTTATTAATCTGATAATCTATGCACAAATAATCCGCTTCTTAATTTAGGTTCAAACCAAGTCGATTTAGGAGGCATAACCTTTCCTGCGTCAGCTATTGAAAGAAGATCATCCATAGTTGTCGGATACATTGAGAAAGCAACCTTCATATCCTTAGCTACTCTTCTTTCTAGTTCTTCAAGACCTCTTATTCCTCCTACAAAGTCTATCCTCTTATCTGTTCTTGGATTTTCTATTCCAAGTATTGGATGTAATAAGTTCTTCTGAAGAATGGATACATCCAGTCTGTCAACAGGATCATTTTCATCATAGGTACCTTCTTTAGCAGTAAGCTTGTACCATTTCCCATCTAAATACATTCCAAATGTATGCTTTTCTAAAGGCTTGTATTGACCTTGTCCATTATATTCTTCCACGTTAAACTTTTCCTTAACTTTATCAATAAATTCTTGCTCAGTTAAGCCATTTAAATCCTTCACTACTCTATTATAATCCATTATGAAAAGGTCTTCATCAGGGAACATAACTGATAAGAAATAGTTAAACTCTTCATCACCAGTATAATCTGGATTTTCTTCTCTTCTCTTAAGACCTACCTTAACTGAAGATGCAGATCTGTGATGACCATCAGCAATATATAAATAGTCTATTTGGTTAAATATTTCACCTATTCTGGTAATAATATCTTCGTCATCTATAGTCCAAACTATATGAGTAATATCATCATTGCTTGTAAAATTGTAAACAGGTTTATGGAACTTAATCCAATCATTTATGATTTTATTTAATTCATCATTTTTTCTGTATGTTAAAAAGATAGGTGCAGTATTTGCATCACAATAATCAAAGTTATTTATTCTGTCCAATTCTTTTTCAGGTCTTGTAAATTCGTGTTTCTTAATAATATCGTTCATATAGTCATTTATAGAAGTACAGCCAACTAATCCTGTCTGTACTCTACCGTCCATTATTTGTCTGTATATATAAAACATGGGTTTTTCATCTTGATTTAAAACTCCATTTTTAATCATATCATCCAGATTTTTTCTCGCTGTTTTATATACACTTTCATCGTACTGACTTATGGAATCATCTACATCTATTTCAGCCCTTACTACGTGCAAGAAAGAATATTCATTTCCCTTGGCCATTTCCTTAGCTTCTTCCCTGTTCATCACATCATAGGGTAAAGAAGCTACCTTATCAACTAACTCAGCTTTAGGTCTGATACCTTTAAATGGTCTTACTACTGCCATTATTTTCCCTCCTATTTAAAAAATTTTGTGATTACGTCTACTACCTCAAGTTCTATTCTTGCTTGGGTTTTGGCACCTTTGTAGCAGAACGCACAACTATTGCATCAAATTCTTTCACCTTTTCTTTAAGTTCCTCAGATTCATAGTGCTCCTCAACTACTTCAAAGCCAGCTTCCTGTAAACTTGCCGAGGCATTTTTATCAATTCCGTCCGTAACCAATACTCTAATCATATTCCATCCCTTTCTATAGTTCTAGAATTTCTTCAATTATTGATAACAGCTGTCTAATTTCATCTAAAGTAGTCTCAGCCATATGGGCAATTCTAAAGGTCTTCTCCTTTAAGTCGCCGTATCCATTTGAAATCATATATCCGCGCTTACCTAATTCTTTATTTAACTCAGCTACATTTATATCTTTGGTATTTTTTACAGTTGTTAAAGTATTTGAAGCGTATTTTTCCTCAGGGAACAAATCGAAATACTCCTTAGCCCATCCACGTACATATTCAGCCATTTCCGAATGTCTAGCAAATCTATTCTCCATTCCTTCTTCTTCTAAAATTTTAGTTAGTTGATAGTCTAGTGCAAACATGTGGGGTAATGATGGAGTTGAAGGATATTGGTGATCTTTCTTTTGTATATATTTATATAGGTTAAGTAGATCCAAATAATAACCTCTATTTGGTACCTGCTCCGCCGCTTTTAATGCCTTTTCTGATATGGAACAAATTGCCAATCCTGGAGGCAGTCCTAAACATTTTTGAGTTGAAGTTATACATACGTCTACGCCTAACTTATCTATTTCAATCTTTGTACCACCCATAGAGCTTACCGTATCCATACAGAATATTACTTCAGGATATTTTTTCATAACCTCAGCTATTTCTTCAACGGGATTCATAAGTCCTGTTGAGGTCTCATTGTGAGTGATAGTTATCAAATCGTATTTTCCTGTTGATAAAGCTCTATCTACCATTTCAGGAGTAGTTGGTTTTCCCCATTCAGATGCAAATTTATCAGCAGGTACTCCATTTGCTTCGGCCATTTTATGCCATCTATCACCAAAGGCTCCCACTGAAAATACTGCTGCTCTTCTTCTTGTGCAGGATCGAATTGCACCTTCCATCAATCCACTCCCTGAAGTTGTAGAAAGCATTATTTGATTTTTGGTGTACATTAATTTTTGCATTTTTTCCGAAATACTTCTTTGTAATATTGAAGCATCCTTAGTACGATGCCCTATCATCGGCGTTGCCATTTTTTCCAATACATCTTCAGCAACATCTACAGGTCCTGGTATAAACAATCTTTTGTGCATAAACTAACCTCCCATTACATAATTTACTTAAAAAATACAATAGTAACATGTTAATAATAACACCTATAGTATTTTGTTACAATTTTCTTGGAAATTATAAAAATTTTTTTAAAAAACATATTTCACATTTACTCAGTTAATGAATACTATCTTCGCTTATATTATACAAGCTGATTCTCCTGTGCTTTAATAGTGGAAGCTCCTCCCTTACTTTTTTTACTTTTTCAAGATCTATTTCTCCATAAAGAATAGTCTCCTTTTCATTGGCTTCAGCTATAATATCGCCCCAAGGACTTGCGATCAAGGAATGGCCGTATGCAACATATATTGAATTGATATTTCTGGCCGGTGAAGCTGCAGCAAAATATACCTGATTATCCAGTGCTCTTGCCTTGGCAGTCAAATGCCAGTGAGCGGGCCCTGTTGTCATATTAAAAGCTGCCGGTACAATTATCATCTCTGCCCCCTTCAATACCATCAGTCTAATTAGTTCCGGGAATCTCATATCATAGCATATTGCTACACCAACTTTACAAAACTCCGTTTCAAAAACTGTAACTTCATTACCACTACTGAGGGTATCAGACTCCTTAAAGGTTATAGCACCCTTTACGTCAATATCAAAGAGATGCATTTTTCTATGTCTTCCTATTATATTGCCGGATCTATCAAATATGAAGGATGTGTTATATATTTTATTATCTACTTTTTCAGGGATAGACCCTCCTACTATATAAACACCAAACTCTTTTGCTAGTTTTGATAGAAAATTTATAGTGGGTCCTGGAACTACTTCTGCATATTCCGGAAAGTATTTATTAGCGTATGGGCAGTTAAACATTTCCGGTAAGACAATTACATCAGCATCATTGTTATGAGCTTGCCTTATCATTTTTTCTGCTTTTTTTAAGTTTTCATCTTTGTTTTCAACAACTTTCATTTGACATATGGCCAGTTTAAATTTCGACATTTAGCTCTTCCTCCTTTTCTATATAATCTTACCATTTTTAAAAATAAATAAAGAAAAAAAGAAGATACTTACTATCTTCTATATTGCCTGTTTAGCTCTAGTCAAAAGTATTTCCGCCAATACTGGCTCAGCTCCAATAGGCTTTGCCATTTTAAATTGAACTTCATTATATTTTTGAGAAAGTTCATTAACTATATCAGGTATATCCTCTTTAATATGTATTCCTTCATATAAAAAGTAAGGGACAAAAATTACTTCATTTGCTCCCTTTTCAACTAATTTATCAACCGTTTCCGGAATACTAGGCTCACACAATTCCATATGGGCACCCTCAACTAATTTAAATTCACTTTTATTTCTAACGTGATCAACAATCTTATTAAATATTGTTTGAGCTTCCTTTGATCTGCTTCCATGTCCAATTATTAAAATAGCCTTTCCCATTTAATGAAACCTCCTATCAAAATTCACTAGTCACAAAAATTATATAACAAATCTTAAAAATTTCAATGTTTTTTGGTCTCTACATCCTTACCTTTTAAGGGCCTTTAATATCTCACTTTCATAGCTTTCCCTCACTTTCTGAAGCAATCTTATCCCTTTATTGCAGTATTCTTTTAAATCTAAATCTAAATATCCCGAAAATACCTTTCTAAGCTTTTCATTGCTTTCCATATTACTTTTGATTTCTGCCTTCACCCTATAAGTTATACCTATTTCATAAGGGCTTTTAAGTTTTTCAGAGTAAAACTCAGCTTTTTTGAGATGTCTTAATGCTAAAGAATAATTGCCTTCTTTGCATTCAATCAAAGCCATATAACCTTCAGCTATGGAGCGCCCCCACAACGAATCCAGCTGCCTATATATATTTAATGCCTTTTCAATATATTCCTTAGCTTTAAAATAATCGCCCATTTCAAAGGCTGCCTGTCCAGCGTTTGTATTGAATATAGTAAGTCCTCTAAGAATTCTTTTCTCTTCACAAATTTTCATAGCTTTATCATAAAATTCTAAAGCCTCTGAAAATCTCATTCTATATCTTCTTATTTCACCTATATAGTTATAACAAGCTGCTATATTTAGAGAATATTTCCCATGGAGAAAATTAATCCTACTAAACACTTCTATAGATTTTCTCAACAATTCTTCCCCTTCCTTATACTCTCCTTGCAAAAGTCTGTTTAAACCTTTGAGCCTTAAAAATATCGCAATATCTTCCTTTAAGTTTTGACTGCACGCTACTTCCAATCCTAAGTCTACATTAGCGCTCATCATCTCAATATTGTGGACCTGAATACTATAGTATACCTTTTGTCTATAGCCCTTTAGAGTATGGGGATAGGATTCTATTTCCACAGATTTTTTAATCATCTCATCAATGTATTTAAGGCCTTTTTCATATTCGCCTTCTCTAATCAAATATCTTCCCTTAATATGCAGAAAGGATATTTCTAGTTTAATTATTTCATCATCTAAGCTATTAGTACCTTTAACAGTTCTAAAAAGTTCATCAATTTCCTCAAAATATTTTTCAATCTGCTTTTTATTCATATAAAGATAGTTTTGATTAGATATTTCTATATCATTTATAACTGGAAAGAGTTCATGATTAAAATCAAGATAGGTGTCTAGGTACTTTATTGTATATTTTAAAGTTGACAAATTATTGCCTGCATTAGAAAAATGATAAATAAGCTTTGTATATAATGAAATATCAGTTTTATCTTTTTTGAGAGAATCCTCTAAAGCCATAGCTGCTTTATTGTGTAGTATTTTTCGTTTAACTGTAGATAAATTCAAATATACAAACTCCCTAAGTTTTTGGTGTGTAAATTGAAAACTGACATCATCATCACCAGTTTCCTGAATAATGTATTTGCTTTGCAATTCTTCTATTATGTCAATAATTTCAAACTCATCTTTGCCCAACAATGTCTTAATAAAGTTTAAAGTAACTTTATCAAAAAATATTGAGGCAATGCTCAACACTTTTTTTCCTTGGTCTGAGATATCTATAAATCTGCTTTTCAGTATATTTTGAATTTTAGAAGGAATTGATGTATCCAGATTACCCTTTTCCTTTATTATGTTTAAATACTCTACTAGAAAAAAAGTATTTCCTTCCGTCTCATTAAAAATTCTTTCCTTTATGACATTGTCAATTTTTTTGTTGGGAAAAAAATTATATATAAACTCCTCCATCTCTTTTCTGTTAAACCTTGGAATTTCAATAATATTGAGTAGATTTTCAGCTCTGAGTCCGGTTATAAACCTGTTAATTCTTTCGTTATATCCACTCCTGCAGGTTGCTATCATCATTACATTTTGATTTCTCAGGACTATACCAGATAACAAAGATAAACTCATACTGTCCATCCATTGCAAATCTTCAAAGGCTAAAATAATTTTTTTTCGTTTAGATATTTCTTTAAAGACTTCGATAATAGCTTCCTCTATAACATGAAATTTTAAAGTATCAAGTTGTTCAATAGGGTTTTTCGTTTCTAATAAACATTCTGCATCAAACTCTGGAAAAAGATAGGATATCATTTTTCTCCAAGCAACAGGTATGTAAATGTTTTCATTCTTTATAATAGAGGATAATTTAGAAAATATATTATTCCATGGCTTTAGAAAATAGTTTTCTTCTACTTGATAACAATTGCTCTTTAAAACAATGACTTCATTTTCCTTAATGACCTCAATAAATTTTTTACGCAGTTTAGTTTTTCCTATTCCAGCTTCTCCAGTTATAAGGACTGACTTGAAATCTTTGTTATTTATAAAGGAGTAGAAATTTTTTGTAAGCTCCTCTATTTCCCTTTCTCTTCCATAAAACAATTCCTTTGATATTCCTGGACTATTTATTTCTCTGGAGCTAAGAAGATACACTATATCATCGTAAAGCTTTTTAGTCTTTATATCAGGTACTATCCCAAGCTCTTCCTTTAGTATTTTAGCCAACCTATTGTACAGCTTTATAGCTTTGTCATAGTTCTCCTGCTGTTTATAGATATTCATAAGTATTCTATAGGATCCTTCATTAAATTCATCTTCTTTAATCAGTAGTTGGCCGTAGTGTTCAGCCTTGCTATAATCATTTTTACTTATTAAGTTCCTTATTATCTCATGTAATTTAGTAATATATATACTCCTGTAATACTCCCTCGTATTTAATACCCATTCATTAAACTTTAGGGCTTTTTTTACCATAAAGCCCTTTAAGAACTCACCATCGTAGGACTTTACACTATTCTGATCATTTTTTAGAAAAGAATCTAAGTCTGAATCAATTTCTATATCAGAATTTAATATTACTTTAGATTTTTGAGGGGATATTATAATATCCATGTCGAAAGTTTTTCTAATCTTATACATGGCATTTCTTAAATTTTTTTTAGCAGCCTTTTCTCCTGATTCTCCCCAAAAAATGTCTACCAATTCATCCCTTGTAGCCTGTTTTTTTATAACTAAATAGTAAAATAATGCCTCTGCCTTCATAAAGGGGAAGTTAACCTTATCATCATTTTTTAAAACGAAAGGGGTGTCAAATAGTTTTACATAGATTCGGCTCACATTACCATCCTTTTTTTAGACTTTTTTACAATTATATTGCATTGCTAGGTATCTTTGCAACAAAAAAACGACATAGTTTTAAAAACTATGCCGCATTTAAAAGTTATTTATAGAGTTACCTTTGCTAATATATTCTTCTCAAGTTGGTTAATTTTTTCTTCTAGCTCCTCAACTTCCCTTGCTAGCATTTCAACAAACTCTTTATCTTTAATAGATCCTAAATTTATCTTAACATTATACAAAGCTGACAACACCGATGTTCTAGCCATCATTGCAGCTACCGCACCGTCTGTTACAGCGTTTTTGTTGCCCTTTTCTACTACCTTTTCAATTATTTCCATCATTTTATAGGCTTCTTTAGCTATTTCCAAGGGAACTGATGCAGCATTTTTAAGGCCTTCCTGAATAGCTATTTTTCTTTTTTCCTTTTCCTCATCATTTTCTTTAGGAAGCTTAAAGGCATCCATAACTTTGTTAAAGGATTTTGCATCCCTATCTATATCTTCAATAAAACTGTTTCTAAATGAAGTAGCCCTTTTCAAAACCTCTTTTACCTCTTCCTGTAAGTCTTCATATCCCTTTTTGCCTATCGTTAAATTAGCTACCATTTCGGTTAAAGCAGCAGCAGTTGCAGCGCTTAACGCAGCTATGCTTCCTCCACCAGGTACAGGTGATTTTGATGCTGTTTCCTCTAAAAATTCTTTAACTGTTTTATCAGCTAGCATTACATTACCCCCTTGTATTTCTTGCATATAATTATTATTTTTCAAAATTGCCTTAATTTCAAGCTATAGGAATTTATTAAAACCCATGGCTCGGTAAGTAAAAATTTTAAGGCACAATTCTATAAACACTCAAACATTTTGCATTTATCATATATCATTATACCATCTTTTACTACTTTTTCTACAGTACTTACTCCAATATGATAGGGTATGAATTTATATGAAGGGAATTCATGTATTACTATATCTCCCTTTTTACCTATGTCTATACTTCCGATTTCATCAGCCCTATCAAGGGCAGCAGCACCGTTTATTGTTAGAGCAGTGATAGTTTCCTCAGTTGTCATATTCATGTGTAAAGTTGCCAATGCAATAATTAGAGGTATGGATTCAGTAAAACAACTTCCCGGATTAAAGTCCGTTGCCAAGGCTACGGCGCAACCATTGTCGATCATATACCTTGCTCTGGCATACTCTTCCTTTAAACTGAAAGCAGTACCTGGAAGTAGTGTAGCTACAACTCCCTTATCTGCCAAATCCTTTACCCCTTTATCAGAAGCCTGGAGTAGATGGTCTGCTGAAATAGCCCGAAGTTCTGCTGCAAGCTCTGCTCCTCCTAACTGAACTATCTCGTCAGCATGGATTTTCAACTTCATTCCCATTTCCTTTGCCTTTAAAAGCAGCCTTCTCGACTGTTCAACGGAAAATACATTTTTCTCACAGAATATATCGCAAAATTCTGCTAGGTTCCTCTTCTTTACTTCTGGCAGTACCTTTTCAATAATAAAATCTATGAATTCATCTTCCCTGCCCTTATATTCCTTTGGAACGGCATGGGCTCCCAAAAAGGTTTTTACTATATCCAAGGGATGGTCCTTATCAAGTTGCTGCATAACCTCTAACTGTTTTATTTCCGTTTCATAGTCAAGTCCATACCCACTTTTACCTTCAACAGTCGTAACTCCAAAGGACATCATCGAGTCCAATCTCTTTCTGCCTAGCTTGACCAGCTCATCCTTTGATGCTTCTTTCGTTCCCTTAACAGAGTTTATTATCCCTCCACCCCTTTTCATTATTTCCATGTACTCCATACCACTCAGTCTCCAGTTATATTCTTCTGCTCTATAACCTCCAAAAACCAAGTGCGTATGTGAATCAACAAAACCGGGAAGTATAGTTTTATTAGAAGCATCTACAATCTCAAATTCCTCTTCATCAAATTCCTTTAAAATTTTATCAGTCTCATCAATAGCTTTTATAATACCATCCTCAATAACTACCGAACCGTCTTTTATTATACCTAGCTCGTTCATTTCTTTTCCAACTTTAGCCTTAAAACCGCTACAGGTAACTATCTCCGATGCATTTTTAATTAAAATATTTCCTTTTTTCATTATATCACTACTCCATCATTCTTTTCTCTAAAATTTGATCCATCGAAAAATCTTCAATTCCCAAATAATATTCAGCAGTATTAATTAATGCTTCCATAGGCACTAATCCTATTACTTCACTACCTATTACATTTACGCCATATCTTTTGGCTTCAATCTTTATTAGTTCAAACACTCTATAAAGTGGAGTCTTGGTATAGTCCGTCATGTTCATTGAAACTTGAACTATTCCCCTTTCTTCAAGTTCAATACCTATTGCCTTACAGTACCTTAATCCACCACTAATATGTCTTACACTTTTCGCAATCTTATTAGCTATTTCTATGTCATCAGTATCTAAATTAACGTTGTAGGCCACAAGAGGCATTCTTGCTCCTACTGCCGTTACACCTGCTGTAGGATGAATTTGGGTAGGTCCAAAATCTGGTTTCCATTCAGGCTCCTTAATTTTCTCTGCCATCCCTTCAAACTGACCCTTTCTGATCTTTGCCAGGTTAGTTCTCTCATGAGATGTTGCTGCTTTTTCATATAGGAAAATAGGCAGATTAAATCTTTCTGAAGCTTCCCTTGCGACATCTTTCGCCATTTCAACAGCTTCAGTCATCCTTATATTTTTTATTGGTATAAAAGGAACAACATCTATAGCTCCCATTCTTGGGTGCTGTCCTTCATGTTTAGTCATATCTATAACTTCAATAGCTATACCCATAGATTCTAAAACTGCACTTTTAACAGCCTCAGGCTCTCCTATTACAGTTACAACAACTCTATTATGGTCTTCGTCCCTTTTATAATCTAAAAGTTTAACTCCATCCTTTCCTCTGAAGGGATTTACAATCTTATCTATTTTGTCCAAATCTCTACCTTCACTATAATTTGGTACACATTGTACTATTTTCTGCATATTTGCCATTTTAAGACACCTCTCCTTTTTTTAATAGCATAACCTTTTGTGATAGTTAGTTTTACTAAAGCAAGCTAAGCAACCTATAAGGTTTCTGCTGAGGCGATTTTGAAGGACTTTTTTTAGTTTAATGTTTCCCCCAAAAGAAAAACAGTCCTTCATCGGCGGTCAATCGCAGATTCTTATAAGCTTGCTTCTATTAAATAAACTTTAATTAATCTTACTTGCCTCGCTAGTTCCTTATAGATATCCTTCAATAATCCTCTTCAGGCTCCGTAGAAGAGTTGTTTTAATAGAAAAGATTTAGAGGTGAAAACAGCTCTTCAAAGTCGCTTCAGAGGAAACTTTGAAGGATATTTAAAGCTATACTGTTAGAGTAACTAGCACAAGAGGTTAATCTTATTTCTTTTTGTTAAAAGCTTCATATATTAAATTTTTAACTAAATCATCTTTTGGTATATATGGAATTGTAATATGATCCGTTCCCTTATTCATGTCATTATACTCGATACACGTTTCTATTGAGTTTTCATTTCTAGCCCAAGCACGTCTAGAAACTCCCACCATAACGTCCCATGGCATAGCCTTCTTTAGAATGTTGTCTACCCTTTCACTTCCGTCAAGAACCATTCCAAATCCTCCGTTTATAGCTTTACCAATACCTACCCCACCTCCGTTATGAAGTGCAACCATTGTCATACCTCTTGCGGCATTACCTGCAAAACAGTGGGTAGCCATTTCAGCCATTACATCACTACCATCCTTGATGTTTGAAGTTTCTCTAAAAGGTGAATCAGTTCCTCCAGTGTCATGATGATCTCTTCCAAGCATAATAGGTCCTACTTCACCGTTTCTAACCATCTCATTAAACTTAAGGGCTATTTTTAATCTACCAATAGCGTCCTGATAGAGTATTCTTGCCTGTGTACCTACAACTAAAGCATTTTTTTCAGCATCTCTAATCCACACATAATTATCTCTATCTTGTCCTCTTCTATTTGGATCAATACATTCCATCGCTGCTTTGTCAGTCTTTCTTAAATCTTCTTTTTTGCCACTTAAACACACCCATCTAAAAGGACCATATCCATAATCAAAAAGCATTGGGCCCATTATATCCTCCACATATGATGGGAAGATAAAGCCTTCACTTTCGTCCTTACCATTTTTGCAGATTTCCTTAACCCCTGCATCATATACGGCCTTCATAAATGCATTTCCATAATCAAAGAAATATGTACCCTTATCAACTAAAGTTTTGATAAGTTTAAAATGATGCTTTAAGGACTCATCAACTAGCTTAGCAAATTTTTTCTTATCAGTTTTCAATAACTCCGTTCTTTCTTCAAAACTAATACCTTGTGGACAATATCCTCCATCATAGGGTACATGACACGACGTCTGATCTGATAATAGATCTATTTTTACATCATTGTCTACAGCGTACTGAAGGAGATCTACGACATTACCGTAGAAAGCAATAGAAATGCCTTCTCTTTTATTTTGATATTCTTTTGCTAAAGAATATGCTTTTTCAGAAGTGTCTACGACTGTATCAATCCATCCCTGATCTAGTCTTGTCTGGATTCTTGAGTAATCCACTTCCGCTATTATACCTACTCCATTTGCAATCTTTACGGCCTTACCCTGGGCCCCGCTCATTCCTCCTAAGCCTGAAGTAACATAAAGATAACCTCTTAAATCTTCGTTATCACATATTCTTAGCTTAAGCCTCCCTGCGTTTAAAATAGTATTGAATGTACCGTGTACAATCCCCTGAGGCCCAATATACATCCATCCGCCTGCTGTCATCTGACCATAATTTGCAACCCCCATGGCCGCAGCCTTATGCCATATTTCAGGATTATCATACATCCCTACCATTATAGAATTTGTAATAATTACCCTAGGTGCCTCTGGAGAAGATTTAAATAATCCTAACGGGTGGCCAGACATAACTACTAAAGTCTGTTCATTAGTCATCTCTTCAAGATACTTTTTGATAAGTCTATATTGCATCCAGTTTTGACATACCTGGCCGGTTTCTCCATATGTTACGAGTTCATAGGGATAAAGTGCTATATCGAAATCTAAGTTATTATCAATCATCACCTGTATTGCTTTGCCTTCTATGCATTTACCTTTATATTCATTAATTGGTCTGCCCTTTATCTCTCCTTCTGGTCTAAAACGATACCCGTAAATTCTACCTCTGGTCATTAGCTCTTCCAAAAATTCTGGAGCAAGCTTTTCATGTAATTCTTCAGGTATATAACGCAACGCATTTTTTAGTGCAATTTCCGTTTCCCTTGGTGTAAGATTAAATTCTCTCTTCGGTGCTCTCCTAATCCCTTCTACAAATCTAGGATATGGAGGCAATTCATTATCAAGTTTAATCGTCATAGCATTAGATATGTCTAAATTACTTATCATGTTAACACCCCTTCTACTTGATACTATACTTAAGCCCATTATAATGTTTAACCGTCTCTAAAACGTCAATTTTATGTTTTATATTATAAATTTAGCTTTCTTCTTAACTTTTCAAGCATGTCTATTGTCATGGAAGTTAAATCGTATTTAGGGTTCCATCCCCATTCTTCTCGAGCAGCACTATCGTCTAATGAGTCGGGCCATGAATCAGCAATCTTTTGTTTAATGGGGTCAACTTTATAGTCCATTTCAAATTCCGGTATATGTTTTTTGATTTCCCTATAAATTTCTTCTGGTCCAAAACTCATAGCCGTAATATTGAAGGCATTTCTGTGCCTAAGATTATCAGGATTAGCTTCCATTAACTGAACCACCGCATCTAGTGCATCAGGCATATACATCATATCCATTTTAGTTCCCTCTTTGATATTACAAGTAAATTTTTTAGATCTAAGGGCTTCATAATAAATATGCACTGCATAATCTGTTGTTCCTCCTCCGGGAAGGGCAGCATATGAAATTAATCCCGGATACCTGACACCTCTAGTGTCGACTCCAAATTTTTCATGATAATAGTCACAAAGTAGCTCTCCTGAAACCTTTGAAACCCCGTATATAGTATTGGGCCTTTGAATGGTATCTTGGGGAGTTTTATTCTTTGGAGTACTAGGTCCAAAGGCGGCTATAGAACTGGGCGTGAATACTGCACATTTACTTTCCCTGGCAACCTCTAAAACGTAATAAAGACCGTTCATATTGACATTCCAAAGAAGATGGGGTTTTTCTTCACCTGTTGCTGACAAAATGGCCGCCAGATGAATAATGGAATCTACATTGTGCTTTCTTACAGCCTCTACTATTTGTTTACCATCTGTAACGTCAACTATTTCAAAGGGACCTGATTCGATAACGTCGGCATTCCCCTCTCTACTTCTACTGCTTGCCACGACATTATTATCTCCATAGATATTTCTTAGTTTCATCACTAATTCAGAACCTATCTGTCCTAAAGCTCCAGTAACTAAAATTTTTTTCATAAAAACACTCTCCTTAAAAGGGTGGGGTATTGTCAAAGATTTTTGCTTAAAATACCTGCAAACTTAGTATTTGCAAGGGTTTATGGTTTAACCCCTTAATCCATCCCTTTCTGCCTGTTAGTTACCCAAATATTTGCGTTAAAATCTTTGTCAAGGTCAGGATGAGAGCCTGTTTATTTCAACCTTTACAAAGATTTTATAAGTAAATTATAATTCTTATTTGCAGGCAGAAATGATAAGTTTTCAGAATATTTTTTTCATAATTCTTTTGACAATACCAGGGTTAAATTATTTATATTAAATTATTACCCCAAACAAGCTTAAAAAATTACACCCATTCATAAATACTCCCTCATTTCACTCTAATACTAATGGTCTTTAATTTTATCAAAAAAAAAGAACCTCATCTGGTTCTTTTGGTTCTATAATAAATGTTGGGGTGTAATCTCCAACATTTATTTATTAGATTTTTACAAAAAAATAAAGCACTTATCGAAAATACCTGCTAAAATATAGTTGCTTAGACCAAATTAAAGG
>JACCKY010000073.1 GCA_014236755.1 Candidatus Petromonas tenebris | reverse complement strand
GCATCTATATCTACATTTCTATCACCTATCATATAGGAAGCTTTCAAATCAATTTCATATTTTGCTGCAAGTCTAGTAAGCATGCCTGCAGAAGGCTTGCGACACTTGCATTTGGTTTTGAAGTGAGGGCAGTAGTCTATCTCATGAATGATAGCTCCTGCTCTTTTTAATTCATATATCAGCTTATCATGATGTCCAGGGATATATTTCTAGGTCTTCGGGCCTATTTACAGGTTTGTTGTTATCATTTATAACGCCGTCTCTATCTAAAAATACTGCTTTATGCATGTTAAATAACCCCTTTCTTAATGAGTTAAATCTAAACTAGGCATTAAATAATGTTTATAATTAGATGCTATTTATGTTAAAATAACTTTGGCACCATAGCATATGGAGGAATTAATATGAAGTCTGACAAAACTATAAAATTATCTCTATTGGCAGCTATTATTGCTAGCTCTATTGTACCATTATTTGGATATGCTATAGTTTTATTATTAACTGTTTATATACTTTTAACACAAAATTTAAATTTCATATTTTTAACATTTAAAAATAATAAATATTTTACCATTTTTTTACTATACATGGCTTTAAACTTGGCAATATCAGATTACAAAGTCCATAGTTTTGTGGGAATATTATTTGTTCTTTTAACAGTTATAAGAAAATATGCCAATACAATTGAAGATTGTTTAGATATATTCAAATACTTTACCATAAGCAATATTATAATATCCATTTTAGGAATAATACAGTTTTACTTTTTTAAAGATATTATGTTTTCTTCCGGTTGGATTGACTCAGATATTTATAGCAGCATTCATAAAAGAGCCTATTCAACTTTATTAAATCCAAATGTTTTAGCAGGATATTTAGTATTCTCCATAGGCCTTTTTATTACTGCTCTTGAGGACATTAAAACTAAAAAAATTAATATTATTGCAATAATACTGTCAAGCTTCTGTCTGATTTTGACCTATTCAAGAGGTGCATGGATAACACTTTTTAGTGTGATTGGCCTTATATATGTTTATAGAAGAAAACTTGTTTATTTCCTATACGGCATATTATTCTATGCTACTGCTGTAATAATTAACGGTAGTGCCGGATTTGAGCGAATGAGTATATACAACACCCTTCATGATAACAGTTTACTTTATAGAATAGAAATATATAAAACCATGATGAAAATAATAAAGGATAATTTCTGGTTTGGAACTGGAATAAATACAATGAGTCATTATATTAATAATTATTCTGAGATTATCAAAGCTCCAGTATATCATGGACATAATATAATATTAAATATATTGGGAGAGACGGGTTTTATAGGAATAATATTTTTTGGTATAATAACCGTAAATCTTTTTAAAAAATTATATTATATTAAAAAACATGGTAATGATTTTGAAAGAATAGCTTTACAAGTATTTTTAAGTTTTACATCTATTTTAATTCATGGTTTAATAGATGCTGTAATAATGACTCCTCAGTTCTTATTTTTCGCTACTTATATTTTTGCAGTTATCACAAATATTGAACATATTGTAGTAAAATTAAATGATAGTAAATTAAATTGCAGTAGGTACCACGGCCTAATTGCTGGAGGGGAACTAGATGGAACAAGAAATATATATATTAAAAAAAGCTATTTTAGAGCTGGAAAAAAGCATTTCGTTAAATGATGAAGAAGGTTTCTTGAAAATTATCGATGAAATCATTGATATCAGTAGTAAGCTAAAGAAAACTAAAAAAAGTTTCGGTAAAAGAGATAAGCTCAATAAAAAAATAGAGTATTGTAAAATCAATACTATCCCATTTATATATAAACCAATAACTAGACAAAATTATTTTGAAGGTAATTATCTCGTAAAATTTGCTGAAGAGAGAACTAGACAATTACAGGAAGCAAAGGCACTGGATATTCATAATGAATTTTGGGTCAATCACAAAACTATAAAAGGAAATGTTTTCGGATCAGTACCTAAAGAGCTGTTAAATGAAAAAGCTCTAAGCTCACTTCTGGCAAGTGGATGGAAGGAGACATCCGTCAATGTATTGGATCTTAAGAATAGAGGCGAAGAGGTAAAGGAAATAATTAATTTTTGTGAAGAGACTTTTAATTATTATATTTTAATTAAAGAAGAGTTGACCAATACTTATATGATTCTGGAGTATAAAATATAGTTTTAAATTGTGAAGCCTTATATGTTTTTATTATTGGGGCACAATATATTGTGCCCCTACCTAGTTTGTACTTATGCTCTTAAAGGAATTTTTCTTTAACTTTATTCCAGAAATCATATTCTTTAAGCCTTAGTAGCTTCACATTTAGTTCAGATAGTTTTATTTGTATTTCCACTATTTCATTGTATCTATGTTCCATGCCGTCTGTAACAAATAAAATAGAATTTTCATATGTGTACTCAGGATGAATTTTAATGGTTGAATATCTTGGAACTATGATACTGGAAGTAAAGGATCTATAGGCAATAGTGTTGATAGGTGCCATAGGAGTAATCTGCATTACATTAAGTCTTGGATCTACTATACTTCCGCCTAATGAATAGTTATAGGCTGTGCTACCAGTAGGCGTAGATATTAAGAGACCATCACCACTGAACTTTTCTAAAAAACTTTCATCTAATGATAAATTGAGATGAATTGTAGTAGACTTATGGCCCTTGATTACTATTTCATTTATTCCCATTATTTCAATACAGCTGGTTCTCGTACAGATAGTACTTTCTACGGGATTAATAGTACTAACTTTATAGTCGCCCTTTTTATATTTAAAGATAAATTCATCTAGATCATGGGGAGAAAGGGCTTGAAAAAAGCCTAAATGACCTGTATTCACACCTATTATTGGGATATCTGGAAAATTATATTGATGAATGGTTCGTAAAAAAGAACCGTCACCGCCTATACATATAATTAATTCTGCATTATAATCAAAGGTGTCAGCTACGATGAAACCATTTTTTTCAAGTTT
Source organism: Candidatus Petromonas tenebris (assembly GCA_014236755.1). Lineage (GTDB taxonomy): Bacteria > Bacillota > Clostridia > Peptostreptococcales > Caminicellaceae > Petromonas > Petromonas tenebris. The sequence goes on along the minus strand of JACCKY010000073.1, from coordinate 3,191 downwards.
ATGTTTAAGAATTCTGGCTGTTTCTAAAGAGAGGGGTCTATTATTTGAAACTATGTTAATTATCCTGTAGTCTTGATACATAGCAATACTCCTTTATATTTCATTGTGATTTGCGTTATTTATAGTATTATTCTGTAATAATTTAAAAATTCCTTCAAAAGATATATAAAAGAGCAAATTTAAAACTATATATTTATGACAAGGGTGATAATATGAAGAACATAGGAGATAGCAGTACATTGATATATGAGGTGGAAAAAAAAGAAAGCGGAATCACTTTAAAAGAAGTGCTCTATAAAAAAATGAAATTGTCAGGAAGATTGACTAGGAAAGCGAAAAGAAAGAAGAATATCTTTGTAAATGATAATAATATTTCATTGGGCAGTAAATTAAGAACTGGTGATATTGTAAAAGTAATAATGGATGAAGAAAGGAATCAATTTGAACCTCAGGATATTCCCATATCCATTGTCTATGAAGATATGGATCTGTTAATAATTGATAAGCAGCCTAATGTAGTAGTTCATCCCACAAAGGGGCACCCTAACAATACAATAGCAAATGGACTAGTTAATTATCTGATTAAAAGCAACCAGCACTTTAAAACAAGATTTGTTAACAGATTAGATAGGGACACTTCAGGACTTTTGATCGTAGCTAAAAACCCATTCGCACATCAGGTATTATCAAAACAAATGAGCAAAAACTTAGTCGAGAAGAAATACTTAGCCGTTGTTAAGGGAAGAGTTGACAAAGACTGTGGAACTATAGATGAGCCTATAGGACGCACTGAAGATGACTCTGTACGTAGGGAGGTAGTACAAGGTGGTCGGGAAAGTGTAACACATTTTGAAGTAGTAAAAAGATATAAAGATGCGAGTTTGGTACGACTAAAGTTGGATACAGGACGAACCCATCAGATAAGGGTTCATATGAAGTACATAGGTCACCCGCTTATTGGAGACGAGCTGTATGGATATGTAGATGAATCATTAATCAATAGGCAGGCACTTCACGCTGAATCTTTAAGATTTTATCAGCCAAGAACAGGGGAATTAAAGTTTGTAAAGGCAGAAATCCCCCAGGATATTAAAGAGCTGCTTAGAAAACTGTCTACATAAAAATGTCTATTAGAAGCCCTCTGATGGCATCAAGTCTTTTAAGTACCTTCAAATTACTATTTTCTTTTTTAAGAAAATCTCTAGTTAAGTTTTCCAGTTCATCATCTACACACTTGATTATGGACATTAGTCGATGTCTTCCTCGTCTATCCAAGAAATTTTCCTTTGAAAATTTATGTGAATTATTCACTGCAATATTTAAAAACTCTTTAACTAGCTTTTTATACTTTAAAATTTCACTTAAGTGAAATTTTTTTTCTACTATTTTAGATTGGGCATAAATTTGACTTAAAAGATCATTTAGTTTTTCATGGAGAGCATCACCTTTTAAATTATTGAGCTGTGAGGCAAACTCACTTTGTATATTTTTAGGAGTTTTGCTGTTTTCTCTTAAGGTTAAACTAGATAAAGAGTTTTGCTTGTTAATATCTGATATCTTAATTGCCATGTATCTTCACCTGCCCCTTTGAGATTAATTATTTTTTCTTCCATAGTATATTTCGGATAATATATAATATTATTTAAGTTATTTTATTATAGCATATAATATTGAAAGGGGTAAATCCATGCGTAATATAGAATCGGTTAGCATAGAAAGGGCTATAGTTCATATATTAGATAAAAATAGTGACACTCCTATTCTGGCAGAAATAGAGCAGGATGTAAATGAAGAGGTACACGAATTTTTAACGAAACATATTATAAAATCTCTTAAGGATGATGATAATAGAAAGGCAAAATTCAAGGAGCAAAATGGTATCGTAAAGGAGTCTAGCAAAAAAATCTTTTTAGATAATAACAATTTTATTGAAGAATCTAGAAAAATTGCCAATCACATGTTTAGAATAATGAAATCCAATAGCAATATCTCTTCTGCTGATTTGGTAATATGTATATTTGCTTCAGATAATGAGAAATATATTGGGATACTGAAACTGGACTATCAGAAATCCTATATTCATGAAATCGAATATATAGATGATGGATTTTTAATAAAAATTATTCCCCAGGATATAGGACTACCGGGGATTAATCAAAAGTTACAAAAATGTGCATTTATTAGGAAACTAGATGAAGAAAATGATTATGATATGATAATCTTAGATAAGCAAAGCTATGCAAAAAATAGTGAAGTTGCTCAGTTTTTTATAGATGAATTTTTAAATAGTGAAATAATAATTGATAATAGAGACAAGACAAAGATATTAAAAAGTGCTGTAGAAAAATGGACAAGAAAGGCTTTAAAAGATGATTTTGAAAAGGCAATGGAAGTTAGAAATGAAATTAATAATACTTTAAAAAATGAGGAAGAAGTTGATATTGAGGAAATATCTAATAATGTGTTCAAAGATGATACCGATCTTAAAAACAATTTTGTAATTAATATGAAGGATAAAGGGATAGAGCCTAATGACACTTTTAAAGTAGATCAAAATTGGGTAAGCAAAAAGATGAAGAAAAAGACCCTTAAAACCGACAGTGGTTTTGAAGTTAGAGGAAATTTCGAAGATTTTGAGGATGATCTAAAATTTCAGATTAGAAGAAATGGTGATGGCACGGTGGATCTGGTTGTGAGAAATGTAAGAAACATTATAGAAAAATAGACATTCCAAAATCCCTTAAGAGAAGCCTTAATAGCATGTTGGAATTAAAATTCCGTAATAATTTACAGATAAAGATTCTAATCGGCACTTTTATTTTCTGAATTTTTACGATATAATATATATAACAAAAGTGCCTGGGATGTTCGTTAATGCCTTGAAATTCAACCACCAAATAACATCCGGGAGTTCGGGTTTCCATGTGTATGACATGCCTCAGCAAAAAACTGTGGAAGTCAAAAGCATGGAATAGGACACCCACCTAGGTGATACCGGGTGTGAATTTACAAGGCAACGGCATCTTGGGTGTAATGAAAATAAAAACCTTCAATAGAAATTGAGGGTTTTTATTTTTTATATTAAGTAGGAAATTATAAAATTTCAAAAGCTGTGGAAAACTTGCTAAAATATATGTAGAAGTATTGAAAAAAGAGAGATGAAGAAATGGCTGAAATAACACTAAAAAAAA